>NZ_JAANOG010000047.1 GCF_019923745.1 Aquirufa aurantiipilula
CACTAAAATGACGAAGACGTCTTTGTGACACACTTTGAAGATACAACTTTTTGTTGGCCATAATTAATAGATTTTAAGTTTAAAATTTTACTTTTAAACGGTCAACCTATTTCAGGCATTGACAAATAGATTCATTCTCAATTCTACATTCTTCATTCTATATTTCCCTAATAACTAACAACTAATCCCTAATATAAAAAAAAGCCCACTAGAAGACTAGCCGGCTTGATAATAATAACTTGGAGCTTACTTACTTTCCCGGGTTTGATCCCAGTATCATCAGCGGTGCGGGGCTTAACTTCTCTGTTCGAGATGGGAAGAGGTGAACACCCGTCCTATCGGCTCCATA
>NZ_JAANOG010000048.1 GCF_019923745.1 Aquirufa aurantiipilula
TGTACAATGTGGAAACAGCTTTAGTGGCAGTAACAGATGGAGCAATATCAGCCGCCGGAGCAGATCGATTGAGCGTAGCAGTAAGTGCAGCAGCCTTCAATAAATTGGCAGTAAGCTTAACGAGTCCTCAAACCAATGGCACAGCATTCACAGGAACGAATACCTTGACAGCCCAAGATGCTTATGGAAATACAGTAACAGGATTTAATGCCTCAACAAACAATGTAACGGTGACGAATTCCTTGGGAGGAACGGTGACAGGTTTAGGATCGGGAGCAAGTAATATATTGAATCAAGCTGGTGATTTTACGAGTGGAGTGGCTAATTTAACCACGGATGGTATTA
>NZ_JAANOG010000005.1:0-231157 GCF_019923745.1 Aquirufa aurantiipilula
ACTTACTTCTCCTTTGGCTTTGAGCCGTTGGATTGCTTGGGTAAAGACTTTTTTGGCAACTGAATACCGTGTTCTTTTTGAAGAATATCAAACATAGTCTTATAAATAAGATTTCGGTCTTGTTCTTCTTTCAAAGCGGTCTCAAGCTGCTTGATCCGCTGTTCAGGAGTAAGTTCACTGTTATTTTCCAAAGTGTATTGTTTGGGTAATGACCAGTCTAAGGTACCATGTTTCCTTAACCAAACCAACACAGTACTTCTTCCCTGGATACCATAAAAAGACTGAGCATTTTTGTAGGTTAGCTCGCCTTTTTCTACTTGCTGCACAACCTGCAACTTAAAAGCTAAACTATAATCACGCTGACTGCGCTTCTGATAAGTACGTGGATCTTTTTTCATAATAAGTCGATTAGGTGTCAACTTATTTCAGGACGAGACAAGGTTAATAAAAAAGGCAACTGTGAAGTTGCCTTTTTTATTTTCTATTTCATCAAGTCAATAAATTGATCGAATAAATATCGAGAATCATGTGGGCCAGGACTAGCTTCAGGGTGATGTTGTACTGAGAATGCTTTTTTCCCATTGACACGTAATCCTTCTACAGTCTGGTCATTTAAATTAATGTGAGTCAACGTTGCCTGTGAACTAGCTGAAAGTTCTTCCATGCGCACTGCAAAACCATGGTTTTGAGATGTAATCTCAGATAAACCAGTTTCCAAATTCTTCACTGGATGATTTAAACCACGATGTCCATTGTGCATTTTATAGGTCGATAAACCACAAACTTGGGCTAATATTTGGTGACCTAAGCAAATTCCAAAAACGGGCTTATCGCTTGCCAAAAATTGACTAACAGTTTCTACGGCATAAGGCATTACGGCTGGATCGCCGGGGCCATTAGATACAAAGTAGCCATCTGGCTGCCAAGCAGCAATCTCGTCAAAAGAAGTTTTGGCGGGAAACACTTTTAAATAGCATCCACGATCTGTTAGATTACTTAAAATACTTTTTTTCACGCCCAAGTCTAGCACTGCTACCTTAAAATCAGCATTTGCATCCCCTAAGAAATATGTTTCTTGGGTACAAACTTGGGAAGAAAGCTCTAGTCCTTCCATATCAGGAACTTTAGCTAACTCTTGTTGTAAAGTAGGAAGATCAAAGATTTCGGAAGAGATTAGGCAGTTCATAACCCCTTTGGTACGAATATGTCGAACTAATGCACGCGTATCAATTCCTGAAATACCTACAATTCCCGCATTCTCTAGATAATCTTGTAAAGAACCAGTAGCCGTAAATCGAGAATTTACACTTGAAAATTCATTACATACCATTCCGGCAATCTGAACTTGCTTGGATTCTGCTTCTTCCGCATCCATTACACCATAATTACCAATATGTGCAGTAGTATTGATAATTACTTGACCAGCGTAAGAAGGATCAGTATAAATTTCCTGATAACCCGTCATACCTGTATTGAAACAAATCTCACCACCGTGTGTGCCTATTTTGCCTAATGCTTTCCCGTGAAATAGGGTACCATCTTGCAACAATAAAACCGCCGGAGTCGATTCTGTAATTTTCATAATGTATCTATGTTTGAATAATATTTTATCTAAAAAAAGGGCTTCAACTAATTAAAGTTAAAGCCCTTCAAAATTAAAAGAGAAATGAATTATGCATCTTCTCCTTTTTCTTCTTTAGGCTCTTCTGTTGATTCTTCAGCAGCAGGCTCTTCAGCCGCAGCTACTTCTTCAACTACTTCAGCTGCTGGAGCCTCTGCTACTTCTTCAGCGACAGCTACTTCCTCAACAACCTCAGCTGATGGAGCTTCTGCTACAGGAGCAGCAGCTTCAGCGCCTTCTTTCTTTGCACCAGAACGGCGACTTCTACGAGTTTTACCAGCTTTTTCAGCAGAAGCAGCTAACATAGTTTCGTTGAAATCTACAAGTTCGATGAAACAAATTTCAGCGTTGTCACCAAGACGATTTCCTAATTTGATAATACGAGTATAACCACCTGGACGTGCAGCAACCTTTTCAGAAACGATTCCAAACAATTCTTTAACTGAATCTTTGTTTTGAAGGTAAGAAAATACAACACGACGATTGTTCGTGCTATCAGTCTTAGACTTAGTAATTAAAGGCTCAACATATTTACGCAATTCTTTTGCTTTCGCAACAGTTGTTTCGATACGCTTGTGTAGAATTAAAGAGGATGCCATATTAGATAATAAGGCTGCTCTGTGGGAAGCTGTTCTTCCTAAGTGATTGAATTTTTTTCCGTGTCTCATTGTGTTAATTCGTAAGTTAAAAGCCCTTTCGGACTGCGGTTAGTGGGTTTTACATGACCACCACCTATTACTTATTTAAAAATTGATTAATTAATCTTCGTCTAAACGATATTTCGCAACATCCATTCCAAAGGTTAAGCCTTTTTCTTCTACTAGTTGTTCTAGCTCAGTTAATGACTTTTTACCAAAGTTACGGAACTTCATCATATCAGAAATCTCTAATTTCACTAATTCTCCTAGTGTACGAACATCAGCTGATTTAAGGCAGTTGTAAGCACGTACAGATAAATCTAGATCGGCTAAAGAAGTCTTCAACAATTTACGCATGTGTAACATCTCCTCATCTACTACATTGTCTTCCTCTGCTTTTGGCGTTTCGAAAGTCATTGTCTGATCAGAGAATAACATGAAGTGTTGGATTAAGATATAAGCAGCACCTTTCAATGCATCTTCTGGATGGATAGAACCATCTGTTTCAATATCTAACACTAATTTTTCGTAGTCAGTTTTTTGCTCTACACGTGTATTTTCAATGCTAAATTTAACATTTTTAATAGGAGTGTAGATGGCATCGATGGCGATGTGACCAAAAGCTAATTCATTAGCACGAGGCTCATCAGCAGGAACATATCCACGACCTTTTTCGATGATTAACTCAACTTCTAGTTCTTTCGAAGAATCTAGGTTGCAAATCACTAAATCAGGATTTAAAACAGTAAAATAAGGCGTAAACTTAGCAATATCTCCAGCTGTAAAGGCTGTTTGACCTTTCACTTTGATACTTACTTTATTTTCCAAAATCTCTTGCGCCTTCTTAAGACGGATCTTCTTCAAGTTAAGGATGATTTCAGAAACATCTTCATGAACACCTTCAATTGCTGAAAACTCGTGTAAAACACCAGAAATCTTAACGCTTGTAATCGCATAACCTTCCAAAGAGGAAAGTAAAATTCTACGAAGTGCGTTACCAATGGTAACACCGTAGCCTTTTTCGAGTGGCTTGAACTCAAATGTCCCGTGGAAGTCATCGGCTTTCTCCATCACAACTTTCTCGGGCATTTGGAATGCTAATATTGACATATTTCGTAGCTTAAAATGATCTTGAAAAAACGTTATTGATACTCTTTAAAATTGTATTATTAACCAGATTATTACTTCGAATACAATTCGACAATAGCCTGCTCATTAAAGTTTTCAGGGATCTGATCTCTTTCTGGATAAGCGGTAAATTTACCAACTAATTCCACTCCATCCCACTCTAACCAGTTGAAACGCTTTGGTGAACGGCTCGCAAGCGAATCAGAAACAACCTCAAGAGATTTAGATTTTTCACGTACACCTACCAATTGGCCTGGGCGTAATGAGTAAGAGGGCACATTTACTACATCACCATCCACAATGATATGTTTGTGGATAACCAATTGACGAGCAGCACGACGAGTAGGAGCAATTCCTAAACGATATACTGTGTTGTCCAATCTTGCTTCACACATTTTTAACAAGTTCTCACCTGTAATACCTTCTTTAACAGCGGCTTTGTGAAACAAATTTTCGAACTGACGTTCTAAAATACCATAGGTATATTTTACCTTTTGTTTTTCCTTTAATTGGATGGCATATTCAGAAACTTTTGAACGTTTCCCTTTACCATGCATACCAGGAGCATAATTTTTACGAGCTAATGCTTTACTCGGACCTAAGATTGCTTCGCCGAAACGACGTGCAATTTTGGATTTTGGACCAGTGTATCTTGCCATTTTTTTTAAAAGTCAATGCCCCTCTTATGGGCAATGAAGTAATTAATTAAGTGAATAAATGATGTTGGAGAAAATAATTACTAATTACCCAACATGAATAAAATTAAACGCGACGACGTTTTGGAGGACGACATCCATTGTGAGGCATTGGAGTGATATCCTTAATTAAGGAAACTTCGATACCTGAGTTTTGGATAGTACGGATAGCTGACTCACGTCCAGCTCCTGGTCCTTTTACAAAAACCTCTGCTTTTTTCATTCCCGCTTCAACAGCTACTGCTGCACAGTTAGATGCTGCCATCTGAGCTGCGTAAGGAGTGTTTTTCTTAGATCCACGGAAACCCATCTTTCCTGCAGACGCCCAAGAAATTACCTGTCCTGCTGAATTGGTAATTGAAATAATGATGTTGTTAAAGGAAGCTTTGATGTGTACTTGGCCTACTGACTCAACTACCACCACTCTTTTCTTCGCTTTATCTTTTCTTTTTGCTTGTGCCATTGGATAAAATCAATAAAAATTGTGTCGAGGAATTATCCCCTGTTATTATTTAGTTACTTTCTTCTTGTTAGCAACTGTCTTTCTACGACCTTTTCTCGTACGAGAATTGTTCTTAGTTCTTTGGCCACGTACAGGAAGTCCTTTACGGTGACGCAAACCACGGTAGCATCCAATATCCATCAAACGCTTGATGTTCAATTGAACCTCAGACTTAAGCTGTCCCTCCGTTTTGAATTCGGCAGCAATAATAGCACGGATAGCGCTAGCTTCCGTATCATTCCACTCACCAGCCTTCTTGTCAAACGAAATTTCTGCTTTCGTCAAAATCTTTTGAGCAGTGCTACGACCAATACCGAAGATATAAGTCAACGCAATTTCTCCTCTTTTTTTGTCGGGAATATCAACCCCTGCAATACGAGCCATATAGGTAATTAATTGTTGTTATTAATCATTTAATACTTTCGAATTATCCTTGACGTTGCTTGAACTTAGGATTCTTCTTGTTGATGACATAAAGCTTTCCGTGACGACGAATGACTTTGCATTCTGCACTACGCTTTTTGATCGATGCTTTAACTTTCATATTTGTTTAATTTATGGGTCAAACCTTATTATTTATAACGATAAACTATTCTTGCCTTACTCAAATCATAAGGAGACATTTCTAACTTCACTTTATCACCAGGTAAAATCTTGATGTAATTCATGCGCATCTTACCTGAGATATGCGCAATTACTTGATGCGTATTCTCTAATTCCACCCGAAACATCGCGTTCGAAAGGGCTTCCAATATGATGCCGTCTACTTCGATCGAGGATTGTTTGGCCATAATTTTATGTTAAATATTCAACAATACTGTTGATGTTTTTAATACTTCTTCAATGTAACTAAAGGTAGTCAGCTGTAAAGCTTCATTTTTTCCTACTGCTACGGTATGTTCAAAATGAGCAGATGCTTTACGATCTACCGTCCGAATAGTCCAGCCATCCTTATCTACGGTGATTTGACGTTTTCCTAAATTAACCATAGGTTCGATGGCAATAACCATTCCTTCCTTTAATTTAGGTCCATCTCCTCTGCGACCATAATTGGGAACTTCTGGACTTTCATGTAGATTTTTACCTACTCCATGTCCTACTAATTCCCGAACTACTCCGTAACCAAATCCTTCGGTATAAGTCTGCACAGCGGAACCTATATCGCCGATACGTTTTCCAGCTACTGCTTGCTTAATTCCTTGGTACAAAGACTCTTTTGTCCTTGTCAATAAATTTTCAACATCCTCTCCTACTTGACCTATGGCATAGGTATAAGCGCTGTCGGCATGAAAACCATGTTTGTAAACACCTGCGTCAATGGAGATAATATCTCCTTCTTTCAGTTCTAAACTTCCAGGTAATCCATGAACTACCACATCGTTTACTGAGATGCAAAGCGAATAAGCATATTTTTTATCACCTACTTGATAATTTAAAAAGGAAGGATGAGCCTCATGATCCTTTATAAACTGGTAGGCAATTTTATCTAAAGCTAAGGTTGTTACACCAGGTTGAATGGCTTTGGCAACTTCAGCGTGACATTTCCCTAAAATTTCACCATTCGCTTGAATGATAGCTAATTCTTGGGGTGTCTTTAAATAAATCATCTTATCTGCTAATCATTTCCGAACGTCCTTTCACACGTCCTGATTGCATCAAACCTTCATATTTACGCATCAACAAATAACTTTCAATTTGTTGCAATGTATCTAAAACTACTCCTACCAAAATCAATAGGGAAGTCCCTCCAAAAAACGAAGCGAAACCTCTAGTTACACCAAATAAATTGGCAATGGCAGGTAAAATAGCGATGATAGACAACATCAATGCACCTGGCAAAGTAATGCGATCTAAAATGCTAGCAATAAAATTAGAAGTTTCTTCACCCGGCTTAACACCTGGAACAAAACCGCCACCACGTTTCATGTCATCCGAAATTTGAGTCGGGTTAATAGAAATCGCTGTGTAAAAAAAGGTAAATACTACAATCAATAAAGCAAACAAGGCATTGTATTGCCATGTGGTGAAATCACCAAATGCTTGTGCTACAGACTGAGCAAATTCGCTTTTCTCTGCAAAAGATTGAGCTACTAAACCTGGAATAAACATCAATGCTTGAGCAAAAATGATGGGCATTACACCCGATGCATTCAACTTCAATGGAATGTATTGACGTTCTCCACCTACAGACATCTTGCTTCCAACAACTTGCTTAGCATATTGAACTGGAATTCGACGAACCGCTTGAGTAACCATCACAGCACCCATCACGACAAAGAATAAAGCAATGACTTCAATGATGAATAATAAAGCACCGGCCATACCACGTGAACCGGCCTCTTGTAACAAGGAAGCAGGAAAACGAGAAACGATACCAATCATAATCAACATTGAAATACCATTTCCAATACCTTTATCGGTAATTTTTTCACCTAACCACATACAAAGCATGGTTCCACCAATTAAGATAGCTACTCCATAAAGACGGAAGAACCAAGGGTCAACCAAGATAGCTTCTGCTGGAATAGTAACTTGTAAATAGGTAAATCCTTGCGCTGCTGTAACGAAGATGGTTAAGATACGCGTGATTTGGTTTAGTTTTTTACGACCAGATTCTCCATCCTTTTGCATCTTTTGGAAGTAAGGAAGAGCAATGGTCAACAACTGAATAGCGATAGATGCTGAAATGTAAGGCATAATACCTAAAGCAAATACCGAAGCATTACTTAAAGCACCACCCGAAAACATGTTCAACAAACCAAAGAGACCACCATCACCGGCTTGTGTTAATTTAGTCGCATCTACACCTGGTAGAACGATATAAGAACCCAGACGGAAAAAGGCGATAAAAAGTAACGTATTGAAAATACGACCTCTTAATTCCTCAATCGCGAAGATATGCTTAAACGTTGTTATTAGCTTGTTCATTCGTTTAGAATAGAGGATTAACCAACAATAGCTTGACCACCTGCTGCTTCAATAGCAGCTTTAGCAGCACCAGAAAAACCTTTAACTGTAACTTCTAAAGCAGAAGTAACACTTCCACGGCTTAAGATTTTCACTAAGTCAGACTTAGATACTAATCCGTGGCTGTAAAGTGTCTCAAAATTGATCTGCTTCAAACCTGTAGCATCAGCTAAAGCTTGTAAGGTATCTAAATTGATTGCTTTGTATTCTACGCGATTGATGTTTTTGAAACCGAACTTAGGTACACGACGTTGAATCGGCATCTGACCTCCTTCAAATCCACGCTTACGTGAATAACCTGAACGAGACTGAGCTCCTTTGTGACCACGAGCGGAAGTTCCACCAAGACCTGAACCTTGACCACGACCTACTCTTTTTCTTGTTTTTACCGAGCCTTCTGCTGGCTTTAATGAAGATAATTTCATGTGTATTGGGCTTAACGCTACCCCTAGGGGCAACTCGCAATTAAATTATATATTCTCTACTACAATTAAGTGATTGACTGCACGAATCATACCTGCGATAGCTGGATTCAATTCTACTTCAACACTTTTACGGATCTTACCTAATCCTAGTGCTTGGATCGTACGTTTCTGAACTTCAGGACGCTTGATAGCACTTTTTACTTGGGTAATTTTAACTTTAGACATCGTATGTTCTATTTTAGAGGCACGAAGGCACTCGATTATCCATTAAATACTTTAGCTACAGAAATTCCTCTTTGGAAAGCCACGGTGTGTGGAGCTCTCATTTTCACTAAAGCATCAATTGTTGCTTTAACTACGTTGTGAGGATTCGAAGAACCTTTAGATTTCGCTAATACGTCGTGAACACCTGCTGATTCTAACACAGCACGCATCGCACCACCGGCGATCAATCCTGTACCTGGAGCAGCTGGCTTAACTAGTACGAAACCACCAGAGAACTTACCTAATTGCTCGTGAGGAACAGTGTTCTTCAACAAAGGAATTTGGAACAAATTTTTCTTAGCGTCTTCGATACCTTTTGTGATAGCATCAGTTACTTCGTTTGCTTTTCCTAATCCGAAACCTACGATTCCGTGACCATCACCTACTACGACGATAGCAGAAAAACTAAAACGACGACCCCCTTTTACCACTTTGGCAACACGGTTGATGGCTACTACTTTCTCCTTCAACTCACCCTCATTAACCTTAATTGGTTTTGCTTGTAAATGCGACATATCTTTTATTAAAATTGTAAGCCACCCTCGCGAGCGCCTTCAGCTAATGATTTAATTCTTCCGTGATACAAATAACCGTTACGATCAAAAACCACTTTAGTGATTCCAGCAGCTTTGGCTTTATCTGCGATAGCTGTTCCTACTAATTTGGCAGCCTCTACATTGTTGTTCACTTTACCTTTCTTGTATGAGGTAGCAGACATGATAGTCTTTCCACTCAAATCATCCACCAACTGAGCGTACATCGCTGTGTTGGAACGGAAAACAGTTAAACGAGGACGTTCAGCTGTTCCTTTTATTTTCGCACGTATCGCACGTTTGATGCGAAGTCTACGTAAATCTTTTGTTGTTGCCATATTGATTTAACTTGTTTGTGTGGATTTCCGGCCCACGCTTTCTATTTATTTCTTACCACCTGCTTTACCTGCCTTGCGACGAACTTGCTCACCCACAAAACGTACACCTTTACCTTTGTAAGGCTCAACTGGACGAAGTGATTTGATTTTAGCTGCCACTTGACCGATCAATTGCTTGTCGATACCTTCTAAGTTCACCATTGGGTTTTTACCTTTCTCCATCGCCGTAGTGATTTTGATTTCTGCAGGTATAGCCATAAAAATAGCGTGAGAGTAACCTAAGCTCAATTCCAAGATATTACCTTGATTTGCTGCTTTGTAACCCACACCAATGATTTCTAAATTCTTCACGAAACCTTCACTTACACCAACAACCATGTTGTTGATCAATGAACGATAAAGACCGTGCATAGCCTTGTGACGTTTCTGCTCTGTTGGACGCTTTACTGTCAACACGTTTCCTTCGATTTCGATGATGATATCTTGGTCTACTTGTTGTGATAAAGTTCCTTTAGGGCCTTTCACTGTTACCAAATTACCTGTGTTAACATCTACTGTTACACCAGCAGGTAGGTTGATAATTTTATTTCCTATTCTTGACATGAAAATGTAGTTTTTGCTTAGATTTCGAGCTTAGCTCCTTTCAGCGTTAAACAATTAATTATTAATATACGTAGCAAAGTACCTCACCACCTACGTGTAGCGTACGCGCTTCTTTGTCAGTAATTACTCCCTTCGAAGTAGACAAGATAGCGATACCCAAACCGTTCAATACGCGTGGTAACTCTTCAGCTCCGTTGTACTTACGTAAACCTGGCTTAGAAATACGAGTCAAATTAATGATTGCAGGTTGCTTAGTTACTGCGTTATATTTCAAAGCAATCTTGATGGTTCCTTGAACTGTAGTATCATCAAATTTATAATTTGAAATATACCCCTTATCAAAAAGCACCTTCGTGATTTCCTTTTTAATGTTGGAAGCAGGAATTTCAACTACCCTATGGCGTGCCTTCAAGGCATTTCTCAATCGGGTTAAATAGTCTGCTATAGGATCTGTCATTGTTTTTAAATTTGCCGCAAGCCATTAAAAAGGCCTGCAAAATTACAAAAATGAATTTAATTAATCAAATTTTATATTACCAGCTTGATTTGGTCACTCCTGGAATCAAACCATTGGATGCCATTTCGCGGAAAGTAACACGGCTAATGCCGAATTTACGCATATAACCACGTGGACGACCAGTCAACTTACAACGGTTATGAAGACGTACTGGAGAAGCATTTTTAGGTAACTTATCCAATCCAAGGTAATCACCAGCTGCTTTCAATGCTGCTCTTTTCACTGCATATTTAGCAACCGCTGCTTCGCGTTTTCTTTCTCTAGCTTTTACTGACTCTTTAGCCATGATGTAAAAATTTTAAATGTGTTAGTAGCCGGTGGCTAATTATTTTTTAATATTGGAAAAAGGCATTCCTACGGCAGCTAATAAAGCGTAAGCTTCTTCATCCGTGTTGGCTGTAGTCACAAATGTGATGTCCATACCGGAGATTTTAGCTACTTTATCGATAGAAATTTCAGGGAAGATGATTTGCTCCTTAACCCCTAATGTATAATTTCCACGACCGTCAAATCCCTTTTCTGAGATTCCTTTAAAGTCACGTACACGAGCTAAAGAAACCGTTGTTAAACGATCTAAAAACTCATACATACGATCTCCACGCAAAGTTACTTTCACACCAATTGGCATGTTTTCACGCAATTTAAAGTTAGAGATTGCCTTCTTAGAAATAGTTGCAACTGCCTTTTGACCAGCAATCTGAGTGATTTCTTCTACAGCTACATCTACTAGCTTTTTGTCCGCTACAGCGGCTCCTACACCTTTGTTGATTACGATTTTAGTAATCTTAGGTACTTGCATCACAGACTTGTACTGAAACTTTTCTTTCAAGCTAGGTACAACCTCTTCTACAAAACGTTTTTTTAATCTAGGTACTGCCATTTTTGTATATGTTGTGGATTTCCGACCCACGCGTTAAATTCTATTTATGCAATAAATTTTCCTGTTACTTTAGAGTAGCGCTGTAACTTACCTTGCTCGTTTACTTTACGACCAGTACGTACAGGCTTTCCGTTTTCAACCACCATCAAGTTAGAGATGTGGATTGAACCCTCACGCTTTTCAATACCTCCTTGAGGATTGCTTGCTGAAGGCTTAACGTGCTTCGTTTGCAAATTAGCTCCTTCTACAATTGCACGAGATTTCTCAACGATCACTTGCTTGATAACGCCAGTTTTACCTTTGGCATTACCTGCAATCACCATCACAGTATCTCCTTTTTTTACGTGCAATTTTGTTTGCTTGCTTGTATTATTTTCCATGGTATGATTTTTTCTATTGGATAACCAATATATCTATCTATTTATAAAACTTCTGGGGCTAAAGAAACAATCTTCATAAAACCAGCCTCACGTAATTCACGTGCCACAGGTCCAAAAATACGAGTTCCTCTTGGCTCATCGTTGGCATTTAATAAAACGGCCGCGTTATCTTCAAAACGAATATACGTACCATCTTTGCGACGAATTTCTTTTTTCGTACGAACAACTACTGCTCTTGAAACTGTTCCTTTCTTCATGCTTGAAGAGGAAAGAGCCGACTTAACTGAAACTACAATTTTATCGCCTACAGAAGCATATCTTTTTCCAGTACCTCCCAAAACGCGAATCACTAAAACTTCTTTCGCTCCAGAATTATCCGCTACACCCAATCTTGATTCTTGCTGTAACATTATCTTTGATCTTTAAATTTTAAATTTTGAATAACAAGAGATAGAATTATTTCGCTTTTGCGATTACTTCTACTAATCTCCAACGCTTATTTTTAGAAAGAGGACGGGTTTCCATCACTTTCACTGTATCACCAATTCCGCACTCATTATTCTCATCATGAGCCATCAATTTAGTGGTCTTCTGTACGAACTTTCCGTACAAGGGGTGCTTAACCTTACGGTCTACTGTAATAGTGATTGATTTATCCATCTTATCACTAACCACTTTCCCAATCCTTACTTTTCTTAGGTTTCTTTCTTCCATGGTTGTTGGACTTGTTAAACAATTGACCATTAGCAATTCCGAAATGGTCTATTAAAAATTAATAATTAATTAAGCTTTTGCTTGCGCCGATAAAGCTGTCTCTAAGCGGGCAATCAATTTACGAGTTTCACGAATACGCATTGGGTTCTCAATCGGTGAAATGGCATGAGCCAATTTCAAGCGAGATAAGTTCTCCTGCTCTACAGCAATTTGCTGTGTCAATTCCGCTACTCCTAATTTGTTTATTTCTGCGTTTTTCATAACGATGCTATTTAAATTTTAAACCGGGGGTCTAAAACTCTATTCTGAATAATCTCTACGTACTACAAATTTTGTACGCATCGGTAATTTCTGAGCGGCTAAACGCAAAGCTTCTTGCGCTAGGGCTAAAGGAACACCTGCTGATTCGAACAAAATAGTACCTGGACGAACGTTGGCTACCCAATACTCAGGAGCTCCCTTTCCTTTACCCATACGAACCTCTGCAGGCTTCTTAGTAATAGGTTTGTCAGGGAAAATACGAATCCAAACTTGACCTTCACGTTTCATGGCACGAGTTACCGAAATACGAGCTGCCTCAATTTGACGAGCTGTAATACGACCTGGCTCCAAAGATTTAATAGCGAATGATCCAAAATCAATTTCGTGGCCACGGGTAGCAACCCCTCTTACGCGACCTTTTTGCTGCTTACGAAATTTCGTTCTTTTTGGTTGTAACATCTTCTTATAAGTCTAATATCTAATACAAAATTATTATGGATGCTTAGCGCTTTCCTCCACGGCCACGGTTTGCACCACCAGCACCTGGTTTATTGCGATCACCACCTTGATCTGCTCCTTCTGGACGACGAGAACGTCCTCCTCCGCGACGGTCATCGTCACGACCACGTGGGCCACGATCACCAGGACGAGAATCTGCCGAAGTAGATTGCAAGCCCATGTTTGCGTTTGGAGATAAATCACGCTTTCCAAAAACCTCTCCACGGAATACCCATACTTTGATACCGATTTTACCGTAAACAGTTAATGCTTCAGAGATGGCATAATCCACATCAGCACGCAATGTGTGCAATGGGATACGTCCCTCCTTGTATCCTTCAGAACGTGCCATTTCAGCACCACCTAAACGACCTGATAATTTCAATTTAATACCCTGAGCTCCTACACGCATCGCAGAAGCAATAGCTTGTTTCATCGCACGACGGAAAGAGATACGAGCTTGTAATTGTTGAGCAATAGCTTCACCAATTAATTTAGCATCGATTTCTGGGCGTTTAATTTCAAAAATGTTGATTTGAACGTCTTTTCCAGTGATCTTTTTCAACTCCTCTTTTACCTTATCTACTTCGGCACCTTGCTTACCAATCACGACACCAGCACGAGCTGTATTGATCGTCAATGTGATACGCTTTAAAGTACGTTCAATAATAACTTTAGAGATAGATCCCTTTGGAATACGAGCAGCCACATACTTTCTGATCTTCTCGTCCTCAACCAATTTATCCGCGAAAGTCTTACCACCGTACCAGTTAGAATCCCAACCTCTTACGATACCTAATCTTAATCCAACGGGGTTAATTTTTTGTCCCATTTCTTGTTATATCTAATAGTTAATTATTCAGCTGAATTTGTTTCCTCTAAAGCAGGTGCTGCCGAAGAAGCCACTACTAAAGTGATGTGATTGGATCTTTTCAAAATCCGGTGACCTCTTCCCTGAGGAGCAGGACGTAAACGCTTGATAGATGAACCTCCATCTACGAAGATAGTCTTGATGTATAAATCAGCTTCTTCGATTTTAGCGTCCTCATGTTTGTTCTGCCAGTTAGAGACTGCTGATAATAACAATTTTTCAATTGCTTTAGCACCCACTTTAGGCTCAAACTTTAAAATACCTAAAGCCTTAGATACTTTTTGTCCGCGTACCATATCCGCTACCAAACGCATCTTTTGAGGCGAAGTAGGAACATTTCTTAATTTAGCAATAGCTTCCATTTTTCAATTTCTGATTATAAGACCCGTAGGTCAATATCTTTACTTTTTACCCTTGTCTTTTTTCGCTATGTGACCACGGAAGTTACGGGTCGGCGAGAACTCACCCAATTTATGACCTACCATGTTTTCAGTTACATAAACCGGAATAAATTTATTCCCGTTGTGAACCGCAAACGTGTGGCCTACGAAATCTGGAGAAATCATTGAACGTCTTGACCATGTTTTGATCACCGACTTTTTGCCGGATTCGTTCATCACCTGTACCTTGTTGTCAAGGCGGTAATCAATGTAAGGACCTTTTTTTAGTGAACGTGCCATCTACTATTTTTTTCTTCTACTGATGATAAGACGATTAGTGTGTTTCTTTGGATTACGAGTTTTCTTACCCTTAGCCAATAAACCGGTACGAGAACGTGGGTGACCTCCTGAAGCGCGGCCCTCACCACCACCCATCGGGTGATCTACTGGGTTCATCACCACACCACGAACACGTGGACGGCGACCTAACCAACGATGACGACCTGCTTTACCTAAGTTCACGTTCATGTGATCTGCATTCGAAACAGTACCGATTGTTGCTAAGCAACGAGCCAATACCATACGCATTTCACCTGAAGGTAACTTAAGCGTGGCGTATTTACCATCACGTGCTAACAACTGAGCGTAAGTACCTGCCGAACGAGCCATTTCAGCTCCACGACCTGGTTGCAACTCAATTGCGTGTACCAAAGTACCCAATGGGATGTTTGCCAAAGGCAATGTATTTCCAATCTCGGGAGCCACTGACTCACCAGAGATAACTGTTTGACCTACTTGAATTCCTTGCGGAGCTAAGATATAAGCCTTTTCTCCATCGGTATACTCAACAAGAGCAATACGTGAAGTACGGTTTGGATCGTATTCTACTGTCAAAACAGTAGCCGATACATCAAATTTAGAGCGAGTAAAATCAATCACACGGTAACGACGCTTGTGACCACCTCCGATGTAACGCATCGAGCGACGACCATCTGCATTTCTACCACCTGTACGCTTGATAGGCTCCAAAAGGGGCTTATACGGCTTGTCCGTAGTAATCTCCTCAAACGTTGGCGCAATGCGCTGACGTTGGCCTGGAGTTGTTGGTTTTAATTTTTTAATAGCTGCCATTTATTTTAGTTCAAATTATCGGGATGAACCCCCTTAATACATTCTAATTAAATTCCTTGGTAGAAGTCAATCACTTCTCCTGTACCTACTGTAACGATTGCCTTCTTAATGGTAGAAGTCCGTCCAGAAGTAATCTTAGTACGAGTGCTCTTGGATTTTTTCTTTCCAATTTGACGCATGGTTTTTACATCCAATACCTCTACTCCGTACATTTTTTTAACCTCCTTGGCAATCTCAATCTTGTTTGCAGTCAATTCAACCACAAATACATACTTGCCTTTTTCTTGCATGGCTTGCGACTTTTCAGTCAAGGCCGGACGTTTAATAATGCCCATGGTATATTTCGTTTATAACAGAACTAGGTTCTGAAAATTATTTACTAAAAGATGATTCAATTTTTTGGATCGCTGCTTCTGTGATCAATAATTTAGTAGCATTTACTAAATCATAAGTATTCACATCAGATGCTGTCGAAACTTTTGCCTTTGGAACGTTACGTCCTGACAACACTACATTCTTGTCAACTTCTGGAGTGATCAATAATGTTTTTGTATTATCTAAAGAGAAAGCTTTCAACATAGTCAAATACGCTTTAGTTTTTGGAGTGTCAAACGCCACTGAATCCAAAATTGCGATATCTCCACTCTGTGCTTTTGCAGCTAGAGCTGACTGGCGAGCCAATGACTTCACCTTTTTGTTTAATTTGAAATGGTAATCACGTGGACGTGGACCGAAGATACGACCACCACCTTTCATCAAAGGAGATTTCATCGAACCAGCACGTGCACCACCTGTACCTTTTTGTTTTTTAATCTTACGCGTTGAACGTGAAACTTCTGCACGCTCTTTCGCCTTGTGTGTTCCTTGACGTTGGTTCGCCAAATATTGCTTCACATCCAAGTAAACCACATGCTCGTTTGGAACAATGCCAAAGATCTCGTCAGAAAGGGTTACTTTCTTTCCGGTATCTTTACCTGCTATGTTATATACTGCTAATTCCATAATCAGAATGTCTATTGTTAAAGGCTCGCGCCTTTATGGGTTTTAATTTTCAATAATTACGTATGAGTTCTTCGCTCCAGGAATTGATCCTGATACCACCAAAAGGTTTTTGTCTGGATAAATTCTCAAAACCTCTAAGTTTTGAACCTTAACACGATTTCCTCCTGTGCGTCCAGCCATACGTAAGCCTTTGAATACACGTGATGGGAATGAACAAGCTCCAATAGAACCTGGGTGACGACCGCGGTTATGCTGACCGTGAGTTTGACCACCCACACCACCAAATCCGTGACGTTTTACAACACCTTGAAAACCTTTACCCTTAGAAGTTCCTACCGCATCAATGAAGGTTCCAACTTCTAACATTTCTACTGTTAATACATCTCCTAAGTTCAATGGCTGCTCGAACGTGCGAAACTCTACCAATTTTTTCTTTGGAGTTGTGTTAGCTTTCTTAAAGTGACCCAACAAAGATTTTGTTGTGTGCTTCTCTTTCTTTTCACCGAAACCGATTTGAACAGCATTGTAGCCTTCGTTCTCAACAGTTTTCACTTGCGTAACAACACAAGGGCCGGCCTCAATCAGCGTACATGCAACGGATCTACCGTCTTCCATGTATAGGCTGGTCATTCCGATTTTTTTACCAATAATTCCAGACATATAATATTTTGTTTAAAAAAATTATGCTCACAAGGCTAACTATGGCTTGTTGTGAGACTTTTATTCATAAATCATTGCGAACAATGACGAAGAATCAATAAAAAATGCAGATTGGCGTAAAGCGACAAGATGGAGGCGCTGTGGATAACAGCGAAAAACACCTTGTGTAGCTTAATATTCAATCAATGGGTTGGGCATTCAACATTCATTAATCAATACCAGTTCTAACACAAAAATCGAGCTTACCTCAATTTAAACCATTTCGACACGCATTTTTGATGTTTTAAATAAATTCGAGAAGTTCTGCCAACCTCTTTCTGAATAAAAAACTGCGTTTGTCGAACGGGAGTGCAAAGGTAGGAAAAATATTAACACATCCAATAGCACAATTAAAAATATTTTTTAGCTAATCCTCTGAGTCTGTGTATTATTCGGAATTAGGCCTTAGAATTTGTGCATTTTTACTAAATTTGTGCCCTACTCACCTGTTAATCAGGTAGTTTTTATTTATTTCCCAAGAAAAAAAATCATTATGTCAAGTTTAACTAACCAAAAAGGTGTTTTGCACGGAGATGCCGTTCAGGAATTATTTGAAATTGCTAAAAAACATCAATTTGCATTACCTGCGGTAAACGTTACTGGTACTGACACTGTAAATGGTGTATTAGAAGCTGCTAAAGCGGTTAATTCTCCAGTTATCATTCAATTCTCGAATGGCGGTGCTCAATTTTACGCTGGAAAATCTCTTCCTAATGGAAACCAAGAAGCATCCATCGCTGGAGCAATCTCTGGTGCTTATCACGTACACCAATTAGCTAAAGTATATGGTGTGCAAGTAATTCTTCATACTGACCACTGCGCTAAAAAATTACTTCCTTGGTTAGATGGCCTATTGGATGCAGGTGAAAAATTCTATGCTGAAACTGGACAACCTTTGTTCTCTTCGCACATGATTGACTTGTCAGAAGAGCCTTTGGAAGAAAACTTAGAAATCTGTGCTAAATACTTAACCCGTATGGCTAAGATTGGTATGACACTTGAAATTGAATTAGGTGTAACAGGTGGTGAGGAAGATGGTGTTGATAATTCAGATGTTGATTCTTCCAAATTATATACTCAACCAGAAGAAGTAGCTTATGCTTATGAAGTATTAAATGCTATTTCTCATCGTTTCACGATTGCAGCAGCATTTGGAAATGTTCACGGTGTATACAAGCCTGGTAATGTAAAGTTACAACCAGTTATCTTGAAGAACTCTCAAGATTTCATTCGCAATAAATATGCATTAACTGCAGAAAAGCCAATCAACTTCGTTTTCCACGGTGGTTCAGGTTCTTCACGTGAAGAAATCCGTGAAGCTATTTCATATGGCGCCATCAAAATGAACATTGATACAGATTTACAATGGGCTTTCTGGGAAGGTATTCTTAATTTTTACAAAGAGAAAGAAGCCTACTTACAGGGTCAAATTGGTAATCCATCTGGCGATGATGCTCCTAATAAGAAATTCTATGATCCACGCGTATGGTTACGTAAAGGTGAAGACACATTTGTGGCACGTTTAAAATCCGCTTTTGAAGATTTGAATGCCAACAATGCAAATCAATATTTATAATATTGATTACCTTATATAAAAAGGGGGCTCAAATGAGCCCCCTTTTTATTGATTTATTTCTTTTGGTGAGGATGATTGGGGGGTTAGGGATAGATTAAGTTTAGGGGTAAGGGTTAAGGGTTCAAGGGTTAAGGGTTAAGGGTTAAGATTTGACAACTTTTAAAAAGTTGTCAAATCTAATTGTCAAAGCTATTTGTTAAAGCTAATAATCAAATGATAAATACACACGCACTATTCATCTATCAATGAAAGAATATCAATTTCTTTAAATTCTCTTGCATGAAAATCAATAAACTGTTTTTTTCCTCCAAACCACTCCAATACAAATTCTTTTTCAACGAAACTCTTCTTGAATTGTAAAATCTTCCCATAAGAGCTCCATTCCCATTGCCGGAAATCTGCAATTAGACCATGCTTCTGGGGATTCAAGTGTATATAGGCAATTAACGTAGAAAGGTCCTCTATTTTGGTAACTATTGCTCTTTTAAAGGGAGTTTGAAATAGTGTACCTACGCGACCATGTTGTTTATTAAATGCCATAGTATATGATTGAAAGAACTTTTTTAGCCTACTTGAAATCAGCTCATGTACAGATTTCCCATCCAGGTCACTTTCGCTAAAATGATTCACTTGAACTAAAAAATGAAAATGATTATCATTTAGACTAAAAGCAATCACATTTACATAGCCCTCTAAATATTTAATCCATTGTCTTAAGAAATAAGAATAGTTAGATCTTGATTTGAAAATTGATTTCCTATCAACTCCTCTATTATACAGGTGGTAATATTCTCCAGAATAAAATTGTGTGTAATAATGCTCTACATAGGCCATGAAAAGGAATTTAAAAACGAACCTAACCAAAATGCACTACTTAAATCAGCTTATTTGGCAGAATATCAATAAGTTGATAAAATTGTTCAAGCAAGAAAATCGAAAGAATTTGATACTACCTTTGGAAAAGAAATTCCTATAAATAGATTGGTCTTAAGAGTGCTTAGATTTGACAACTTTTAAAAAGTTGTCAAATCTTTAAAAATCTTTAAAGATAAATACTCACAATTATTTTTTGAAAATTAGGCCCTTCGTTAATTCATTCAACGCCTGAATCTTAGATGCAAAATCTCCCTTAAGTTCCTTACGCAATGTCTCAAGAGAATCTAAAGAGGTCTGAATATCATCTGGAATAACTTCTTCTAAAAATGCTCGAATGCGCTTAGCTAAAGTAGGTGACTTGCCATTGGTAGAAATCGCAATTTTCAAATCCCCCTTTTGAACGATTGAACCCAAATAAAAATCACATAATGCAGGAGTATCAGCCACATTGCATAACAAATGTCTTTGCTTAGCTAATTCACGAATCTCTACATGTAAGTCGTATTGATCTGTCGTACATATCACCAAATCTCTACCATCCAAATCCTGCTCCTCAAAGACTCTGTGTATCAATTGTACCTGTGGATAATCCTTTAAATAAGCCAATGTCTCTTCTCTAAAAAATGGAGCCACCATGCTTATCTTTGAATCAGGAGCATTTCGTAACATAGCCGATGCTTTTTCCAAAGCAACATTCCCGCCTCCCACAACCAAAACATCCAATTGTTCCAATTTAAGAAATATAGGAAATAGCCTATTCTGCGCTTCCATCCAATAAATTTATGCTGTTTTCTTTCCCGCCAATTGTCCACAAGCTGCATCAATGTCCTTTCCTCTAGATCGACGAACATTGACAATCATCTTTTTGCTTTCTAGAAATGCCGTAAACTTCGCTAATGCATCTGCTTCTGCATTCACAAATGAAGCTTGGGCAATTGGGTTATACTCGATGATATTAATCTTACATGGCAACTTTCTAGCAAACTCCCATAACTCCTTTGCATCCTCCACCGAATCGTTAAACTTATTGAACATGATATACTCCAAGGTAATCTCATTCTCAGTCTTATCATAAAAATACCGCAATGCCTCCGCTAATGCCACCAATGTATTCGTCTCATTGATCGGCATAATCTGATTTCTTTTGGTATCATTAGCCGCATGAAGAGAAAGTGCCAAATTAAATTTGACCTGATCATCTCCCAACTTCTTAATCATTTTAGCAATACCGGCAGTAGATACCGTAATCCGCTTAGGTGACATGCCCAAGCCATCAGGAGAAGTAATTTCTTCAATTGATTTCAATACATTGGCATAATTCAACAATGGTTCACCCATTCCCATATATACAATATTGGTCAAGGGAATGCCATATTTTTCTTGTGCCTGATCACGAATCAACACTACCTGATCGTAAATTTCAAATGATTCTAAATTTCGTTTCCGATCCATATAACCCGTAGCACAAAAACTACAAGTCAATGAACATCCCACCTGTGATGACACACAAGCCGTCATTCTTTCTCTGGTTGGGATTAAAACTCCTTCAACTAAATGTCCGTCATGCAACTTAAAACTGGATTTGATTGTCCGATCCGAGCTTACCTGCATATCATCTGTTTGAACGCATTGCAAAGAAAAATGTTGATTCAACCACTCCCTAGTCGTCTTTGGAATATTGCCCATCGCATCAAAACTACGGGCAGATTTTTTCCAGATCCACTCATGAACTTGTTTAGCCCGAAACGCAGGATCCCCATGCTGAATCATTAATTGCTTCAACTCGTCCAAACTGAGCTTTCTTATTGCTCCCAATTCCTCTTTCTTGGCTATTTCTGACACTTTATTTCTTTAAAAGTTCTCCTACTTTGGTAGAAATGGCTTTGCCATCAGCTAAACCTGCTAATTGCTTACTTGCCACTCCCATAACTTTCCCCATATCTGCAGGGCTACTAGCCCCTACTTGAACTATAATCGCTTGAATTTTTTCTGTCAATTCAGACTCGCTCAATTGCTTTGGCAAAAACTCTTCAATAATACTCAATTCAGCTTGCTCCTTCTCCGCTAAATCTGGACGATTCTGTGCTACATACACTTCCAATGAATCCTTACGCTGTTTGGCAGCTTTCATCAAAATCTTCATTTCTGTGTCAGCGGACAATTCTCCTGCATTCGAACCTGAAGTTTCTTCTAATAAGATAAGTGATTTAATAGCACGCAATGCACGTAATCTATCGGCATCTTTAGCACGCATCGCGTCTTTGATCCCGTTCTCAATGGTAAGTTTTAATGACATGTTTTTATTCTTTAAAATGAGCTTTGACTCCCTCCAAAAACTCCCGATTATTACTCAATCGTGGGACTTTGTGCTGGCCTCCTAACTTCCCTCTTTCACGCATCCAAGCATAAAAAGTTCCCTGTGGAGCCTGATGAACAATGGGTGGGCCTAATACTAAATCATAAGACCGCTTAGCGTCATAATCTGAATTAACCTCGCGTAGCGTTTGATCCAATACCTCCACAAAGGTACGCATTTCTTTTGGTGCTTTTGAAAATTCTATAATCCATTCGTGACTACCCCTTTGGCCTCCATTCATGTAATTTGGTGCAGCCGTATATTCTTTGATGATGGAATTTGTCATCAAACAGGCTTTAGATATAGCCATTTCAGCATTTTCCATGATAACTTCCTCCCCAAAAGCATTGATAAAATGCTTTGTTCTACCTGAAATTTTAATCCTGTAAGGGTCTAAAGACGTGAAACGAACCGTGTCTCCAATTTTATATCGCCACAAACCAGCATTCGTACTAATCACCAAAGCATAATTAACACCCAATTCAACCTGGCTTAAATCAACAATCGTATCTTGCTCTTCCCCCTCATCATTGATGGGTATAAACTCATAAAAGATTCCATAATCAAGCATTAGCAATAATTCATCATGCAATGTCAAATCATCCTGTATGCCGAAAAATCCTTCCGATGCATTATAAATTTCCAGAAAACCCACCCCCTGATCACGGAAAACCTGTTTTTGGAAGAGTTCCCGATAAGGCCCAAAAGCAACCGCTCCATGAATCATAAATTCAAAGTTCTCCCAAACATCCAGTATGGACTTTTTGCCTGTGATTTCCAAAATTTTCTCTATCAACACCAAGGTCCACGTAGGGACCCCCAAAATACTTGTGACATTTTCTTTGGAAGTCTCCAAGGCCATCCTTTCTATCTTCTGATCCCAATCATCCATTAAGGCTACTTCCAAAGAAGGAGTACGAATCATTTGAGCCCAAACAGGCAAATTCTTCATGATAACTGCCGATACATCCCCAACAAGGACATTGGGATTAGTAGGACAATAGGATAAACTACCCCCAATAGACAAGCCTTTCCCTTCAAAAACCCTAGTTTCTGGCCGATTATTAATCAATAAGGTAATCATATCCTTGCCCCCCATCATGTGACAAGATTCCAAAGACTCTTTGGAAACAGGGATAAACTTACTTCGTGCATTCGTAGTCCCTGATGATTTTGAAAACCAACTTACAGGGCTATTCCAAAGAATTTGCTGTTCTCCTTGCATCACCCGATCGATGTAAGGAAAAATTTCCTCATAGGTAGAAATGGGTACCTGAGATTTAAATGCTGCATAATTCGAAATTTGACCATAGCCAAATTCCTTTCCCCATTCAGTTTGGCGGCCGGCTTGAACCAAATCTTTCAAACAAATTTCCTGCAAATCCAAAGGCCGTGTATAAATGGACTCAATCCTCGACATACGTCGTTTCATGAACCATAAAAGCGTTTCATTGAATAAGGAAATTCCGTTTGCCATCAATGCACAGGTTTTAAATATTGAGGAACACGGTTGGGGTAATCGGTAATAACAGCATCAACACCCATTTCCGCCAAACGGCTAATCTCTTCAGATTCATTAGCCGTCCAAGGCACCACTTTCATTCCATTTTTATGGCTATATACTACAAACTCAGGACTTAAAGCTTGGTAATTGGGACTATAAATTGCTGGGGTGAAACCCAAATCCTTGATGGTATTCTCTGGACTTTTTCTGGATACTAAAGCTGAAAGCTGAATTTGCTTAGGGAATTTACCTTCTAACATAGCCCTATTCCAATATTTCAATACTTTGAAATCAAAACTTTGTAACATGATAAACGCTGGTTTTACCTGCTGGGCAATGACGTCCCAAACTTTCTCAGAAAATTCCTCAACGGTCTTTGGTTGAGAAATCCCATATTCTGCTTCCACCGACTTAATTTCAATATTATAATATATATCCCTTTTGTATTTTTTTCTAAATGCTTCGCCTAAGGCTAACACTTCAGAAAGCAATGGTTTATGTGCTGCCATAGCATGCTGCTCTGAGAAAGCAGCATTACCTCTTTTTCCTGTATCAAACTGCCTAATTTGTTCATAGTTCATCTGGAAAAGATTGAATTTCTTTTCTTCTTCCTTAGTAACTGGTTGTCCATCAGGCTTGGTGCTGTATGATGAATTCATATATGGTTCATGTGAAACTACAACTTGCCCATCTGCTGAAATGCATACATCCATCTCCAATACTTGAACTCCCACTTGTAAAGCATGCTCAAATGCAGGAATAGTATTTTCTGGGTAAAGCCCCCTAAAACCTCGATGTCCTTGAATAAAAGGAGATTGCGCCATAGCCATACAGTTTACTAACCATAAAAAACATAATCCTACTAGTCTCATCGGTGGGAATTTTCAGACTTTTTAAATCGGTTTTCCATGATTCGGTTTACCTTATCATACAAGCGCAAAAAATCCTTGGGCTCCTGCACATAGCGATCAAAATTGCTCGCGAACTGTAAAGAATCCACCCCATATTTTTTAAAAATACGCTTTTCTTGGTAATTGTATGCCAACAAAGATGAGTCAATGCTACCAAAGTGCATATTGGAAACCTTGGATTCCTCGATGTGAATATCGACTAATATCTCAGCTAATTTATCCTCTTCAATGAGTTTGGATGTGGATGATTCCCTGCATGCTAAGAATCCCAAACATAGTAGGAAATAAATTTTTCTCATGGTTCAAATTTACCCTTAATTTAGAAAGCTTTTGTGGCTTTTCATTCGACTTGCTCAAAAAATAGGTAATTTAGCACGATTCTAAGCCCTCATTCATTCCATGGATTCGGACATTCATTCCTTTCTTTCCCATGTTGTTCAATTGGAAATTCGCATCAGAAAAGCGATAAATACCCAAATGCACGGGAATTTTTCGTCCATTTTCAAAGGGTCTGGATTGGAATTTAGTGATCTACGTCAATACCATTATGGCGATGATGTACGTCATATCGACTGGAACACCACCGCCAAAGGCCATGGTACTTTTGTCAAGTTATTCAAAGAAGAAAAAGAACAAACCGTTTTTTTTCTGTTGGATGTAAGTGCATCCCAACAAGTAGGCAGAAATTCTCAATCCAAACTCAAGACGCTAAAAGAGGTAGCTGGAGTACTTTCATTCTCAGCCATGCAGGAAGCTAGTCATTTGGGTTTTTGTGGGTTTTCCGACAAAAACGAGAAATTCATGCCCCCAGCCATTGGCAAAAAACATGCTTACCGAGTTATTACAGAGCTTTTTAAAATGGATCCCGAAAGTTCAGGAACTGACTTAAAGGCAGCCTTAGGCTTTACTTTACAAGTATTAAAACGCCGAAGTCTAATTTTTGTGCTTTCTGATTTTATCGATGAGAATTACTATGACTTATTGCGTGCTATGTCTCAAATGCACGACTTAGTAGTGATTCAAGTATTGGATAAGCAAGAAATAAAACTTCCTTCTTTGGGCATAATACCCATTTTTGACCCGGAAAGAAAAAGAACCACCTGGGTGAATACCAGTTCTAAATTTTTCAAAAACCTACAAAAAGAGCAAGGGACCCAAAAGGCCGAAGAGCTCAAAAAATTATGTAAACAATGGCAAGCTGATTACATCAGTATTCGGGCAGGAGAGGATTTTGTACCAACCCTAGTAAAATTGTTTACCGTTAGAAAATAATGCAACAAAAACCCATTCAAATCAAAGGCCAATTCTTGGAGGACTCTGTCAAAATCGGACAGCAGATTCACTATGGCCTTTCGGTTCGGCATGGTAAAAATCAAGAAATATTCTTTCCCTCCGTAAATCAAAATTTTGGTGCATTTCAGGCCGTAGAAAGGACCTATTTCCCAACCAAGACGGATGCCACGGGCAGTATTGATTCGGCAGTTTACACCTTCCAACTTTTTCGAATTGAAAATCAACATAGTTTAGCCATACCAGTTTACCTAATGCAGGAGGCTGATTGTACCAAAATCTTCCCTGCTAAAGACCATATATTTTTAAAACGATTAATCCCTCATCCTGAAAAAATCAATGTAGATTCCCTTTATCAACATGTCCCAATTGCTCCTTTACAGCCAAAAACCGACCTGAAAAATGTGGTGATTTGGGGACTAGGCCTGCTTATCTTAACAGGATTAATCTATTGGTTCTTAGGCACTAGCTTAAAAAAGTGGTTTAAACTCTATGTGTTATGGAGGAAAAATGCTGACTTCCGTCGAACATTTCAAAGATTTACGCGAAACATCGAGAATAATCAAATAGGTTTACAAAATTTAGAACGAGCCTTTTCGCTTTGGAAAAAATACATCGAAAGCCTTACCTCCAAACCATTTACCACCTTTACTACTAAAGAAATGGTGGATACTTTAGCCAATAAAAAATTAGCCAAAGCCCTGCATGAATTAGATTCAGCCATTTATGGTGGAAACTTTTCTGGCAAAACTACGGAATCAGTCAACATGCTAGTGGAAATAGCTAATTCCATTTATCAAGAAGAAAGAATAATCATTTCTCAGGAAATCAAAAAGTCATGAAATACCAGTTATACTTTTCTTGGCAGCAATTTGTTTCCCTTTTTTCCTACCATTGGGAACATGAGGTTTTTCTGTTTCTTCTACCCCTTCCTTTAATCATATTCCTAATCCGTTATTTGTTAAATAGAAAAAATCAAGCCAGAATCACCCTATCCTTTACCAAACCCTTAATTCAAAATCGATTAATCCGTTTCATCAGTTTTATCCCCGATATTGTTCAAATCATGCTCCTCACAAGCATCATTGTAGCACTAGCTGGACCCTATAAAATCAACCCTAAAAGAAAAATTCAGCCCGATGGAATTGACATGGCGCTAGCCATTGATATTTCTTCCTCCATGTTAAATCGTGATGTTAGTCCTTCTAGATTAGTCATTGCCAAACAAGTAGCCACTTCTTTTGTCAAACAAAGAAAAAATGATTTCATCGCTGTAGTTGCCTTTGCTGGTGCTCCATATTTAGCAAGTCCCATCACCAACGATTCTATTTATTTGCAACAGGCCTTATTAGGACTAGATTCCAAACTCATTAAAGAGGAAGGGACCGCTCTAGGCGACGCCCTAGGCATGTGCATCAACCAAGTACGCGACTCCCCTAACCCTAAAAAAATCAGTATTTTAATCAGCGATGGAAACAATACCGCTGGAAATCTTGATCCATTAACTTCCACTGAACTAGCCAAAACCTTTGGTATCAAAGTATATACCATTGCCGTAGGTAGCCTAAAACCTTCCCTTGATCCCGTAGATGAAAGCACATTGCGTGTTATCGCAGAGAAAAGTAAAGGGAAATTTTACCGAGCCACTGACCAAAAAAGCTTAAATGCCATTTTTGACGAAATCAATCAAATGGAGTCAAGCAAAGTGAAAGAAATTTATTGGGAAGAACACCAAGATCAAAGTAAATTTTTCTTTGATTTTGCCTTCATTCTTTTCTTTTTGGGGCTTTTCCTAAAACTCAGTCCGATCAGTAATATTTTAGAAGATTAATATGGTCCTTTTCCCCAATGCCAAAATCAATATAGGCCTTCACATTGTGGCCAAAAGACCTGATGGTTTTCATGAATTGGAAACCTGTTTCTTTCATGTACCCTGGACAGATATACTTGAAATCACACCAAACCCAAAAGTTGAATTCTCCTCTTCAGGTTTACCCATTTCTGGGAAAATAGAAAATAATTTATGCCTAAGAGCCTACTATGCCTTAGCAAAGGATTTTCACGTTCCACCTGTACACCTACATTTACACAAAATTATACCCATGGGAGCAGGTTTAGGTGGAGGATCTGCTGATGCAGCCTTTACTCTTATGGGTTTACGAGATTTATTTGATTTACCTCTTACAAAAGAACAACTAGTCCCTTACGCTCAGCAATTAGGAAGCGATTGTGCTTTTTTCCTATTTCAACAGGCCCAAATGGGCAAGGGAAAAGGAGATGAATTAAGCCCGATAGCTTGTTCTCTTCAAGGATATCATGTGGTGCTTATTTATCCTAATTTTGGTATTTCTACTCAGGAAGCCTATTCTCAAGTTAAGCCGCAAACAGCCACTTACAATTTGACCCAATCCATTCAGGAGCCGATAGAACATTGGAAAGATCAGATTTCCAATGATTTTGAACTCAGTTTATTCCCTAAATACCCTATTCTGAATCAAATCAAGCAAGAATTATATGACCAAGGTGCCATTTATGCAGCCATGAGTGGCTCTGGATCCACCATCTTTGGTATATTTAAAAAAGAAGTCGACCTAGCAGAACGCTGGGCCGACTTCACCTTTTTTCAAGGCCTAATTTCTTAATCCTTAGCAAATATGGCTTCTAAAGCAGAGGCCCCACTAATAACTACTTTACCTGCTGGTAACGATTTTAAAGGCTCAACTCCTACAAAGGCTTCATTGGAACTAATCACTTTTACCGGAACCTGTTCCATCAGTCCTTGAGGATTTTCTACATAAATAAATCCTCCTTTACCCACTCGGGCTAAACCAGCCTGAGGTATCGTTTTCATTTTTTGATTCCCCACTAAAATCTTTGCATTGATAAACTGACCTACCGTAAATCGTAGCTCATCAGATTCGTTGTTGAAATGACCATGAACGGAAGTGGTTCTTGTAGCTAAATCCACTTGCTTACCAATTAGAAACACTTTCCCTCTTCCCTGCATTCCTTCTGCCTCAAACTGTATCGTTTGGCCCAGTTGCAGACTACCCAAATCCCTCTCAAACACTTTCAATTCCACATGCTTATGAGCAATTCCTACCATTTTAACTAATTCATCCGTAGGTTGAACATATTTACCAATCGATAAAAATACATCCACAATATATCCATCTATTGGAGCCTTCAATTCCAAATAGGAGGAGATATTTCCTTTAGCAAGAGATTTTAAATCACATCCTAAAATTTCCAATTTCAAGCCTAAAGATTTCACCTGGGCCTGCACATTTGAATAATCAGCCTCCGCCATTTGTAATTTCTTTTTAGACCCCACTTCTTCCGAATTCAACACCTGCTGGCGGGATTTCTCAGAAGTCAAATAGGTTTGTTGACTCAATGCCTGAATATATTCTTGTTGCATTTGAATATAATCCAAACTCGTGATCGTAGCCAAGATCTGACCTTTTCGCACTTGCTTTCCTGGTAATAATTCAAATGTGGATTTAACATATCCAGCCATAGGTAGCGAAATAGATGCCGATGAAATGGGAGGCACATCCACCAAACCGGTGCAAGATACTTCCGATGCCATTTCTTTTTCTTCCAATTCTCCTAATACAATCCCTGCATTTTGCTTTTGCTCAGCACTTAACTTAATATTTGAAACAGCCGTTTCAGTTACTGCGGTCTCCGTTTCTTTCGTTCCACAAGCAAACATGCTGCCGATGAAAAATAGGGTAATACATTGATATATGATGCGCTTATTCATTTCCTAAAATGGTTTCAATTTGAATGATGTTTTGATTATATGCCAAAACTTCTTGTAAATATTGTTCTCTAATCTGCCAGGCTTGTTGGGTATTTTGGAGCATTTCTACATACTCAATTTCCCCTTGCTGATAACTTTTCAATGCCGTTTGGACCAGCCATTCTGCTTGTGGTAAGGCAGTTTGCTGATAGTACTTCAATGAATTCCCAAACTTCCCCAAGGATATTTGTGCATTTTGCAAATCCGTACTTATTTGACTGTAAACCTGATCTTTTTGACTAGCAAACACTTGTTCTTGCTTCTGAGCCGCTGAAATACGTGCCTTTTGGCCTTTGGCAAAAATGGGTAAAGCTAATCCTGCTTGCACGAAATTTTGACCCCCATAATTTTCAATACTTTGGGTAGTAGCGCCAACACGAATATCTGGTTTCAATTTATTCCTTTCCACCTCTGTTTGAAGCTTAGCATGAACCACTTGTTCATCCAATAACTGTAAGGTAGGATTCTTAGCCAAATCTGTTGATATGGGTGGAATTTGCATGGTCAAAGTATTGGCTTTTTGAATCTCAAAAGGCTCTTTTCTATTCATCCAATAGGCCAAATTTTGATAATTCGCTTGAATATCTGCCTGCAAGGATAGCTGCTTCTGTTGAAATTCTCTTAAACGAGCTTCAGCTGCGACCACCTCCAATCGATTCGTTTCTCCCTGCTTAAATCGAACACTTGCTGCTTTCAACATCTGGGAATAGATACTATCTTGTTGATGTAAATACTCCACATGCTTTTTCTGAATAAGCAATTGATAATAATACCATTTGACACTAGATAACACCAGATTTTGGGTAATCTTTTGCCTTTTTTCTGCCAACATTTTTTGAGATGTCAACGCTTTCACCTGGGCTCTTAATAAGGTAGGCCATGGAATACTCTGGGAGGCAATGACTGTGTAATCCTGACTAAAATAGGTCTGCGTTTTACCATATTGAAAGTCGATACTTCCTTTGGGCAAATCTTTACCAGAATTAATCAATGCCTCCGCACTTTGAATTTCCAGATTTCCGGTATTCAATAAAGCATTGTGCTGTAATGCTTCTTGCATGCAGTTCGACAAGTTTAAAACTGGTTTAAAACCTTGACCCAAACTTGAAAAACTCAACATTAAGCCCGCTAAAATCACCAATACAATCATGGGCTGCGACTTCAACTTATTTTCTTTTCGTGTCATAACTAAAGAATAAACCACAGGAATAACCACTAAAGTTAGAAAAGTAGCGGTTATCAATCCCCCAATAACCACAGTGGCTAATGGACGCTGCACCTCGGCACCAGGAGAATGACTCAATGCCATGGGTAAGAAACCCAAAGAAGCCACCGAGGCAGTCATGATAACTGGACGGAAACGCAATTCCAAACCTTTTTTTAGTCGCTCAGCTACCGAATACCCTTCTGTTGCTAATTGCTTAAAAAAGGATAAAAGTACAATCCCGTTTAACACTGCCACTCCAAACAAAGCAATAAAACCGATACCTGCGGAAACTGAAAAAGGCATTCCCCTTATGTAGAGTGCCCAAATCCCTCCAATAGCAGAAAGCGGAATAGCTAAATAAATGATGGCCGCTTCCAACATCGAATTGAAAGTAAAAAACAGGAGAGCAAAAATCAGTGCTAATGCTAAAGGAACTACTAATGACAACCTGGATTTTGCGGCTTGAAGATTTTCAAAGGTTCCACCATACTTGACATAATAACCTGCTGGCAAAGTGATTTTGTTCTTCATTACCTTTTCAATATCTGTCACCACACTTTGTACGTCACGATTCCGGACATTGATACCAATGGTAATTCTTCTATTGGTATTATCCCTGGAGATTTCAACTGGTGCATTTTGATAATCTACTGTGGCTACTTCCTCCAAAGGAATTTGTGAACCATTGGGTAAATCTAAATATAGCTCCTTCAAGTTTTGAATATCAGCTCGATGGGCTGAATCCATACGAACCACAAGATCATAGCGTTTCTCTCCTTCCATTACTAAACCTGCTGTTTCTCCCGCAAATGTCATTTTCACACGACGATTCACATCTTGAATACGCAAACCATACTGTGCCATTTTAGACCGATTGTAATGAACGACTAATTGAGGTACTCCATCAATCTGTTGTACTTTGATATCTCCTACCCCTTCGATTTTCCGAATATACCGAGCAGCCTCGGTTGCCTTCTCAAACAAAATTTGTAGATCTTCACCGAATATTTTAATGGCCACATCAGATTTAACACCGGCAATTAGCTCATTAAAACGCATTTGAATTGGCTGTGTAAATTCAAAGTTGACTTCGGGGAAAGCATCCAACTCACGATCCATCTTTTCTTCCAATTCTTCCATGGTTTCGGCTTTTTTCCAAACACTTGGCTCATTTAAAATAATGATTAAATCGCAAGCATTAATTCCCATAGGGTCGGTTGGAATTTCTGATGCTCCAATTCGAGACACCACTTGCTTGATTTCATCCGGGAATTTTTTGAGTAATAAAGCTTGAGCATTATTGTTGACAGCTATACTCTGTGAAAGAGAAGCATTCGTTGGCAAAATGGTTTCTACCGCAAAATCGCCCTCATTAAGCTCAGGAATAAATTCCCCTCCCAAGGTGGTAAACAATCCGATACTCCCTGTTAGTAGAATAAGCGATGCCACAATCACTTTCTTGCGATTTCTAAGTGCCCAATTGACCATAGGGCTGTATTTGCCATACATGAAGTTCATAATCCTATCAGCCCAAGTGACCTTATGACTAACTTTCTTACTTAAAAATAAGGAAGACATCATAGGGACATAGGTTAAGGAAAGCAATAGTGCTCCAAAAATGGCAAAGGATACTGTTTGGGCCATTGGTCTAAACATTTTACCTTCAATCCCCCCTAAGGCCATAATCGGTAAATACACAATCAGAATGATGATTACTCCAAAAGCAGCCGATTTAAAAATGGCTTGGGCTGAGATATTGACCTCCTCATCCATTTCATGTTGACTCAGCACCTCTCCTTTCCTCCTGGAATGAAGTCGATGAATGATGGATTCCACAATAATGACTGCCCCATCCACGATCAAACCAAAATCGATGGCCCCTAATGACATTAGATTAGCAGAAACACCAAAGATATTCATCATGGCAAAGGCAAATAGCAAACAGAGAGGAATCATGGAGGCTACTATTAAACCTGCCCGCCAATTTCCTAAAAGCAGTACTAGAATAAAGACAACAATTAAACCTCCTTCGATTAAGTTTTTCTCAACCGTGTTAATAGCTTTTCCAATTAATATACTTCGATCTAAATAGGCATTGATGTGAATTCCTTGTGGAAGTGTTTTTTGAATCAATTCCATTCGGTCTTTCACATCCTTCACTACGGTATTGGCATTAGCACCCTTTAACAAAAGCATCACAGCACCTACCGCTTCTCCATTGCCATTTTTGGTCATAGCACCATAACGAACCGCTTTCCCAAATTGAACTTTGGCTACGTCCTTGACAAAAACAGGCAATCCTCCTGATCCGCGCTGTTTGACTACCGTATTTTCAATATCCGACAAGGACTGAATCATCCCCTCGGAACGGATGAAATAAGCATCGGTTCCTTTTTCTAAATAACTACCTCCTGAATTGGAGTTGTTATTTTCCAAAGCGGTAAAAAGCTCATCGATACTGATGTTCATGGCACGAATACGCTCCGGATTAACGGCTACTTCATACTGTTTGACATAGCCCCCAAAAGAACTGACTTCAACCACCCCTTTAATGCCGAGCAATTGACGCTTGACAATCCAATCTTGGTAGGTACGTAAATCCGCTAATGAATATTGATCTTTGAATTCAGGATCAACGTCCAAGGTATATTGATAAAACTCGCCAAGACCTGTGGTAATGGGAGCCATTTCAGGAATACCAGCGCCTCGTAACAAATATGGCTCAGCTGCTTTTAGTTTTTCCGAAACCTGCTGTCGGGCTACTTCCATAGCTACCTCATCTTCAAAGACAACAGTAATGATGGATAAGCCCATGCGGGAAATGGAACGAATATCCTTCACATTAGGGATGGTTCTCAACGAAATCTCTAAGGGATAGGTGACAAATTTCTCAACTTCAGACGCAGCTAAAGCGGGAGATTGTGTAATGACTTGTACCTGATTGGAGGTAATGTCAGGCAATGCATCAATGGGCAAACGGGTGAGAGAATAGCCTCCCCATGCCACTAGACCTAAGACGAATAAACCAACAATGAGTTTATTTCGAATACTAAAATATATTATCGAATTAATCATTTTTCAATGGAAAAGGTGAACGTAAGGAAATGAATGTCAAATCCCTAGAACCGAGGAGGTGCGATTAGCACTCTCGCTAATGAAAAACGATATAGATTTTGCCAATTGATTAACTGGCGACGAGGTAACACAAAAAGAAGAGGTACGATAAATACTAAATAAATGGATGGAAGTACATAACCACTGACACCACTAAAATCAAAACTTGGTAAACTAGGATGCTTCGTCGTTTTTGCATGCTTAGAATCTGCAGCATAATGCATCCAAAGGAAATCCATAAAACTGAATCCTGCAGGTGCCTGACGTTTATGATCTTGGAAGTGTTTTAGCAATTCATTTGCCTTAAAACTTTGTTCCATTCCCACCTTCGGAATCCAGGATCCCGAAAAGATAATCACAAAAAGGATGGAGGCTAGCCAAGTTTTCATAGCTCAAATGTAGGAAAAAATGGAAATTTTAATGGATATTTATACTCTCAATGTACATTTTTTTGAGACAAAAGCCTAAAAACCAACGATTAATAAGCGAGTATAGCCCCTATTATGGATGAAATAAATATTTTATGGCATCAGTTAACTGATTCTGAAACCATCATTCGCTCTGGCTTACTTGTAATCACGTTGATTGTTTTTGCTGAAAACGGGCTATTCTTTGCATTTTTTCTTCCAGGGGATTATTTGCTTTTTTTAACAGGAGTTTTTGGGGGCACAGGTGTCCTAAAAGAACCTTTATCAGGATTATTGGCTAGTATATTCTTAGCCGCAGTTATAGGTTCTCTCGTCGGTTATTTGTCGGGACGTTTCTTCGGGAAATCCCTCGAAAACAGACCTGATAGTCTCTTTTTCAAGAAAAAACACCTGGATTCAACAAGAGAATTTTTTGATAAATATGGCTTTATGGCCTTAGTTATCAGTCGATTTTTACCTGTGGTTAGAACTTTCACCCCCATCTTGGCCGGTATTAGTAGAATGCCTTGGTATAGTTATTTATTATTGAATATCGTGGGAGGTGGCTTGTGGGTAGGCATTTTGGTTACTTCGGGGTATTACCTTGGCCAGCATTTCCCTTGGATTATTAATTACGTCCATTACATTATTTTGTTTTTCTTGGGCATAACTACCTTTACTGTTATTAAAGGTTATTTAAAAATGCGGCAATAATGGAAGCATTTGCATACGTAGCGGCCTTTTTGATAGCAGGGATTCTATTCCTTGCCTTCATTTTAACCCTTGCCAAATGGATTAGGCCTAATCGTCCTAATGTAGAAAAACTAAGCACATATGAGTCGGGAGAAGCACCCATGGGAAATGCGAATATTCGCTTTAATCCTCGATTTTATTTAATTGCTTTGATGTTTGTTTTGTTTGAAATAGAACTCATTTTCCTTTTCCCTTGGGCTTCTGTTTTTCATCATCCAGACTTAGAAAAAGCAAGTCCAGTATGGTCTAGCTATGCCTTGGTTGAAATGTTCATTTTCATTGGTATTTTAGCCTTAGGCCTTGCATTAGCGTGGGTGAAGGGCTATTTAAATTGGGAAAAACCCATAGCGCCTAGCCTTCCAAACGACAGCCCGATTCCGGATCAAGCTTACCAAAAAATTCGTGATAAATACGTTTCGAAATAAGATTAATGTGGCGTAGGAACGCCGATCTTATTGTTAATCGTGATCCCCAAGACCAGTTCATGTGAACCCATGGATTGATTGGCTAATCCATTCGCATTTAGATCATAGGAATAGGACATGTGCATATTATGCCGAAGCTGAACTCCAAACATGGCAGAATAAGATTCCTTATGTCGATATCCAAAGCCCATCCAAAACTGCTGATTAAAATCGGCTTTCACATTCGCCTCAATGGACATCGTGCCTGCTTTGTAAAACTTCACCAAAGCTGCAGGTGAAACGGTGAAATACTTCGATGTTCTAATATGATAGCCCAACATAGCAAATAAATTGGGCTTCATGGTACCGGAATATAAAGCCCTAGTCATGACTTTGTCATTATCAAAATCCGAATTATTAGGCCAATAATACCTTCTACTCAAAGTATCCAAAGCAGCAGGGTCCGAGCGCTCATAAGTGAAATTCTCAAATATTAATTGATTGGCAGATAAGCCTAAGAAAAATTCTCTGTTGTAATATAATACTCCCACATTGGCCAATAATTGTCCAGCCGTAAGTGAGCCATAAGGAGTTGGAGCTGAGGTAATGGCCGTTCCTGCCGGAGGATCCAAATATAAAATGAGAGGATCTCCTCCATCCTTAACATCAAAGTTATTCATGTTCAAGCCTCTAGAATAATAACCGGCTGTAGCTCCAACAGACAACTTATCTTCTCCTCCTAAAGAAACATGGTATGCATAAGAGCCGGCTACTGAGAAAGTCGACATAGGGCCAAGTTGATCCGCCTGAACTTGTAGACCTAAGCCTTGGTGAAATTCCCAACGGTAGTCTTTCTTTCTACGTTTTGTTGGATTAAATGATCTACGTATCGTTTTGGACATATAAGGTGTAGGTCCAGTAGAAGTTCTATCGGATTTGTCAATGGCCCAATTGGCTGTGGCATAAAAGGTTTTCATCCCCTCTGATAAACCAAGCCATTGCTGTCTATAGCCCACTTTTATGTCCGTAAAATCCTCAAATCCAGCAAAAGCAGGATTGTACAGATAACGATTCATCATGAATTGAGTAACTTGAGGTGTTTGTTGGGCAAAGCCCAAATGCGCAACTAGTAATAAGAAAAGAAAGACGAAAAACCTCATTTGAAAAATTAGAACCTCAAAAATCTGTTAAATATATTTAATTTCGCTCGAACTTTCTGGAAAACAGTTGGGTTTTTATATATTAACAGCCCTTTCTACTCAACCATATGCCTATCCAAAGCTACCCGCTATCTCAAATTGAAGCTTTCAGTTCTTTACTGTTGGACTATCTAGTCGAGGAACCCAAATTAAAAAACTTATACCAAAATAGCCCGAAAATCACCGGCTTTAAAAATCAATTAGCTGATAAAAAATCATTTTCGATTAAGCATAGAAAAGTATTAGTAGAAGTGCTTCAAGATCAATATCAAAGTCTTGAAAACGCTCCGGCCATCGAAAAATTACTCGATGATCATACGTTTACTGTGACAACAGGCCATCAGCTCAACCTAATGACTGGCCCTTTGTATGTCATCTATAAAATTGTTTCTACCATCAATTTGGCTAAACAATTAAAAGCAGAATACCCCGAATATCACTTTATTCCCGTTTATTGGATGGCAACTGAGGACCATGATTGGGATGAAATAAATCATGTGAATTTAAACCAAAAGACTTACACCTGGCAAACAGAACAACAAGGAGCTGTGGGTAGATTTAACTTGAATGGAATAAGTGATTTTCTTAGCTCTTTGCCATACTCATTGCCCATTTTCCAAAAAGCCTATACCCAAAGTTCAAGCTTATCAGAAGCTGTTCGATGTTACATGCATGAACTTTTTGGTGCCGAAGGATTGGTCTGCTTGGATGCCGATGATGCCCGATTAAAATCACTTTTCCTTCCTATGATGGAAGCTGACTTAGTAGACCAGGTGCATGAAACTTTGGTAGAAAAGCAAAACCAACATATAAATGAGTTGGGATATAAAACCCAGATCAATGCCCGTGGAATCAATTTATTTTATTTATTGGATGGCAGTAGAGAACGCATTGAAAAACAAGGAGATCATTACCAAGTATTGAATCAGGGCATTCGATTTAGCCTTGAAGAACTAAAAAACGAATTACAACTTCATCCGGAGAGATTTAGCCCAAATGTGGTGCTTCGCCCTCTTTACCAAGAGTGTATTTTACCCAATCTTGCTTATTTAGGTGGGCCTGCTGAGGTAGCTTATTGGTTACAATTAAAAGGAATTTTCGACCATCATCAGATACCTTATCCAATAGTTTTACCTAGAAACTTTGCTTTACTTCTACCTTCTGTAGAGCAAAAAAGAGTGGAGAAATTAGGCATTCAAATCAGTGATTTATTCCTTCCAGAAGCATCGTTAGTCCGAAAATATGTGCTTGAAAATTCCGTGAATAGCTTAGATTTTAAGCAAGAAATAGAAGACGTTACTCCCATTTTAGAACAAATGGTTTTAAAAGCCAAACAAGTAGATCCTACACTAGAAGGCAGTATTTTGGCCGAAAGACAACGATGGATCAATGGTTTAGAACGCATGGCAAAAAAGTTAAAACGTGCAGAGGAAAGAAATCATGAAACAGCCATTCGCCAAATCCAACAAGTGAAAGAACGTCTTTTCCCACAGGGTCATTGGCAAGAAAGATACGATAACCTATTAGATTTTTACTTAGATAAGCCCCGTTTAATTCAGGACTTATTGGACAGTTTTGATCCATTAAATTTTGAACTTTACGTGATTCCTTTACAGTCTCCCAATGCCTGAAAAACTTAGCCCCTTGGATTTTATTTCCGCTTCTGCAGAAGGGGTGATGTTAGATGTCCGTTCTCCTGGAGAATTTGAAAGAGCCCATATACCTGGTGCCATTTCATTCCCTATGTTCAATAATGAGGAAAGAGCGGCTGTGGGAACATGTTATAAAAAAGAGGGTAAAGATAAAGCTGTTGAATTAGGTCTATCGATCGTTGGACCCAAATTAGCTACCTGGGTAAAATCAGCTAAAAAACTTTCTCAAGGAAAACCTGTATTGATTCATTGCTGGCGTGGCGGTATGCGCAGTGGAAGTATGGCCTGGTTACTGGAAACAGCTGGATTGCAGGTTAAATTACTGATAGGAGGTTATAAGGCCTACCGGCATTTGGTATTAAACTCATTGGCAAATCCCATTCCTTTACGAGTTTTGGGAGGCAAGACAGGCAGTGGAAAGACGGAAATATTATTAGAAATGAAAAAGCGAGGCTTTCAGGTCATTGATTTAGAAGGCATCGCTCATCATCGAGGTTCTGCTTTTGGTCATTTGGGATTAGCCCCTCAGCCAAGTAGTGAACATTTCGAAAATGTGCTTTTTCATGAATTATGCCAATTGGATTTACAAAAAACCATTTGGGTGGAAGATGAAAGTAGACACATTGGTAAGGTATTCATGAATTTGGAATTTTATAACCAACTTCGGGATGCTCCCGTATTATTTTTGGATATTGATGCCCAATATCGCTTACCCTATTTGGTCAAAGTATATGCACAATATCCTAAAGAGTTGTTAGCAGAAGCCATCGAAAAAATAAAGAAACGATTAGGTGGCCAACACTATCAAAAAGCCCTTGATTGTTTAGATTTGGGTGAATTTGAGGAAGTAGCAGCTATAACCTTACAGTATTATGATAAAGCATATTTACATGGATTGGAACAAAGGAACTCTCAAAAAATCCACCGATTAGAGGTCCATTCCTTGGATACCCAAAAACAAGTAGATGCTATTTTACCACATTTAATGAACGCCTAAAAAACTTAACCGAAGCACATGTTACCTTCCGAATTTTTAGATGCCATACTAGCTAAACACGAGCAAACTCGTGATTTCCCTGCTACTTCTGATATAAAAAAACTATTTACGAAGATTATTCTGACCCTTTTTCCTGAGCAAACGCGAAAGCATTTCTCTCAAAAGGAAGAATTGGTCGCTGTATGGGAAAGCATCGAAAATGGATTGGAATCCATGTTACACTCGATGAAAAACGAATTGCCAACGGACCCTCATAGCTTAACCCAGGCCTATATGGCCCGTATTCCTCAGGTGTATGATACCTTACTGACGGATGTAGAAGCTATGGTCAATGGAGACCCTGCAGCAAATACAGATTTTGAGGTAATTCGAACCTATCCAGGCTTTTATGCCATGGCTTTTTATCGCTTGGCTCATGAACTTTGTGCCTTGGGCGTTCCATTAATCCCTCGGATATTAACCGAATATGCACATTCTAAAACGGGTATTGACATCCACCCAGGTGCACGCATTGGCAAATACTTTTTTATGGACCATGGAACAGGAATTGTCATAGGAGAAACTTGCATCATCGGGGAACGCGTGAAAATTTACCAAGGTGTAACTTTAGGGGCATTATCGGTCGACAAAAGCATGGCATCTACCAAAAGACATCCTACCATAGAGGATGATGTGGTGATCTATTCTGGTGCCACAATCCTAGGTGGTGATACAACCGTAGGAAGAAATTCAGTTATCGGAGGAAACGTTTGGCTAACTAGAAGTGTGGCCCCCAATACCAAAATATACCATCAAGAAAATACAAAAGTAATCTTAGACTAACATGAGCACGCTATTAGACTTAGTTGGGAATACCCCTTTGGTAGAATTAAATAAATTGCACAGCAATAAAAATGTGCGCATTTATGGTAAGCTTGAAGGTAACAATCCTGGGGGTTCAGTAAAAGATCGGGCGGCGAAAAACATGATTGAGTCGGCGCTTAAACGAGGAGATATACAACCCGGTATGAAGCTCATAGAGGCTACCTCTGGAAACACAGGTATTGCCTTAGCCATGATTGCTTGCTTGTATCAATTGGAAATTGAATTAGCTATGCCCGCAAATTCTACGCGTGAGCGAGTGCTAACGATGGAAGCGTTTGGAGCGAAAGTTACCCTAACCAAAAGTATAGAAGAAGCTAGAGATTATGCCGTGGCTAAGGCTGCCACAGGTGAATATATTCTATTAAATCAATTCGAAAATCCCGATAATTATTTGGCCCACTACAAAAGCACGGGTCCAGAAATTTATCGAGATACACAGGGAGAAATTACTCATTTTGTAAGTTCAATGGGTACCACAGGTACTATCATGGGAACTTCCATGTTTTTAAAAGAGCAAAATCCCAACATTCAAATAGTCGGTTGCCAGCCTACTGAGGGTTCTTCCATACCAGGGATTCGTCGCTGGCCTGAAGCTTACCGTCCAAAAATTTACCAACCTGAACGTGTAGACCGTATCATGGACATCTCTGAAGATGAGGCTGTGGCTATGACTAGAAAACTAGCTAAAATAGAAGGGGTTTTTGGAGGTATGAGCAGTGGTGGAGCAGTAGCTGCCAGTATTCGTTTGGCCGAGGAATTAAAGGAAGGAGTCATTGTTTGCATTATATGCGATCGAGGTGACCGATACCTTTCCAGTAATCTATTTGGAGAGTAATACTCCCAAAAGCTTATAATGCGTGGGTTTCCCCCAGCGCAATTTTTGACTTCCTTCAATGTAATATGTTTGCACATGGCCGTCTGAAAAAGTCATGTGCATGTTTTTGCTGGTTTCAAATAGGAAATTTTTTTGAGATACCTCAATCTCCACTCGAGTAGGTCTGTTGAGTTCATCCATATGAACCATGAATTTCTTAACTGGCAAACTCTCTCCTAATTTCAAGGAATACCAAATCAAATCAGGTTCTGAAAGATTATCATAGCTTTTTTCAAAGGCTGGTTTATTCAAATCAGCTTCTAAGAAAAGTGACCATTCTTTATTCCAATCTATATCAGACACCACTTTTACTTCTTTAACTCCGTCCAAAAATACGGTTTTATGTACTTTAGGCTTAGTTAATTCAAACGATTTAATGTGAGAATTGAGTAAGTCCGCCCAAGCGAAATAGGTGTTTTTGGGACTCGTATTTGCCGTATCAGCACATGAAATAAATAATAAGCCTGTCAATAAACAGAATAATGGTACAAATTGACGGGTATATAAATTAGAGTTTCTCAAAACAAGAACGTTGTTTGATGGTGGTATAAAGGTACGGATAATCCCTAAATATGAAATAGAAAAGCCGGCTTTTGAAAAACCGGCTTATTCTGGATATTGTTCAACTGGCCATCACTTCTTCCAAAGGAATTTTGAGCACTTTGGTCAATTGAAAAATCTTAGTCGCGTTAGGATAATGTTTACCAGATTCCCAATAATTGTAAGCGCTTTGGCTTACTCCTACTGCACTGGCGACTTGTTGTTGGGTGAGTTGCAAAGATTGCCTTGATTTGATCAAAGCCACAGAGAATAAATGTTTGGTTTTCATACTATTAATTGGTTAGGTGATACTTATTAATTCAAATGTTTCGAATTGAAGTATAATTTACAAATGCCATCAAAAAAAATATCCTATTTTATGATTTTTTTGATATTGGCCCTACTTATTATGCAAAAATATAGCCTGAAAAGAGAATTTCAGGCTTAGTAGTAAAATCAAAAAAAAGGCCTGTGTCAAAAGATCACAGGCCCGATCATTACTTGATTTGATATTTATATTTATAGCGCTCAAACAATTGAGTATGTTTGTTTTGTAAATCTACCGCTCGACCTTGGATAAAAGCATGGCTCAAAACACTGGATTTCATATCCAATAAATCACCTTGGCAAATTAGGATATTGGCATCTTTTCCATTTTCGATACTCCCTGTTCTCTTATCTATTCCCAAAATCTTAGCAGGATTGAGCGTGATAACCTGTAGTGCCTCCTCTTTTGTCAAACCATAAGCTGCTAAAGTTCCTGCCATAAAAGGCAAATTCCGTTGTTGGGTATAACCGTCACCAGAATCTTGACTAATACTAACCAAAACGCCTGCTTTATATAACATGGCACCCGTTTTATATGGTTGATCCACAGCATCATCCTCCGTAGCAGGTAAACTATGTGGCTCTGAAAGAATCACACTCACTTGATTTTCCTTCAAAATATCGGCTATCATCCAACTATCTGCCCCACCTGCAATCACCAATTTGAAATTGAATTCCTTATTCAACTCGATGGCGGCCAACATTTCCTTGACTAAATCACAATGAATGTACAAAGATTGACTACGATCAAATAGGCCCTTCACCGCTTCAAATTTCAAATTAACTTCAGCATGAGTCTTTTCATTTAAATAAGCTTTCGCTTCTCTAAAGAAGCCTTTGGCCTGTTCAATTCTCGCCAATCCTGCCCTTACAGGATCACCTCCAGGTAAATTTCCACGACGCGTATTACTTGGGCGATTAATTAGAGCAGGCATAGTCATATGAATCCCCTCGTCAACCAAATAAGCTGCATCTTCCCAGTTCCAAGCATCCAATTGGACAACGCTTGAGCTTCCTGAAATTAAACCTCCCTGAGGAACGATCTGCGCCAATAAAACACCGTTGGTACGTAAAGTATTGATTACTTTACTATCTGTATTGTAGGCCACCAATGAACGAACATTGGGATGAATATCCCCTAATTCAACGTAGTCTACGGTTGCTCGGGTAGAACTAACTTCTACCAAACCTAAATTAGTATTGGGAGCAATGATTCCTGGATAGATGTGCTTACCAGTAGCATCGATGTGTTCCACATCAGCTCCTAAACTAGGATTTGACGTTTCAATTTTCATTTTCCCCTTTTCAATGATCAAATTACTTTTCTCAATCACTTGGCCATTTCCTACGTGAATGCTTGCTCCAGTAATGACAATTTTCTTTGTCTGTGCAGGAGACGGGTGCATGGTTTCCTGAGCCTGAAGCCCTAGGGAAATCATACTAAGTATAGCTATGAATATTTTTTTCATGTTGATGTCGATTAATTTTCAGTCAATACCATGCGTGATTGGATACGCTCCCAAAGACTTTTGTCGTGTTGGTGATCTTCTTCGCAATTATTCAATTCCTTGAAAGTGGGTGCCGCCGGGCGAGTACTTGCTCCTCCTTTTTTAGCATTTGCCATTTTTTGAACCAAACGCTGTTTCTCAGCTTTCAAATTAGCTTGTAATGTAGCGTCCAATTCGCGGTCAAATACAATCATGCCATCCACTATCGTCTTTTCAGATTTGGCATAAATGCTTAAAGGATGTGCCGACCAAAGTACTAAATCCGCATCCTTCCCTTCCTTAATACTGCCTACACGGTCAGCCACATGCAGCATTTTAGCTGGATTCAATGTGACCATTTTCAAAGCATCTTCCTCACTCATACCTGCATATTTCACGGACTTCGCAGCTTCTTGATTCAATCGACGAGCCATTTCAGCATCATCCGAATTGATGGCTACATTAACCCCATTTTTCTGCATTAAAAAGGCATTTTGAGGAATGGCATCCAGAACTTCCATTTTATAATTCCACCAATCACTGAAAGTAGAAGCATTAGCCCCATGCTGTTTCATTTTGTCTGCTACTTTATAGCCTTCCAAAATGTGGGTAAACGTGTTTACGGAGAAATTAAAGCTTTCTGCCACTTTCATCATGGAATTAATTTCACTCTGCACATAGGAGTGACAGGTGATGAATCGCTTTTTATTTAGAATTTCCAATAAGGTTTCCAATTCCAAATCAATTCGCTTGCCTGGTCCTAATTTTTCATATTCTCTAGCGCGGGTAAATGCATCTACCAAAACTTGCTCCACGCCCATTCTAGTATCTGGAAAACGGTTGTTGCTTGTATTATAAGAACGTTTCACATTTTCTCCCAAAGCGAATTTGATGAAAGGATCCCAATTGGCAAACTTCATTTGCTCCGCATTTTGTCCCCAACGAAACTTAATTAATTGGGTTTGACCACCTATGGTATTACAACTTCCATGTAAAATATGACTACTAGTCACGCCTCCGCTTAATTGTCTGTAAATGTCCACATCTTCTGGGTCAATCACATCGGCTACTCGCACCTCAGCGGTTACTGACTGGGAACATTCATTTATGCCTCCAGCAGCAGCCACGTGTGAATGCTCATCAATGATTCCTGCAGTAACATGCTTATTGGTTCCATCGATTACTTTAGCTGAAGCATCTTTAAGGTTTTTCCCTACTGAAACGATTTTCCCATTCTTCACCAAAACATCCGTTTCTTTCAGAATTCCTTGTTTTTCATTGGTCCAAACTGTGGTATTTTTAATCAAAATAGTTTCTTGTTTTGGCATACTTTTTTGGCCAAATCCATTGAAAGGGTACACCAAAGCACCTAAGGCTTCCTCTTCTGCTTTCTTTTCCTTTTTATCTGATTTACTTTCTTCCGAAGCACCCTCACGAGTTGCTTTCCAACTAACCCAATCCCCTGAAGCTAATTGTCCTGTTCCTAACCAATTGGCACCTTGCTGTGTTCCTGTCAAACGAACACGTTTTCCAGCTTCACCTTTTTTAGAGAATACTAAATTGACCAATTGATCTTTTTGGCTCAGTTCTACCTGAATGGTATCAGCACCTTGTAAAGTTGCTTTAAAATCTGCTTTAACCACTAAGGTATATTTCTCTGAGCCTAATTGAAATGCATATTTCCCTGATAGATTGGACCAAGCATCTATTTGTACTCCATAACCATTTCCTTGTACCCAGTTTTCCACAATTTGTGTTTTATCTTGGAAAATAGGACCAGTAGTTATGAGAAAATTCGCCAATTTCCCTGCTTCCAAAGTTCCAACCTGATCCGCAACACCTAAAAGCTGCGCTGGACTTGTGGTTAGTGCATCCATTGCTCTTTGCTCGGAAAGTCCCATTTGAATGGCCTTTTTCAAGTTTGTTAAGAAAGACGTTGACTCTTTCAATCCATGTGCAGTGATAGCAAATGGAATTCCCGCCTTTTCGAAAGTAGCTGGATTAGTTGGGGCTAATTCCCAATGCTTTAATTCGGCCACGTTAACAAAACGGGCATCAGTAGGGTCTTCCAAATCCATCGCTTGAGGAAAAGCCAAGGGCAAAATGAAGCTTGCTTTTGTTGACTTAATATCTTCAATTCGTTGGTATTCATCACCAGCCGCCTTAATGATATATTGTACCCCAAATTCATCTCCAATTTTATCAGCACGTAAGACAGACCATTTATCACTTACTTCAAAAATTTGAGGCAAGGATAAGTTCTCATTAAAGGATGATAAACTCAAATTAACTCCTTCCTTAGATGGTTTCGATTTATACCATTTGGCATCCAAGAAATTCTGCCTGAGTAGAGCCACACTCCCCATCAGCGAGGTTGGATAATCTTGGGTAGACGAGCCTTTGCTGAATGAATAATGAGCAGAGGCTTTTTCTTTTAGAATTACTAAATTCTCTTTCTGATTGGCTAAGGTAACAAGGGTCCCCGCTCCTCTTGAAATTCCATCCATTTGGTGAGTTAAAACAACACCAAAACCTGATTGTCTTAATTCTTTAGCTTTAGTCTCATTCACATTGAACATTTTCACATGAGCCAATTCCGATTTCAAAGCCTGATTCCATGAATAGGGACCTTTGGTATTGGAGAGCATCTGAGAAGGACTACGAAAATTTGAACCACCACTTCCCATGGCAGGAGTTCCATAGTCACTGTACATATCTATAAATGAAGGATAGATATATTTACCTTGACAATCTAAAACGACCGCTTCTTTTGGAATAGCAATATTGCTTCCTACTTGTTCAATCTTTCCCTGACGAATAATTAGTGTAGCATCAGTTAGCGTTGTTTTAGAATCCTTCACGATGGTCGCATGCGTAAAGGCATAATATCCCTGTCGGGGATTGGCAACATCATTTACAGGGTAGGTAATTTGGGCCAGCAACGGAATTCGGATGACCCACATGAGCGCTAAAGCCCCAAGAGTAAAAAAGTGTTTCATGGTAAGTTTGTTAATGAATTTTAAAGGTAATCACTGGTAGGCTTTTTTTAACCTGATTTATCATTTAATTGTTTTTTAGTCGAACATGCTTTTTGTCGTAATACTTGGCGATGCATTTACACCACAAATGACTAGAATCAGTAGAAATTTCCTCATTAAATAAGAAAGCAGATTTTGTTTGTATGGCTGGTATCTCAACCAATTCGTCCTTATTTTCTTGAAGCGCCAAAAACCTAGCTTTTTGTTCCTTCGCGAATTGTAATGCAGTACCTGAGCTAATTTCTGTAGCCATCAAATGGGCACTTTTACTAAAATGCATGTTGGGCAAAATCATAAACATGATGATTAGCTGAACAGGAAAATGAGCTTTACTAGGGAGGGACCAAGCCAATTTTTGATGTAGAACAAAACTCAAAAAACTAGAGCCCATTAATAAATACATGAACAATAGACTCAGAGTACGGTTGGGAATGCCTGTTTCGTCTAAAGCTAAAGAAATCGGCAAAAAACTAAGGTAATAGCCTAGAACCAAAATGCCGAAAAGTCCTAAAAAAAGTGGCCAAGACACAGGATACTCTTGTTTTTTTCCTGTTCCAAATAAAAGAATCCAAATATTCATGAGCCAAAATAAGGGCTCTTTTAAAAACAAATAGAACTGATGCATGGCATTCTTAGCAGCTTCAACTAATCCATCCAGTAAAGCAATGTGCTTGGTGGCACGAATTGCGTTCCCGGGAGCCAAAATTACCAAGGCCAAAGCAATCACCCAGACAATTCCCAAAATCCAAAGCTCTGGCTCGATGCGTCTATTTTGGATGACTCGATAGAGTTGCAGGCAGCCAAAAACGGCCGAGAAGAATATCATGGTAATTTCACTGCTTCCGATCAAAAGAAATAGAACAAGAGGCAAAATGAAAAACCGAATCCACTTAGCTTTTTCAAAATAATAGAGGTTGAAGAATAAAATGACTAATTGGAAGGATAAAGGATAAAAAAGCCCCGAAAACCAAAAATACCATTCATAAAATCCTGGAATGGTGTACCAACCTATGGCTTGAAAAATAAGTGCGCTCCACAATACGGTAGGATTCCACCAAGGTTTTTGAAAAATGTTTTTCGACAAATAGAGCGTATTGGCCAAACTCAAGGCCATAACTATCCAAGTACCCCATTTAAAATACCCAAAATCAGGACTAAAGATTAATGGATTTAAGTGCAAGATTACATTACCGAAGAAACGGCCACTCCAGCCAATGTAATATTGGTAAGCGCCTCCAAAGATTCCATATTCCTTCCCTACCCAAGCAAAACAAAAATCATCTGTGATATTGGGTCCATTGGCGATAGCCATACTTCCCATTAAATAGGCCATCATTCCCCAAAATACCAATCCTAAAAGAAGCAGGATATAAGATTTCACATCGGTCTTTGGAGTTATGGAATTTGGCATCATGATGGTATAAAGAACCCTATTTTGGAAAGGGAAAGGTTAAAAATACGCAGAAAAAATAAAAAAATTAGACCCTAGTCTGAAGGAATCTCCTGAAGAAATACGGATTCTCTTCCTTCTTTTGCAAATAATTTAATGAGCTATTGAATTGAAAGGAATGAATAAATTTAAAAATATTGATACCTTGTACTTGGTTTCCTAAATATATTTGTCAGAAATTTTCAGCTAGGAAAAGAAAAAGCAAATCCATGATTCATCGAATTTTAATTTTTTGTTGCCTCTTAAGTTTAGGTTTCCAGACAGAATTGAGTGCACAGAAAATTGGCGATTTTGTATTCAATAAATTACCTCAGAACTACCATTTTTATCCAAGAGACGATAAAAACAAAGCGGATATCGTCATTGCGGCGGATATTACCAATAAATCCGTAACGGCCGTTTCGGTTAAAGTTTTACGCAATGGTAGCTTATTTAAATATGTCAAAAGTGCGGTTACAGCCAACAATCCTTATAAAAACAACCTAGCCATCAATGCCGAACTAGCCGAATATGATTTGGAAATCTACCAGTTTGTTGGACTGGATTCGAGTTTAGTAGTTAAAAGAAAAAACATCGTAGCGGGTGATGCCTTTTTAGTCAGTGGTCAATCGAATGCCTGGATTGGGCCCATTGACGATAAAGTTTTTCAAGGAGAATATTTACGGTCTTTTGGTGCAGTGCAAGGTTCCGACAATTACGGTCCCTATAATTTAGCGGATACGCTCTGGTCGCTTGCTACTGATAAAGCACGGGTGGGTCCTTGGGTTTCAGAAATAGCCAAATACTTAATCGAATCCGAAAAAATTCCATTTTGTTTCATCAATTCAGCGGCAGGTGGTTCAGCTATTGATTTCCATTTGATATTAGACGGAGATTTGAAGGCGCCATATGGTGGCAACATCATGCTCTATAAAGCCACGAAAGCAGGGGTGTTAGACAAGGTTCAGGCCATCATATACCGACAAGGGGAAGCGGAATCGACTCTTCCTGTAGGTAGCCCATTTGATTGGTGGTGGAAATTTGACCAGTTAAAAACCAAATACAAAAAGTTCTTCCCCAGTGCCAAATACGTTTTTTGTCCACAAACCAACGTATATGAATTTCAATATTCCCCGGCCGCATTGGTGCGTGAAAACCAACGTGCACAATACACCAATGACCTGTATGTCAAGTCTTTTGCTACGGTAGGAACCAAACAATTTGATGGGCTTCACTATGGAAATGAGGGCTATAGACAAAGCGGATTTGAGCTATTCAGAATTATTTCTGCTGAAGTATATAAACGACCATGGGATAAACAAGTATACAGCCCCAACGTAGTTAAAGCCTATTTCAAATCGAAAACAGAAACTAGAAAACTGTATTTAGAATTTGAGCAGGGGCAAATGATGGTCGCTCCTACGGATACCTCTTTTATAGACCCTGCGGGTAAAACCCAGAAACGAATCATGAAGGATAATTTCTTTTATGATGGGATTAATGCGGTAAGTGCCGCCAAATTCATCGACAACATTGAAGTTGAGGGAAACAAAGTCATACTGAATTTGAATCAAGAATACCCCAGCGAGATCATCAGTTATTTACCCGACTATTTTAGAGAGTTTTATACCTTTAACAAATCCCCATTCCCTGGACCATTTATTAGAAACAAGGCTGGAATGAGAGCATTTGCTTTTTCTGCCATCCCCATTGTTCGATTAGACCAAAACTTTGAATTCAGTATTGGACCTAATCCTGCTGTTGACAAAATCACCATTCGTTGGCAAAATATGTCGACAGGCACCTTGAAAATTTATGACATGAAGGGAAATGTGGTCTTTGAAGACACTTATCTAGCGGTATTTTTTAAAGATGTGGATTTGTCCAAATTACCTGCTGCCAATTACTTCTTGAGTACTACAGGATTAGATGGCTCCACCATCACCAAACGATTAGCTGTTGTTAAATAGTGCTAGTGTATTTCATTGACATCATCGATGAAAAAGCAATAATCGTGTTTTTGCATTCCAATTTTAGGATAATACTCTCTGGCAGCTGGGGCTGCTAAAAGAATTAATTTAGCTCGGGGATGCATGTTTTTGGCTATTTTCAATAATTGTTTTCCAATGCCTTGATGCTGATAGGCTTCATCTACAGCTAAGTCTGCTAGATAAGTTGAAAATACAAAATCCGTCATACCTCTGGCTAAACCGATTAATTTCTCCCCATCATAAGCTCCCACATATACATTGGCATGGTTTAACATGATTTCCATGGCAGCCAAATCATCCAAAGGTCTCCTTTGGCCTAAAGTTGACTTATCTAAAATTTCAATAAATTCCCCCAGGGAAATGGAAGGATTTTCTTTATACGTAATAACCATTATATCAACATTTAATTTCTTCAAAACTACTTTTCCTAGTTGAAGACTATTTTACCAAATCATTAAAATATCAAACCAAGATTCATTTATATAAAAATGCTTGTAAATTGAGACATCAAAACCTTTCACTATGAAAATCCATTTTTCTAAAAGCCTATGCTTGGGCTTAGCTTGCGCTTTATTATTGGGTCATGACTCATTCGCTCAAGGCACGAGCAAATTACAACAAGATTTACAGAAAAAGAGAGTCCGTCTTCCCAATGGATGGAAATTATCGCCTCATGGGAAATCATTGGCACTAGGCGATTTACCTTTAAATTTAGCTGTTTCTGCTAATAAGCAATGGATGGTAGCCACCAACAATGGACAAAGCATTCAAAGTTTACAATTAATTGATGTTCAATCCAATGAGGTTGTTCACAGTATTGAAGTAGCAAAATCTTGGTATGGATTGGCGATTTCTTCAGACAATAAAACTGTTTACGCTTCTGGTGGAAATGATAATAAGGTACTGAAGTTTGAAATAAGCAATAAACAATTAATCGCTAAAGGTTCTATTTCCCTCACTGAAAAAGCTAAGGACATCATCTCTCCTACTGGAATGGCTTTAGACGATGAGCGGGGGGTATTATATGTAGTTTCTAAAGATAATAACAAGCTGTATTTGGTAGATATTCGCGAGAATAAGGTGACAGATACTTTTCCTTTACCAGCTGAGGGATTTACTTGTTTACTAAGCCCTAAAAAGGATAAATTATACATCTCCATTTGGGGAGGTGCGCAAATTTTACCCTTCAATTGTCAATCAAAAAGCTTTGATAAAGGTATCCCCGTTGGCGATCATCCCAATGAAATTCTACTGACTAAAAACGGGAACACGTTATTTGTAGCCAATGCCAATGATAATTCGGTATCTGTCATTAATACGCGTACCAACCAGGTCATTGAGGTGTTAAATGCCGCTCTATTCCCAAATGCTTTGGAGGGTTCCTCCACGAATGGCTTGGCTCTGTCTGAAGATGAAGAGAGATTGTATATTTCAAATGCCGACAATAACTGTTTAGCGGTTTTTGAAGTTGAAAATCCTGGAAAATCAAAATCGCTGGGCTTCATTCCTGTAGGTTGGTATCCCACTGCTGTGAAAGTGATTGGTAAAACAGTTTATGTTGCCAATGGTAAAGGCTTTTCCTCCTTTGCAAATCCAAAGGGGCCAAACCCAATGGCTAAAATCCAAAAAGTTACTTATCAGCAAGCTGATAATGAGAAAAAAGCCAAGGTAGAATACATTGGAGGTTTGATGAAAGGGACCATGTCCTTATTTCAAGAGCCCAATAGTGCTGAATTAGCTATTTTGTCCAAAGCGGTATATACCAACACCCCTTACAATAAGCAGATTGAGCTTCAAGCAAAAGGTGAAAAGGGGAATCCAATCCCTACCAGGATCGGCGGTAAGTCACCTATTAAATATGTGTTTTATATCCTAAAGGAGAATCGTACCTATGATCAGGTATTAGCCGATGTAAAAGGAGGAAATGGAGATTTATCCTTGCTGTTATTTGGAGAAAAAGTAACGCCTAATCAACATAAACTAGTGAAAGACTTTGTTTTGCTAGATAATTTTTATGTGGATGGAGAAGTAAGTTCGGATGGTCACAATTGGTCTACATCTGCTCATGCGACAGATTATTTAGAAAAGACTTGGCCTACAGGTTATGGTGGAAGAGGTGGTAAATATGATGGAGAAGGAAATAGAGCTATCGCAAATCCAAAAAATGGTTTCATTTGGGACTTCTGCAAAAAAGCCGGCGTTTCTTACCGTACTTATGGAGAATTTGCCGATGATTTCAAACCTAATATTCCTTCTATTGCGGGCCATTTCTGTCCAGATTTTCCTTCCTTCGATCAGAAAATCATGGATACACTTCGATTCAATCGTTGGAAGAAAGATTTTGATGTTTTATTAGCAAAAAACCAAGTTCCACATTTCAATTCCTTACGATTTCCCAATGACCATACGGAGGGACAAAAATTAGGTTCTTACACTCCTACGGCCTTTGTAGCGGAAAATGACTATGCCATTGGCTTGTTTGTAGAGCATTTATCCCAATCCAAAATTTGGAAAGAAACTGCCATATTTATTGTAGAAGATGATGCTCAAAATGGTTCTGACCACGTGGATGCACACCGGACCACTGCCTATGTAGCAGGAGGTTTTGTTAAACGTGGATTTGTCGATCATACCCCATATTCTACTTCATCCATGTTAAGAACGATGGAATTGATTTTGGGCATTCCCCCAATGAGTCAATATGATGCAGCCGCTACGCCTATGTACAAATGCTTTACATCAAAAGCGGATGTTAGACCTTTCCAGCATATAGCGCCACAAGTAGATATATTTGAAAAGAACGTAGCAGATAATGCTAGTGCTCGTCTCAGTGAAAAATTGGATTTCTCAAAAGAAGACGCTATCCCTGATTTGGTGCTGAACCAGATCATTTGGAAGTCGGTACGTGGTGAACATTCTGAAATGCCCGCACCACGTAGAGCTGCCATTTTAAATACGAAAGAGGACGAGGAAGATGAAGATTAGGATTGGCGTTTTTATTTTACTGATTTTAGTGAGTCAAAGGGTGTCGCTTTTTGCCCAAAAGGCGGCTAGCGACACTTTACAAAATATTGTAGTCAGTGCGAGTAGAAAAGCACAAACTGCTCTACAAATCCCCTATTCAACACAAGTCTGGACAGATTCAAGTATTCGTCAAAAAGGTGCTAGAACAAGCCCAGAGCTTTTGATGAATATGCCAGGAATCTTTCTTCAAAAAACAAATCAAGGCGGAGGATCTTTATTTGTCAGGGGATTAACAGGGAATCAAACTCTTTTGATGTTGGATGGAATAAGGTTCAACAATTCCACTTTTCGATATGGTCCAAATCAATATTTGAATACAATTGACCCCTTTACCTTGGAGCGAGTAGAAAGTGTCATGGGTTCTGGGGCGGTTCAGTATGGATCAGATGCCTTAACGGGTGTTGTTCATTTGTATAGTCAAAAACCTCAGTTTAGCTCTAAGCCTCTTTTACAAGTAGGACTTCAAAAAAGATGGGCTAGTAGCGACATGGAGAATGCCTATCAAGGGAAAATCATGTATGGACAAAAAAACTGGAGTTTATTGGTATCGGGATCTAGCAAAAAATTTGGCGATTTAATTCGAGGCAACCAATTAGGGGCACAAAGCCCAAGTGGCTATCAAGAGGGTTCTTCCATGTTTAAATTTAGACATCAGGCAAGTAAGACATTTGAATGGGAAGTAGGCTATCAACAAATGTTACAAAATAATGTACCCGTTTACCATAAAATTGTCTTAGAAAACTTTGCCATTAATGAAATGGAAAAGCAAAAATATGAACGAATTTATTGGAAAGGTACTGCTAGAACTCTACATGCTTGGGCACAAAAAATTACGGGAATTGTGGCCTTTCAATCTAGTGTAGAGAATAGAAGAGCCCAGAAAAATGGAAGTCCAACCTTACGAGTAGAATCTGATCAAGTGAATACTCGAAGCTTCAGTTTGGATGTTGAGAGCCAATGGACAAAACACTGGTCTTCTACCTCTGGCTTTGAGATATATCATGATTGGGTGGGTAGTTCCCGTGCAGATATCAATCAATCTACACAAAAAACCACAGCCTTGAGAGGCTTATATCCTGATCAATCTACCTATGAGCAAAGCTCACTTTTTACATTGCACCATATTCGGATGAACCAGTATCAACTTGAACTAGGAATGCGTTGGCATCAAGTAAAAGCTACTTTACCCGATACGACTTTGGGATTAAGTATTGTTCAAAATCAAGCATTGGTTTATACAGCAGGTATAAGTCGCTTCATTGGTCCAAACTCTAGCTTATACCTTTCCAGCAGTTCTGGTTTTCGCTCACCCAATTTGGATGATTTAGGAAGCCTTGGTATTGTTGATTTTAGGTATGAAAAACCGGCCTATCAATTAAAGCCTGAATATTCTTTGAATCTAGAAGTGGGTTATAAATTTGAAAACTATCGTTTTCGGCAACAGCTTTCCGTTTTCAGAACGGGCCTTAGTAATTTAATTACCCGGGTGAAAACAAGCAATTTGATTCAAGGCTATCCTGTCTATGAAAAAAGGAATGTAGAAGAAAGCTATTTGGCTGGAGGAGAATGGTCAGGATTGTATAAAATCAATACCAAAAGTGCTTTGCAAGGGCAAATATCTTATGTTTTCGGTCAAAATTTGACACAAAATGAACCTATGCGACGAATTCCACCTTTGCATGGCTCAATCCAATACCTGATTCAAACAGGTCGATTTACCTCCCAAGTTGAACATGTGTTTGCTCTAAGTCAGGAACGACTAAGTGCTGGGGATAAATCTGACAACCGAATGAATCCTTTGGGGACAGCTGGTTGGGGCATTTTGAATTTACAAACTACTTATGCCCGTAAGCATTGGCAATTGAGTCTTCAACTGCAAAACCTGGGTGATGTGGATTACCGCATGCATGGTTCAGGCATCAACGGAGTTGGTAGAAGTGTTTGGGCGCAGTTTCTTGTATTAATGTAGAATGAAGAATGTAGAATGTAGAATGGAGTGAAAAATTAATTTACATTTAACTGTTAACTTCATTAATCCCATTTGAAAGTGAGTCTTTTTCTGAAAAACTCTACATTCTACATTCTTCTCTCCCTATAAAATTCTCACTTTCTTCCCTTTAGCAATCTGAATTTCTTTGGAAGAACCATTAACAAATAAGGTGGTTTTTCCACCCGGAACACTTTTGATGTATAACTGAACAACCTTGCCATTTTTCCAAGCCATATCAATTTCAAATCCCCCTCTTGCTTTTAGTCCTTTAACTTCCCCTTCCACTTTCCAATCATCAGAAATTGCAGGAAGTAAATAAATTTTGTTCATATCAGATTGTACCAACATCTCGGCCACAGCAGCAGCGCCGCCAAAATTTCCATCTATTTGGAAAGGAGGATGAGCATCAAACAGGTTAGGATATGTTCCCCCACCGCGGCGGTATTCAATCTTAACTCCGTCTGGTTCTACATATTTCAGTAATTCACGGTACATTTTATAGGCATGATTTCCATCTTTTAACCTTGCCCATAAATTGATTCGCCAGCCTTTAGACCATCCTGTCGTTTCATCACCTTTTATTTCCAAGGTCCTTTTGGCGGCATTGGTTAATGCAGGTGTGTTCTCGACAGTCAAATGTGTTCCAGGGAACAAACCAAATAAATGACTTTGGTGGCGGTGGGTAGGTTCTACATCTTCCCAATCAAAATACCATTCTTGTAAATTACCTTTTTTACCTACTTGATACGGATATAATTTTTTAAGGGCATCTTGTAGCTGTTGACTAAAATATGCATCTTGTTTTAATATTTTATCCGCTTCTATAAGATCTTGAAATAGTTCACGAATCATGGCCAAATCTGCAGCACCCCCATAAGCGGTTTCCCCTTGGTAACCCGTTGGTGTGATGAACCTGTTTTCTGGAGAAGTTGAAGGAGAGGTAATCAAATTGCCTTTTTTATCTTGAATTAACATGGCCAGACAAAACTCAGCTGCTCCTCTCATTAATGGATAAGCTTTTTCCTTCAAGAATTTATCATCCTTAGTAAAGCTATAATGTTCCCATAAATGAGTAGCAGCCCAAGCACCACCCATATACCAGTTTGCCCAGCTTGGAGATCCATTCCCAAAGTCGCCAACGGGATTCGTCATAGCCCAAATGTCTGAGTTATGATGCACAGTCCAACCTGGAGCATCATAAAAAGTCTTGGCTGTAATTTTTCCTGTTTTCTCTAAATTTTCAATGAAGCTTAAAAAAGGGGCATGCATTTCTGACAAGTTCGTATTTTCTGCCAGCCAATAATTTTCCTCTGCATTGATATTCATGGTATAATTACTGCTCCAAGGTGGTTGGATATGCGGATTCCAAAGACCTTGTAAATTGGCAGGAACACCCAAAGTCCGAGAACTTGAAATCAATAAATAACGACCAAATTGGAAATATAAAGTCTCTAAATAAGGGTCTTTCTCACCTTTGGCATACCTTCTTAAGCGATCATCCGTAGGGAGCTCAGGAGCCTGCTCGCCTCCTAAGCGAAGATTCACTCGCTTGAAATATTGCTGATAGTCTTGAATATGTCTAGCACGCATTTCCACAACGGTTTTCCGACTAGCCACTTGCAATTGCTCTTGTGCAATGGCATCATCATTTAGACCTTGGCTTTGAGGGTTTTTATCAAACCCATTAAAACTTGTAGCTAATGAAACCAAAATAGTGGCTTCTGTGGCATTGGAAAGACTAACTGTACTATCTGTTCTAGCAACTTGCCCATCAGTGGATTGTAATAAAACATCGGCTGAAAAGCGAGTTCCTTGATTTTCTTTAAAAATAATTGGATTCCCTTTTTTTCTAACATAATTTGGTTCTGCTCGCACAGGAGCTACCCCTTGAAAATGCAAGTGATTGATGGTAGATTTTGATTTATATTTCAATTGAGAGCCAAATCTTACACTAAAATTAAGCCCTTTTGCTTGAGAGCTTTTTAGGTGAATCACTAGAATTTTGTCTGGATATGACACAAAATATTCTTTCGAAATGGTTTGATTACCTGCATCATACTTGACAGAAGCAATGGCCTTTTCCAAGTCCAACTCACGGTAATAATTCGTTACCTGACTAGATTTAAAATCGATATATAAGTCGCCCAAAGGTGCATAGGACTCTGAAAATTTACCTTGAAGTTTCTTGACTAATGAATCGGCTAGTTTATAATTTTCTTGCTTGAGAGCTTCTCGAACGGCTGGAAGATGTTTGTAGGCTTGTGGATTCATGTATGGATCCATCGGCTCTCCAGACCAAAGTGTGATATCGTTTAGGTGAATTTTATCGGTATCGGTACCACCATAAACCGTGGCTCCAATCCGACCATTACCCAAGACCAATGCCTCTTCAAAATATTTAGCTGGCTTATTATACCAAAGTTTTAATTTTGGGGAAGTGGATTTGGTAGTTGGTTCTGCGGCTAATTGTACAAATGATATTCCACACAAAAGAGCTGCTAGTAAACTGAATTTTTTCAAGAAGGTATTTATACTTTATATTGAGCGTTTACTCGTTTTACTACAGCTTTCATCTTTTCTAAACCAGTTTTAGCCACAACTAAAGGGTCTTGAGCATACAATTGCTTATTAAATAATTCTAAGGAAAGAACTACAGGCTGAGCACTTGGCTTTAAAGCATGTACGATTTTATCAATGGGAGCTTCTCCATCACCAGCATAGATACGGTCTGCATCTTTAATTTGATCTGGTTTTATACTTGTGACATAATCATTAATATGAAAAATATCAATGGAATTCTCGCCAACCAAATGAAGGCTTTCATGACTAGAACCACCTTTGTAAATATGAAATACATCCAAAAGCAATCGAGCTTTGGCATGTCCACTTTCAGCGGCCACAAAAAGCACATCAGCTACACGATGTAAATTTTTGGAATGACCCCACATCTCTAATTGAGGAATGACGTTCATTTGCACACCTAATTCCAAAATAGTTCTATATCGTTCTGCAGCCGCTTTTAAATTCAAGCCTGGCTCAGCAGTGGCACCCATAGGGGGTGCCGCAGTACGCTTACAGCCTAGTTCTGCTAATAAACCCATTTCTCGCTTTAATTGCTCTAGGCCTTTCGTCCGAGTAGTATTGTCATCCACAATCCATTGAGCAAATCCGATGGCATTTTCTATGGTAAGACCTAAGTCTGCGATGCGTTTTTTGGCATCAGCGATGGTTCCTCCAGACGCTAAATATTTTTCGAGGGTTGGCATCCAAATTTCTACGGATCTAAATCCAGCTTGAGATGCTACTTCTAATTCTTTAATAAAACCTAAGTTTTGACCCATGATGGTACTTAGGTTCAAACTTAAACGGAATGTGTTTTTGGATGGGGTATTTTGGGCGGTAGAAAGCTGAGGAACAAGGGCCATACCTGCGGTGGTGCCCGATGCCTTCAATAAATCCCGACGACTCATTTTCATAGGTTATTAAGCTAGGTTAAAATCAGTTTACTTATATCAATTGCGTTCAAAATTGATTCATTTGGCTTAGATTTGTCAACTTTTGAAAAGTTGACAAATCTAGGGGTGAACCTAAACAAAAATCTTGCCGCAAATCTTGACAATGATTAACAAATCTAGCCTAATATTGGATAAAAAAAAAGACCCTAACTTTCGTCAGGGTCTTTCTAAAATTGAAGTGGTAGAGCCCGGACTCGAACCGGGGACACACGGATTTTCAGTCCGATGCTCTACCCTCTCTATTAAGCTCTAAGGCCACTTTTAGCTCATATTTCACCTGAGTGAGTCAAATATGAGTCAAACATGAAAATTTCTAGTACTTCCATTTTTTTTAGTGAAGACCTTTCCAAGAGGTCATATGTGTACTTTTACATCAATAAAAAAAGGTACAGAATTTATAATGCTTCAGTATTTGGCAAGGCTTGTACCCCCAATCAGGTAAGGGGAGCAAAGGCTAGATTCAAAGAACTTATCAAGCTAGAGACCCTAGTACAGGATGAACTAAGAAATGGCTGGATACCTGGTCATGTCACGCATTACATAGAAGAACTGTTTACTAACCTTGTACAAGAATACCACCAATCAGCATATTCTAAGAAGTACATCCGCGACTGTACCATTGTTATAAAGGAGTTATTGGAGTACTGCCAAACTAGAGACTTGTTAGCCTCTGAAATAAGTGCTCTAACCCCTGAGGCCATAGAAATATTCCTTAAAAGGTATAACTCTTCCAATGCCTATTATGCCATCAAAAGAAGAACATTAGGGGCTGTTTTCAGTAAGTTAGTTAGTAGAGGCATCATTGAAAAAAATCCAGCCTTAAGTACATCTACCAAAAGAGTTGAAGCTGTACATAATCAAGCTTTTACTGACAGCCAGTTAGAAGATGTGCTTGTCAAGGTAAAAAATGGAAACAAGCGCCTGTATCTGTGTTCATTATTTATGTATTGTATGCTCCTAAGACCTCACAAAGAAGTTAGGCTACTCAAGAGAGGAAATTTTGATGAAGAGCTAAAGACACTCATATTATCAGGCAGGGAGAATAAGTCCAAGAGGGTAAGAGCTGTTCCTGTCCCAGACATCATCAGGATATTTCTATTGGAAGGTGGTGTTGACCAATTACCTAGTGAGTATAATATTTTCACACATCAATTAGTGCCCTTAAATGAGTCCTTTTTCTCAACTGCATGGTCAAGAGTAAAGAGCAAGCTTTTAAAAGAAGGTTTTATTACCCAATATCATACTCTCTATTCATTCAGACATACAGCAGTTTGCTCTGTGTTTAAAAGAGATAAAGACCTACACTTAGTACAAAGATTATGCTCCCACCAATCCATGTTAACAAGCTTAAAGTACTTACGTAGTTTAGGTATGGAGCAGGTAGGTACACTGGACGAATTACCCCAACTTAATTTTTAAGGTAGCCAGACTTCTTTTTCAGCTAAAAAAGTGAGACATTACTTGCTGAATAGCGGAAACTGTACTTATGGATCAATACAGCATGTTTAAGTACTTCAAAGGAGAGGAAGAAAACCCCTTTGATAATGATACCCAAAATACCCAATACCAGTTCTGGGGTTATGAAAGGACCTTTGATAATCACTTCAATAGCCAAAATTTTACTCAAGACAACTGGGTGTCTGAACATGCTTTTGACATTAATGAGTGGAAAGCTGTGCTAAATAGAATACCTATTAATAAGGAAGAACTATTTAAGCTGTGGCTGTTCAGGTTACTTATGGATCATCTACCAGATAAATACATAAGTGACCATGACAGGTTTTTAAGGCTCTATTATGACACTCATATTGATGACAGAACCTCTACATCCTAGTTTGAGATATACCTCTTGAAGGTTTTACTAAATACCTCAACTGTATTGGTGCACCACTCAAAATAATTGTTCCAATGTTGGCGGTCTTTAGGATTGCCCTTTAATGTCACTTGTATAACAGATGACTTATTATCAGGGGACTCTCTCCATTCTAGCTCAAGGCCAATAGCTTTTTCTATTTCTGCTTTACTTTGAAACAATGAGCTGTATAAAGCCTTATCATTCATAATAAACAACTCACAACCAATATGGGGTTTCTGGGTATTTAAGGTAAGAGTCACATGGCACTTACTTGAACCAATGGACACATTAAACCAATTCTTAGGCTTTGGAGAGTGTGAGAAATTTACCTTTGAACCTCTTGCTGTGGCATACTCCTTTAATCCTTCCCAAAACTCCATTTGTAGAAGCTTGGTAGCACTTACGGTATCACCAGAGCCTGAGCTTTTAAGTGTCTTACCCCAGTTATTTGGCTCACAAATAATGTTAAACTTGGGTGCAGGGTCAGACTCACCAATTTTATACACTTCTATCTGTACCAAGAAAAAACTAATGTTCTCACTGATATTCCTGTTAAACCAGTCAATGGCCTGTCTGTGTTCCTCTGTGTAATCTGTTACCACCCAAATGATAACACTTGCATCATAGGAGGAAGCATAAGTAAGAATCTGCCCTAAGTGCTTGTGATCTGTGGGTTCTAGCTGATTTTCAATGATAACTTTACGCTTAGTATCAATATCATCCGCCACCAAGTCAACATTATATCTACCTGCTGCTGCCTCAGGCTTTATATTTTCAAGGTTCAACTCAAGTTCCTCACAGAGTACAGCAATATTTTCATCCTTAGCAAGCCATTGGGTGAAATCAAGTGCCTCATGTTTCCAGACCTCTCGGGGATTTACCTTGGTAATTCGGGCAAGTTTAATGGTCATATGCCTTATTTTAAGCTCAACATTATCTCCCTAAAGCTGTCTATACCTGCTTGAAGATTATCAATAATTTCTTCTGCCAACACATCTGGGTCAGGTAGGTTGTCTAAGTCAGTAAGACTTTTGTCCTTGAGCCAAGTAATGTCTAAGCTGGTTTTATCCCTTTCCACAATTTCCTGATAAGTAAACTTTCTCCACCTTCCCTCAGGGTTGGTTTCAGGGTGGTAGGTCTCAACTCTCTTACTGATATTTTCAGAGTTATAGCAGGTAATAAAGTCTCTAAGGTCTTCAAACTTCAAAGGGTTTTTCTTGAGCGTGAAGTGGATATTTGTCCTAAAGTCATAGAACCATACTTCCTTTGTCCATGGGTCTTTGGTAGTAGGCTTATTGTCAAAAAACAATACATTAGCTTTTACACCTTGTTTGTAAAATATACCAGTTGGTAACCTAAGTATGGTGTGTAAATTGGTGCTTTCCAATAATTTCTTCCTTACAGTTTCACCACCACCCCCTTCAAAAAGGACATTGTCAGGAAGTACAACTGCAGCTTTACCATCTGTTTTAAGCATGGTCTTAATATGCTGCATGAAATTCAGTTGCTTGTTACTTGTTGTCACATAAAAGTCTTGCCTATTGTAGGTCAAATCTTCTGAATCCTGCTCTCCCTCTTCATTAGTAAAAGTCATGCTACTTTTCTTGCCAAATGGAGGGTTAGCCAGTACGTAATCTACCTTGTACCCAGGGTCAGAAATTAATGCATCAGCTGGGCTAATGTGACTGTCTACATCAAAGTCACCAATGTTGTGTAAGAAAAGGTTCATCAATGCCAATCTCCTGGTGCTAGCTACAATCTCATTGCCATAAAAGGTCTTCATCTTGAGGAACTGCTTCTGCTCCTTGTCCAATGAATAATTGGCAGGGTTGGCTATGAAGTCATAAGCCGCTAGAAAAAAACCACCTGTTCCACATGCTGGGTCTGCTATGGTTTTCATAGGCTCTGGCCTAATACATTCCACCATGGCTCTAATTAATGCCCTTGGAGTGAAGTATTGACCCGCACCACTTATTGTATCTTGTGCATTCTTTTCAAGTAAACCCTCATAAATTGTACCTTTAATATCGGCTCCCATGGTGCTCCATTGCTCCTTGGCAATCATGTCAATGAGCTTAAAGAGCTTGGCAGGGTCTTGTATCTTATTCTGACTCTTGGTAAATATCTGTCCAAGGAAGCCCTTTGCATTAGCTAACTCACGTAATGTCTGAGTGTAATGCTCCTCTAATTCTGCACCACGCTTATCTACCAATGTCTGCCAATCATAGCCTGCTGGAATGTGTAATGGCCTATTATATGGAGGCTTACTAAACTCATCCGCCATTTTTAAAAACAGCAGGTAAGTTAATTGTTCTAGGTAATCTCCATATCCTACACCATCATCTCTAAGTACTGTGGAGAAACTCCATACCTTACTAATAATGCTGGATGTGTTATTATCTTCTGTGCTCATATTATTTTACCTTTTTAGTTGTCTTCGCTGGTTGTAGGGCAGCTCTATCAGCCTTTATCTTCTCTAGAAGTACTGAGGCAGGCTCATCATTGGGGTCTTGGGGTACCAACTTACCCTCAAAAGCTTTCTTAAGTATACTTTGCCGCAATGCTTCTGCTTGTTGTAGACCCTCTTCTAGGCTTTCTTCTATCTTGTCACAAACAGAAAGCCGGAACTCTATTTCATTTATAACTTCTGCCTGTAATTTTAGCGACTCTGGAATAGGGATCAACACTTTCTTTAGGTCATTTGGGGAGAGGTTTGGCTGTAAGGTTTCAGTAAACTTTGCCTTTATAGCTTTTTTGAATTCCTCAGTCATACAGAAATAGAAAATATATTTGGGCAGACAAGTAATATCCTTGAAGCAAGCAACACGCTGATTGAGTAAACCACTCAAATCATTATTGGGGTAGAAACAAATTTTAGTCGTATTATTAGTTATGGGCCTTGTAAGCGCGAATAAGAGATCTCCACTGTTTATTATATACTTACTGTGCGCTAACAAAAATGACTCAGGTAGATATTGTTGGTCTTTATACAAAAACTGTGAATACCCTATGTTGGAAATTTTAACAACCTTTATTCCAGAAGTTAAGAAATCTGAGCTTTTAAAGGCAAACCCATTAAGTAGCTCACAAACACTTTCCACACTTTTTTTACCCCACCCCTCTGGCAACTCCCCTTCTGGTAAATCAGGGTTGGTTAACCTACCCTCAAAGGCATACTTTAAAACAGATTGTCTGTATACCTTAAGTTGTTGCTGTGCTGTTTTAAGTAAATCAACACCCTTGTCCAATTCACTAAAAAGCTCTTCTATCTTGGCTACAATTCGGTGCTGTTCTGCAAGGGGTGGGAGGAGAAACTCTATTTGTAACAAGTCAGATTTTGCTAAACTGGGTATTGTAGTGCTTTTATCTAGCTTCTTAAAGTTATAGAATAAACAGTAATAGTAGAATAGCTTTTTATGCACTCCAAAAGGTGAAAGGCCAAAGGCTGTATCCACATTCCAGAACCTTTCATTAACATAAATTGGAGAGTTAATAGTGCCTTTTCTGCCAATTATTGTTGTCCCTGCTTCACATAAATACTGGTCTGCTTTACTCATTACACCTCCGCTACCATATATTGGATATTGCCCTTTATTACTCTCAACATTTTTCTGGTTTTTACCACTAATAATGTCAATTACATCACCAAAATGTACAAGCTCCCAGCCATCAGGCAAACTTTCCTCTATCATGCTACCAACACATCATTTAGTTCTTCAATAATTACCTGCATATCTGCTCCAAACAACTGGCTAAGCTTACCTCTTCCACCCAAAGAGTCAAATGGAGTAAAATCCAAATCTTCCACATCCAAGTGTACACTAGTGGCAATATGCTCCTTAATAAGGTGAAGCCACTGCATCTGCTCTGGGGTAAACTTGGTGGCATTACCCTGATGTTTCTTCCACACCCATTGTTGAAAATTCTGGTCCACTGTTTTGTCAAAAGCTGTCAAAGTGGTATCTAAGCCAGCGACCCTTCTAATTAAAGACACTAAAGCTATTAGCTCATTTTTAGGTTGACCTGCTACATCCTCCAATTGCTCATAAGCCTGCCATACCCTTAGAGGGGCAATCAATGGCTTGTTCCTAATAATCTGTTCAGCCAAGTCTTTCAGCATTTTAAAAGTAAGCTCCCTTCTTCTGTATGGTTGATCATAGAATATCTGCAAGGCTGTAATTTCATCTTTATGCTCCAGCATCCATGTCTTAAAGTCCATGATTAACTGCTCTGCTTCCGCCTTCTTATCTTTTACCCAGCCTTGGTTAATAACGGTATCAATATTAACTGAGTCAATAATTTGGTCATACTTCTTACGAACATCCACAATAAACTCCCTTAGCTCGGGGTTATGAAATACAGCTACAGCATGTTCTAAAATGGCTTGATGCTGTTTCTCTGCTTGTTCTTCCAACAGCTTAGGTGCTATCCCGGGATTATATACCAGAATACTCTTCATGATAGAATCCTTGGTATCTGGGTCATGTGCATACAATAATTGCCTTACAACCTCTGTAATACCTTTACCTTCTGCTTTTTCCTCAAATAACTGCTTCTCGTGCTCATTTATCTGCTTGTCTAACCTAAGTAGCCTGTTGGCTAATGTAGACATCATTTCCTCACTTCTGTCACCCACAGCTATTCTTTGTAACACCTCCTTCAATGAAACAGTTGGTGCTTTTTCCAAAGGCCTACTATCCGTCTTTTGAGACTGCTCAACTCCAATGGCATCAATGATAACAAAATGGTCCTTATTGAACTTAGCAGATGGTGTACCTTTAGCTCGCAACTCCTCCAGCGTACAAGTTCTCGTCCCTCGACCCTTCATTTGTTCATAGTAACTTCGACTCTTGACATCACGCATAAAAAGCAAAACTTCCAAGGGTCTGATGTCTGTACCAGTAGCAATCATGTCTACAGTTACAGCTATTCTGGGGTAATAATCATTTCTAAACTGTGATAATATGGTCTTGGGGTCTTCCTTACTTTGGTAGGTTATCTTCTTACAAAAGTCATTTCCTTGATCAAACTCCCCCCGAACTATGTCAATAATGTCTTCTGCATGGCTGTCCGTTTTAGCAAATATCAACATCTTAGGCACTTCAAATTCTCCTTTGCTGTCAATCCTATCAGGAAACATAGATGGAAGTTGGGTCTTTACCTCCCTAATAATGGTGCGTATTGTGCTTGGGTTGACTATGTCCTTATCAAGCTGTTTTCCGTGATACTCCACATCTTCATCAATGGCTTCCCAGAACTTCTTACGTGTAAGCCTTTCCCGCTTATCCACCATTTCGCCCATCTTGATGGCTGCACCATTTTTGGTAATTTGAGTCTCTATGGTATACACATTGTAGGGTACTAAAACCCCATCAATAACAGCCTTTTCATAGCCATAGTCTGATACAACATTCTGGTTAAAGTAACCAAATGTCCTGTTATCAGGGGTAGCTGTCAAGCCTATTTGAAATGCATCAAAGTAGTCCAATACTTGCTTCCACAGGTTATATATACTTCGGTGACATTCATCAATCACTATGTAGTCAAAGAACTCAATTGGCAGTTTTTCACTGTACACCACAGGTAATGCCTCCTTTGCAAAAGACTTTTGCTCATTGGGGTTATCTTGTTCAGCACTTTCATCAAGTTCCACACCTTTTAATATGCTGTATAAACGCTGAATGGTACTAATATATACTTGGCTATCCTCTGGAATAAATGAACTGGTTAATCTGCTAACCCCATACAATTCAGGGAATAGCCTGTTGTCATCCTGCGGAAGGTATTTCCTAAACTCTCCTTCAGCTTGCTCCCCAAGGTTTTTTGTGTCTACTAAAAATAATATCCTTTCTGCCTTGACATGCTTGAGTAACCTATATACAGAAGTAATAGCCGTAAAGGTCTTTCCTGAGCCAGTTGCCATTTGAACCAAGGCCTTTGGTTTACTCTTCTTAAAGGAAGCCTCCAAGTTGTTAATGGCATCTATTTGGCATTCTCGTAAGCCAGTTGGGTCTAAAGCAGGAAAATTCTCTGCCATACGTTTCCTAATAGAAGCCTCTTTTCTAAGCCATTTAGCCATGGTTTCAGGCCTATGAAAAGTAAATACCTCCCTAAACCTTGGGCTGGGATCTCGACTATCCAAAAATTTTGTCAGGACACCTGTACTCAGATATAGGAAAGGTAGTGGTTGATGGTCAATTAACTTAAGCTTGGCCTTGGCATAGTCTTCTATTTGACTCTCATGGGTGGAAAACTTAACTGCTTCCTCCTCACGCTTGGCCTCAATTATACCTACAGGCTTTTGATTGACAAAAAGCACATAATCAGCTGGCCCTACATTGGTCGAGTATTCACGTACAGCTACACCTATCCCTGCTACAAGGTTAAGCGTCTTCTTATCTTGAATAAGCCAACCGCAGGCTAATAATTGCCTGTCAATGTTATCTCTAGCTTGTTGCTCTGGGTTCTGGTTTATTAGCATACTACAAACACAATTGTCACGCAGAGTTAACCGCAGGTTATTTCAAGCTGGCTTTTTCTGCAATAGGTTTAAGAGGTACATGCCATATTCCTATAGGATGTACTTATGCCTAAGTTACAACCAAATTTATAATATATGTGAATATGTAGAGTGAAAGCTATAGAGGTGGAGGGTATTTATGTGGAAATAATTACCTTGCGGTAACCATTGTTTACATATTTACTCTGTATCTGCTTACTAACATTTGTTAACTACCTTCCTTGAAAAAAGGCAAAGGTTCCCCTAAGGCTTAGAAAAAAAGCCTATCTAACTGGATCAGTTGACAATTTCAGCAGTGCCGTACGTTAGCTTTCGCCTACACCTACATGGACTCTAAACCCCCTGTTAATTCAGGACACCTTACCCGTGTGTTTTGAGCCCATCCACTTGCCTTATATGGCAACCATTTTCGTACCTATCGGAGAAACCTCTTCCACTATCCTTGCATGTTATTTCAATGCTGCAGAATACTATCCGACTTCTGAACCTCTATATATCCCCTGGACCTTAATAGGCTGTAATAGCATTTCTATGCTACTAGTACATTATAATATATACAAAATTACCCACTGAGGCAATCAATAGCAACATAAAGTTTTGCACATGTGTTGATAACTTTTCACACAAGCTCCCCAAAAAATTTCCCCGGAAAATTGGCACTTGCGTGTTTAGCTCTGTTTAGGCCGCCGCCATCCCTTCCCCTCCCTGTGAATGATTTTGAGGGATACCCCGACTCAGTCTAGAGGGTCAAACTCATGTTCCCTTTCACCCTATAAACAATATTATCATGGTTATTATCACAGATTACATTGAGCTGGAAAATGCTCAAGGAGAGCACTACATTGCTCTTGAATTATCAGGAGACTTAGAGCTTGTTCAGTCAAAGACAACAAACAAGATGTATGCCACTAGTCGTCGAACACGCATCAGTTCAACTTTCACTAAAGAGGTTGCCCAAAAGATGATTGGTAAAGAGCTGAATGGCTCACTGGAAAGAGTAGAGGTTGAGCCCTATGATTATGTCATTCCTGATACAGGAGAAGTCATTAGATTGGCACACCGTTATGAATACTTTCCAGCAGGTAGTATGCCAACAGAAACATTTCAAAAGCCCGAAACTTCTACAGAGAATGGTGCAAGGAAGTTGTCTCTTTTGAAACGTTAATTAGTAAAACGAGGTGTAGCACTTATCTGTTACACCTCTTTTGTTTAACCTTTTAAAGTTTATTACATGGAACTTATTACAGCAGAAAAGAAAAAGGCTAAGATCAAGATGTGCATTACAGGACCTTCGGGTTCAGGTAAGACCTATTCAAGTATACTCTTAGCTAGTGGCCTGTATCCAGACTACTCCAAAATAGCAGTCATTGATACAGAAAATGAAAGTGCTCACCTGTATTCACACCTTGGCCCTTATCAGGTTGTCAGTATTAGTGCACCATTCACCCCCGAAAGGTATATAGAAGCCATTGAGCTCTGTGTTTCCAAAGGCATGGAAGTAATTATACTGGATTCAATTACACATGAGTGGGAGTACTTGTTGGAATATCATTCCTCTCTACCAGGGAACAGTTTTACTGCGTGGGGGAAGGTAAATCCACGCCATCAGGCTTTCATACAGAAAATGCTTCAAGCACCTGTACATATCATTGCTACTACTCGTACCAAGACAGAATATGTGTTGGCCGATAAGAATGGTAAAATGGTGCCAGAGAAAGTAGGCATGAAAAGTATACAACGTGAGAACATTGAATACGAGTTCGTTATTGTACTAGACCTTGACATCAGACACAATGCCACAGCTAGCAAGGATAGAACAGGCTTATTCATTGAAAAACCTGAGTTTAAAATTACCCCCCTCGCAGGATTGCAAATTGCAAAATGGGCCATGGAGGACTTACAGCCAAGAATAGAGCACATCAAAGCACGAATTAGTGGTTGCAATACTTCATTTGAGCTTTTAGGGCTCTACAACCAGTACCCTGAATTTAGAGACCTGCTATTACCATTTTTTGAGAGTAGAAAGCAGGAGATTTTGTCACATCAAATAACCCCCAAAAAACAGCAAGAACATGTTAACAGATAATATCATACAAGAAATTGCAACAGAACAAGTTACAAGCAGTAGCAAATGCTTTATTGGAGCAAATACCATAGAGGCTTCTTTGGCAGAAATACAGCATAATCATATTGTACCAAGCTATACGAAAGATCTAGAGCCTCTAATAAGTATTGGAGACTTTGTTCAATCTACATATGACGTGGTGAAACATTACCTTGAGGGAGAAGAAATCCTTGCTCCTAGCATTCTTCTGAGCCACCCTATCAAAGGTCGTATACCTGAGGCAAGGCACAAGCAAGCTTCTGAATTACTGGAACATGAAAAGACCATCTTTTACGAACGAGCTATGTTTGTCATAGACATCCCTTCTATTACCCAAGAAATTGATGGCCAGCCAATGCACTTAAGTATTGGGGGAGTGAAATCCTACAGTGAAGATAATTTCAATGCCAAGAAAGGTGCTCTTGAGTCCTTCAAGCTATTTGTGGGTTTCCAAGTAAAAGTCTGCAACAACATGTGCATTTGGACAGATGGAACTAAGCTGGGAGTCAAGGTAAGATCCATTGGTGAGCTCATGGACACTACCATGGAAATGCTCAACAACTACAATCCCCAAGAGCATATTGAGCAGTTAAATAGCTTTACTAATTACTATTTGACTGAAAAGCAATTCGCATTGATGCTTGGAAGAGCTAGGTTGTACAATTTCTTACCCTATGCCCTCAAAAAGCAAATCCCCCCTTTGCTGTATACCGACACACAAATAAGTAATGTAGCCAAGGACTATTTCCAAGACAAGAGCTTTTGTAGAAATGAGCAGGGGGATATAAGCTTGTGGAAAGTTTTCAACCTTTTAACGAACTCCAATAAGGCAAGCTACATTGATCAGTTCCTTGGTAGAGCTGTAAATGCCTACGATTTTACCCAGCAGATAGCAAATGCAGTACAAGGGAAGCAGGAGAGCTGGTATCTAAGCTAGCATTTATGGAGAATAAACAACAAGTTGGAGCTCTCCATCCAAACTTACTTCTGCTTGTAACACCTCAAGGCTTGCTAATTCAGCTTTTCACTCCCATCAAGGGAGTTGTAATTGAGCAGTCAGGTACATTACAACGGGGTACAACAGTATGGATAGAGGCTATTATGCAATCCAAGGAGCACAAAATCATGTATTTGGTTCTAGGTAAATGGCTTCCTTACTTTCACATTAATGTAATTAACTAAAACACGGCCACTCAGAAATGGGTGGCTTTTCTTATTATGAAAAAAGAACATTTTGTAGCTGAAATTCAGCTAAAGTACGTCCCTAAAAATAAGAGGGTCACTAGCTTGGGTAAAATAGTAACATCACCTGAAGCTTACAGCTTTGTTTTTGAACTCTTTAACCCTGATACCATCAGACTGCAAGAAGAGTTCCTTGCTGTCTACCTGAATTATGGTTGTGAAGTAATAGGTTATCACTTCCACTCTAAAGGCTCTGTATCTGGAACTGTGGTGGACATCAAGTTGATTGCAGCTACAGCCCTTAAAAGTGCTTGTAGCAATGTCCTTATTTGTCATAACCACCCATCAGGTAACATTAAACCTTCAAGAGGAGACAAAGACATTACCCAAGAGCTAAAGCAGGCACTGGGGTACTTTAACATTAAGCTTCTAGATCACATTGTCATTAGCCCAGACAAACCTTCCTACTACAGTTTTGCGGACCAAGGTCTGCTGTAATATGGCAAATTTGCCATTGTGAAGATTTCTCTGATAGCTCAATTTTGTAGAGTTATGCTTGAAAAAAAAGAGGTTTGCAAAAGGGTAGGCAGTAAAATAAGGAAAGCTAGGACAGAAAAGGGGTTGACAATTGAAGAGCTTGCCAATGAAGCAAATTTGGAATATTCTCAGCTAAGTAGAATTGAGCTAGGTAAAATAAACACCAGCATTTTTCATGTCTACCAGATAGCACACTGTCTCCAAACACCCATTCCAGAGCTTTTTACTGATTTACACAAGTAAGGGAGAATGCCGAAAATCCCATGACAGAGTAGGCACTAACTATTTTACTATTTATTTATCCATGAAAAAAATCATTTCACACACATCCATCTTAGTTCTTGTAGTGATAAGTATGTTTGTCACACACCGTGCTTCTGCACAAAATGAGAAATTAGCCTTTGGTCTACAGTATCAGACATTGACATACGGTCTAAGTGCTAAGTACAATATTAACATGAACTCAGCTATTCAAGCTACAATAAACCCAATATCTACTAACAACCTTAATTTAAACTTCTATGGTGGAAGGTATTATTACAACTTTGCTGAGGGGGGAGATCACATTGTTCCATATCTTTTTGCCGGGGCAGGTATTATAAGCTATAAATATGAATTGGCTAAACTGACTAGTGGCTATGTAAAAGATATCTCTGGCTCATTCTTTGGCTATAATGCAGGAGGAGGTCTATCAGGCCGTCCTACAAAAAACTTAGAGCTTTCTTTGGACTTAGGATATGGTAAGCTAAATGTGGAAGATGGCCTGAGCATAGCTGGGTTAAACTTAGGATTTGGTATACATTATTACATCAACTAAATAGCAACAATTACGTACATGAGAAATATACTGACACTAGGCATTCTATGCTTAATGGGGCTGTTTCATACTACAAATGGGCAAGACCTTGCTTTAAAGGAACCAGATTTTGTAGGAGAAGGCCTACTTATAAATGACACTCAGGCAGTCTCTTTAGAAAAGAATAAGGTAAACATTGAAACTAGAATGTACTGGTCTGCTGTAGGACTGAATATTGTGGTTAATGGCTGCTGTTCTAATGTTTCTACTAAGGCAGGAACTGTAAAATTACTTGTCAAAGTGCAAGATAACTCACTATCTCCTAGTTCTTCTATTGAGGTTTTCCGCTTGAACAGTAATGCTAAAAACAGGATTGTAGAGTATATGAAGCTAGGTAACTTTGGTAGAATGAAAGAAGGTACTAAAATGGAAACCTTGACCTTTGTAGGGACAAAGTATGGAGTAAGCTCGTACATTTTAACCCTGCAAGATGTTAAACCAGGGGAGTATGGACTAGTACTTGAAAGCGAGAAAAAGAATGTTGGTGGTGGAGGAGCACTAAAAAGTGTGGTAGGACCAACTAGCATACTTTGCTTTAGTGTTAAGTAATACTTTACTGCCTTAATGTGCATGAGAGAATTGTCCTTTCTGAAATGACATTCCCTAATTTTTGAGATAACTTAGAGCTGGTGCAGTTAAATTGTACTGGCTCTAAGTTTTTTTGTTTGTAACACCTTAGTTTTATTAGCTCTGGGCAGACCATCTAGTTGAAAAATTTGCCAGCTTCAAGGAATGGTTAATTGTCTAAACTTCAAAATAAAGTAACAACTTTACATGAGTCTGTCTGTAGGTGATACCTCAAAACACCAGACTTTTATAAGTACCTCGAGCTGTTAATTTTTAGGGCTAAAGTACACATATAATAGCTATAGACTTTTTTTCTTAAACAAATACCCCATGAAAACTTACATATTTACTGCCTCGGATGGAAGTACATATCAGGTATTTCCTCAAGTAGGAGAATATAAAAACAGCCAAACTGCTTTGGAGCTGATTAGCACACTTGATGGCTCAACTGTTCTTACAGCTTCCATTTCAATACCCGAAATTGCTTTAGGAAAGAATGAGCTTATTATCAAAGACTATAGTGAGAATGAAGGGGTGCTAAGCTTTTTAGTGGAAAATAACATAGTTCGGCCACTGGGTAAGTACATTGAAAATGGGTTAATAACTGCTGAGATTGTAGAGCTTGTACCTGAAAATCACTGGAAGTAATTAGGTGAGTCAAATTTAATATTAGGCTTCAAGTCTGCAAGTCTGCAAATGTGGCCAATAGGCCGCCCTAGGGCACAAAAAGAGGTCTCTTATAACTTCACCCCGTGAGTCAAAAGTGAGTCAAAATGGTACTTAAATTGCCCCATTTTTCAGTATATTTACCTTTGTAGAGTTTAAAGGTAACCTTTGAACTACTAACTATTTTTTCACTACTCTATCTGGGAAAAGTGGCTAAATAGGCTCTAGAGCATAAAAAAAGACCCTAACTTTCGTCAGGGTCTTTCTAAAATTGAAGTGGTAGAGCCCGGACTCGAACCGGGGACACACGGATTTTCAGTCCGATGCTCTACCAACTGAGCTACTCCACCTCAATTGCCCGATTGCTTTCGGGATTGCAAAAGTAGGAATATTTTTTAAAAATGGCAATCCCCAAAATAAAAAAAATGGAAAAAGCTTGGAATGTGTATTCTACTTGCTGACCCCAACTCTTTTCCCTATTTTTGAAATATGATCCTAAGAACAGAAAATCTGGTAAAAAAATATGGCCAACGATTGGTCAATGACCACATTAGCTATCAGGTTGCCCAAGGAGAAATTGTTGGCCTTCTAGGACCTAATGGTGCTGGGAAAACAACCTCATTCTACATCGCTACAGGCTTAGTTAAGCCCAATGAAGGTAAAGTTTGGTTAGATGATTTAGATGTCACCCACCTTCCTATGTACAAACGAGCCAGGTTAGGAATTGGATATTTGGCTCAAGAAGCATCCGTTTTCAGGACATTGACAGTTGAGGAAAATATTTTAGCCGTACTAGAAATGACGGCTTTGACCAAAGCAGAACAAAAAGAAAAAACAGAATTACTCTTAGAGGAATTTTCTTTAACGCATGTTCGAAAAAGTTTAGGTCAAGTACTATCAGGAGGAGAACGTAGAAGGACAGAAATCGCGAGGGCTTTGGCCGTAGACCCCAAGTTTATCCTATTAGATGAACCCTTTGCTGGAGTTGACCCAATCGCCGTAGAAGAAATTCAAAGCATAGTGGCTAAACTAAAATACCGCAACATTGGTATCTTAATAACTGATCACAATGTGGATGAAACCCTTTCCATTACGGATCGAGCCTATTTGTTATTTGAAGGTAGAATCCTAAAAGCGGGCACGCCTCAAGAATTAGCTGATGATGAACAGGTTCGTCGACTGTATTTAGGTAAGAATTTCGAATTAAGAAAGAAGAACTAAATAGTTATTAGGGATTAGTTATTAGGGATATTGAATGAGGAATGTAGAATTTCTATATATGAAAAAAGAAACACTAGCCATACACAGTAGCAACTTAAAAGATGAAACGGCAGCGTCCATTGCTGCTCCCATCTTTCTAAGTACCACTTTTGAGCGTTCTGAAGATGGAACATATCCAAAAGGTCACATGTATGCTAGAAATTCTAGTCCTAATAGAGATGTCTTAGAAAAAGCCTTGGCTGCTTTGGAAGGTGGAGAAAAAGCTTTTGCTTTTGGCTCGGGTTTAGCGGCGGTAAATGCTGTTTTTCAATGCCTACAAACAGGAGATCATGTGCTTATGCCTGCTGTTGGTTATTATGCTAGCTATAAATTAGCGGAAGAAATTTTAGGTCCCTGGGGTTTAGAAGTTTCCCAAGTGGATATGACGGACGTAGATGCGGTAAAAAATGCGATTCAACCCAACACCAAATTGATTTGGGTGGAGTCCCCCGCGAATCCTATGTTGAGTATTAGCGACATAGCAGCAATCTGCCAAATTGCCAGTAAATTAGGTATTAAAGTAGGTGTTGATAATACCTTGGCTAGCCCCATTTTACAGAACCCAATTGCCCTTGGAGCGGATATCGTGATGCATGCGACCACCAAATACATTGGTGGACATTCTGACATATTAGGTGGAGCTATTATCCTAAAAAAAGAGGATGAATGGGCACAAAGAATACAACGAGTTCAGATTTTAATGGGTGCTACGCCCAATCCGCTGGATTGCTACTTGTTGGCTCGAGGACTAAAAACATTACCTCTTAGGATGAGGGAACACAGTAAAAATGCCGCCATTTTGGCAGGAAAACTAGAAAATCATCCTGCAGTAGAAAAGGTACACTACCCAGGACTACCTAGTCATCCTCAATACGAATTGGCGAAGACGCAAATGCCAAACGGACAAAGTGGCATGATAGCCATTCAGCTAAAAGCTTCAGAAAATGCTACTCAAAAGTTCGCATCTACCCTAACTTTATTCCAACAGGCTACTAGTTTAGGAGGAGTTGAGAGTTTAATAGAACATCGTAAATCTATTGAGGGTCCTCAAAGTAGTACACCAGGAAATTTATTGCGTCTTTCCATCGGTTTAGAACATGTCGACGATTTATGGGATGATCTACATGCTGCGTTAAATAAATTATAAAAGGAAGATGTTCGTTTATTCGAGCATATTAGTAAATTAACCGTATAGATTAATTAATTTTTCTGTCTATACCAATCAGTTCTATACATGCTTCTTTCTATATTACTCAGTACATTTATTGGTTTTTCTAGTCCATCCTTATCCAAAGACACACTCAGACACACTACCGTGGATGTCATGGCTGTTGGTTCTACCAATGGTATCAATCCTTTTTGGACCAGAAGTTTACAATATGGTACCGTTCCCGTAGAAAATTCAACTGGGATAATCCGTATAAAGAATGGCAAATGGTACAACCCCAAAAAAGATGTTGACTGGATGTACCAGGTTGAAGGAACTGGATGGCTGGGTAAAGAATCCAAATTTTTATTATCAGAAGCTTACCTTGGACTAAAAAAGGGGGCCTTTGAAATTTGGGGGGGATCAAAAAGAGAAGTTATTGGCTTAGGAGACACCACGATGACGGCTGGTTTTTTCATCTGGTCAGGCAATGCCCTTCCATTACCTAAAGTTCATGTAGGTACCCGAAATTATGTGAACGTACTTCATGATTGGGTGGGAATCAATTTCCAATTTGCCCATGGCTGGTTTGACAATCAAGGGTCAATAGGTGATTCTTATCTTCATCAAAAATCTCTTTATTTTCGTTTAGGTCAACCTATTTCAAGTCTTAATCTTTTTGTGGGATTCAACCACCAAGCGCAGTGGGGAGGTAGTAGGCGAGATCCTAAGGGAGGCTTTTATGATGTGTATCCATCAGATTTCAATGCCTTTACCAAAGTTCTTCTAGGCGCTGGGGAAGGAATACTTCCTGATGATGACGAGAACAATAAATATGGTAATCATTTGGGAAGTTTGGATTTGGGCATACGATATCAAAACGACCAAATGTCAGTCCTACTTTACCGCCAAAACCCTTATGAATCAGATAGAATTTGGTCACTAAATACCATTAATGATGGATTAACCGGACTTTCATTCACCATGAAAGAACCCAATATCATTGAAGGTATAAGTTTAGAATACCTATATACGGGAAACCAAGGTACATACCAGTCCATATTAGGGAGCTTATTGAATAAACAAGATCATGATTACCCCAATATGGTCAATTATCTAAATGTACGTGGGCGAGATGGATGGATTTACTCGGGAAGAGGATTAGGTACGCCTTTAATTATTATGGACAAAGAAAGTCAACAAGGAGGCGGACTAAGTTTTGCTTATAATGCAGTGAGGTCCATGTATGTTGGAATTCGGGGGACATTGCCTCAACAAATTCACTGGATGGCAAGGCTCTCATCCACTTCGTATGACTATCCCGTAATCCCAGCCAATAATCCAGAAAGCTATTTAAAGCAAATTTCTGCCTCTTTGAATCTACAAAAGCAAGTCAATAAAAAACTGGGACTTAGTATTCAGATTGCTGTTGACCAAGGAGACCGAATCAAAAATACCCTAGGTGGCATGCTAGGAATGAAGTATCGATTCCAGTAGAAAAACTTACCAATTTTTTTCGTTGGCTTTGATGTATTTGACTAGTCCTTGGGAGTAAATCATTGCACCCTGACTGTTCATGTGATTTTTATTCTCCAAATACCTAGGATTAGCCATTTCCTGTAAAAATTGCCCGGTATATTCCCACTTAGACTCTTTTGGTATTTTATTAAAAATGGGGATTTTAATTTCAAAATCATCTTTATTGTTGGAGGTAATTGGGAGTAAAAACACCACTTTAAATTCATTTTGCTGTTGCATTTTAAGGGCTTGATTTACTCGTGAATACGCATTCATATCTAATTTACTTAATGCAAAAACGTGCAAATTTTCTTGGTTCAAAAAAGACTCCTTCGAAACTACATCATTCCTATTCGTCGGAGAATAGCCTATTTCATTATATCCATTATACTCATCTCTAAAAGCTATTCTCTTTATTACATTTTGATTTTGAATCATGGTATTCCAAAATACTGCCTCAAAATCATCTAAAAAACCATAATTTTTGGATGAGGGTATTGGTTTGCCTAAAAATTTATAATATGAATTAGGAAAATCAGGTAGTTCCAAATATTCTAAAGCAGATTCAAATGATTCTGGATAATTAACTAAATAGGATGTCAATTCGACAAAAACAACCTTGTTCCCTGGCAAATTCTTAATAAACTGAGCCAAATATAGATTCTGAGCCAAAGTATTTCCTAAAAGACCCATATTATACACTCGCCAGGTTGTAAGGGAATCTTGAATCAACTTTGAATTAACACTTCGCTGTATTCTACTAGATCCTAAAAAGAAAATTGATTTTGAATTCGAATCAATCTTAGCCATTGATTGCCTTAATGTTGAGATATTTGATTTTCCCGAAAACCTACTAAAAAGTACACTAGCACTTGCAAATAGTAGCATTACGAATATCCAAAAAGTGAGCTTTAGTACAAGTCTCATCTCAAAATGCTAAATAATAATTATTAAGACCTCCACTAAAATCCCCAAAAACGAATAGACTTACAACAAGCTGAGTATAAATTAAACGCCTTTCCCATGGTGATACACTTTCTAGAAAAGAATCCATTCTCTCATCTTTAGACCAGAGATGGTATAAATCGACAATAAAGAACATCACAAAAAATATAAATATATTTCTCCGTTGAATAAACCATACTTCAATGGGGAAGTAAGTAGGCATTTTAATTTTGTTCCATAAATCCCCAAGAGTAGGATAAATAAAGACAAGCGCAATAAATGAACATCCTAAAATATGATATACTATACCCATACTTTGTTTCAATAACCCACCTTGCCTAAGTTTAGGCAATTGCCAAGCTTTTTCTAGTAGAATCCATGCCCCATTCAAAAATCCCCAAAATAGGTATTGCCAGCTAATTCCATGCCATAAACCAATAAGCATATACGTTAACAATAGAAGTAGATAAGGCTTAGTTCTCCAGAACTGAAACTTAATTTGCCAATAAAAAAAATAATCTCTGAACCATTCATTTAAGGTAATATGCCAACCTTTCCAAAATTCATGTCGGTTAGAAGAAAAATAAACCCGCTTATGAAAATTATCTTTTAGTCTAATACCAAAGATTTCTGAAATCCCTTGAAAAAAATCAACAAATGAACTGAAGCTAAAATATATGTAAAAGAAAAAGACCAAGCCAATTAACAAGGTCCACCAACCTGCTATTTCACTCCCTTTCAGTGAAATTAATAACTGGTTTAATCGTTGTGCTAAAACAAAGTTTTTAAATATACCCCACAGGATCAACCTCATTCCATTTGTAAATGATGCTTCTGTGATTTTTGCTTGTTCAAACTGACTATTCAAATAACTAAACCGATGTAAAGGACCAGCATGCAATGTGGGGAAATACAGCAAATAGAGCATTAATTTGAAGAAAGAATCTGTCGGCTTAATGAACTTTTTTTTAATGTCCATCAAATAACTTATGGCATTGAAAACAAAAAAACTTAAACCCACAATTTGCCAAATGCCCGTTTCCTCCCAAATTTCCACATCCAATAAAATGAAGTGATCAATCCAAGATTCTTTTAGTTTATATACGATCAAAAATCCTATGAGAATACCGTTACCTAATCCTGTCAAAGGAAATGATGATTGAATTTTATTTCCTATTTGATAGGTAATAGCGGTACCCAATAACAAAAAAACCAAAGTAAACGGCATGAAAATACCAAGTGTGAAAATAGAACTAATTAATAAGGATTTCCATACTTGAATTCTAAAAATGAATATGGAACTAAAAGCGATTAGCAAAAAAAGAACACTAGAAAAAAGTCCAATTTGCGCCATATTATCTCAATGTAATCTTGGCACTTTTTAAAGTCCTCATAAATATTTGATTCCCCCATTCTAAAGGTTGTGTTGAATCAATGTCAAATTTTTGAAGGAACTTTACCATAGGTTTAAGGCCAAATTCTATTTCTTTTCTGGCAATCAATGCACCTAAACAAAGGTGCGTTCCTGCTCCAAATGCAAGATGTGGATTAACCTGCCTATTGGGATTAATTTCATCAGGAGAGTCAAATATTTCCTCATCACGATTGGCACTAGCTATTCCCAAAATAAATCGAGTTCCTGCCAAAAAATGCTGGCCAAAAATAGTCTCATCATTTTTATTAATTCTGACAGTAAATTGCAAAGGAGAAACGTAACGTATACACTCTTCCGTTAATAACTTAATTTCTTTTTGATTAGCCTGAATAACAAATTCTTTTAAGTTTGGATTTGATAATATAGTATAAAGAGTGATGGTTAAATTATCTTTGGAAGTTTCAAAAAATGCCATTAATGTCACTGCCAAAAGAGAGTAATAATCATCCTCATCAAATTCCAATCCATCTAATTCTCTGATTAATTTGGACTTAAAATTTGACTCTGCAAAAAGCCCTTTCCCTTCGATAAAACATTCATTTATTTTGAGATACATTTGTTTTGAAACAAATATATCTTGACTTTTTGCCGCAAGATTAGAAAATTCAACTACTTTCTCTAGACTTGCAAAGTCCTTTAATCCAATAAAATGACATAAAATATGGTAGATGAAGTATTTAGAAAAATCGACTATATCTAATTCCTTAACATCTTCAAAATGGCGTATACAATCCTTTACCGCTTCTTGAATTAACCTGTCATAATCATAGCTAAATAACACCTTGCCCAAAGCAATTCTCAATTTTCTATGAATTTCTCCATTCAAATACATCAGCCATTTACTAGTAGTTTTGGCTAAGAAAGGGCATTGTGGACTATTCTTAAAAATATAATTTTCTTTACTCTCGAAATAAACTGCTAATGTACTCACCTCAAAATTCGGTGATTCTAAAATAGTCGCAACATCACGATATTTAAACAAAAAAATATTCCCAAAACTGTCTTTTTGGATAGGGTTATGCTGGCGACAAAGCTCATAAATAGGATAGGGGTCATTAAAATAATCAGGAGCAAAAGGGTTCCATTTTATTGTTGATTTTCCATCCATACACAAAGCTTGTTTATCGTATTGTACTCCGAAAATAAGGAAGGATCGACATTTTCCAATTGAAATTTACTTTCCATTTCAAAAGAAAGTGAAACTATCGACAATGAATCTAAATTAAAATGCTCAAATGCTGCATCACAATCAACCTCCTTCTCCGAAATAGATGCCTCTGAGGCAATTTGCTGGATTAACCAATGCTTAAAATTCATTACTTAGTGTAAATCTGATGAAAAGTAAATTTACTCAATGAATCATGTTTTAGACGTATTTTTCCTATAAAATCTATTCCTTAAATTAAAAACTACCAATTATTTCACATAAAGAATCTACACTTTTCGAGGTTTATAATTTCAATTACCGCTAAATAAGTAGACATTTAATGCTTTGTCTTTCAACTAAATATTGATTTACTTTAGCACAAATTTGGACAAAATACGATATGTTCCAATCAAGAAATAACATATTTAATTACATTGGCATTTTATTTACTATTGGGATTCAGGTTGTAATACATTTCAATGTAAAAAGTCAACAAGATACTTCTTTCCATGCAAGGATTGAAGCACAAGTATATGCCTCCGATACGGGTATTACTCCTTTCTGGATGCGCAGTTTACAATACGGTCAAGTACCCCTAGAAAACCCAGGAGCTGTTGTGCGAGCTTGGGCAGGGAAAAATTATCAATGGAAGAAAAAATACGACTGGAAATATGAGTTGGAAGCAACTGGCTGGGGAGGTAAACAGAATGATTTTTGGTTTACCCAAGCCTATGTCAGTGGAAGACGAGGCAAATGGGAGCTATGGGCAGGTAGAAGAAAAGAAATATACGGATTAGGCGATTCTAGCCTAACAGGAGGATTTTATGCTTGGTCAGGCAATGCTGTTCCAATACCAAAAGTTCAAATCGGAACTAGAGACTATATAAACTTAGCTAAAGGGTGGCTAGGAGTACACATGACATTTTCTCATGGCTGGATGGATAATCAGGGTCCAACATTAAATGGATTTTTACATCAGAAGAGCCTTTATGGTCGATTTGGAAAACCAGAAAGCTTTATCAACGTATTTGCTGGATTAAACCACCAAGTAATGTGGGGAGGAGAAGCCAAGGTAAAAACAGGTGGAGATTATGATTACTATCCCAGTAGTTTGAATACCTATTTTTATGTGGTTACAGTACTCAAAGATCGCGAGATTGTGCCAACAGATACCATTAGTAGGTACGATGATTTGGGTAACCAATTTGGTAACCATCTAGGCTCCTTTGATTTGGCTGTTAAATTTCAACCCAAAGGTTGGGAAGTTTTAGTATATAAACAATCTGCCTATGAAACAGGTAGAGGATTTGCTTTGACCCAAATTAATGATGGATTAACAGGAATTTCCATCAAAAATAAATCAAGTAGATTCATTGATAAGATTACTTTAGAATATTTATACACGGCCAACCAAGGCAATTATATTTCAGGATTAGCTGAATTCTTAAAAATCAAAGATCCACATCAAATAGAAATTGAATCCTATTTTTACAATGGCCGGGGTGGATGGCAATATTGGGGAAAGGGAATTGGGACGCCATTGATTATCATTGACCGTGAAAGTCAACAGGGCGGAGGATATAATTTTACCCTAAATGCCGTAAAATCATTTTACCTTGGGCTTTCAGGAAGTATAACAAAAACGCTAAGTTGGCAATCCCGAATTTCAAGCTCATATTATGCTAGTCCTAGAAATCACTTGTTACCAAGATTATCAGAAAGTGACTTCATATCCCAGTTTTCAGGTATGATTTCCTTCCAAAAAACACTGAATGAAAAATGCAGTTTAAACCTTCAATTTGGATACGATGAAGGTCGTAGAGTGAAGAACACACTCGGAGGAAGCTTAGGCATCAAATATAGCTTATTCTAAACTATATTGAAGATTTCGAAAATGATGTCAACGTTTTTAATATCCCTTCACGAGAGCTTAATGGCATTTTTTTTCCAATAGCTTGGGTAATTTTTTCATTACTGACCACATAGCTCTCGGTTAATTTTGTCAATCTTTCTGAATTTAAAGGCAGATGAATCCAATCTCCCAATTGGGCCATTCTAGAAATAATTGCTTTAGGCAAATTCCAAATGGATGCTTGCTTCCCTGCAGATTGAGCCATTAATTGGATTAATTCATTCGTTGATAGCGACTCATCATCCGCTACTTGATAAATCCCTGATGGTATATCTTTTCTGTCAATTAGTTCTTGAATGACAAATACTAAATTGTCTATACTGCAAAAAGAACGGTGATTACTAAATGCTCCTAAAGGCCAAGGAATTCCTCGACGAACTACCTCAAATAACAAATTCAAATTTCCCTTATTTCCTGGACCATGAATCATACACGGTCGCAAGATATAGACTCTTTTCCCATCTGGAATGGCATGACTTAGTATATATTCCTCTGCCAAAAGCTTACTTTTCCCATAATGTGTTTGAGGATTAGGAAGGACCTCCTCCGTTAAAATACCTTCCACAGCATCCGCAGAAGCTTTAACTGAGCTCATAAGAATAAACGTAGATGCTGTTGATTTCAAAAACGCATCAAACATGCGCTTGCTTAATTCCGTATTGACGGCATAATATTCATCAGGCTCACTAACCTTTTTAAGATCATGTGCTTTCCCAGCTAAATGAAGAACAACATCGGATTCAACATTGAAATTCTCTCGGTCAAAAACATGGAATTCATGTGTAGGCGCAAGGCTTTCAATGACATTTTTTCCTACAAATCCAGAAGCTCCTGTTATAAATATTTTCACAAATATTGAATGATTGATTCCGCCATGGCGTGGTTAATGTGATCTCTATTATACTTGCTAAAAAACTCCTTTCGGTCTATTTCTTTACCTTCATTGAATTCTTTCACGCCTCTAACCATAGCCTCCACATCACAAGGAGAGAAAACAAATGAACAAGTAATTTCCTTCTCAATAAACTCTTTAGCATAGCCAGAAACACCCGCAATCATGGGACTATCAAACGTGGCCAATTCAAAAATTTTACTGGGTAATACTTTTTTAAACGCATCTAAGTCATTCAAATGAAGAAATAAATAATCCGCTTTTTGGTACTCTTCAATTAACAAATTCCTTTGTATCGGCTTTCTTATTTCTACATTGGTTACATGCCTTTTTTGTAATTCCGACAATAACTTACCCTTTGCGCCTCCATCTCCAATGATGATAAATTGATACCCTTCTCCTAACATCACTGCTGCTTGAGGTATAATTTTATGAAGACCTTGCCCCTCTCCAATATTCCCAGCATAAACAATTGTCTTGACTGCATTGTGTTCCTTTCTTAAGCTTACAGGATTCGATTTCACTTGTAAAAACTCATCGTCAATCCCATTCGTGAATTCCGAAAACTCTACGCCCTTAAATTGTTGAAAATAAGTCTTAAATCCCCCACTAATTAAATTAATGTGTACGGCATTGGAGAAGGTTTGATACTCAATCAGCTTTAACACGGGCAACATAAATAACTTAATGATGGGCGATTTGATAACATCACTAATCGTATCCACAAATATGTCCCTAATATCCAAGTACAACGGTTTTTTATACTTGATCGATAAAACATATCCCAAAAATGCGGTAAAAAGTCTACTAGAAGAAGCAAATATTAAATCCGCTTTTTGCCCTTTGTTTAACCTAATAACCTCTTTAAAATAGGTATAAAAGGATTTTATTTGATCCATCATACCACTTTCATGAGCTGGCAAAGGAATTCGATGAATAATCAAATTTTCTCTCTCTTCATAAGAACTCGCCTCAGCATGGTAAGTGTCGTATCGATTAGGCATGGTGGTATAAACTTCTACCACACAATCTTCCTTTACCTTTTCTGCCAAAACCTTGGCTAAAGGACTATTCCTAAAAGATCCTGCACACAAATCCGGTTCAAAGTAAAACGTTAAATAGACAATTCTTTTCAAGTGCTTAAAATGTTACATTCAAAATTATTTCTTGAGACTCTGGCAATGCTACCTCCAAACAAATAGATGGAACAGAAAGCCCAAAATTAGGATGATAAGTTGATTTCACTTGCTTTATATCCATCATTTTCTGACCATCTTCCGCCGTTATAGTCGCTAAAATTTTCCCATTTTTAAGCATGGATAGTTGCTGCTTTTCTTCCCTCAACGTAATATCAGGGTGCAAGAAATACCTCGCTTTTGCCGATCTGATTTTCCCTAGTACTCTATCTTGAATCGTTAATTTTCGCCCTTGCTTAGTCCAAGTTCTTCGATGAATTATATCTTTTGAAAATCGTTGATAACCCGTATGCGAACAAGCAAGTGTAAAATCAACTCCTTCTTGATTCCAATTCAAATCCATCGGTTCAGCACGACGTGCTACTCTAAATCCAGACCACACTTCCGATGAGTTTTCTCCATTAATTTCCACCGTTGAATGAGCGCTGGTACTTCGCTGCCTTAACCTTTCTGGGCTCAGACCATACAGGGAAGTTCCTGAATTAACAATGACACGTTCTCCATGTAAGGCTAATTCAAAAGACAATGTATCAGCATGTGCATGTCCAGGTAAATATGTCGGGCCAATCTCCCCAACATCAGCTATCAGCTTAAATTCCTTACATTCAGAAACAAAAAAGCCTGATGACTTTAATAACTTAGTAGTAGACTCCCCCTCTATTTTATTGACTTGAATCCCCAAATCGAAGGCAAAAGATTCCAATTGCCCCAGGCTTGGGGCAATACCATTGGCACAATCATTAAAATGAGCCAATTCTCCATGAGCATAAGACATGAGCTGTAACCAGGTTAATCCCAATTGAATTTTTTGAGCTACTTCACCCCTAGGGAAAGTTGGTATGTTTGCATGGCAAATCGCAAATAGATCCAATAAATCCTCCATCCCCAAAGCATGATACATAGGACTTAATTCAAAATGGGCTCCATCTTCTAAAAACTGCTCATTCAACTCTTGGTTAAGGATCTCTAGACCTTGATTCAAATATTTCTGAGTCTCTAATCCTTTAAAAAATACCCCTGCAAATATCAATGCTTTGGCATTAATGAATAAGTGATTGCCCAAAAGATGATATTCTGGTCTATCACCTAAATACCGTACTTGATTCCAAAGACTGATCAGCGCTTTGTCTGTCAACGATTTTGTTCGCCAATGCCATTTTATCCAATTGATAATTCTCAAAGAGCTTGGATATGGCTCCCAAGCTGTTCCTTTCCCAAATGGGTTTTCATCAATCCACTGATGTATCAGATCCAGTTCTTTTTGAACTCTTGAACCTTCCTCTCCACAGGAACTATTAATAAAATCAAAATAATGTAGATTATATCTCCACAATTTAGACACTTCAGGATGGTCCCAGCCAGTGGATGACAAACAATTGGTCTCGGATAAGAAGGTAAAACAATCCAGATCTTTGGTACAGGATTGTTTAGTAATAAACCCTTGATAAGAAGTTTCGGTAGAGATTTCGGGATGTATAGTTACCTCTCGAATACTTCTAGGTAAAAAATGAATAAACCGACCTATCAACTGGGTCGGTTTTAAGAACTTAATCGTATGAAATAGTAAAGAAATTTTACGCCACATGATGCTAACCTAATTGAATCAGCTTTTGTATAATGCGCTCTCCTGTTTTTCCATCCCATAAAGGAGGAATTCCGCCCTTCTTCCAATCTCCTTGAAACAACTTTTCTAGAGCAGGAGCTATTGCTTTGGGATTAACACCCAACAATTCATTCGTTCCAAGGCTAATCGTCTCGGGTCTTTCTGTATTATTTCTCAATGTCATGCAAGGTACTCCCATCATGGTAGTCTCTTCGGTAATTCCACCCGAATCAGTAATGACCGCTTTAGCATGTTTAACCAAATAATTAAACTCTAAATAAGACATTGGATCTATTTGAATTAAAGAATCATAGTTTACTTCTAATCGATTCAATATTTGTTTCGTACGAGGATGCACTGGAAATATCAAAGGCAATTGATTCGAATGAATCACTATTTGATCAATTAATTCTTTTAACTTACTTTCTTCATCCACATTGGCTGGACGATGCAATGTCATCACCAAATACTTCCCTTTTTCTAGATGGTACTTATCCCAAACATCTGGTTTTTTAAACCTAGCTTGATTTAATAATAAGGTATCAATCATCGTATTACCGACAAAAAAGATTCGATCATCTGATATCCCTGACTTTCTAAGATTTTCATTTGCTACCTCAGAAGTAGTGAAAAAATAATCGCTGATACTATCTGTCAACAATCGATTTACTTCTTCAGGCATACTCATGTCATGCGACCGAATACCTGCCTCCACGTGAGCGACTTTAATTTGTAATTTTTTGGCTACAATGGCACATGCCATAGTGGAAGTCACATCTCCTACCACCAAACATAAGTCAGTAGACTCTTCTAGTAGGAGCTTTTCATAACCCATCATAATTTTAGCGGTTTGCTCCGCTTGGGTTCCACCGCCAGCGCCTAGATTAACATCAGGTTCAGGTAAATTTAATTGCTCAAAAAACGAATCACTCATATTTCGGTCAAAATGCTGACCTGTATGAATCAATCGGAATTGAATATCTAGTTTTTGCGCTTGTGCCTGCTTAATCGCATGGATGATGGATGCAATTTTAATAAAATTCGGTCTTGCACCTGCTATTAAATCTATTTTCATATTAAACGGTAATCCAAGTTCCTTCTCGTAAACTCCTTAATGCCGCGAAGGAAGCTTTCGTTGTGTTATAAATTTCATCAAATGGGATTAGTGGCCCTTTACCTTGCTTGACACTTTCTATCAACCCCTTAAATTGGTCTTTATGACCTTTATCTAAAGTTCCACCCATGGAACTAAAACCCTTAAATCCATAAGCACTAAGCTTTCTGAAATTATCTACAATTAATGTTCTCCCTTGTGAATAAACTTCTATCCGCTCTTTGGCATAGGCCTTACTACCATTAGCAAAATAATTAATGACCCCTTGCGATCCATTCTCAAATTTCAAGGTAATAATCGCATTATCGGTCTGTTCCGTTGGATTTTTGCCTAAAGCGCTCATGGTCACTTCTGCCACCTTGCTTCCAGTTAAATACACCATCAAATCGATAAAATGGCATGCTTCCCCCACAATTCTCCCACCTCCAACTTGCAAGTCCTGAACCCATACATCGGCAGGAATAAAGCCTGCATTCATCGTTGCAATGATATTCAACGAATCTGTACTTCCTCCTAGTAATGTTTTTGCTTGTCTAATAAAGGGAGAAAATCTGCGATTAAATCCAACGGTTAAGGTCAAAGACGCTTCTTTTGATTGATAGACTTGTCTAATGTCTTCCAATTGTTCCTCGTTGATAGCTAAGGGTTTTTCCACAAAAACGTGTTTCCCAGCTTGCAATGATTCCTTCACCATCTGGGCATGTGCATCATGTCTGGTTGTGATTAAAACCAAGTCTACTTCTTCATCCTGTAATATTTGGTGGTAGTCTGTGGTACTAAATTCAAACCCATATTTATTGGCCAATGATTTGGCTGTCAGTCCACCAGCACTTGAAATATATTTATACTGAGCTCCGCTATTTTTCAAGGCAGGCATCATCGTCATTTTAGTAAAATTTCCTGCCCCGATAATACCAATCACCCCCGATGACTTTTGAGCTACATAAGCCTTGCCTGAAACGACCGTCTGGTTCCAATCAATGGTGTCAGGATATTCTAAAATAGAGGCAATGGAGCCTCCTCCCATTTTATTATAAATCTGCAAATAATCCGCCAAAGGAACTCTTTCTGTAATTAAATCGGCTACATGTAATCTTTTGGTAGCTAACGCAGTCAATATGGCTTCAAAATTTCTCTTTTCTGTCCAACGAACATAGCCGATGGGATAGTCTACACCCTTTTGTTCATAATCTTCATCATATCTTCCAGGACCATAAGAACAAGAAACTTGAAAACTTAGCTCTTTTTTGAAAAAGTCGGCACGTTGTATATCCAATCCGATGACTCCCACTAGGACTATTTTACCACGCTTCCGGCTCATTTGAGCAGCTTGACTGATGACCTCGTCACTTTTGGTGGAAGCAGTAATAATAACAGCATCAGCTCCCACTTGGTGGGTTAGGGACTCCACCGTTTTCACCACATCCGTATGATTGGATTGGAAGGCATGAACCCCTTTCTTTTGGGCTAATTCAACTTTCTGTATATCAAAATCAAAACCAATCACTTGGCAACCATTGGCCAAAAGTAATTCTGCTGTAATCAGGCCGATTAAACCTAATCCGATTACAACAACTGTTTCTCCAAAACTTGGATTGATTAGGCGGATTCCTTGTAAGCCAATCGAACCAATGACAGTAAACGCTGCTTCTTCATCACTGACATTATCTGGGATTTTGGCTACTAAATTTTGTGGAATACACACCACTTCGGCATGATGCCCATTGCTGGCTACACGATCGCCTATGGCAAAATCTTTTACCCCTTCTCCTACAGCAACCACCTCACCCACATTGCAATACCCAAGAGGTAAAGGTTCATCTAATTTATTAAAAACAGCCTCCAAGGTTGGGATTAAACCTTCCGTTTTAATTTTATCTAAAACCTGTTTTACCTTATCGGGCTGTTGCCTTGCTTTTGAAATGAGATTCCCTTTCCCAAACTCCACCAGCATTTTTTCTGTTCCTAAAGAAACTAATGAACGTCTTGTTTTTATCAAAACAGCTCCTTTCCTAACCAATGGTGCAGGAACTTCTTCTAAGAGGGTATCTCCCTTTTTTAAATCTTGAATTATTTGAAGCATATAATATTCATGTAATTAAAAATTGCCCTTTCTTAAAACTTCCCTTTTCTCCAACTTATTAGGGTAATTGATTAATACCGCCTTGTATTTCCCTTTAAAAACAAATAGACTACCTGCCGCTGCACCAATGACCCCAAACTCTTTCATTAAATTGGATAAATCAGCTAAGGTTGCTGCTCCTCCTATGACAGTCATGGGTAACGTCAATTGCTTACGCATTTCTCTAATGAGTTTGATATCATAACCCGACATCAGCCCGTCACGGTCCACCGAATTAATCACAATTTCACCAGCACCAAAGTCTTGACATTTTTTAGCAAATTCTACTGGGGAAAGACCATGAGATTTTTTCCCATTTAAGGTTACCACCTCTTGTTTGCCAAATAAACCTTTAGCTTTTACATCAATGACGACCACAATACTCTGTGAACCAACCGCATGGGCCATGGATTGAATAATTTCGGGGTTTTCAACAGCAGCGGAACTTATGGCTACCTTTTCTATCCCCAAAGAAATGATCTTTTTTACTTGTTCGATCGTCTGTACACCTCCTCCATAACATAAGGGCATCCGACTCTCCATAGCCAACATGCGAATCAACTCAAAATCTGGCTCTCTTTGCTCTACTGAGGCATCAATATCCAATACCATGAGTTCGTCTACCTCTTTCTCATTGAATATTTTAACCGCGTTTAATGGGTCTCCTACATATTTCCCTTCTTTAAACTTTTCCGTTTTAACTAAGCCTTTATTTCGAATTAAAAGACAAGGTATGATCCGAGGTCTTAGCATATTTATACTTGGGAAAAATTATAAAAAATATTGATGCCGTTTTGATGACTCTTCTCTGGATGAAATTGCATCCCATAGACGTTTTCATGGTGTACAGCAGACGCAAATGAAATTCCGTAGTCGGTAGTACTTAAGATATCTTGTGTGTTTTGACAATCAAAATAATAACTATGCAAAAAATAAAATCCCTCTTCAGGGTCTACCTGATTGAGAATGGTGTGCTCTTGTTTAATATTAACTGTATTCCAACCTAAATGAGGTAAATAAGGCTTTTGCTTAAATACCGATTCATCAAATTTCCTCACTTTACCTTTAATCCAACCAAATCCTTGGAGATTCCCTTCCTCACTATTTTCTGCTAATAATTGCATCCCTACACATATACCTAGAATCGGCTTCTTCTCTCCTAAAACCATTTCGTCTAAAAATACTTTTAAACCTGAATCATTCAATGTTTTCATGGTTTCATCAAATGCCCCTACTCCTGGTAATATTAAATGACTTGCTTTGACCAATTCCTTGGGCTCAGAAGAAATAAAAAAGTCAATATTCCCCTTTTTATAAATATTAGAAATGGAAAAAATATTTCCAGATCCATAATTCACTATTCCTATTTTAGCCTTTTTATTAAGATCCATTTTATCTTTTCCCTGCTTTTTCTATCCCCAACATTTTAAACAATTTGGCACCGATTTTATAAATGCTTTCTTGCGATTTATAATCCTTATAAGTCTTATTAGGTGCATCGAAATAACCTTGCAATTCCTCTGTTGGGATCCCCAATTTATTCGCTATATATTCAAAATCATGCTGAATCACAGATGGGTCAAAAGGACTACATTTCAGTTTTTCGAGAGCTTCATCGCGTTTCATTTGCCCAGTCACAATCAAACTAGAATATTGAACCCTTCGAACATCATAACCAAACTTCTTTGGCAACCAATAGCTCTCATAGAATTTCGTAAATCTAGACTCAAAATGCTTTTGAGGATATGGTTGCCAACCAAACTTATCTTGCAATAATTGCATGGCTTCCGTTTTAATGTAGGGCACATAATTCAGTGGCTTAATGACTTTAATTCCTCTTAAATAAGGTAGAAATAATTTATGCCAAAGGATACTCGTCAACGGATACTTTTTCAAAGGCTTTCTACCAAATTTTTGATGGATATCATTCAACTGAATTACATCCGATTGATAATACATCCATTCAATCGGGTTGCGGATGCACTCCGTAGAGAAATTAGCTCCTGTCAATATATATTTCACCTTATACTTGGATGCAAAATTGTACATCGTGGCAAAAAAAGCATGGTCTTGTGGGGTATCAATATGAGGAACTCCAGCCTTAAAGTAGGATAACTGGAGATCTTTCATTTCTTCCCAATCAATCACTTCTGTATACAAATCCAGCTTGAGATGATCTACAATACGTTCGATATTATTCACAGCAATTTGTGAATTCCAGCCTGCATCCACGTGAAATACTAAAGGTCTTAATCCTAGTACCTCTTTAGCTACATAAACTAAATAAGAACTATCAATACCTCCGCTCATTCCTATGATACAATCAAAGTCTTTCCCTTCTCCCTCTTTTTTAATTTTTTCAACCACTTTTTGTAGCTCTTTCATCCCCTTTTCTCCAGTATCCCAATGAGGTAAAGTGTGGGTATAATAAGTGTTACAGTGATCGCAAACTCCTTTTTCATCAAATACGATTTGGGAGTCAGAAGTATCCATGACACAATTCGTACAAATCTGATAATTAGTATTACTCATAAAATGAAGTTTATATGCCTTTCTTGTCAAGCCATATTTGCTGACAAAGCATCGAAAACAATAAATAAGAATGATCTTCTTTCCCCGAAAATTGTTCGTTCAACAATTGTTGTACCTGCTGTGGACGAAAAATCCCCTGAATTTCTAATCTCTGTTGATCAAAATAATGATTAATGATAGCGTTTCTCTTGGAAAACCATGATCGAATGGGAAGGGCAAATCCTGCTTTTTCTCGATAAATCACCTCTTTAGGTAAATAAGGCTCCATCGCTTTCTTTAAAATATACTTCTGTTGTCCATTTTTCAACATGAGATTCCTCGGAACCGAGTTCATCAATTGTACCATTTCAAAATCCAAAAATGGCACTCGAACTTCTAACCCCACCGCCATGCTCATTTTATCTGTGTAAGATAAATTCAATGCAAGCAAATCAAATTGTTGATCTGCTTGTAACATGGTTGAGAAGGTATCTACATGAGCATGTTGATCTAAAAATTCCACTAAATCCTGTCCAGGTTTTTCCACTTGCTGTTCCACAAACAAGGACTTAATCTGTTCTCCTCCACCCCACATAAAATAGCTGGCTATGCGTTCATGGGAGGGTTGCCCAGCTGCTTTTGCCAATTTTTTAAATCTCCTGTAAATGGTGCTAAATTTTCCAGATATTGTGGATGGCAATACGCTTCCTATGGTGGCTAATGTCTTCTTTGTCAAAGTTGACATATCTAAAATCATTTTTTCTGCCTGATAGCGACGATAGCCCGCCAAATATTCATCTGCTCCTTGTCCACTTAGCATGACTTTCACTCCGTCTTTTCGAGCACTTTGGCAAATTAAAAATGTATTAATGGCTGCTGGATCAGAAATGCCATCTTCCATGAAATCAATGAGCGTTGGGAGCAAACTTAAAAACTCTGATTCCGCTTGAATGATATGCAATTTTAAACCTAATTTCTTGGCCATTAAGGATGCATAATACAAATCTGAGCTTTGTCCATCTAAAGAATTATCTTCCTTAGAAAATGAAATCGTATAAGCTGATTGAATATTTGCTTTTGCCTGAACTGCTTCAAAAGCAATGGAAGATGAATCTAATCCACCACTCAAAAAAAGTGAAATGGGAACATCGGCTATCAGTTGCCTTCTAACGGCTTTTTCTAAGGTTGCATGCAATTGCTCAGTCAAGACTTCCTCTGAGCATTGACTGATTGGCGATTGTAAATGATTAAAAAGTGGTTTGGAATCAACTAATTTACCTTCCGAATATCGATGATATATCCCTGGCTGCACTTTCATAAACTCCTCATACATGGTATAGGGTTCAGGAACATACATAAAGGCCAGCTGTTCTACCAAAGATTGCTTTCTGACGGTTCTTTTTAAATTTTTAAAAGCTAGTAAGCCTTTCACTTCAGAAGAAAAAAACACGGAGTCCCCTTGGTCAGAAAAATACAAGGGTTTAATCCCTATGGGATCACGCAAAACGTGTAATTCTTTTGCTTCTTGATCATAAATCGCTAAAGCAAATATCCCGTTCAACTGGGATAAAAAGGCATATCCCTCTCGAGCAAATCCCTCCAAAATCACCTCGGTGTCAGAACTTGACTTCCAAGCTATGGGTCCGTAGGTTGATTCTAAATAGGATTTAAGTTCTAGAAAATTATAGACTTCGCCATTATAAGTCATCACATATCTCCCTGACGAATCTTGCATGGGCTGATGACCTGCCGCACTTAAATCAATGATGGATAATCGAACCTGACCTAAATGAGCATCTCCCTCTCTGGAATGAAATATACCATCATCATCTGGCCCTCGATGGTGAATGGCTTGGATGGCTGCATTGATATCAAACTGTCCATTTTGGGAAGAGCTAATTGCTATAATTCCACACATCTATTCCTGAAAATTATAATATTTTTTTGCAACTAATCTCATGGAGCATTCCTGATCAAACAACTCCAAGGCTTCTTTTGAAGGCACATACGGTTTTTTTACAATTTCATTCGAATAATCAAGCGCTTTATCAAACCAATCTTGATCTTTTAAATCAACTACAAAAATTCTTTCACGCATACATGCTGCAACACTTTCTATCCAAGGGTTATACGTGACTACGACACAGCATCCACAAAAGATGGATTCATAAACACTTCTAGGTGATGAATCACTCATAGGTATAGAAATTGCCATTTTACTTTTGGACAATACTTGGTATATGTCATTCTTTGACGGTAATCTACCTAAATGAGTATCCGTCGGTTTTAATTTAGCCAGTATTATGTCTTTATAATGTTGCTCCCAAAACGGATAAAACATAACAATGGGAGATTTTGACTTACTAGTATCTCGGCCATCTAGAATTTCCTCAATTCTATATAATGGATATAAGGCCCTTATCGAAACAATCAACTCTCTATCAAATTTATTTGATACAATTTGCTGTATACTTGCCACATCTATCCCATATTGGATTACATCAGCTTCTTTTCCGCAAAGTTTCTTAATTCCATTTTTTAAATTCATTGAATCTACAATGATATGCTCTGCCGCTAATAGTGCTTTTATGGAAAAAAAATGATACAATTTGGATTGAAAAGGTCGGATTAAAATTTCATCTCCCTGGGGCGATCCTATATATTTAATATTGGCTAGCCAGCTAATAAAAAGATAATACATCGTATGAGCATGAAAGACGGCATTGGGGTATTGTTTAGCTAATCTTTTAAGTTTCAATACTTGAAGTGGAAAAAACAATAGCTTAATTACATTTCTCCAAATATTACCAAATGATGTTTGACTATTTAATAAGAGTTTGTCAATATTAACTAAGCGAAGAATATGGTCCTCATCATTCACTAATTTTGTATGCCCCTCAGATTCTATTAAATCAGTTGCAAATAGAACTTGTCTGTTAAGACAAATTTTCTTGATCATCCTATACCAATCAATGGCATGAAAATCCCTAGCATTACCTAAAAAAATAATCACATTTTCACTCATCTGTGACCTATCAATATCATTCATTATTCTTGGTTGAATTAAACGTTCTAATTAAACCTTCATGCAAATCTACTAAAGGGAACCACCCTAAATCAGAATTAATTTTTTTAATATCCGCAATAGTATTTAAAACCTCCCCTTTTCGTTCAATATTGGCATATCTTATTTTAGCAGTTGATTTAGAAATATGTATTAACATATCTACTAATTCACTGACTGAATAAGATGAACCTGAGCCCACATTATAACTGTTACAACCTTCTTTTTCTAAATCTACTGATAGTAAAATGGCTTCCACCAAATCGTCAATAAAAATATAATCCCGCTTTGGACGAGAGTCCTGAAGAAAAATTTCTTCATTGTTTAATTGGCTTATAATAGATGGCAATAAAAAAGAGCTTAATTGATTTGGCCCATACACATTAAATGGCCTTAATATGACCGAATTCAATCCAAAATCCCTAGAATATGCATGGCAAAGATCCTCACATATTACTTTAGATTGAGTATACGGATTTAATGCACTTCTTTGATGCTTTTCATCAATAGGTAGATATTGTGGAATTCCATAAACATAAGAACTTATAAAAATAAATTTTGATTGATTCTTTCTGGACTTCTCCAATAAATTTAAAGTTGATAATACATTATTTTGATAAAATATACTAGGCTTTTTAAACGATTCAGGGATATAGCTTTTCGCTGCCAAATGTATAATTATATCTACATCTGGAAGATTTTCAACATTGGTAATGTCGCATAAATCAAACTCGGAACTTGAAGGAATTTGAATAACTTGGTAATTCCTTCTACTCAATGCTTGACATAAATTTTTCCCTATAAAACCATTACTACCTGATACCAAAATCCGTTTCATCATAAATTATTAATTTGTGGAAGTTCCTCTACAGCTCTTTCATAGTCATCAGGCCGTCCAATATCTAACCAATACCCATTAAATTCATGGATTTTCGGGTAGTGTTTTTTCTCGATCAATGCATTCATTAAATGATCAAAACCAAAAAAAGTATCAATTGGTATAAGATCTACATTTTTTTTACTCATCATATATACCCCCATACTGACCAAATAATCATTTTCCGGTTTCTCTTGAAATTGTATGAGTTCAGAGTTTTCATTTCGAATTAATACGCCATATTCAACCTTATCCTTCCTTAAGAAAGATGCAATGGTAAAGTTGGAATTATTTGCAATATGCGAATGATAAAACTCTTCAAAATTAAGATCCGTCAAGATATCTCCATTCATCACTAAAAAATCTTCTGGCAAATCGGGAATAAGAGTCAAAGGACCCATAGTACTCAAGGGCTTTAATTCCAACGAATAATCTATTTTAATTCCCCATTTACTTCCATCACCAAAATAGGCCTGAATAATATCAGCAATGTGATTAACAGTTAAGGTCACATGATTAAATCCTGCCTTTTTTAACTGCCTGATGATTATTTCAAGAATAGGAACATCCCCAATAGGAACAAGTGGTTTTGGCAAAGAAATCGTATATGGTTTTAATCTAGTACCTTTCCCTCCAGCAAGTATAATAGCTCTTTTACCCATATTTAAATATTATATAAATCGTGTTTGTACTTGATCAAATTTTCAGGTTTTTTGAACCAGTCAATCGTTTCTCTTATTCCCTCTTTAAAATCATAGGTTAAAGTCCAATCTGTATTCTCCTTGATTTTCTGATTGGACCCGTATAACCTAAAGACCTCTGATTTCTCTGGTCGTAATCTTTGCTGGTCAACTTTAATTTTGGCTTTGGGGTTAATTTGCAAAATCAATTCATTGGCAATTTCCTCCACTGAAATTTCAGATTGTGTCGCTATGTTACAATCTTCTCCAATTAGTTTTTCTGACAAACTTATTTTTAAAAATCCCGAAACGGTATCCTTCACGTATAATAAATCTCTAGTAGGTGTTAAATCTCCTAATTGAATTTCTTCTACGCCGTTTAGCAATTGGGTTATTATGGTCGGGATGACAGCTCTAGCAGATTGCCTTGGACCATAGGTATTAAATGGCCTAACAATTGTAATAGGAAGATCAAAGCTTCTGTAAAATGACTCTGCAATGCAGTCAGCACCAATTTTAGAGGCTGAGTAGGGCGACTGGGGTTGTCTTGGGTGGTTTTCATCAATCGGAATGTATTTTGCTGTACCATACACTTCTGAAGTTGAAGTGACCAATATCCGTTCAACCTGTAAATCTCTAGCCGCCTGAACTACATTTAGCGTTCCCTTGATATTGGTATCAATGTAAGAATCTGGAGAATGATAGCTAAATGGTATTGCAATCAAAGCTGCCAAATGAAAAACTACATTGCACCCTTGCATGGCCACTCTGACACCATTGGGGTCACGGATGTCTCCAGCAATTACTTCAATCTGTGCCAGCTTTTCTTTAGGTAGTGTGTCTAACCAACCCCAGCTATTAAATGAATTATAATACACAAATGCTCTTACTTGATATCCCTCAATTAATAGTAATTCTACTAAATGACTTCCTATAAAACCATCTGCTCCCGTGACCAAAACCTTACTTTTTATTTTCATAAATTGTTATTTCTAATTAAAATTTGATTGTTATTGCATTACCTGTTTAACAATTTCAAAAGTATGAAACGAGCTATACTGAATCCTGTGAAAAACTTTAAAGCCAGTTTTTCTTTCCAACTTAATGCCTCCGCAAACAATGACATCTTAAACTTGATAATTTTATATTCATTATTTGATCTAGACACACTGCTAAATGAGGTATTGGATACTCGAAATTTCACCAAAGGCTTTTCTATCATATGAAACTTTAACCCTCGCATCCACAAATTTATCCATAAAGTATAGTCTTCAATACCCGCAAAACCTATATTTTCATCAAATAAAATATCATTTGAATTTCTCAATATTACACTTGATAAAGTAACTGGATTATATCCAAAAAATTGAGCCAATGATTTCACGGGTTGATAACAATGAACTTTATTCATACCAAATTCATTGAATAAAAGTGTTCCAGAATACACTAAATCAGCTGAATTTGATTCTAACAATGGAAGCTGCAATTCTAATTTATTGGACTCCCATAGGTCATCATCATCACAAAAAGCGAGATATTTACCCTGGGCTGCTTGTATTCCCGCGTTTCTATTTACTGCTATAATTCCATTATTTTGGTTTTGAATTGATTTAATTCTTTTATCGTTAAACGTTGACATAAATTTCAAAAAATCATAATTAGAAAAGTTGTCTACAACGATTAATTCAAAATCTACGATACTTTGAGCCAATATTGAAAGAATTGTCTCTTTTAATAATAATTCCCGATTGTATGTAGTTACTATTATACTAATTAATGGCATAAAACTATATTGAAATCTAATGCAGAGGAATTATTAATAAATAAGGAATCCCGAAATTTAAAATATTCTCTTGTATTTGTTCAAATACTGTAATAAAGAAGGTGCATACATCAAGGCAAACAATCCACTTTCCCAAATAGTGCTTCGTTGGAAGATAAATGGAAATAATACAATCAAAGAAGAGAAAATGACCTTTTCTTCCTTTAATAAATTACCTTTCAACACTGCACCAATGGATATAATTAGTGTCATTAATGTGATTACTAAATAGCCAATTAAGGCTAAAAATCCTCCTGTATTGATATAATATCCAACAATGAAATTTGCAGGGATATAATTTTCCTTTTTTTCAAGTTCAATCGTATTTTCTGCTTGCTCTATACCAAAAGGATATTTTAATAACATCACAGGAATATTCTCAATAGTCCTTACAAAACTCTGTTCTCTAACTTCACTTGAATTACCTTTTTCTTCATATTCTGTGATAAACTGATCCCTCAGATTAAACCAGCCAACTAATGCCATCAAAATTGTAATGAATATAGACACGAATAAGAATTTACTGCTCTTGGCAAAACTGATAAAAATAATGACTAGCGCCAATAAGAATAAACTAATCATTCCTCCCAAGGAAAAAGTAAAATAAAATACCCCCAATAAAATTAATATCCCAATGTATTTTCTATGAAAAAAAGCATAAGATATGGCTGGTAATAAAAACATGGCCAATGTCCCAGGTTCATAAAAACAAGCATAATATCGCAAATGCGGTAATCCATCTGGCATCATGTAAAGCCATGAAATCTTATTGGCCAAAAATGGGCCATAAGGAGTTTCTAAATATTGAAAATTCAAGTTTCCCAAATAAATGGAATAATATTCTAATAAGCTAAACAGGTTAATGATAACAAAAAAATAATAATACCATTTCCATAATTGTTGGATATTAATGGCTTTCTTCTTGATAAAATAGGGAACTGATAGACAATACAACCAGGGCAAGGTATTCCCCAACTGTGTAATTATTTTAATATTTTGTAACGAATAATAAATAATATTAGCTGCCATTCCACCGAAAATCATGATAGCAGGTATTAAATACTGTTTCCATGTTGCTACTGAAAATGAAGTACCTTGGATAACATAAAATGAAATCAAAAGAAGACTGATTAATATCGAAAAATTGACAAATGTGGAAATTGTGAGTAAAGACCAAATATATTTCAAACCTGTAGTTTGAAATATCAGAGTAGAAAAAAACAAAAACATGATGAAATAAGAATTCCGATTCTGAAGAGTCTGGCTATTTCTTGTAAAGAATTTCATACATTTATTCAGATTTGCTACACTGGGAAATCCAGTTTTTTACTATTTTCAAACCAATGTAGTATTTCATTCTTTTTCGAAATAGACAAACAATTCATTAATACCTTCTTCTAGGGTCATTTGAGGCAAAAACCCTAGGTCTTGAAGCTTTTTGTTACTAATTATAAATTGAGAAGGTATTTCATTTACTTGTTTCGAATCAACCAATCCATGGATATTATAAATCGGCAAATTAATTCCAAAACGAAATTCATAAACCTCTTGTATTTTACAGGCTAAGCTTAATAAAGAAATAGTATTACCAGAAGAAATATGGTAAACATTATCCCTTATTTTGTCAGCTGATCCAATCACCAAATCCAGTGCCTGACAAACATCATCGACATGAATAAAATCTCTTTGTGGAGAACCGTCTGACAATAATCTAATTTCTTTCTGATAATAGGCCGACCTACATAAATCATTAATGGCAAGCCACCAACAATTATTTTCTTCGAAAACTGGACTTCCATAGCTGTTAGAAAGTCGAACAGAAATGACATTACAGCTTGAATTAGTATTAAAATGTTGACAAATGTTTTCTCCTAGGAAATGTGTCAACCCATAAATATTTCCGGTATTGATGGCATAAGTTTCATCTACTTCACCAGTCATTTTTCCTCCATAAACCTGAGCTGTAGAAAAATAGATAAATTTCTTTAGTCCATTGGGGATACAGGCATGCAATAAACGCCAAGTAGGCAAAACATTCACTTCATTAACTATACTTGGATCTGCTTCTGATTGGCGATGATCCAATGATACTAAATGAATGATAACATCCGCTTCTATACTCGCAATACGTTGAATGGTTTCTTCTTCCTTGATATCTCCTTCTATGACATTAAACATTTGAGATGCCCAAACAAGATGATTCTTATCTAATTTTCGGACCAGCGGAATTACTTGATGTCCTTGCTTGGCAAAATAAGAAGCTAGCCTTGCACCTACATAACCATTAGCACCCGTAATTAGAATTTTCATGTATGTTTATCTGTCTTTTAATGACCAATTGTACTTAATTAAATCATTTTCATGTGGGTCCATTCTAACAATCTCTTCCGCGTCATGAGGGATATCCGTAAAATTGATGACAAACGCTTCTTCTAATCCAACACCTTTAAATCCATTCCATACAAAAGGTGGAACCGTCACCATCACATATTGATTTTCTCCCATCACAAACTCCTGAATTTCTCGGTAGGTAGGAGAATCAGGTCGGTCATCATATAAGACAAACTTGATATTACCTTTTAAAACAACATAATTTAATGTCATTTTTTTGTGCATATGCCATCCTTTTACTACTCCAGGGTAAACCGTAGAACAATAAACTTCTCCAAAGGCCGAAAACTGCTCATCGGAAGATTTCATAATATGCATGATCTTTCCACGATCGTCTGGGATGATTCTTTTGGCTGTAATTTTAACTCCTTCTATCATTTTTTATCTTCTAAGTATTTACGTATATGATTCATAGAGATTTCTCTTGGGTTAGCTCCATTTTTAAAATCTTTGTACCAAGAGATGGTCTGAAATACTGTTTGCTCAAACCCCCAAACTGGATGCCATTCTAATCCATGCTTGGCTTTTTCGCAATTCAAATGCAATAATCCTGCTTCATGTTTTGTGCCATCGGTCTTTCCTACCATTACTTCTCCACTACCATATACTTGGATACATGATTCCACTAATTGTAATACGGTTTTGACTGAACCAAACTCAGGACCAAAGTTCCATGCTCCGCTAAATTCCTTTGGCGATTCATATAGCCTTTGACCTAATAATAAATAACCAGAGAGTGGCTCTAAAACATGTTGCCAAGGTCTTGTTGAATTAGGGCTTCTTATTTCAATTGGGATATTTCTTGAAATAGAACGGATGCAATCTGGAATAATTCGATCCAAAGCCCAATCACCTCCTCCAATCACATTACCAGCTCGTACACTGGCTACTCCAATGGCTTCATTTTTACTAAAAAAAGAATCAATATAGGATGAAAAAACAAGCTCAGCTGCAGCTTTTGAAGCACTATAAGGATCATGCCCTCCTAAAGCATCATTTTCACGATAACCCCAAATCCATTCATTGTTTTTATAACATTTATCACTGGTTACGTAAATCAATGATTTAACTGATTTTGTCTTTCGAACAGCTTCTAACACATTCACCGAACCAGATACATTCGTATCAAAAGTCGTTTTTGGATCATCATAAGACAGGCGAACCAGCGCTTGTGCCGCTAAATGAAATACTATTTCGGGTTGAAATCGCTCAAAAACATCATTCAACAATTGACTATCTAATAAATTGCCGTCAATATGTTCAATATCATTCGACAAGTTCAACAGATTAAAATGATCATCTTCTGAAGTGGGGGCTAAAGCATAACCCAGCACGTTTGCACCCATAGAATGCAACCACAAAGCTAACCAAGAGCCCTTAAATCCAGTATCCCCTGTTAAGAGAACTCGTTTACCTTGATAAAATTGATTCATTACCATTTTTTCCATGGGGCATTGTTGTTTTCATACAAACCATTTAATAAGATAAATTCCCGATAGGTATCCATGGGTTGCCAAAAACCATCATGATTAAATTGCATCAATTGCTGATCCTTTACCAAATTCATCATAGGTTCTTTTTCAAAAACCAGATCATCATTATCGGGCAAATAATCAAACAATTCTTTATTACACACAAAAAAACCACCATTGATTCTGCCCTCAGCAGCCTGAGGTTTTTCATTGAATTCAGAGACTACTCCTTCATCTGTACACATAATTTCACCAAATCGTCCTGCAGGTCTTACTCCTGTTAAAGTTAAAATCCGATGATGAGACTGATGATAGGCTATTAATTTATCAATATTTACGTCACTTAAACCATCTCCATAGGTTAATAAAAACTGAGGATCATCTCCAATGTATTGCTCAATTTTCCTGATGCGAGAACCTGTCATGGCTTTATCCCCTGTTTCTGCAAAAGTTATTTCCCAATCACTCTCTTGAATCTCATTCTTAAATTGAATCGATTCTTTCTTCCCTAATTGAAGCGTGAAATCTGAGGTATTAATCTGATAATTTAAAAAATACTCTTTGATGACCTTCCCCTGATGACCCAAACAAATGATGAATTCTTTGTGTCCAAATAAGGAATAATATTTCATAATATGCCACAATATGGGATAATTGCCAACGGGAATCATAGGCTTCGGAATATTATCGGCGACATCTCGAATTCGAGTTCCTTGACCGCCACAAAGAATAACTACTTTCATTTTATAAACATTTAATTAAATAATACAGTATAAATTATACCCCCTCTTTACGAACAAGTAATGTAAATCCACAAGCGAATTGATTTGGGTACTTGTTGGTTAAGCGTTTCACCAAACCTTTCATAAATCCAAATCTCGATAAGAATGGGATAGAACCAAAATGATAACTTAAATCTTTGACAAGAGAAAAATTCAACTTCTCCAATACGTTTAAGGTATCATTAAATTCATAAAATCGAATATGCGGGAAAGTCCACCTACTTTCATTTTTAAAAAACGAGAAGGTATCTATATCATTGGTAAATAAAAATTTGACCCTAGCACTTAATGGAAAATGGTTAGGGACATGCAATAAGAAAACTCCACCTGGCTTAAGTACTCTTTTTATTTCTGAAACAGTATGAGTAGGATTCAATAAATGTTCAAAAACATCTTTACATACAATGACATCAAATGTATCATCATGAAAAGGAATTTTATCGACATTCAAATCTTCAACTTGTTTTACTTCTTTGTATCCCCTTTTAATGGCAAGGTCTGCAAAATCAGTATGACCATCTACTCCATAACACTGTGTACAACCTTCATTCAATATATGTTTCATGAATAATCCTGTTCCACATCCTACATCTAGGACCGTTGAGTTCTTCAAATCAACCCATTTGGCAAGATCTTTTAATACAGGAACAAAATAATTATCTGACTCTGAAATTTCTTCGATTTCTTCAAAGTATTTGCCTGCAAAGTGTACATTCTTTTCGCTTTCAACACCTAGACTCTGATCCATAATTTATTATTCTTTAATGATGGTATTATACTCTCTAGCCATTAGACTGGCATCATATTTATTTGCAAATGTAATCATCCCCTTTTCTCCCATTTCGGCAGCTATATTAGGATCTTGTAAAATGTCTAACATGGCCTCTGCAAATTCATCAGCATTACTAGCAAAACATACCATTCCAGCACCACTTCCTTCCATAACCTCTGGCATTCCTCCCACATCAGTTGTAACAACCGGTATTCCCAAGGCCATCGCTTCAATAATTGTCAGTCCGAAAGACTCCTCAGACTGTGATGGGACCACTAACAAGGACGCATGAGCCAGTAAGGATATTTTATCTTCATGAAACTCGTGAAGCTCTACGTTCTTTTCCAAACCCAATCTTCTCACTTCATTGATTACTCGCTCTCTTTCATGTTTTTTACCTGAATACCCATAAACCTTTAACTTGATATCAGGTTCTTTTTCTAACACTTTTTTAAAGGCTTGAAGCAAAAACAAATGTCCTTTCCTTGGTTCATAGGTGGCCAACATCAAACAATAGGGATGTTCTGGATGGTAATTGGGTTTACATTGATGTGGATTAGGGTTCTCTATTCCATTGTAAATATACCTTAGTTTTTGTTCCTTGTTGAAAGTAGGCCTCAACTTTAAACTTTGTAGACAATGTTTAGTAACACTAATGAAATAGGAAGAAGCCTTATCTACTTCTCGGTCTATGACATTTTCAAAAAATGCTTGATACCATTTTATCGGAACAGTATAATTGTGAAAGTTGAATATTACTTTGGATTTTTTCCCAGAAAATTTCCAAGCTATAGCGGCACATCTACATAATAAACTGGCAGGATATCCACCATTCACGACCATTAGTCGATCGTAATTACTATACCTAAATTTAATAGCTAAGGTCAAAACATACCAAGGTAATAAAATGATGTAGGCCAATAATCGATAACTCAATACGAAAAGAGCTCTAACGATTTTCCATTTACTAAACGGGAGCTTACTTTGACCTAGGGCTAATGAAGTAGTATAAAAATAGGTATATTCCTCAATGAATATACTCCTCTTTGTTTGGTTTTTAATGGTTTTAAGACCAGGATGTGACTGATTGCACAGAAGAGTTAATTCATCTTGTTCGTCTGGCCAGGCATTAAATAGATTAATTAAGAACGTGTCCAATCCCCCCTTGTATGAATTTTCAGTAAAAAAAGCGATTTTCATATAAGGGTCTTTCCTTTTACCTATAGGTTAAGATTTTTCTTAATCTCTGGTAATATCATTTGAATATCCTCCAATTTCCAAAGGGCAATCGTCATAGGTGGTGCAGGGGCCACATAATCATTAATCTCCCATAATGGTGAAACTGGGAAATTAAATGGTGCCAATTTCAGGTTTAAGTCTCTATAATTACCCGTTAAGATATCTTGATTGATGTGATTTGGTCCCGTAATACAATTCGTAGTTAAAATATATCGGACATTCGAATTACAATAGTTCTCTAATGCTAAGTATATATCTTTATTAGAAAGGTGAAATAATACATGCCTACACAACCAAACATCTGAATTTGGAAATTGATCTTTAGTGATATCAAAATGAACAAACTGAGCATTAAGATGTCCAAATTTTTCAGCATTATTGGTTACAATATCTTTAACGATGTCCCCTCCTATATAATCAAAATCATTTGATTCAAGTAATAATTGCATCCAATTCAAATCTCCACAAGGAGCATCAAAAACAGATTTAATATCATAAGTTTTCATAAGTTCAGGAAATTTTGATCGCAATAATTCTGTTTGCTGAATGGTTGAACCAAGCCCAGAAACACTCTCTGCATTTTCCCAATAATTGGACTTATAAATACCCGTAAATACTGATTCTCTGGAGGAGATTTTAAACAATACCCTTTCATGAATCCCTCGCTTGATATGATAGATGATTTTACTGAATAATTCAGAAATGATATTTTTCATGATTTTTTATTAAAATGGTAATTATGATTATCAAATTCTATTGATGCTATCAAATTTGGATATATTCGTTTTACTTATTCTTATTTTTACTCTCTATAATCTTTTTTAAAGCATCCTCTTTACAATGCATCCCATCATAAAAATATGAATTATCCATTCCTAATTTATTTGGATTAAAAGTGCCGAGTACCAAAATTTTATGCAATTTGGCGAATTCATTAACTTTAACTTCTGTACTTAATACCAAAGGATATTTACTTTCAATAACTTCATAAACAAGAGGAGGAAATGGAGAAAATATAAATTCAATTTCAACATGATTCTTTTCTAATTCCTTTATCAATTTATTGAATGTTATCCAACTTCTCTTAGAAAAAACTTTAAAATTCTCAATACTGTATAAATCCTTAGATATATATTCATGTATTCTATTGTCAATTTCTTTAACACTTGACTGTCTAAACAATTGATCATAAACTAAAGCTCCATCTGTTAATTTAGTGGCCGAAATATTGTGCGAGTTAGAGGTAGGAGTTGGATCTAAATCACCCTTTAAAAATTTGGGCATGAGCTTCAATGAGCTTTGAAAATACGAGAATGAAAATAGCTCTTTGTATTTCATTAATTCATACCCTTCCTGAGACTCCAATTGAATAAATCTATTATAATATGTAGCAATCGACTTCCACCGATTTTGATCACTTAAATCATTGAATGTCCAAGGATCAATACCAATAATTATTTTTTTGGGTACCTTTTTATACTCTTTGTAAATTTGATAAATACTAACAATATCCTCCATACTTGCCCCACTCACTGAATTATTAAAAAACGTTGTTCCGGGAAAATGACTTGAATTGAAAAGCATGGTTCTGCTAGAGCCAATGATAATTGTTTTAGGACTAATTGATTTCAGCTTAATTAATTCCAATTGACATAATCTTTCATCATAATTTCCAAAATTCGTTACATATTTTCCAGACCCAATAATCTTAGCCATTTTTTGTTCATAATCATTGGCAAATAATCTGGCAGCATCTCCGAAATAATTGACAAAAACTAGAATTCCCAAAAATGGAGTGACGAAAAAAATGGTTTTTAAAATAAAGGTCTTCATCATTAAAACTGGAAATAAATGAATTGACTTTCATTATAATTCCCGAAACAAAGAATCATGAATAATAGCACATAATAAAAAATATACCGAATTGGTCTTTTCCAGGTAATACCTATATGCGAAATGGCATATTGCCCTTCTCTTCCTATCCATTCTATCAGAATAAAAAGGAAAATTATAGGAACGATTACTACTGCTTTGCTAATTCCTCGAAAATAAGGGATACTCACAAGAGAACTGGAAAATATCTCAGAAATAAAACTAAACGCATGACTCACGTCATTAGCCCGAAAGAAAATCCATGCAAAAACAGTCAAACTAAATGTAATTCCTATGGATAATAATTCGCTCAAACTTGGAAAATTTCTTCCGCTAGCAACTATGTCAAGGTTATTTCTATTCGTATTAAAAATGATTGAAGGCATGATAAATAAAGCATTGAGAAGTCCCCATACTATAAAAGTCCAATTAGCTCCATGCCATAAACCACTTACTAAAAAAATCACAAAGGTATTTCGAATTTTGACAAGCATTCCCGATTTACTTCCTCCTAATGGGAAATAGAGGTAATCCTTAAACCAAGATGATAAGGAAATATGCCACCGCCTCCAAAATTCTGCAATATCTCTTGAAAAATATGGGAATGCAAAGTTTCTTAAAAGCTCTATTCCAAATAAACGGGCAGTTCCAAGTGCAATATCTGAATAACCTGAAAAATCACAATAAATCTGAAATGTAAAAAATAAAGCCCCTAAGACTAAAGTACTTCCAGCATATTCTGTAGAATTATTAAAAATAACGTTGGCATATTCCGCACAATTGTCTGCTATGACTATCTTTTTAAATAAACCCCACAATATTTGTTTCAAACCATCAACCGCTTTTAAATAATTAAACTCGCGTTTTTTAATGATTTGAGGTAATAGGTGTGTCGCTCTTTCAATGGGTCCCGCAACCAATAACGGGAAAAAACTAACAAATAAAGAATAATCAATAAAATGACGTTCTGGCTTTATCTTACTTTTATAAATATCAATCACATAAGATAAACCGTGAAAAGTATAAAATGAAATTCCAACAGGTAATATGATATTTAAGGTTTCTACATGGACATTCAAACCTATCTGGGCTAATGAATTGACAAATGAAGAAGCGAAGAAATTATAATATTTGAAAACGCCAAGAAACCCCAAATTAACGATGATACTTAACCAAAGCCAAAAAAGCTTCATTTTTTGCGCTTCTGACTGGTATATCATTATACCAGTATAGTAATCAAGCAAAGTAGAAAAAATCAATAAAAACAGAAATTTCCAATCCCAACATGCATAAAAAAAATAACTTGAAACTAAAAGTAAGATATTTTGAAGCTTCAAATTGCCTCTAGTTCCGAACCAATAAAATAGAAAAACTATTGGTAAAAATATAGCAAAACTATATGAGTTAAATTGCATACTATAATTCAAATACTCCTTTAGTATCAATATGCATTATATCTTCTAAAATAGTTTGGACGTTCGGACGTTGGGACAATGTTGACGTTAAACAAGCCATTTTATAATAATGATAATGCTGTTCATTAACTTTTAAAAATTGATTAAAACTATCGGGATATTGGTTAATATTTATAGGATTCGTTCCCAATAAATGAGCCATTCCATAAATATCATGCATAGCTAAGTCATCACCTTGGAGTTCATCAGAATAAATAAATAAAACTGGTTTATTAAACATAACAGCATAAGAAGTTGCGGCACTAGATCTTGTAATTACATATTCACAATTTTTCACAAGGTCTGATGTTTTATGATAATAAACTTCTCGATTCCCAAAACAAGGTGCAATAAAAGGGTGTTTTGCTTTATAATGTCCAGCAATCTTTATTTTAACACCTGTATCTAATTCCAATTTATCAAAAAATGCCGTTAATGTTGGATACCAAACTTCCGTGGTTAAAAATACTTTTCTTTTAAGTATTGTATAATCACTAGTAAACATGGGACCTGGTGCATCCAATAAAACGGCATATTTAACTTCAGATAGATTTCCCATTTGTGAAATATTCCTCTTAAGCAATGAATTGGAGTAGTCTTGACAGTGTAAAAAAACTTTTTGAGCCGTCTTATTCACCGTTTTATCTGAAATTGCTTCTTCTAAATAATGTTCTCCTGCTATCAAAAGGTGCGTAGCTGTACTAGGCAATAACCTAGCAAAATTAGAAAAAAATAGGGAAGATATTCTTCTTTTGATTTCCTGAAAAGATGTACTAGTTTTTAATAACCTTTTGATCCTTGAAAAATAACCTTTTTCAATTAACGAACTTTCGTTTCCAATATTAAAATGTGTGGGTATTCCTCCAAAATAGGCCTTCAAAATGGACAATGAAGGTTTTTTCAAATATACATAAATTAAAAAATTACATATTAAATCTTTAAAAGATTGATTCGGTATAGCATTATAAATACAAATTTTAGCATTTCCAATTTGAGAATTTAACCTTCTTAGCTTAATAATAAATTCAGAAAAATTTTTTATTTGACAAATTTCATTTGATTCAAATCTTTCAGCCGAATATGAATTTGAAAATTTAGCCGTTAATAGTGGAGAAAGATCCCAAACCTCAACTTTAGAGAATTTCTTAAAGACATCTAATTCCAAATAATTATAAATATGCTCAGTAAATTTATATGGATATAATACTATGTAAATCGACTTATTCAAAACTTATAATTTTAATTCCTAAATAGCTTTTACTTTTTGAATCCATATATTTGATTTTCATATCTATCAGAAATCGCTAATAATTTAACGTATAATTCCTCTGAAATCCCATTTTTAAACTCCTTCATTTTTTTCATCCTTAAAGAAATATCTAACACTCGCGGACATCTGGCATTAGTTAGTGCATTTCCTAAAGCAAATCCTGGCTCAGTTCCCAAAAATTGACATATTTTATCCATTTCAATTTGAGTATCTTGAACAAAATCTTCAAAGACTACATTGTGTATTTTTGAAGGATATTTCGCTTTATTATATTGATTAATAGTACATTCAATTAAATTTAGAACTGTAAATACGCAGCGCTCCATTGGGTTTAACTTAAGCCAAGTTTTTTCAACACCATTACAGTACCATGGTAGGTTTTTACTTTCAAAATCAATTGAAAGTGTAAATGATCGAGGATCATTCAAGAATCGTTCTCCCCATCCTCTTATAAACCAAGAATGAATCATATCAACTGGATGCCTTAAAACATGAATCATTTTATAGTCAATTTCTAATAAGTCTAGAAATTCCAAATTTACCATCATATCATGCGTCATGAATGGGAATAATCGATTTCTTTTCCTCAACTCATCAATTATACTATCTCCCTCTTCTGCTGACAGTCTTTTAAAATATTGTTCCGCATTGGGATGTTTTAGTACACTTGTTTGATCTCCAGGTCTAAAGTTCGCATTTCTTGAAAGTAATTGATTGTAAGCTAATTCGTTCATAATAGTCCGAACACTTGATTTCGCATATTCAGGACTAATCATTTGAAAAGAAAGAGCTGGGACAATATGTTCTAACAAAACAAAAAATTGTAATTGCTCTGTGTTTTTTAAAGTAGGCAGAATATTTGAAAACAATGATTTTCCACACCTAGTAATCCCATCTACGAATACAACATTATTTGAAACATTTTCTTGTAATGCAAAAATAGGTGATTTTGATATATTCATTTTTTAAATTAATTCTGTTTTAAATTGCTGCAGTTTAAAATCACTTATTACATATGGGCTGCGAAAAGCAATAAATCGACCATTCCTTCTATTGATTTTATTATACCGTAATGGTTCCTTTGTATTCCAGTCGAGCAATTTACCTCCACCAGATTCCATAATTACTTGACCAGCAGCTGTATCCCATTCTGAGGTTCCTACTAATCGGGGGTATACATCAACATGCCCAAAAATTAATCTTCCGTATTTTAGAGAAGAACCAATAGCCTCACATTGTGATATTTCATTTTCTAAGGCAAAGTTATTTGCATCAGCATGATTATGAAATCGACTAATTGCCATTTTCAAAGTTTTCCTCTTGGGCAATAGCTTTACTGTTTTTTTAATACCACGTATTATTGCCCAAGCCTTTTTACCCAAAATTCCTACATATAATTCGTCTAGGCCTGGGGCATAAATTATACCAATAATTGGTGTATCGAAATCGACTAAAGCTATATTAATTGTAAATTCATCATTAAAATCCAAAAAATCTTTAGTACCATCCAAAGGGTCGACTAACCAATAATATCTAGACTCAAATGGCAATTCACGTTCTTCTTCAGATACAATGGGGAAATTAGTTTTACTTAATGATTTAACAATTGATTGATTAGAGCTCCTATCTGCAATTGTAAGAGGAGAGCCATCTTTCTTGATTTTTATCTCAATATCTTTCTTATAATGTTCCAATATTAAGTTCCCTGCTAATTTTGCTGCATCAATTGCCAAATACGCAAGCTTAATTAAGCTTTTTTTGTCTAATTCATTCAATATTTTAATGATTTAAATAATAAATTTTAATTGCCACTAATAGGATTGCCACAACACGAATAAATAACCTTAAATATTTAGCGTAACCTTCACTTTTTATAGCCTGGAACAAATTTTTCCCAATTAATGAATAGGAAATAAAACCTATGAACATACATATTCCAGTCTTTGAAAAATTAAATTGATAATTATTTAGCAAAATAAAAGCTATTTGAGTTAATTGAAATAAAACATAAATAGCCGCAGTTGTTCCTAATTTTTGTTCTTTATCGTGACATTTTTGACTGACAATAGTAGGTAATATTGCCCCCCCAAGACTTGTTGTGCCTTGGATAAGACACATAAAAAAAATAACAATTGACAATCTTTGTTTTGAAGAATTTGGGGGTAAGATGGCATTAACTGTTGCTTTAAATGATGTAATAAATAGGAATAATCCCATAATTATTCCAACAAATCCACCCAGATATTTCGCTAAAAACATCCCAATTATTATCATTGTTATAACAATTGGGAATGATTTTTTAAAAAGTGAAATATTGATGAATTTGTAATGCTTTATTACTTGACTGAGGCTAATTATTAGAGAAGTGGGAAGTGTAAGGCTGAGTACGTCAAAATATGAATAACCAAAAAGCATTAATAAGGGTGTTCCCACTAGTAAAACACCAACTCCGAAAATTGACTGCAATAAAGCAACAAAAAATATTACAGCTAATATATCAAATGGAAGAAACATGCTTATTTTTTGAGTTAAAGAAAAAATGAGTCTACTAAAGTATCTTTTACTTCCAATGAAATGTTTTTGCTAAATCTTTAACTAGATGTGTTTGTATCATATTCATTCTGCTTCCTGAATTTGGATAACCAACTGCTGTTACTAATATTAAATCTTCATCGGTTAACTCATTGGAATTTCTAAGAAATTCTAATATTTTAATTACATGATCTAGGTTATCTTTAGGGAATTTTTCTGGAAAATAAATTCCTTTAACACCTGGGAAAAAATTGAAACTTTTTGCAGACATTTCCTCATCACTTATTGCAAGAATAGGCTGAGTTAAATTACGAGTAGATAGTGCTTTGGCAGCAAAACCAGAACGAGTTATTGCTACAATTTTTGTGACGATTGCTTCATTACATATTACTTCAATAGCATCTCCAATAGCAACGGGAATTGCTGATGTCAATTTTGTGGAATTTAATAATTTTACATTTTCCTTTTTTCGCAAATAGTTTTCTGACTTTGCGACAACCCTTGTCATAAGACTAACTGCTTCAACTGGATTCTTACCGATAGCCGTTTCCCCGGATAACATCACTGCTGCACAACCATCCAAAACGGCATTACTTATATCACAAACCTCTGCTTTAGTAGGAAAGCTGTTCTCAATCATAGAATGTAATAACTCCGTAGCAACAATAACTGGCTTTGCATATCTTCGTGCAGATAGAATAATTTCTTTTTGCATTAAAGCAATTGAATCAAGTTCAGTTTCCATAGACAAATCTCCTCGATCAATCATAATTGCATCAGAAACTTCAATTATTTCCTCCATATTATTAATACCACCTTGATTCTCAATTTTACTTACAATTCTTGGATAACTAAGTGGATTAATAATGTCTCTTATTGCCTGAACATGTTCTTTTGATTCTACAAAACTTAGCCCAATAAAATCCACCTCATTTTCTTGAGCAAATTTCAACATTAATCGATCTCTTTCAGTAACTAGTTTTGTATTCAATTTTACATATGGAACATTAATGCCTTTTTTACTTTTGAGACACCCTGGGGTTTCAGCTTTTAAATAAATATCTCTCCCTGTAATTTTTGTAATTGTAAACTTAAGTGTACCATCATCTGCTAAAACAGTTTGACCAGCCTCTAAGTCATTATGCAGATTTTCATAATTCACAGGTACTTTTTCTTTTCCATCAAATGATATGTCAGTTGTTAAAATTATTATATCCCCAATATCAAATTGTGGTTCAGATGCCAATTGAGTAGTTCGAATCTTCCTGCCAGGAATATCAAGTAAAATGGGTGTATCAGGTAAAACACGATGAATAAGTGAAATAACTTCTTTGTGCCAATCAAGAGAGTTATGAGAACCATTTAATCTGGCAATACTCATTCCTGCTTTTTTTAATTCCAATAATGATTTTGCATTATTGGTAGCTGGACCTATTGTGGCAACTATTCTTGTATTATTCATTATAATATTATTTAAAAGAATTTTTAAAATTATTCATTTATAAAAAGTTCGCACCCCTTAAGTGCTTCTAAGATTTCTGGGCGAAAATATTTTTTATCTGGCTTATTCCCTCCACTTAAAATTTCTCTCATCATAGAACCACTGATTTGATTAGTAACTTCAGGATTGAGTTTAAAGTGTGGGCATGTGTGCTCTGTTACTATGCCATCACAAGATTCACAATAAAATGGCCCATGTAAGTACATTATTTTTATTCCTATTTCATTTTCAAAAATATGCAATATATCGTGCCCAGCATATTTTTCGTAATAATTACCAACCCCTGCATGGTCTCTACCAACTATAAAATGAGTACAACCATAATTTTTTCTAATAATAGCATGAAAAACTGCTTCACGAGGGCCCGCATAACGCATTGATGTTGATAGGATTCCAAGTACAACTTTGTCAGTTGGATAAAATCCATCAACTAAAGCTCTGTACCCAGTCATAACTGCTTCAGGTGTATAATCCCCGTTTTTCTTTTGACCAACTAAAGGCTGGATAAATAACCCATCCACATGCTCTAGTGCTACTTTCTGCAAATATTCATGAGCTCTATGAGGAACATTTCGCGTTTGAAAACCCACTATCGAATTCCAACCAAGTTCGGCAAATTTCTTCTTTACTTCTGCAGGAGTTAATTCTAGACTACTGATTCCTTCTTTTACTTGTTTTAAGAAAATCGTTTTCCCTCCAATAAACCAATCTCCTTGACTATAAAATCGTGAAACGCCAGGATGTTCAATTTCAGATGTTGAATATATTAATTTAGCTACTTTTTCCTTGTCACATGTATAAATACTTTCGGGATAAACTTTACCTACTAAAATGTCTTTATAAATTAAATCAATGTGAGACACATTTGAGGCCATCTCTGCGGTTTCTTTATTAACATCTAATATCACTGGAATAGGAAATGGGTAACCTGAAGGTAATCTCATTTTTTCAGTAACAGATATAAATTCTGATTCTGTCATAAAATGATCTAATGGCAAAAATGCCTCAATCCCAATTTTTTCAAGTTCTAAATATTGATCTTGCCTAAGCGTTAAAGAAATACTATTCATCTATTCTTTTATTTATTGAAAGCTTTTCTATAAAGAATTTCTGCCATTTCATTTGGAGATAATCCCTCTGAAATATCAAATATTAGCTCTGGGTTAATAGGTTCATTCCATGGAATATCTACACCTACAACGTCTACTATTTTATTTTCTAAGGCTTGTTTATATAAGCCTTTAATTTCTCTAACTTGTAATTGATCTATGTTACCTTTTAAATACACTTCAAAGTACTCTTTAAATTCTTTTCTATTATTTTCTAATAATTGCTCATTTGAATAAAGTGCGGCTACTAGAACAATTATTGATTGTTTTTCTAAAAATGCAGCTAAATTATGCATCCTTTTAATTTGAATTTCACGATCTGTTTCTTTGTAACCTAGATCATTACCATATAATTGACGAATTACATCCCCATCTAGTAAAACCATATTAGGAATACTATTTTTATATTTTTTTTCAAATTCTTGACTCAAAGTCGTTTTTCCTGAAGCGGAAAGGCCTGTTATCCAAATAACCATAATTATCTCTTAGTCTTTATTCCAATTAGCAATATTTTCTCCTGATTCCAAAATCAAATTCCTTGCATTAGGCAACCCATTGCCAATAAAATTAAATAAATTTGCAGTGGCTACAGCACTAACATTTACAAGTTGAAGACCTTTTAATAGGTGACTCTCATTCCCAGCTCCACCTGCAATGATTAATGGCAAACTGGTGATTTTGTTAATACTCTCAATTAATGTTTCATCATATCCAAAACCTGTTCCATCTTTATCTATTGAATTTAAATAGATTTCTCCTACGCCTAAATCTTCTAAATACTTAATATATTCTGATAATGAGAAATCCACTTTTACCGTGCCATCTTTAATGAAAACTTCATAACATTCACCATTAGATTTACAATCTATACTTGCGACAACACTTTGACTTCCATAATTCCTAATCAAATCTTGAACCATTATTGAATTTTGAACCAATAATGAATTAATAACAATTTTATCTGCGCCACTTTTAAAAAGTAATTCTGCATCTTCTAATGTTTCTATTCCTCCGCCTGCAGCAATTGGTATAAAGACATCATTAACGAGATTACTTACCGTTTTCGCAAATTCGTATATATTTTTGTTTGATTTACTTGCATTTAATAAAATCAATTCATCTAATGCAAAAGATATATTTTGAAACTTATAATTCTTCTCTAACCAATTTAAATTCCCCACTTTCTGAAGTCGAAAATTTCTACTTTGCATAAAAAACCCTTCAGAATAAATTAATGTGAAAATTATTCGTTTTCTTAACATTAAAAATTATTTAAAAAGTTTCTAAAAAGATGTAAACCATTAAACTGGCTTAATTCAGGATGAAATTGAACACCACAGATATTCGCTTTTTCAAAACCTGCGATAAAATCATTTTGATAATTGCAGATACTTTGATTTATATTATCATTAGAATGCATTCGAAAACTATGTGTAAAATAAAAATCTGAATTGTCCTTTATCCCATCAAATAGTTTACTATTAAAATTGACCTTTACCTGATTAAAACCAACATGCGGCACTTTAACTTTTGAGCGATCAAACTCTCTTACTTCTCCATTTATAAAAGAAAGACCATTATTATAACCAGATTCTGAAGAAGAATTCCCCAAAAGTTGCATCCCTAAACATATGCCCAAAATCGGGATTTTTTGTTCTAAAACGGATTTATTCAATGCTATATCTATTCTATTTTCTTTGATTTGATGAATCGCTTTACCAAAATTACCAACACCGGGTAAAATTATTCTATCCGCTTTTTCAAAATCTTCTATCTTATTAGATAAAATTATACTTTGAACATTCAAATAGTTTAGAGTAGTAACTAGTGATCGAATATTTCCCATTCCATAGTCAACAATTACAACATTCATATTTCAAAATCTTCTCCTGGTACGTATTTAGGTTGCCAAATCCCATCAATTTTTTGAAATAATTCTTTGTTGGCATACTTATCTAAAACTGCATCAAATTCTTCTTTTGTCATTTTATAGTAATCTAAATAGGTATCAATTAAACTTTCAGGATAAGAGTTATCATACATATTTACCAAATTCAATGCTTGTTCTCGATTCATTGCCCCTCTACGAATTTCAATTCCTGCATCTTGAGTCGCTCTTCCAAATCCAAATTTTAGATACATCAAATAGGCATGGAGTGCATACAATGCTTGATCATTTTGAGAAAAATTTGTAAAAGTATCGGCATTCCCTTCATCCTTTTCGATTAGACCACATTTCTCTTTTGCTACTACATAGTTTCGATATGAATCCCATGATTCATAGTATGACCAATGAGTAAATGAAAGTCCTATATCTGAAATTTCTTCCTTTTTAGGAAAATTAAAAAACGCTAAATCAGCATCTGATATATCCCCATCTTCCTTGATTCGATTAAAAACAATATCATGCCCTCCTTCAAGATAGATTTTCTTCATGTAATCAATTCCATATAAAGGATTATTTTTGCTTTCTGTACTACCACCGTACTCAATCTCTCCGTCTTCACCATAAAATATTAATGGAATTTTAAAGTTAACAGCTGTCTTAATAACAGCAGTATGGATTGCTATTAACCAACCATAATAGGGAAAGCCCTTTTCTATAAATCCATATTTATTTAATCGATCTAATACTTTAGGATTGGGAGTGATATGTATATGATCATAACCTGAATAAATGAAATTTAATAAATTTTTATCGCCAATTTCGAGAGATAAAGCAGGCCTAACTGTTACGCAAAGAGGGTTCATTCCATATTTATGCTTTAATTGATATGCAACATATGAACCATCCTTTCCCCCACTTACTGGAACAATACAGTCAAAACTGCCTGATTTTGATTTATACTTATTTATTAAGCTCTGTAATTCAAATTGCCTATTGCTCCAATCCATGTTTTTCTTTTCCTGCATCCATTGACAAGCATTACACCATCCATTTTCATCGAATGAAATTCGTGGCCTAGTTGACATGTTTAAGCAATTCTTACACCATGTTATTTTTTTACTGCTCATAGCTTAAGTATATTTAAGTAACTTTGAAAATTAGAATTGGTAATTAGATTGATGTCCACCCTCCATCAACCATTAGATTTTGGCCTGTAATATATCCAGAATCGTCGCTTAATAGAAATCCTACAGCAGGTGCAATATCCTCAGGTTGCCCCATCCTTCTCATGGGCACTTTTTTCTCATATTGTTGGACAAATAATTCAATTTGGTTATCATAAATTCCTCCTGGAGAAACGCAATTTATTCTAATTCCATGAGGACCATAATATGACGCTAAGTATCTAGAAAGATTAACAATTCCTCCTTTTATAGCTGAATAAGCCGCAGGCATAGTCATTTCTGTACCATCGTAAATAGTAAAATCTGGACCAACTGTACCATATATAGAAGATATATTAACAATTGACCCAGTTCCTTGGATTTTCATTATCTCGAGCACAGCCTGAGAACAAATGAAAACACTGTTCATTTGAGAGTCTATATTTTTTCTCCATGAATCAACTGGAATATTTTCGAATTTTAATCCCCAATCTGGAGTTCGAGGATAAGCATTGTTTACAAATCCATCAATTTTCCCATATTTCTGGTAAATATTTTTTAAAGCTTCTTTAACAGATTCGAGACTTGTAACATCACAACAAATCGAACCTTTTTCTAAATCATTTGGACCATGTAATTCTGCATTAATACCAATAGCTCCAGATGATCTAATATATTTTAATATTGCCCTCCCAATCAATCCATTGCCTCCAGTCACGATAATGACCTTATTTTCTAACTTATTCATTAATTGCCAATTTCAAAATCTTTACTGCGTCATCAAATGTGTTCATTGTAGACTCTCCTAACTTAATTTGCTTGGTAAAATAACTCATTTGTTTGGTGTAGGTATCCAATAAATCAAAATCCCCTTGAAATAATATTTCATCCTTTATAACACTCTTAATAGTATTCAAAAGTAAATCAACTATAATCGTATCTTCAGATGTAACAATCTCAATTTGACGTTTTGCATCTCTTCTAAAATAATTAAGTGTAATACTTGTTGAAAAATCTAGATATTTCATGAAATATCTAGCAGAATCAATTGCATCAATTTCAAGAGAGGAACAACTCATTTGTAAGCTCTCAGATGATATTGGGTTTCCGAAAATCCAACAACAATAATCTATTTCATGTATTAAATCAAGATGGACTCCTCCTCCCATTTTTCTATTTGCACTATATATATCACGAAAATTTTTCCCTGGACGCCAAGAAGGAAGATAAGATCCACAATAAATATTTACCTCATTAATTCTCAATACATTGTCCTTAAGATAGCCCCTAATAAACTCAATTGATGGATGAAATCTCATATTACAACCTATATAAGTTATAATATTTGCATCTTTTAATAGATTTGAAATCCTTTCTGAATTTTTTATATCTGATAATACCGGTTTTTCAATAAACATAGGACACTTAAAATCAATTAAGTCCAAAATAGTTGATTCATGGTAGGCAGTAATATTAGAAATTACAATAAAATCTAACTCTACTGGAATTTCATTTTTATGGTGTACATTAATAACTGATTTGTAAAATTCTAAGTTTATCCCAGACCTTAATGCATAAATCTGAGCATTAGGTGACAAATTTAATATGCCATCTACATGTTTTCGTCCGATGGACCCAAGTCCTACTATTAATACCTTCAAATGTTGAAATCAAGTTTATTATTTGAAATCAAATACTCCATAAATTCAAAATCAATTGGGTGGTCAAGATCAAAGCAAATATGCTTCATTACAAAAATTAGTGACTTATCATTAATTGTTTTTGGATTTATCTGATCAAAAAACCTTCTTCTAAAAAAATAAAATGAAGCATTTAAATCATAAATATCCGGAGCTGATTGCCGAGTAAGAAAATTGCCCTCTTTTACTAATCCAAAGTACCCATTATTTTTCTTCTCAACCATATTAAAATATGGATTCCTTTGAGCTGGGTTTACCGAAAACAAGTTCATGGCCTCTTCATCATTTCTGATTATTTCAAATCCTTTCAGTAGATCTTCTAAATTGCGAAGAGGAGATGAAATATCTAGATCAATGATAAAATCATATTTTTTATTTTTTTTATTTTCTTCAAAATTTAAAATATGAGAAATAGTTTCCATTTTACCTGTGCTATCCAAAGAGATATTTTCAGGTCTTATATAATCAGTCTCTACTCCATAAAATTTAGCTACGCTACGAATATCGTCACTGTCAGTAGACAGAGCGATATCAGCTTTATACTTTGATGAGAATGCATTTGCATGAGCAATACTGTAAGCGATTAATGGTATACCATTAATTAATCTAATATTCTTACCTGGTATACCTTTAGATCCACCTCTGGCACATAAAGTAATTAAAATTTCCATTAAAATTTAATGTTTTTGATGTCGTTTTGTGCTTTTTGATAGTCTTGTGGGTTGCCAATATCTAACCAATAACCAGCAAGTGGATATGATGTTACTTTATACCCCTGATTAATTAATAATTCCATTAAATCAGTAGCATTAAAAAATTTATTCTTAGGAATTAATTCATGAACTGATTTTTTAATTAAATAAATTCCCCCATTCGAATAATACGTATATGTTGGTTTTTCAATAAAACTCAATATGTTTTCATTCTCTGTTTCAAGAACAGCATATGGGATATTTACCTGATATGGTATAGTTACAACAGACATATCTGCATTTTTATCAAGAAATTCAAGAAAAAAATGTTCATAATCTAAATTAGTTAGCACATCTGAATTACTTACTAAAATATAATCATGCTTAAAATTACTAACTTTTGAAACTGCACCAATAGTTCCGAGTGGTTCATCTTCCCAAAGATAATTCACATGAATATTTCTATTTTCCCCATTTCCAAAATATTCTTCAATTTGTTCTCCTAAGTATTTAACAGAAATCCAAAAATCATCTATTCCATAAACAGTTAATCGTGTAAGATTATGATCAATAATTGGCTTATCTCCAACTCTAAGTAATGGTTTGGGTACAAACTCAGTGAATGGCATTAATCGTTGGCCTCTACCACCCGCCATAATCACAGCATCTATAGGCAAATAAGATTTTAACTCTCTGAAATTTATAACATTAACTACTTTGTCCTCATTGTCCAATATTGGAATTATTCTGTAATTACTTTCTCTGTATTCTATTATTTTATTAATATCAGATTCTCCCTTTCGGATAAATCTAGGATTAGCTTGAATGATTAGTTCAATATTTTGATAAATCGATACTCCTTTTATTAATCCTCTTCTTACGTCACCGTCAGTCAAAGCACCCACTAAAATTCCTTTGTCGTTGATAACAAAAAGTATAGCATCTTTACCAAGCTTATTTAACTGTATTAAAGCATTTTCTATCGAACTACCAACATTAATTAGATGATCCTTATATGAAATCATTTATCTATAAATTTAATAATTTGAAATGACTCAGCATAGTTTACCCCAACAGAAGCCCCTCTAAAAGTCGCTAATGACTCGATATTTCTATTACTTCTTGGAAATGGATGTTCTCCTAACTCTGATTGATAAATCTGCATTATTTCTAATTTTCTATCAAAAAAATCAGAAATGTCTACGAAATAATTTGGAATAAATACTTTTTCAGGAAGTTGAGGAGCAAATTCTGTTTCAGAAATACATTCATACATCAAAACCTTTTTAATGAAAGGATATCTAAATGATTTAGTACAAGCCATTACTGCATCGAAAGTATACCTATGATCAGAATGAGCGTCTGATCGATTCATAACATAAATTACTTCTGGCTCAAATTCCAAAAATATAGATGAAATTTTTGGAATCATTTCATTTACTATGTCTGAATTTAAGCTCATAGTAGGATAATTTAATTGATATACCGAAGTAAATCCTACCATTTTCGCTACCTGATCAATTTCAACTTTACGAGAATTCACTCTCTCTTTAGTAAATCCGTATTCTTCGGAAACACCCGTGACAATTAGCCAAGCTAATGAATCTCCATTATTTTCATGCTTCAAAAGTGTCCCTCCTGCACCTAAAATTTCATCATCAGGATGAGCCGAGATAACTATTATTTTTGCCATGCTACTTTAAATATGACCCTAGTGGGGGAATAGTTATAAATTCATGTTTTGTTAAAATAATTGCACCATCAAATGTTTTCACTTTTATATTAGCTTCATTAACTTCCAAAACTTTACCTGGTTCCAAATTTTCTTCATGTGAAATTGATAATTCGACATTCCAAATTTTAATTTCTTCTCCCATAAAAAGACAATGAGCCCCAGGATATGGCTTAGAAAGGCCTCTTACTAAATTACAAATTGATTCGCTAGTCATTCTAAAATCAATCAACCCATCTGCTGCATTTCTTTTTCTCCATATATTACCCAAATTCGACTGCTTGCATTTTGAAAAAGTCCCATTTTGCAATTTTGGTAAAAACGACTGAATTTGTTGAAGAGCATTAGATATCATTTTTTCGTACAAAACTGCTGCATCATCTTCAAACAATATCTCAAATTCTTTTTGATCTAATAAATCACCAGTATCTGCTCCTTCATCCATGAAAAAAAAACTTGTTCCAGATTTCTTTAAGCCTAAAACTTTTGCCCAAATTAAGGGATGCCTTCCTCTGTTTTGGGGTAAAAGCGATGGATGAAATCCGATAACACCAAGTGGACAGGTAGTTAAAACATCCTTTTTTATCAAATTTGACCACCCAAAACAGAAGATTATATCTGCATTTAAATTTTTAATCCATTCTATACTAGATGATTCATTAATATTTTGAACATAGTTAAAAGGAATTCTATTTCTAATTGCAATAGATGATAAATCTTCAAAATCTGCATTAAAAGATGATTTCTCTTTTGTTATTACACCAACAACTAGAGCATTTAGTTCAATTAACTTTTCAAGCATCACTTTTGAAAAATAAACAGATCCTATAAATATAATTCTCATCTGTTGGGTAAATTAAAAAACTCCTTTTTTAAAATATTTCTTGTGAGGGAATTTTGAATAGCTTCTACTATTTTAATCGATGAATTCCCTTTACCATATGGATTTTCTATTTTCTTTAATTGTTGCTGGAATTCATCTGAAAGTGCTAACTGAATGGATTCGATAATAGCATTCTTTTCTGGTTCACAAGAAATTACACTTTTTGCTTCAATTCTACCTTGTTGCCTATCACCAATATTTACAGTAGGCTTTTTGAAACTTGGCACTTCAATTAGACCACTTGACGAGTTCCCAATAATGACTTGACAATGCTTAATTGCAGATAAATATCTTAATTGACCTAATGAAACAAATGAAATAGCATTACCGCTATTTTTTCTTATAAACTCATCAATTAATTGAATGATTACTCTTCCATCATGATCAGCATTGGGTTTTGTAATAATAATTTTAGCTTCTTTAAATTCTAATAATGCATTCAATAATTCTTTAAATTGATGCTCTGCAGAGGCATAATCTAATGTTACTGGGTGAAATGTAACTAAAAAATTTAAAGTTGAAAGTTGAAAATCTATCGATGATTCAAAATCTTCTTTGTTTAATAATTTCAGTCGATTTATATTTTCAATTCCTAATGCTCCAACTTGAAATACACTTTTTGGTTGTTCTCCTAATTGAATTACCCTATTTCTATATTCACTTGTTGATGTAAAATGTAAATGAGACATTTTTGTTATTGAATGCCTGATTGCTTCGTCAATTAAACCCTCTGTTGCTTCACCCCCATGACAATGAGCAACAGGGATACGAGCAATCATAGCGGCAGTAACTGCTGAAAATATTTCAAATCTATCTCCCAATACCAAAATCCAATTAGGCTTACTTCTTTCAAAAAAATCGGCAAATCCGATTAAACCCAATCCCATACTTTTTGTAATTCCAACTGAAGTATCTGAAGACAATAACATTTCTACTCTACCATCTATTTGGAAACCGTCAGATTCAATTTGTTTATAAGTTAGGCCAAATTCCGGAGATAAATGCATCCCTGTTACACAAACGGATAACTCAAAATTAGGGTGTTCCTGAATCGCTTTCATCGTCCAAAATAATAGACCATATTCAGCTCTTGTACCCGTAATAACGCAAATTTTTACCATATAAATTGAGTATGATCAACCATAGAAAAAGCATTTACATTTTGGTTTAATTTCTTCCCAATATACATTTCAATGTCCATAGGACTAACACCAAATCCTGGCCTTAATGCAATTAAATCACGAGCGCATATGATATGATCAATAGGTAAATCATTTCTGAAATGTAAACTCTTCCTAACAATTGCGATATTTTTTATCTCTGATTGACTTGGCTCCTTAAATCCAGTTCCTGCAATTGCTAATTCAATATTTCGAATGGCTTTTATCATGTTTTTTAATTCCAATGGTTCTAAGGATGCAATATGATCTGGGCCAGGCATACTTTTGTCTAAAGTAAAATGTTTCTCGATTACCTTGGCACCTAATGCAACTGCGGCAATTGGCACCTCTATTCCTAAGGTATGATCTGAATATCCTACTTGAACTCCTAAATCCATATGAATTTTATTCATCGCTGTCAAATTCACATCATTCATCGGTGTAGGATATTCGGTATTACAATGTAAAATGGTAATACGATCTTTATCAATACCTGCATGAATAAAGACTTCCATGGCATCTGAAACTTCTTTCATATTTGCCATTCCCGTTGAAAAAATAACCTCCTTTCCTTTTTCTGCGATATGAATCAAATATGGCTTATTGGTTATTTCGCCAGATGGTATTTTAAATAAATCAATTCCCAATTCTTCCAAAAAATCAATTGATTCTTCATCAAATCCCGTAGAAAGAAATTTAATCCCAAGACTCTTTGCATAATCTCTTAATTCAAAATGCCATTCATATGGCATTTCCAAATTTTTTAACATTTGAAACTGAGAATTGTCGCCATCGTTGATATTCTTAACCTGATATGCTGCTTTATGTGCTGATTTTGTTACTAAATTTTCTGCTTTAAAAGTTTGAAATTTAACATAATCTGCTCCTGCATCTGCCGCTGCCTCAATTAATCTTTTTGCAATAGACAAATCTCCGTTGTGATTTACACCCGCTTCTGCAATAATAATAACTGGTTTCATGATATAATTTGAGCTGGGATTCCTCGTAGAGCTAATCCAAATCCAATAAAAGTTTTAGTAACTACTGCCCCCGAATAAACTATAGATTGCTCAGGTATTTTAATACCTCGATTTATCACAGCGTGACTACTCAAAAAAGTACTATCTCCAATTTCACAATCTGCATTAACTGTTGCCATGGTAGAAATATGACAATTATCACCAATAATAGAATCATGTTCTATTATTGCTCCAGTATTTATAATATTATTTAACCCAATTTGGGCCCCTGCATTAATTACTGCTTTATGCCCAATAAATGTCCCAGCTTTTATACTTGCAAATGTAGAGACATAAGCATCATTTGCTTTGATAATAGGAAATTCTCCACCAAGTTCAGATACCAATTGAAATATTCTTACCCTATTTACATTAGATAAAATATGACCAAGTGAGATGTGAAAATATGTATATCTTTTTACCAATGATGGAATTTCTTGATCAGTTCCAATAAATGGAATTCCAAATAAATTAGACCCAATTTTTTCTTTTACATCTATAATACCTTCAATTCTAAATTCGTGATTATCTTCAATAATATCTATGACAGACTTACAATGTCCTCCACCTCCAATTAATACGATACCTTTTTTTTGTTTATCTAACACTACTTGGAATATTTACAAGTCTATCAGAAAGCCATTCACTATTTGATAGATCAGCTCTAAGAGAATTCTCAAACATTGGGAGTTTATGCATTAATTCCCATGCTGGTCTAGACATAACTCCATTATTATTTGCAAATTTCAAAAAATCATCTCTCTCCTCTATATTTCTAAATAAAATAGCATTTAACCAGTAATTTGCCTTTGCTTGATCAATTTCATCTATATATTTTAAATTTATACTGGAAAAAAAGTTTGAATATTCTTTAGCTAGACCCCTCTTATTCTCTACAAATTCAAATAATTGTTCAAGTTGAGCGCATGCTAGAGCAGCATTTAAATTTGGCATTCTATAATTATACCCAATTTCATCATGTATAAATGCCCATTGATGTGGAAGTTTAGCTTGGGTTGTTAAATGCTTTGCTTTAATAGCCAAGTCTCTATTATTAGTAATCAGAGCTCCACCTCCTCCACAGGTAATAGTTTTATTCCCATTAAAACTAAATACTCCAATTTCCCCAAATGAGCCCGTATGCTTTTCTTTATAATAACTTCCTATAGATTCAGCCGAATCTTCGATTAGTTTAATATTCCATTCTTGACATATTTCCAACAATTCATCTATTCTACATGGCAATCCAAAAGTGTGCATTGGGACACAAGCTTTTATTCTTTTTCCAGAAAGAGTATTATAACAATATCCATCTTTTCTTATTTCTGCATTATTCTTCAAATAGTTTAACAAGGATTTAGGTGACATACCCAAGGAATCTATATCTACATCAATAAAGATAGGAGAAGCCCCCAAATAAGAAACTGCATTACATGTAGCAATAAATGTTAAACTTTGAGTCAATACTTCATCACCTTTCTTAACATTAGATAAAAGTAATGCCATATGTAAAGCACTAGTTCCATTAACAATTGCAACAGCATATTTAGAACCTGTGATTTTACACATCATCTCTTCAAATTGACTTACAAATGAACCTACAGAAGATACAAAAGTAGAATCAATGGTTTCATTCACATATTGTCTTTCATTTCCTCTAAAAATCGGTTCGTGTAATGGAATAAAATCTTTTGAGGGGAATTTTTCCTTGATAAAATTGACAATATTTTCGAAAAGTGTTATCTGCATTTACTCTTTAATTTATCTATTTCTAGCATAACAAATTATACTATGGGGGTGGAATTTATACTATAGAATTAGTTGAAAAATTACAATCGATTAAACTAATGAAATAATTTTTTTAATCTGATTTTTAAACAATGTAGAAGTATAAAAAAGAATTAAAACAGCCATTGATAACATAGAAAAAGCATAAGCTCCAACCACCATTAAATTCCATTTAGATTTTTCCATTGGGAGAAAGTCTGACAATAAATAATAAGCCAAAGTCAAAAAGAATATTGGCAAAATAATAGGCTTTACATAATTCTCTAGGAATTGAAAAAAGGACAAATTGAAAAATTTAATAAGTACAAACGCATATACAAACGCATTAATACTGAATGCCAAAAATTTGAAAAATGCGAATGAATTCAAACCAAATGTAGAGTAAGTTATTATTATTCCAGACCAATAGATAATAGGAAGTAGCGCGTTGACAAAGTACATTAATTTTACCCGTTCTTGCGCCATTAAAAGTAATGAGCCTGGATATGAGATAAACGCAAATATATTACAAGCGATTAAAAATTTGGCAGGAATGATGGATTCCATATACTGTATTCCTACCCAGCTTACAATCAAAGAAGGCGACATCAAAATCAAAGTAACAATAGGCAAAATGATTAGCGGCGCTGTAACCTTAGTGATGGTGAAACAAAGTTCTTTTAATCCTTCTTGATCGTTTGATCCTATAAAATGGTTAAACCTGACACTAAATGGGCCAAAAATAGTTCCGAGTATACTTCTAAAAAAGGACATGATAGTTAATCCAATGGCGAATAAAGCGACCTCCTTTGCCCCTATCCATTTGCCAATAGCTGCTGGATCTAATTCATAATACAAAATCCATGAAGCCAAAGAAAACAAACTTGTGAGAGCCAAACCTTTGGTTTTATTAAAAACAGCAGGATTATACTTGATAGAGGAAAATAGCCCTAGGATATCATATTTAAATCTTTTTTTAGCAATAATCAATACACTTAAAATAGCTAGAAAATTAAGGACTTGCGTAAATAAAAAATATCCGACTATGTCGTAATGATCCGCTCTAAAAAAATATACCACGGATATTATCTTCCCTAAATTTGCTAGGATATTAGTTCTTTGAACGATGTAGTCTTCCAATCTTACCGCAAAAATCATCTGTGATAATCTTTGCAACATAGTAACTGGCGTAAAAATGGCTAAAATGAATAATAACTGAGACGCTATTATTAATTCATTTCCCGTCGCAAGTTTTTTAATCAATAAGTCGGGATTAAAGCTCAAATAAAAGAAGACCAATGACATTAAGATTAAAAAAACGATTAAAATGAAATTGGTAAACCCAATGACCTGTATTTCTTCATCCCTATTTCCTTTAGCGAAATACTCCGATGCATACTTTTGACCTGCACTGACAAATCCAAGATCAGCATATACGAGAAAGGAAGATATGGAAATACAAACTGTATAAATCCCGTAAATAGTAGGATTGGAAGTTAAATAGGGGATTACAATAAACATCGAAACGAAGTTAAGCCCTATTGAGATAAACTGCCAGAGGTATATTTTAAAGTAGTTCCTGGAAAAATTATTCTTCAAAACTTAAATCGATTTACAGAACACATTTCTTAAAGACTCGTTTCTATGGATTTGTTCACTACAACCTCGAATCCACTAATCCTCTATTTAAAAAAGATTTAATGTCAAAAATGACACTTTTGGCATCCGCTTTAAGCATTTGATAGTCTAGATTTAAAAACTCATTATGGGATACAGCTAAAACTATGGCATTATAACTTCCAAGTTCCGAAGTAATTCGAAGCCCATATTCCTTTTCTACTTCCTGTGAATCGGCATGTGGATCATATACATCTACTTCCAATCCAAATTGCTTTAGTTCTTTATAGATGTCAATCACTTTTGAATTTCTAATATCTGGACAATTTTCTTTAAAAGTTATTCCCAAAACCAGTGCCTTCGCCCCTTTGATGACACTTCCTTTTTGTATCATCAATTTGACCACTTTGTTGGCCACAAACATCCCCATGTTATCATTCACCCTCCGTCCTGAAAGAATCACTTGAGGATGATATCCTAATGATTCTGCCTTATGTGCCAAATAATAGGGGTCTACACCGATGCAATGTCCGCCTACCAAACCTGGTTTATATTTAAGAAAATTCCACTTTGTTCCTGCTGCCTCCAACACATCTTGCGTGTCTATTCCCATTCTGTCAAAAATCAAAGCCAATTCATTAACAAATGAGATATTCACATCCCTTTGGGCATTTTCTATAGCCTTACTGGCTTCTGCTACCTTTAAACTTGGAGCCTTATGAGTACCCGCTAAAATGACACTTTTATATAACTGATCCACTACTTCAGCAATCTCTGGAGTTGAGCCAGAAGTTACTTTCATAATTTTAGTTAGGGTATTTACTTTATCGCCAGGATTAATTCTCTCTGGAGAATAACCACAATAAAAATCATGGTTAAACTTCAACCCTGAAAATTTTTCTAATACAGGAACACAATCTTCCTCAGTACAGCCTGGATATACGGTACTTTCATAAATCACGATATCTCCCTTTTTTAAAATGCTTCCCAACATTTCAGACGCCAATAATAATGGCTTTAAATCAGGGGCATTAAACTGGTCGATAGGGGTCGGTACTGTGACAATAAAAACATTGTACTGACTTAAATCTTCCTTGTTGGATGAAAACTTCAAATTTACTGAAGACTTAATTTCCTCTTCATTAGACTCTAATGTCCTATCTATTCCATTGGCTAATTCTTTCACCCTTTGGGAGTTAATATCAAAGCCTAATACGGAATAAATTTTTCCAAATTCTACAGCCAATGGCAATCCCACATAACCCAAACCAATAACTGCTATTTTCTTATCTGTTAAATGCATTTGAATCTAATTTAATAAATGAAAATACGGTCCATTAAAATTGTCCAAGAAAGTATGTTGCTCTTGGCTGGCATAAACCGCTACTCGTATTTTTTTTTGGGGAATTAGTCCCTCGGCCTTCTGAATTAATTGATATAAATAGTCTTTATCCACGTCACCAATCAACACTAAATCTACAAAAGGAGAATCTTTCCCTTCTGCCAAATCTCCAGTCAAATAAACCTTCTCCACATTCCCTAATTTATCTATGACTTGCTCAATGATTTGATCCAAACCCACAAATTGCATGATAATTCCACGAAGGGAACTGAACATGGGGTGTGCCGTATTGACGGCATAATGCTTCACCTTGGTATTGTCCGGATCCACCTGAACTTTTATCAGGTGCATTTCATTCAACTTATTCAATTCCAAACGTACCGTATTACTACTCACCCCTAACTCCCTTTCTAAACCACGTAAGTATACCTTACTGGCTGGATTCAGCAGGAGTTTGGTCAATAGCTTGACACGAATTTTACCGGAAAAAATAGAATCTAACTGCATGAAAAAAGGATTGGCTTGCTACGGCTTCGCCATCCTGACTCACATATTGCGTGAGCAGACTGATACAAAATTGAGTAACAAAAATAAACTTTTTAACTTAAATACAGAAGCAATATTTATTATATGGCACTTAAATATTATTCCCTAGGTTTCAAAATCCGTATATTTGTAGGGTACTACAAATTATGAAGCGATTATTTGATTTACTTTTAGCCCTCATTTTGAGCCTGATTTTTGCTATTCCAGCTATTTTCATCGCTTTATTGGTCAAAATTACCTCCCCTGGTCCCATCATCTATTGGTCTACCCGCATGGGCAAAAACAACGTTACTTTCCCCATGCCCAAGTTCAGAACCATGTTGACCAATACCCCCGTGGTGGCCACACATCTATTGACCAATCCCGATCAATTTCTAACTCCGATTGGCTCCTTCCTAAGAAAATCGAGTTTAGATGAAATCCCCCAGTTGTGGTGTATATTAAATGGCGATATGTCCTTCGTTGGTCCACGTCCATCACTACCTAGCCAAACCGATCTTAATACCGCAAGAACCGAAGCATCTGTTCATACATTGGTTCCTGGTTTAACCGGCTGGGCCCAAGTGAATGGCCGGGATGAAATTCCCAATGAACAAAAAGTGGCTTTCGACGCCGAATACCTTCAAAGACAATCCTTTTTCTTTGATCTAAAAATCATGTGTTTAACTGCTTGGAAGGTGGTGAAACGGGATGGAGTGGCTCATTAGATTTAGTGTTTAGTTATAGTGATTAGTGGGATATATCATGTTTATGATAATCTGCTAATTTGCCATTTAATTTGGAGATTTATTATGAGATTTGATGATTAAAAACCTGTTTAATAAATTCCTAATTGAAACATCCTCCTATTCTTCCATTCTAAGCCTTATTATAAAAAACAGTCATACTATTTTGTACCTCTACAAGCCGACCCTTTATGTTGCCTAAAAAGAAATGGACGCTGTTGCCTCCTCCAGAAAAAGAAGCATTACAACAGCTTTCTCAAGAATTAAGTACCGTTAAAAATCCTTTTTTCTTACAATTACTATTATCCAGGGGCATAAAAAGTTTTGACCAAGCCAAGGCATTCATGTTGCCTGAAATATCATTGATTCATGATCCATTCCTAATGAAAGATATGGATAAGGCCGTAGAGCGTTTAGGCCTAGCCTTGGAAACAGGTGAGAAAATATTGATTTATGGTGATTATGATGTGGACGGGACCACTTCTGTCGCTTTGGTTTATGGATATCTAAGTGAAATTCTTGGGGCGGATTGCGACTATTACATTCCCGACCGATACACAGAGGGCTATGGTGTCTCTCAAGCTGGTGTTCAGTATGCCAAAGACAATGACTACAGTCTAATTATTTCATTGGACTGTGGTATCAAAGCTCATGAAAGAGTCGCTTGGTGCAATGAACAAGGTATCGATTTTATCGTTTGTGATCACCATTTACCCGAGGAGCAATTGCCTGAGGCATTGGCTGTTTTGGATCCAAAAAGGAAAGATTGTCCCTACCCATTCAAGGAATTAACGGGTTGCGGGGTTGGATTTAAACTCCTACAAGCTTTCATTGAAGCCAATTTTTTAGAACCTGAACCACTCTGGGAACGTATCGATTTATTGGCTTGTAGTATAGCGGCTGACATGGTTCCCATCACAGGCGAGAACCGAATATTTACATATTTTGGACTAGAAAAACTAAGCAACAATGCTTCTCCAGGATTAGCCTTTTTACTTCAAAACGCAGGAAGAACTGCTCCCATTCAAGTTACAGATATCGTATTTTCTATTTCTCCGGTCATTAATGCAGCCGGTAGAATGGACCATGCACATGGTGCCGTTAAATTATTGTTGGCATCTGATACACTAGAAGCAAGCCAATTAGCCGAGGCTGTATTGAAACAAAATCAAAGTCGGAAAGAAGTAGAAAAAGAAATCGTTCAACAGGCCATAGAAATCTTCCAACAAGATTCATTTCTTCCAACAGCCTTTTCTACAGTCCTATTTCATCCTTCATGGCATAAAGGAGTTGTGGGAATTGTGGCAAGTAAAATACAAGAGCATTATTACCGTCCGACTATCATTTTAACAGAATCAAATGGCCATTTGGTTGGTTCAGCCCGTTCTGTCAAAGGTTTTGACATTCACGCAGCTTTAGAATCTTGTGCGGATTTGTTGGTTCAGTTTGGTGGACATACCCATGCAGCTGGCTTACATCTCAAACCAGAGGATTTACCTGCCTTTATACAACGGTTCGATGAGTTAGTGAAAAAAGGGTTAACAGAAAACCCTCCTCAAGCGGAATTATTGATTGATATGGAAGTTCCCCTTTCTGCCCTGAATCTTGCTTTTCATGATAAATTATTGATTCGACTTTCTCCCTTTGGACCAGGAAATATGATTCCGCTTTTTCAAAGCAATCAACTTTTTCAAACAGCTCCACCCACCATCATGAAAGAAGCGCATCTGAAACTATTTGTCCAAGATAAACCTGAAAATCCGGTGATGGAAGTGATTGCTTTTAACTTACGAGCGGATTTCTATGAAGGTTTGATGGATGCCTATTTGAATCAAAAGCCCATTTCATTGGTCTATCATTTGGAAGTGAATGAGTTTAGAGGCAATCGAAAATTACAGTTGAGAGCTTTGGATATGGCATAAAAGGTGGCTTCGAGAACCTCAGGTACGGTGGCTTCGAGAACCTCAGCCACCTAAATAACAATTTTCACTCCGCAATAATGGTGACTTCGAGAGCCTCAGGTACGGTGGTTTCGAGAGCCTCAGCCACCGTATAATAACCTTGTACCTAAAATTCAAAGGTGGCTGAGACTCTCGAAGCCACCACCAGAGAGCTGATGATAATCATTTTTAATTCTTTCCCCTTCACTTAGTTTTGAAGCAAAGGATTTAGATTATGGAAAGAAAAACAATCATTTGGTTTAGTAGATTCTCCTTATTTATCATCTACTTCTGGTTTGGTGCACTAAAAGTTATTGGGATTTCGCCTGCAGAAAAATTAGTCGAACATCTGTATGAAGCCACCCTACATCAAACATTAGGCTTAGATACTTTCTCTTTTTATTTTGGATTTATTGAATGTGCTTTAGGCCTAATTTGGCTATTCCCAGCACTCACTTCCTGGGCATTTTACGCGCTGATATTGCACCTCATCACGACTTTTCTTCCTACCATTTTTCTTCCAAATGACACTTGGCAATTCATTTTTACGCCAACTTTAATAGGACAATACATCATCAAAAACCTGGCACTTTTATCAACTGCTTGGTTTGTCCGTGAGGCTCATACGGTGGCTTCGAGTGCCTCAGCCACCGTGGAATAACCTTGTCCTTATAATTCAAAAGTGCCTAAGATACACGAAGTCTCCGTGTAATAACTATCTGATTAAACTTACAAGGTGACCGAGGTTCTCGAAGTCTCCGTATAATAATCAAAGGTGGCTTCGAGAGCCTCAGCCACCTTTGAATATATCAATCTTCATCCTGATCCTTTTTCTTTACAGGAAAGATAAAGGCGGCTCTTTTAGGTCCAGGAAAAGGAATATTTCCCTTCAATCCATGCCACAATACTCGATTAAATGCCACATCGTTATTGGCATCCTCTTTTTCAAAATTAAAGAGCTCCGATTGCCTTTGCCATTCATTACGAACCACATTTTTCTCCAGTAAGTTAATTTGAGGAACGATGGCTTTAAAGTCAAAGGGATTAGCCACTGAATCAAAACTTCTCCACATTGGCATGGCCGCAGCATCATACTGGGTCATTGGAGGTAATCCTAAAATCAGTTCCATCGTGCGTAACATAGAACTAGTTGTATACATGGTATGATCCACAAAATTCCTTTTTACAAAACCTCCCGCCACATAGGCCGTACTCCGATGCGCATCTACATGATCTGCCCCATTTTGGGCATCATCTTCTAAAATAAATACCACTGTCTCATTCCAAATAGGACTTTTTGCCAAGGTTTCTATCAATTGACCTACCGCTAAATCATTGTCGGCCACGTGTGCATAAGGTGTTGGCCTGCCTATACGTAAACCTTCCGTATGGTCATTTCCCATACGTAAAGAATTAAATCTTGGCACACGATTCTCCTTAACCATTTGTTCAAATTCCTTCTTCCAAATAGCCAAACGAGTGGTATCTTGAATAGCTAAATTGTAGCTTGGGAAAGTTGGATGAAAACGATTATTCAATACTGGGATATTCGCTTTTCCATTAGTAACAAACTCCCCGTAGGTTCTAAATGATACTCCATAACGGTTACATTGATCCCAAATATATCCATTCTTATTTTGAGATACACTCCGCTCAGCCTCCCCATAAATTCCTCCTCCGCGTCCACCATAACTAGTAGGCCAACTTTTCTCCATGTAATCTGTCGCATAAGCTCCCATGGTCCAATGGTGTCCATCAGCACTCACTTCTGCATCTACATAAAAGTTATCCAACAGCACAAATGACTCTGCAATAGCATGTTGATTTGGCGTGTATTTTCTACCAAATAGCAATAAAGTAGTATCCCCATTTCCACCTTTAACATCGGCTAAAACCTGATCATAGGTCCTGTTTTCCTTGATCACATAAAACACATATTTAATAGGTGAGACCTGACCTGCTTTCATGGGAATAGGTAAACCCGGAGCCTGCTTATCTGCCATCTCCGATTTTGCTGGCTGATAGGCTGAATTTTGGTAAGCTGCCTTCGTATAAACAGGGAATTCTTGAGCTTTAGGTCTTGGAATCACACTCATGGTACCTTTAAACATCGAACCGATGTATTGTACTTCTTTAGGGGCGTTGGAATCTCCAGCATGCAAATTCACTTCCTCTCCCTTTCGTATCGGTCTAGGTCCATAAGGATTCGCCATGGAAGTGTTTCCTTTTCCATTGATAACCCAAATTTGATTATTGATTACCTTGACATTACTTGGATACCAGCCCACTGGAATAAACCCTTTGGCCTGACTTTTTCCTGTAATATTGACATCAAAAACAGCCAAACAATTATTATCTGCATTGGCGATGTATAGATATTTGGTTTTAGGATCAATGGCCAATCCATTGGTAGTAGATCCTGCTGGTGAATTTGGATACAAGGCTACATCCAATGTTTCAATAACTTTTTGGGATGCTAAATCAATCACGGAAACGCTGTTGTCATTGGCATTACAAACCATCAATGTTTTTCCATTCGGATGCAGCACCATTTCATTGGGATTATCTCCCACTTCAATCGATTTTTTCCAAAGATTTGTCTTTAAATCGAATACCAAAACCTGATTACAACCCCAGCAAGAAATATATAATTCATTATTAGAAGGACTCAATACACACATATAGGCTTCGCCATCCATGCCAAATTGCTTCAAGACTTGATTACTTTTGGCATCTATGATGTATAAACTTCGATTATCACGCGTAACAACATACAAGCGCTGACGAGCATCATCAAAAGCTAATCCCGATGGAGCAATTCGATTGGGCCAAGCATCCCCTAATTTGATATCTCCTAATAAACTTAGTTTCCCGCCAGAAAGTCCAAGACGAAGTATTTTATTGTCATGACCACCTGAAACATACAATTGGGAATCATCGGAATTAAAGGCTAATCCATACCAAGCTTTGGCAACTACCATGGAATCCACCACTTGCTGCTTAGCTATGTCGATGAGGTAAACACTATGCTTACTTTGACCATTATTAGTCACTGCCGCCCATTTTTTGGAATGACTAATCACCATATTTAAGGGTAAGTCTCCTAAGGGGAATGATTTCCCAGCAGGACTTAATTTCCATCCATTAGGTAAAGAAACGGTAGCACCTATATGCTGGGAATAAGAAAGAAAAGAAAAGCAGCAAATACTTAATAATAAACAGAGCTTTTTCATGGTTTCAAGGAGGTTTAGATTAGCAAGTTAAGGGAAGTCCCTAGCAATACCAATAAGCGTATATAAACTGTTTGTTAAAAACGCTTATACTCCTCAAAATCAATCTATAAGCTTATTCTAACGAAGGCTCCAGTATTCAATTTTTCAGCTTTGAACGGTCCATAATAATCGAAGTTCATTCCTATGCCATACGTAAACTTCTGTCGACTAATTCCCGCCCGAAATGTATATCCACTACGGGCATGTACTCCTCCATCTAAAACCTGATTATACAGTAATTGTCCTCGTGTATAAAGGCGAGTTTTAGGTCCCAAAGAGGGCTTAAATTCCACCAAACTTACAACTTCCATATTGGTAGTTGGCAAAAGACAGATATTCGGAGATACCAAAAGTAACCAAGTAGGATTTGCCTTAAAATATTGAACACCCAATAAAGGCACTAAACCCAATTTAAAATGCCACTGTGCTCCTGCACCAGCCTTGAAATTATTCCCCAAATCGTAGTTTATGGAATTCACCACCACAATCTCCGTTTCTTCATTTTTATTATGATAATCTACCGCACCATTCGTCACATTGAAAAAAGTGAATTTTCCTTTGGCATCGATGGGTTTATTGAGAATCAATTGAAAATTCATTCGATTATTTCCAAACATCACTTCAACCGGAATGGGTGCTGGTGGGGGACTAGACTGCTGAGCAAACGATGTAACACTAAGTAATAGGGTACATACTAAAATTAAAAGGCCATTTTTCATGGCGACAAAGATAAAAGGGAATTGTTGACCACAAAAATAAACTACTCAGAATCAAGCATAAAGCGACAAAACCCCAAATTCCACAGGATGAAATTGTTTTGCTAGTTAAAAAACATCTCGTCAACCAAAAATAAGGCCCGCTTATCTTTAGCTGGGTGCCATCCTGGAATCTTCTCTAATGGCTTCACCACTATTTTGATATATTTAACGCTTGAGGTCTTGAATTTTGTCCCAATTAATGGCAGCGTATGAGGGAAATTTTCCTTTGGAATGGCTGGTTTAAACTTGGATAATAACTTCCATTGGTTTTCTACCGTTGCTCCCCAAACTTCTACTAATTCTGGAGGGAAAATCCCTGTTTGTGTTTCCACCATGATTCTTAACTCTACAGAGGACAAGGAAATGGCTTGCTTAAACATAGAAACTAAAACCAAATCATTATTTCTTACGCCTGCCCAATTATTCGCCCAAGCAGGGCTGTTGGCATTAAATGATCCTAATCTACCATCAAAAAAAGTCTTGGCTCCAGCAGCTTGATGAACCCGATTAAGTGGAGTCAATAATACCGAACTATCTGGCCTAAAATGACCCCTATAAAAATCAAAAATGGCTTCGTCACTTCCTATCCAACCTGCTTTAAACGCCCTCGCTCGAATGGATGTATTCTGATTCAAGCGTAAATTACCTGCAAAAATAGGTGATTGGGCACTATCAGGGACACTTCCATCGGTTGTATATCGGATTTCAACTCCTTTGATAGGGTGTTCCAATTGGGCCACAATAAACTCATCAAAAATGGTCGATGGGTTTTTAACTTGTGGTGGATTCAATTTTAATGGATTGCTACCATCATCTTGAAAACCTCCTATTACCTGAATGCCTCTCAGCTGTTTTTGAAGCAATGAAATATCTTCTCGACTTAATCCTGCATCCCAAACATAAACCTTTTTTAAGCTAGATATAGATTTCAAAGCTGAAGACAATCCAGCTGCTTTTAACTTGGTTCCAGAAAGGGATAAGACCATCAATTCCTTCATTCCTGCTAATTCTTTCAAGCCAGCTTCCGTAACATCCGTAAAGTTCAAATTCAAGGTGTGCAGATGTTCAAAGACTTTCACAAATACCAAATCGGTATTTTGAACAGGCATTTTAGCTAAACTCAAGGTGACTATTTGTTCCTTAATGTCCTTCAATTCATCCAAATGCGTGGATTTGTATTGAGCTTTATTAAAGAAATTCACCGATAAAGCTGGCGAATCTTTGGCAAAGAGCATGATAGTCCTATACTCATTTGAAAGCTTTTGAATCGTTTCTTCATCTGCTTCTTGGAAGTCATAAGCCTCCACTAGCGGACCTGAAGCCGAAGCCAGTAATTTGGTCGATAAAATTCTCAACGAATCATTGGAAGCCAAATCCGCCACTTTTTTGGTAAATGAAACTTTCTCTTTTACCCACCAACTTAATAATTGCAATTCATCATCCGTAAGTTGTGGCTTCCCAATAGGAGGCATGTGTTTTTTATCATCAATTGATAAATGCGCGCGCTGAATTAATAAGCTTAATTCAGGTTTTCCTGATACAAACAAGGGACCCGTTTTTCCTCCTTTGGCTATGGATTTAGCATCGGTCAATAAAAGCTCTCCCTTAATTTTATCGGGATTATGACAAGCCACACATTTCTTTTCTAAAATGGGTTGTACTAAATCCTGAAATACTACTGCCTCCTCCAAAGGTACCGCCTGAGCTTTGATCAAAGGTTCCAATACAAAGTTTCCTCCATGTGTTAAATTTCCTCCAAAATGACCCACAAGGATCAATAAAAGAGACATGGAAATAGAAGTGCTTTTAGCCACAAGTGATTGATACCAATCCTTATTTCGAATCCAATAAATCAAAGATGCCAAGAGATAGGTGGCCACCCCTAGGTAACGATGCCAATATAAATCACCCCCTCCGTATCCCGGTTCTTTGGCTAAAAAAACACCCATGATGACCGTTAAAGCGGAGCTCAAAGCCCCCGCTAAAATTAACCATTGGGTAAACTGTAGGTAAGTTGGGTTTTCTTGAAAAGAAGTATGAAAACGGAAAAATTCCATCAACATGGCCAACAAAAGTAATACGATGGGAAAGTGTAATACAAGGGTATGTAGTCGGCCGATAGGCTGCAAAAACAAAGGTATCTGCAAGTCACTTTCAAATACCAGCAAAAAGCCTACAAAGAAAAAGGAGGCTAATAAAATCTGTTCTAAAATGCCGCTAAGCTTACTATTCATTATTATTCCCTTAACTAATGATATCTCGAACCACTTTCCCTGATACATCAGTTAAACGGAACCTTCGACCCATATGTTTATACACTAATTTTTCATGATCTAGACCTAATTGATTCAATACTGTGGCTTGGAAATCATGCACATGGACAGGGTTTTTCTGAACATTATATCCTAATTCATCCGTTTCACCATACACCATGCCTGGTTTAATGCCACCACCAGCCATCCAAATACTGAAGCAGCGAGGATGGTGATCTCGACCATAATTTTCGAGGGTCAATTTGCCCTGACTGTAACAAGTCCGCCCAAATTCTCCACCCCAAATCACTAATGTTTCATCCAATAATCCGCGTTGTTTTAGGTCGGTAATCAATGCCGCAGAGGCTTGATCGGTATCTTTTGCCTGACTTTGAATCTCAAATGGTAAATTACCATGTTGATCCCATCCCTGATGGTACAACTGCACAAACCGAACACCATTTTCAGATAGCTTTCTTGCCAATAAGCAATTGGCAGCAAATGTACCTGGAACTAAACAATCAGGGCCGTATAATTTGATGATATCATCTGACTCTTTTGATAAATCCATGACCTCTGGCACGGCAGTTTGCATGCGGTAGGCCATTTCATACTGCTTTACCTTCGCCGAAATCTCAGGATCACCAAATTCCTGATAGGACAAATCATTGAGCTCCGCCAAATGATCCAACATCTCTCTTCGCTCCTTGCGATCCATTCCTTCTGGATCTCTCAAGTATAAAACAGGATCTTCTCCTTTACTAAATTGTACTCCTTGGTGAATGGAATCTAAAAAGCCATTCGACCATAATTTGGAATATACTCCTTGTCCATTTCCGATTCCACGAGATAGCAAAACGGTAAAATCAGGCAAATTTTTATTCTCATTTCCTAAACCATAACTTAGCCATGAACCCATACTAGGGCGATTGCCTTGTTGAGAACCCGTTTGGAAAAACGTTAAAGCTGGATCGTGGTTAATCGCCTCAGTATACATGGATCGAATAATGCAAATATCATCGACGATCTTGGACGTATAAGGCATGATGTCACTTATCCATGCCCCTGATTGACCATATTGCTTGAAATTAGTAAACGATGGTGCCAAAGGAAAGCTAGCCTGATTGGCCGTCATTCCCGTTAAACGCTGTGTACCACGTACCGAAGCTGGTAGATCCAAGCCCATCATGTCACAGAGTTTCGGCTTATAATCAAAAGTCTCTAGCTGAGATGGTGCCCCATTTTGAAAAAGGTAAATAACACGTTTCGCCTTCGGTGCAAAATGTGGAATCCCTGGAGTAAAATCCGCCCCATCTTGGTCGCCACCATTCAATAAACTGGGAACCAACAAAGACCCTAAGGCTACGCTTCCTAGTCCTAAACTCATCGTCGACAAGAATCTCCTCCGATTAAAACTTAGCCCGTGCTCTAATATTTCTTTTTCTAACATCAGCTTAGGTTCTAGTAATGGTTTCCTCTAAATTATAAATGGTATTAACCACCCGCATTAATGCAGCCAATAGCTGTTTATCTATTTGATTAGGAATAGGATACTCCCCTACGGCCAATAATTTATTGGCTTGTTTCAAATTGATTTTTTTCAGCTCTTTGCTGTAATATGCAGTCAAAATACCCATTTCCTTCTCAGTAGGTTTCCGGCAAACAATCATCCGAAAAGCCTTGTTGATTTTATCTGAAACCTGATTATTTTCTTGCAATAATTTCGCTGCCAAAACCCGTGACGCCTCCAAAACGGTAGGGTCATTCATCATCACCAAAGCTTGTAAAGGAGTATTGGTTTTCAGTCTTCTTACTTCACAAACATCGCGATTACTCGCATCAAAAATGCTCATGGTTGGAGGAGGAACCGTTCTCTTAATCAGCGTATACATTCCTCTACGATATAAACTGGCGCCGTGGTCTTGCACGTACATCGACAATAATCCGCGTCCAGAAGTAGCCCCTTCCCAAAGCCCCGGAGGCTGATAAGGTTTCACACTAGGTCCACCAACCATTGGAACTAATAGTCCACTGCTCGACAAAACTACATCTCGAACAAATTCAGCATTGATTCGGGAACGGGAAGAACGAGATAAATAGGTGTTTTCAGGATCTTTGGCCAATTTCTCTGGACTCATTTTGGCCGATTGACGGTAGGTTGCCGACATCACCATTTGTTTCACCAATCGTTTGATGTTCCAGCCATGCTCCATGAAGTCAACGGCCAGCCAATCCAACAATGCTGGGTTGGTCGGTAATTCGCCTTGCATACCAAAATCTCCTGCTGTTTTTACGATTCCTTTACCAAAAAACTCTTGCCACATCTGATTCACAAATACACGGGAAGTCAGTGGATTATTTCGATCAAAAAGCCATTTGCTAAGGCCTAATCTATTTTTGGGAAGGTTTTTGGCAAATGGTAAAATAACACTAGGCATGGCAGGCAGTACCACATCTCCCGGTGCATCATAATTTCCTCTTTTTAAAATCGTGCTGACACGAGCCGTATCTAAATCACTCATGACAGACACAATCAAACGCGATGTATCTTGCTTATTGATAAACTTCAGAATTCCCTTCACGTCTTCATTGCTGATTTCCATCAAAGGCTTTTTAGCATACGTTTCAGGACCTCCAATCACCGATTCTATCCCAACTTCCTTAACATTATTGAAAAAGGCAAAGGTTTGATAATAATCCTTTTGTGTGATTGGATCATATTTATGGTCATGGCAACGGGCACATTCCATCGTCACCCCTAAAAAAGCTTTACCAAATAAATCACTGCGATCAGCTACATAACTGACCCGGTATTCTTCCTGAATTACGCCACCTTCCTCCGTAATTTTATGATTACGGTTAAAACCTGTTGCCAATAATTGTTCTTTAGCTTGAGCTGGATTAGTAGTAGGAACTAAATCGCCGGCTAGCTGCCAAGTGACAAACTGACTGTAAGGCATGTTCTTGTTAAGCGCATGAATGACCCAATCTCTCCAAGGCCATTGTGTTCTATATCCATCATCTTGGTATCCATGGGAGTCGGCATAACGGGCTAGATCCAACCAATAAACAGCCATTTTTTCGCCATAGCTAGGATTTCTCAACAGCTCATCGACCATTTTCTCGTAGGCCTTGAGCGATTTATCCGCCAGAAAACGATCCATTTGGCTCAAACTTGGTGGTAAACCATTCAAGTCTAAAGCCACGCGTTTTAAGAGTCTTTCTTTATCAGCCTCCTCGTTGGGACTTAAATCCTTCTGCTCCATTTTATGAAGCACAAAATAGTCAATCTCATTTTTTACCCACTCTTTCTGATCCACTTCAGGAAGTGCCGGTTTTTTAGGTGCCACAAAAGCCCAGTGCTTTTCATATTTAGCTCCTTGCTTAATCCATTTCTCAATGAGGTCCACTTCCCGAGCTGATAACTTCAAATGAGAGGCTTTGGGCGGCATCATTTTGGTGGTATCGTCTGTCGTGATTCGTAGAAATACTTCTGATAATTCGGGCTTTCCGGGTACTAAAGCGTAAGCATTCGGATGTTCTTTTAGTGCTTTGAACACAGTCACCGAATCATCTAAACGTAAACCTGCTTCGCGTTTGTTGGCATCTGGTCCATGACAAGCGGAACATTTGTCCGATAAGATAGGACGTATATCAAAATTATAACTGACTAATTCGGGAATGGGCTCTTCCTGAATTTGGGAAGCATTGGAGGATGAACATGAACCTACAGCCATGGCCAAACCCAATACCAAACTATACGTTAAAAGAACGTGGATTCCTTTCATTATGCTTTAATCAATAAATCTTTGACCACCTGACCTTTGCCATCTGGCGTGGTGTAAAATGGTCTTTTCTCTATTTCATACTGCGTATCAGCTTTGATACCTAAAGCATGATACATGGTTTGATGAATTCCCGCAATTTTTACTGGGTTTTCAATGGTTTTACAAGGTCTTTCATCCGCTGTTTTGCCATATACATGTCCACGTTTAATACCTCCACCAAACATCAGAATGGAACAACCATCTGTAAAGTGACGGTGCATTCCATAAAACTTCATGTCGTTCAGAATCTCCGGCTGGTTAACCTGCTCCTTCACCGTTTGGTCAGGACGACCCTCTACCATCATATCCCGACTAAACTCGGAAGCCACAATGACTAGGGTTCTATCTAAATGACCTGTTTTATCCAAATCCTTAATTAATTGAGAAACAGGGCCATCAATTTGTTTTTTCATACCTACCATACGCGTATGACCATTTTCATGGGTATCAAAACCAAAGAATGGTTCGTATTCAGTAGTTACGGAAATAAATCGAGCGCCTTGCTCCGTCAATCGACGGGCTAATAAACAACCTAATCCAAAGCGACCTGTATTGTAGATATCATAGCTTTCTTTAGGTTCCGAGCTAAGATTAAAGGCCTTGGATTCGGGTGAATTCAATAATATATAGGCCTGTTCCATGGAGCGACGAAGGGATTCTTTTTGATAATCACTTCCAAAATCTCCGAAGGGGCTTTTACTGATTAAATCATTGTATAACTTATTCCTACCCTCAAAACGCTTCATGTTCATTCCCACAGGTGGGCGCACACTATCCAATCCTTGGCTTGGATCTGGAATAAAAAATGGTCCAAATTCATTCCCCAAAAAACCTGCTGAGTGGAAGGCTTTTAACTCTTCTCCTTCCCCCACCGTAAATCGCTGACCAATATCAATGAAAGCCGGAATCACAGGATTTTTAGGACCTAATTCCTTGGCAATCCAAGCACCCATGTGAGGAGCAGCCACAGTTTGAGGAGGCTCATAACAAGTATGCCAATTGTATTGATGGCGAGTATGTAAGATATGCCCTAAGTCCGCAGCCACGTAGGAACGAATTAAAGTTCCTTTATCCATCACACTTCCGATACCCTCCAATCCTTCTGAAAAATGAATCCCGTCCAATTTTGTTGGCACCGACTTAAAAGTACTTAACACACGATTCCCTTCCATCCCTTTTTCATAGGGAGTGTAGCGTTTTGGGTCAAAAGTTTCGGTATGTGCCATGCCACCAGCCATCCATAATAAGATAACGGTATCTGCCGAAGCAGCCCTCTGGGCTATCGGGTTATTGGCACCAGCGAGTAAACTTGCCATTGGCGAGTTCATTCCCATAGCTGCCAAAGTGGCCATGCTCGTATTCTGTAAAAATTCCCTTCTGTTGTATTGCGTCTTCATATACAAAAATACACGATATTCTATTTCTAAACTTAGATAATTAATTGAAATTCAGGAAGTAAGGTTATTGCCCACACAAAGTCCTGAACTCCTTCAATACTTGGCTTTTTACCCAAATACCGAATCGCCAATTCCATCTCGCGAGAACTTGGGTTGCGTCCCAAAGCCTGACGATATAGTGCATTGACCAAGGCATCACTACTACTGTATTTGGCTACCCAAATCTTAGCCCCTGTATTTAACGTATAATTGAATTTAACTCCATTCGTTAATTCCAATGCTTGTAATAAATTGGCTTGTGAAGTTCTACTGGTAGAAACAGTCTCTCGGTTTGGTCTACCTAATGCCGTTAAAAAAGGATCATTTTTAACCAAAGCGGCCCGCGCAAAAGGAATTTCTTTCTTGATATCGGCAGGCAACATTTTGACTGCTAAAGCAGAATCTGAATATAGTGGGAAGAAGGATTGGCTTACCGCATCGGCAAATTGTTCCGCAGTTAAACGACGTTTCGTCATACCTTTAAAGACATAATTAGAAGCAGTCAACATAGAGACTTCTTTAAAACCAACCGTTGGTAATTGATAGGTTTTAGATGTCAAAATTTGGAACATCAACCGCTTCATATCCGACCCATTGTTGGCAAAATCATAGGCCAAATAATCCAATAAATCCTGACTCCAAGGTTCGTTGTCCATCACATCTACAGGCTCCACAATACCGCGGCCCATTAACTGTGCCCATACCCGATTCACCAAAGTTCGGTAAAGTCGACCGTTTTTCTTTTGAACCAAAATATCTGCCAATTGAACCAAGCGATCTGCTGTAATTGGCGTTTCTTTGATTTTACCCAATGAATTATACAATACACCACGGCCAGCCATACGGCCGGTAGGTAAATCGCATTTATGAATCTCCAAGGTTTGATCTGCAAAAACATTGGCGAAAGCATAGGCATCATCTAATTTCCAATCACTAATAAAACTATCGTGACAAGATGCACATTTTAAGTTCAAGCCTAAGAATACTTGAGCCACGTTCTGGGCGGCTTGCATCTCCGTACTTTGACTGGAATTAATCGTTCCTCTCCATTTAATCCCTTTGATAAATCCTTCCGACTCCTTGTTTGGACTGATTAATTCTTTAACAAATTGATCATAAGGTTTGTTGTTTTTCAAAGAACCATACAACCACTTTGAAATTCCGAAGCGACCGCCTGTGATATAACCTGTTCCGCTATAATCATTCCTCAGTGCATCATTCCAGAAGCTAAACCAATGCTGGGCATAAGCTGAGTTATCGCTCAATAATGATTGAACTAAAAGCTCTCTTTTGTTGGCACGTTTATCCGAAATAAAATTCTGTATTGCTTGTGGGTTAGGTAACAATCCTTGAACGTCTAAATAAACCCGACGAATGTAGGTGGCGTCATCCACAGGTTTTTTCCAAGCAATTTTATTTTTCTTGAAATATTGATCTACGAATAAATCAATGGGCTGCTGTACTTGGGAATTGGCCGAAGGAAGATTCGGTAAACGAGGCTCCAGAGCAGCTACTCGGTACAAGCTCTTCTCTGGACCTGTTGGCCAAGGAGCACCTTGCTTAATCCAAAACTCCAGCAAGGCAATGTCTTCTTTGGTTAAACGCTTACCCTTGGTAGGCATGGCATCATCATGACCTTCGGGAAGTTTAACCCGACGAATCATGTCACTTTTTTCAGGATTGCCGGCAACTAAAATAGGACCATTTTCGCCTCCTTTGAAAAGAAATTCTTTCTTATCAAGACGAAGTTTTCCTTTGGTTTTGGTGGCGTTGTGGCAGCTGTAACAATTATGGGCTAAGATAGTCCGAACTTTGATGTTCAACTCATCTACTTGATTCGTGTTTAAGATTTGTACTGCGGGACTTGCTAGGGCATTTTCCCCTTCTTGAAAGGCGGCCGGAACGGGTCCTGTAGGTAAATCATTGGAAACAGCTATATCCTTTTCCTTTTCTTCAGGTAAGGCTAAAGGACGTGTTGTATTCGGAGAATTAGGCCAAGGTGCTCCTTGTTTAATCCAGGTTTCTAATACTTCAACTTCAGCTTTCGTCAAGCGCTTGCCTTTGGTAGGCATGGCATCGTCATGACTGGCAGGTAATTTTATTCGATGAATGATATCACTTTTTTCAGGGTGTCCGATGATTAAGGCATCTCCATTCTCTCCACCTTTTAGGACATATTTCAATTCGTCTAAACGAAGTTTCCCCTTTACTTTTTTGGCACCATGGCAATTGGTACAATGTTTGGTCAAAATACTTCTAGCTTCAATAGCCAGAGCTTCTTTTTGGTCTACATTGATATCACCTTGCAATTTTTTAACATCAATTTTGGGCGCCACAGCAATGGAGTCCTTCGTCATTTCAGGGTTCAAAGCAGAGCTTAAATAATCATCGCCATGAGTCAGCATAGCTCCATAATGACCCGCAAAAGATACTCCAAAAACAGAGAGTATTAATAAGGCTCGATAGGATTTAGTTTCATCCGCTTTAAAGGCAAGCAAAGCCAAAGCAGCTAAAACCAAGGTAGCTATTCCAGACCATTGGTGCCATACTACAGTGCTACCTGCATAATCATCTTGATTGGAAAGAATCAAACCAAATGCTACGGCCAATAAGGCAGAGATACTAACTACCCATAGCATCAAATGAATAGCCGGTTTATATTGTTGGGAAGACTGCCTCCAGGAAATTACTTCCAGTAGGAATACTACCCATAATAAGCTTAGGGGAAAGTGGACAATTAAAGGGTGTAATCGACCGAAAAAGGTTATAAGTTCAGTACTAGTTTGCACAGAAATGAGTGTTATAATAGGTTTATCTCTTTGTATTACCGAGGCACGGAGAGCAAGTCCGTGCACTCGGCAATTTTACAAAGATTAATCTAAATAAAAAATCCCTTAGTTATACCCTGGGTTCTGGGTTAATTTACTGTTAATCAAAATCTGCGGAGCAGGAATTGGTAAATAATATTCGAAATCAGAATACACATAATCCAACGCATTGAAGGCAATACCTCCACGTTGAACGGTAGGATTAGCTTTTTCTCTAGCACCATGCGCATTCATGTAGGTGGTCAATTCAGATGGAGTCATAGTTCTTTGTAAATCAAACCAACGGTGATTTTCAAAGGCTAATTCCACGCGACGCTCTTGCATGATAGCTGCACGTAATCCTTCTTTGGATAAACCAGCCAACTCAGCTAAGCCTGCTCTTTTACGAACTGCATTCACATAGCCTAAGGCTTCCGCTGTAGGACCCGCTGATTCATTGATGGATTCTGCTAACATCAATAAGGCATCTGAATAACGCAATACTGGCCAGTTATTATCCGAACGACCAGAGATCGTATGAGGATATTGGTATTTAGCTACAAAAGGAATACCCACAAAATTACCATTCAAAGTATAACCTGTTTTCAAAGAAATATCCTTACGTAAATCTCCTGCCTCATAGGCATTAATCATATCACGAGTTGGAATATTTCTACCACTTGGCGTGGTGTTAGCATAACCTGTTACTGCTCCTTGAGATAAACGAGGTGCAAAAACATACACAAAGTTACTTTGCTCCCCTAAGTCGTTACCACCTTGGTATTGAACCTCAAAAATCGATTCTGGTCCATTTTTCCTTGCTGGATCAAAGTTGTCTTTGTAATTCGCATTCAACGAATACCCTAGACTTAATATATCCTTTAAGGTAGTAGCTGCTGCTGCGTAATTCTTTCTAGTTAAATATACTTTACCTAATAAAGCTACGGCCGCACCTTTGGTTACTTTACCTCTTCCAGAAGCTGGATAAGATGCAGGTAATAACTTAACCGCATCAGCTAAATCCGTTTCGATTTGCTTGTAAACCTCCGCTTGAGGTGAACGAACCAAAGCAAAAGACTCATTTGGATTCGACAAAGTCTTAGTGGCTAATACCACATCTCCGAAATAACGTGTCAAATTGAAATAATGGTAAGCCCGAATAAATTTCAATTGTCCTTCTATGGCCGCCTTAGCTGTGGCATCAATAGTGGAAGCCGCTAATTTTTCCAAGGCATAATTGATGTTGTACATCGTGGCATAATGGTTATTCCAAAGTGCATTTATTTCGCCATTTCCCTGATTTACGGTAGAGAATTCAAATGCCTCCCAACCTGCTGCACCTCCACGATCCAATGGATTAAAGTCTAGGGTTGTGTTATCGGACATAAATTCCTGTTGAATATATGCCGAGCTCGTAATAGTCTGCAATTGGCCATATATTCCATTCAAAGCTTGATTGAATTGAGTTTCGTTTTGATAAAACAAATCTCGACCAATCCTCGTAGGGTCTGTTGTCTTCAAAAAGTCTTCTTGACAAGAGAACTGGATGAAGCAAAAGGATAATAATATTGAAGCTGTTATTTTTTTCATTTTGGTAGAATTAGAAGTTTAATTTAACACCAAGAGCCACTGTTCTAGGAACTGGATATGACTCATCGTCATTGTTCAATTCCGTACCACCTCTAACACCTGCATCTGGGTTATTTCCTGGGTAATTAGTGAATAAGAATAAGTTATTCGCAGTAAAGAATACTCTAGACTCGCTGAATATATTACTCATTTTAGGAAGTTTATATCCTAAAGTCACGGCCTTTAACCAAACATAACTTCCGTCATATACATAACGCTCACTACTTTCACGTGACCATTTGAAATAACTTGTTCCTCCTTGTGAGTTTTTATCATTTGGATTCGTTCCTTGATTAGTGGCTGATCTCCAGCGATCTTTAGCTTTATCTAACACGTTAAATACACCGTCCATGTTCATGGTAGATGCTTCAATATTACGGTAGATATCAAAATCCTGCGCACCTACAAACAATACGTTCAAATCCCACTGGCGATAATCCGCTGCCATGGTCCATGCCCAAGTAAAGGCAGGGTTTGGATTTCCAATCTCTGTCATGTCTTGGGTATCATACGAAATAACACCATCCCCGTTCATGTCTTTGAACTTCATACCTCCAGGAATAACACCGTCTTGCTTAGCCCAAGCATCAATTTCAGCTTGTGTATTGAAAATACCTTCTTTTCTGTAACCGTAAATCATACCGATAGGACGACCCACTTTCATGACATTGTAACCTCCATAAAAGCTACCATACCAAAGTATATCATTGGCTCCTTTGATAGCCAATATTTTACTTTCATTCATGGTTAGGTTCATATTCGTTCTGAAATTTACAGGACCAAAGCTGGTACGATAATCCGCACTTAATTCAATACCTGTATTTTGAACTTGACCAATGTTATCCAAACTGGTGGTAAAACCAGAAACTGCTGGAATTGAAACTGGTAATAACATGTCGTTGGTTACCTTTTTATAATATTCAAAGGTGAAAGTCAACTTATTATTGAAAGTCGCTAAATCCAAACCAATATCAAGCTGATCTGACTTTTCCCATTTCAATGATGAGTTGGCGAAATTACTGATCACTTTACCTGGAGCGAAGCTGTTTCCTAAAATGTAATTGTTGGCTCCTACGAATGCTAAACTTGGATAGTTACCAATGTTATTGTTACCTGTAACACCCCAGCTAGCGCGAAGTTTCATGTCATTGATAAAGCTAAGGTCCTTCATGAATGGCTCTTCAGAAACTCTCCAACCTACTGAAGCCGCTGGGAAATCTCCAAATTTATTGTTTTCTCCAAATCGAGAACTTCCCTCTCTACGGAAAGATGCCGAGAACAAATACTTATCTTTCAACGCGTAGTTGACACGAGCAAAATAAGCCATTAATGACCAACTGTATTCATAGGAATTGGATGAGCGAATCGAACCTGCTCCTAAATAAGGCACTAAATCATCTGGAAAGGTATTGGCCGATCCATCTATTCCATACACTTGCTCTTTCTGAGAAGTAAAACCTAGCATCGCATCCAATTTATGCTCTTCGCCTAATTTTGGAGAATAGGTTAGTAATTCATCAAAAGATACGTTTTGTAATTGCTCTGAAATATCACGAGCTGTCGCGATTCTTGGAGGCGCTCCGGCTGTACCTGAAGCAACTGATGCTCCAATAGTCGAAGGCACATACTCTTTAAAACGGTTGAAATTCATTTTTCCATTGACGGAAGATCTAAATTTCAAACCATCCATGATGGTGAACTCCGCAAATGCATTGGCTAACACATCCGAAATATTTCTTTTACGAATAACATTTTGCAATAAAAACACCGGGTTAGGAAAACCAAATGCTCCATCAACACCACCGATATAAGGGCGCATCGATCCGTCAGCATTGTATATCGGCTCACGTGGATCCATTAATAAAGCTCCACCCACCAAGGCACTACGTCCATCTGTATTAGCTACATTCTGACGGGTCAAACTACCATTAACATTTAAACCTACTGTTAAAAACTTGTTTACCTGGCCACCATTGTTTGAACGAATCGAGATACGATCATAATCTGTATTCATGATGGTACCATCTTCTTTGTAGTAACCCACAGAAAACATTGATTTGATTGGACCTTTACCTGAACTAATGGTCAGGTTAGCATCTTGGTATGCTGAATTCTTATTCAGGATAGCACCGAACCAATCGGTAGAATATTTAGTCTGCTCAGGAAAACGATATCCAATAGGTACCTCTTCTATACTAGGCTCTCTTTTTTGCAAAATTCGTATGGCATCCATGAAGATGTCTTTCTTAAATTGAGCAAACTCCTGACCATTCAACATTTTTACACGACGAGAATCAGGAATACTGTTTACCCCATAATCCAATGAAAAGTTAACATTCACTTTGCCTTCTTGTGCATTTTTTGTTGTGATTAAAACCACCCCATTTGATCCTCTTGCTCCATAAATTGCGGTAGAAGCCGCATCTTTCAAAACAGAAATACTTTCAATATCATTAGGATTGAAGTTGGTTCCTACGTTTGTTCCAACAGGAAATCCGTCGATTACATACAATGGATCACTACCAGCTCCTAATGAACCTATACCACGGACACGTACTTCAAAAGCACCACCCGGTGTTCCTGCTTTTTGTTTCACCACTACCCCAGAGGCTCGGCCCTGTAATAATTGGTTCATGTTACTTGCAGGCTGTTCCCCGATATCCTTCATGCCAATTACCGAAACGGCGGAAGTAATATCTTGTTTTCTTTGAGAACCGTATCCTACGACCACCACTTCAGTCAATTCTTTTTGATTTTCTTCCAATAGGACGTCGATTACCGTACGACCTTGTACAGATTCCGACTTAGGTAATAATCCTACAGATGAAAAATTTAGAATCGCATTTTTGGAGGATACCCGAATGGAATACTCTCCGCTTGCGTTGGTTACTGCACCGTTATTCGTTCCTTTCTCTAACACCGAAGTGCCGGGAACGCCTACTCCACCGGTTGTGCTTACCTTACCTCGGACTTGCACACTTTGAGCAAGTCCTTGGTAAACCAGGAGCATACAAAAAATTAGTAATGATAGTTTTTTCATAATAAGAGGTTTGAGTTTGGTTGTAAATGGGTTGTATAATGTTAGCTTTTCAAATAGTACTATTTATAGAATCAATACTATTATTACACCCAACTAACTCAATTGAGTAAAGTCAACCGTCCTTAACTATCCTTATTAAAATTATTTATAAACTATTGTATCTTTTTGATAATCAGGCAAAAGCGAATAAATGATGATTATACGGTTAGCGATCAAAGAATACTCAAAAAGAAATAGTCCAATTTTTTCAAAATAAAATGAAATAACTGATTTAGACCTAGAAAATAGGTTGCTATTATGACCCAACGCATATTAGAAAAAATAGCATCTATTCAAGATTCAAAACTGAGATATATAAAATATTTCTACCTTTGATCATTAATTTATATGTATGATCTACCATTCTGTTTTTCTTCAATTCAAGGCCAATATACACCAGGAGCAAAAAGATGTTTTCTTTTCAGAGGCTAAAAAATTAGCTCATATTCCAGGAGTCCAATCCTTTCAATGTCTTCAAGAGATAAGTCCTAAAAATTCATTTGAATATGGATTAATCATGCAGTTCGAAACCGAACAGATCTATGAAGCATATACCCAGCACCCTGACCATGTTCATTTTGTAGAGAACGTATGGATACCATCGGTAGCTAATTTTCAGGAAATAGATTACACCATCATTCCTTAAAACACATGTCAGAAAATCCAGCCCTTCTCAACATCAAAAAACACATTCACTTGAGTGAGGCTGATTGCGATTTAATTGAACATACTTGGAGAAGGGTCAAACTCGCTAAAAAAGAATTTCTATTTGAACGCGGGGAAGTGACTAAAGATGCAGCATTGATCATTTCTGGTTGCCTAAGATCCTTTTCATTGGATGAAAATGGATTTGAACATATCATGCAATTTGCCCCGTCGAATTGGTGGATAACCGACATGTACAGTTTTATTTCCCAAAAACCTGGTGATCTCAGTGTTCAGGCCATCATGGATTCCGAAGTAGTTTTACTCAGCAGGAAAGATCAATTAATGCTTTTTGACCAAATACCGGCTTTGGAAAGATATTTTCGGATTTTGACAGAAAATTCCCTGGTAGCATATCGACAAAGGCTGATAGACAATCTGAGCTTAAGTGCCAAGCAGCGTTATGCCAATTTTTGCCAAACCTTTCCTACGCTAATCAATGATATCCCTCAAAAGCTAATTGCGGCCTACATTGGAGTTACTCCGGAGTTTCTTAGCAAAATGCGCAGCGAGTATTTACGAAACTTGTAAATCTAATAGGGAACCTTCCACTATTTTCTAACCTGATTTTCCTTCATTTCACCCTGCGTCCCTTTCCTTTCTATCTAAGAAAAATTCTATTTCTATCGTAAATCATGGTAGAGAATATGGCCATTTCAAGTGAAAGAAGAATAATGCAAACCTGATAATTCTCATATATTTGACTGAGTCAACTCATTGGGAAAATCAAAAATCATAATCTAAAAAGCTATTTTTGAATAATTTGGCCCCCAGAAAACGGTCTTTTTTGATGGTAAATATCAAACCGACACTTTTTTTATAAAATGAAAGAGAGTAGGCAAATTCGTATAAACATATTCCAACAAATTAAAATTTGTGCTAGATTTTAAATACAAATCAAAAATAAATATCTTCAAATTTCAAGAAAAAAATTGCCCAAATAGCTCAAAATCAGACATAATCACGTGGCTCATTCCAGCAATTGTTCTCTTTTTAAAATAACAAGCTTACTTAAGAGCACATAAAGTCTACCGTTCCGACCTAGTAGATACAGTTTATCATTTTTATGATACTATATTTGCACACTTGAGAAAATAGAGGGCAAAATCTCCTAACGTATCTTTCAACTGGGTTACCTAAATTGTTGGGGCTTTGAAAAATACAAAACTGCGAAAAGCCTGATATACAAACACCAAAAAGTGCAATTTCTCAACGTGTTTCTAAATTATAATCAATATCCGTCTTATTAAAGACGACAAGGTTCATCTCTTAACCATGGAATACAAATTCTGTGAAGGAACCTAGTCCGATTTAATCCTCCACGTGTGATTATAATATAAAAAATCTGAAAGGGTTTTGTCATTGAGCATTTGTTGCTCCATGAATTTTCCGATAAAAGAGTGCTCTGTGTTATTAAAATTTATATTCGATGAAAAACAATTTTACTAAGTATTCCTATCTCTATGTTCTAAATGTGCTATTGTTATTGGCAACTACGATTCAATCGTTAGCTGCCAATAAGCAGGTAGCTGATGTTGGTTTCAATGTATCGCTTGAAAGTAGCTCATACAACAGCACCACGAACAAATCCACTTTCTTGTACAAGATTACTCAGAAGGAAGGGCAGCAAACTGGCTTAAGCCATTTTGTCATTCAAAACTTTTGTCTACCAACCGGTTCTGGTATTAAAGGGGAAAATTCCCCTAATGGAACCAATGAGTGGGAGACGATCTCTGCCGACAAAATGAACACGACAGATGGTAGTACTACGGAATGTCAAACCGGATTTGGATCCCTGCTGAAATTCAATTACAATGGCGGTGGAACTACCAATTATTATCGTTTAACCTTGAATGGTCATTTTTTACCTACTGACGGATTTAGTATTCTACGTTGGGGAGGAAAAGCAGGAACCGTTACTTGTGGACAAGTTGCAATACAGGTTCCTACACCAGTAGAAACAAATGAAACAGTTTATGTTTGTAAGAACTCATCTGCTACCATTTCTTCTGAAGGTGGCAATGGCCATAAATGGTATCTTAATGGAAACAAATTCCAAGAAAACACTTCTAGCATTTCTGTTTCTACAGCTGGAGAATACAAAGTCATTTACAACACGGACAATTGTAGAAAAATAGAAATTTATAACCTACAAGTTAAAGACATTCCAACTCTAAACGTTTCTAATATTGCCATTTGTCCTAGCTCTAGCGGTACGCTAACAGTCAGTGGAGCTAACACCTATTCTTGGTCGAATTCAGCTACGGGTGCCAGTATCACTGTTTCTCCAAGTTCAACAACTACCTATACTGTAACAGGTACAGGTGCCAATGGATGTAGTAATTCAGCAACAGCTTCTGTGACAGTCAATACATTACCAACAGTAGTGGTGAATGACGCTACCATTTGTGTAGGAGCTTCCGCAACTTTAACCGCATCTGGAGCATCTACTTATACATGGTCTAACTCCGCAACAGGAGCCAGCATTACCGTTTCACCTACCACTACTACAAGCTATACGGTTACTGGAACAGATGCAAATGGTTGTACTGCAACTGCAACTGCACTAGTAACCGTAAATGCTCTTCCTAGTGTTACCGCCACTCAAAGTCAAACTGTTTGTGCAGGAACTAAAGTAACCTTATCTGGTTCAGGTGCTTCTACTTATGCTTGGGATAATGGCATCACGGATGGCGTTGAATTCACAGCTACTGAAACCAAAACCTACACAGTTACAGGTACTGCTGCCAATGGATGTACCAGCACAGCGACTACAACTGTTACGGTCAACCAATTACCTAGTGTTACTGCCACTCAGAGTCAAACTGTTTGTGCAGGAACTAAAGTCACCTTATCGGGTTCAGGTGCTGCTACCTATGCTTGGGATAATGGTATCACGGATGGCGTTGAATTTACAGCTACTGAAACCAAAACCTACACCGTTACAGGTACTGCTGCCAATGGATGTACCAGCACAGCGACTACAACTGTGACGGTCAAACAATTACCTAGTGTAACTGCCACTCAAAGTCAAACCGTTTGTGCAGGAACTAAAGTAACCTTATCTGGTTCAGGTGCTGCTACCTATGCTTGGGATAATGGCATCACTGATGGCGTTGAATTTACAGCTACTGAAACCAAAACCTACACCGTTACAGGTACTGCTGCTAATGGATGTACCAGCACAGCGACTACAACTGTTACGGTCAACCAATTACCTAGTGTAACGGCTACTCAAAGTCAAACTGTTTGTGCAGGAACTAAAGTAACCTTATCTGGTTCAGGTGCTTCTACTTATGCTTGGGATAATGGCATCACGGATGGCGTTGAATTCACAGCTACTGAAACCAAAACCTACACAGTTACAGGTACTGCTGCCAATGGATGTACTAGCACAGCGACTACAACTGTTACGGTCAATCAATTACCAAGTGTTACTGCCACTCAAAGCCAAACTGTTTGTGCAGGAACTAAAGTCACCTTATCGGGTTCAGGTGCTTCTACCTATACTTGGGACAATGGTATCACGGATGGCGTTGAATTCACGGCTACTGAAACTAAAACTTATACTGTTACAGGTACTGCTGCTAATGGATGTACTAGCACAGCGACTACAACTGTTACGGTCAATCAATTACCAAGTGTTACTGCCACTCAAAGCCAAACTGTTTGTGCAGGAACTAAAGTAACCTTATCTGGTTCGGGTGCTTCTACTTACGCTTGGGATAATGGTATCACGGATGGCGTTGAATTCACAGCTACTGAAACTAAAACCTACACCGTTACAGGTACTGCTGCTAATGGATGTACCAGCACAGCGACTACAACTGTGACGGTCAACCAATTACCTAGTGTAACGGCTACTCAAAGTCAAACCGTTTGTGCAGGAACTAAAGTAACTTTTTCTGGTTCGGGTGCTTCTACTTACGCTTGGGATAATGGTATCACTGATGGCGTTGAATTTACAGCTACTGAAACCAAAACCTACACCGTTACAGGTACTGCTGCCAATGGATGTACTAGCACAGCGACTACAACTGTTACGGTCAATCAATTACCAAGTGTTACTGCCACTCAAAGCCAAACTGTTTGTGCAGGAACTAAAGTAACCTTATCTGGTTCGGGTGCTTCCACTTATGCTTGGGATAATGGTATCACGGATGGCGTTGAATTCACAGCTACCGAAACTAAAACCTACACAGTAACAGGTACCGCTGCTAATGGATGTACCAGCACAGCGACTACAACCGTTACGGTCAACCAATTACCTAGTGTTACTGCCACTCAAAGTCAAACTGTCTGTGCAGGAACTAAAGTAACCTTATCTGGTTCAGGTGCTTCTACTTATGCTTGGGATAATGGCATCACGGATGGCGTTGAATTCACAGCTACTGAAACCAAAACCTATACCGTTACAGGTACTGCTGCCAATGGATGTACTAGCACAGCGACTACAATTGTTACGGTCAATCAATTACCAAGTGTTACTGCCACTCAAAGTCAAACTGTTTGTGCAGGAACTAAAGTAACCTTATCTGGTTCAGGTGCTGCTACCTACGCTTGGGATAATGGTATCACTAATGGAACAGAATTCACAGCTACTGAAACTAAAACTTATACCGTTACAGGTACTGCTGCTAATGGATGTACCAGCACAGCGACTACAACCGTTTCTGTCAATAACCCTCCGACTGTTTCTGTAAATAGTACGACAATTTGTGCTGGAGGTTCCACAACCTTAACAGCCAGTGGTGCAACTACCTATTCTTGGTCAAACTCATCTACGGGTTCAAGTATTACGGTTTCACCGGGTTCTACTACTACCTATACTGTAACTGGAACATCCAATGGTTGTACTGGTACGGCCGTAGCTACAGTAACGGTTAATCCAGTCCCTTCTGTGTCTGTCTCTAGATCTTCATTCACCGTTTGTACCAATAACAGCATCTCCTTAAGTTTAGCGGGAGCATCTCCTGCCAATGGCACCTGGTCTGTAATTAGTGGTGGTGGAAGTATCAACGGAGGTAATTATATTGCTGGAGGTTCTTCCGAAAACGTGACATTACGTTACGAGTATTCGAATGGATCTTGCAGCAATTCAACTACCATCACCATCAACGTATCGAATTGCCAAGTTCTTTGTACTTACACACAAGGATACTATGGAAATACAGGTGGTATGAGTTGTAATGGTATTGATCCAGAAACGGGAAATTCATTAGGACAGAGCACAACATTAGAACGTTTAAAATCGGCGTTCAATAATGCAGGCGTTTCAGATGTTACTTTCGGAGATCGTTCAAAAGGCAAGTTCTTCGTCTTCCGTGCTAGTGATGTAGCGAGCACTTCAAGCAATATCTTTAAAATGCTTCCAGGTGGAGGTACCCCTACCAGCTTAAATACCAATGCCAATGGTTGGACATCCACTGCATCTAGCGATTCGAAAAGCCCGGTAAACAACAAAGGTAAAATCGTCAACAATTTATTATCTCAAACGATCACCCTTTGGCTGAATATCCAAACATCTTCTAGATTAGGATCATGGACTTTACCAAAATCATTCAAAACGGTGAAACCAGATTGCGGTACTACCAAAATTGATGGTTTAAGTGCTTCTACCACAACAGTAACTCCTAGTTTGGTTGGATATAGCGTAAACGACTTATTGAAATTAGCTAATAGAGCCCTAGGTGGATCATTAGGTGGAAGTGACCCTTCATTAAGCGACATTTTCAACACGGTTGATCAAATAAATAATGCTTTTGATCAATGCCGCTATTTGGTAAGTCAAGAGGCTCCAAGTACATACAAAACGGCTTCTACTTCTGATGAAACCATGTTCCGTACTGAAACAGAGAATAAGGATGTGATTTCAACTGTAGTTGCTTATCCAAATCCATTTGTAAATAAAGTATCGTTCTTAATTAAAGCCAAATTAAATGGACGTGCTACCTTAGGTTTGTATAACCTATCTGGACTTAAAGTTGCGGATTTATTTGATGGAGAGATGTCAGAAAATCAAGAACAACAAGTGGAATATACTGTTCCAAGTGGTTCTGGATTACAAACTTACATCTACCTGTTCCAACAGTCAGGACAAATTATCCGCGGTAAGGTTGTAGGAGAATAATAATCAACATGCTAATGATTAACAAAGCCCGTTCAATTGAACGGGCTTTGTATTTATAGGGATTTCACCGCTTTTGCTTTCTTAATCTAGATTATGATTTTGGGGACATTTCGTTCGGACCTTTGTATTGTTAATTCGAAACAATATGACAAAGAGCATCTTACACAAAGCAGACTCGAGGGGCAAAGCCAATCATGGATGGTTGCAAAGCTCTCATACCTTTAGTTTTGCCAATTATTACGATCCCACTCGCATTCATTTTGGCGCACTAAGAGTACTTAATGATGATATGGTAAAAGGTGGAATGGGTTTTGGCCAGCATCCACATGATAACATGGAAATCATCAGCATTCCATTAGAAGGAGATTTAGAACATAAAGACAGTATGGGTAACGTGGCGGTTATTCGTCAAGGAGATATTCAGGTAATGAGTGCCGGAACAGGTATTTATCACAGTGAATACAACCATGATAAAGAAGAAGCCGTTAAATTCTTACAGATTTGGGTATTCCCAAATAAGAAAAATGTGACTCCACGTTATGACCAGATCACCTTGGAAAATAAGGATAGCCTGAATCAATTGCAGCAAATCCTTTCCCCCAATCCAGAGGACGAAGGAGTATGGATACATCAAGATGCATGGTTTCACCTAGGCCATTTTGAGGCTGGGAAAAGCGCTCATTACCCAATAAAAAAACCAGGAAATGGCGTTTATGCCTTTATACTAGAAGGGCAATTCTCCATCGAAGGTTACGATTTAGACCCTAGGGATGGACTAGGACTTTGGGAGCTTGAAGGTTTTGACCTGAAAGCAAAATCCGAAAACGCCAAAATCCTTCTTATGGAAGTTCCCATGAACATTTAATTTATAATTGATATACACGAAAAAAAACAAACAAACATGGCAAATTTAACATGGGCATTAGACCCAACTCACTCGGAAATTCAATTTAAAGTAAAACACTTAATGATCACAAATGTGACAGGTGGATTTACTGATTTCAATGTTAATGCAGAAAGCTCTGACGAATCTTTCACTGATGCAAAAATCAGTTTCACAGCCAAAGCGGCAAGCATTACTACTGGAAATGAACAACGTGATGCTCACCTTGCTAGCGCAGACTTTTTCGAAGCTGATAAATTTGAAAGTATCACTTTTAACTCTACGGGTATCGAAAAGTCAAGCAATGACGAGTTTAACTTGTTGGGAAATTTAACCATCAAAGATGTGACTAAACCCGTAAAAATTCATGTAGAATTTGGTGGAGTTGCGAAAGATCCTTGGGGAAATTTAAAGGCGGGTTTTACCATCAATACTAAAATTAACCGTACTGATTTCGGCTTAAACTGGAATGCGGCTTTAGAAACTGGTGGAGTCTTAGTTAGCGAGGAAATCAAAATCGCTGGTGAAATACAATTAGTAAAAGCCTAAGGAGTAATTGTCCTATACTCAACATGAAAATACAAAATGTCTTAGTAGTAGGAAAGAACGAAGCAATCGTTGAATTGCTGATCAAACTAGTGAATAAGTACCCCGAGCTCTTCGCTCTGGGTACTTGTAAACTAGAAGATATTTCGAGTATCTGCCAAATAAGCCCTGTCGACATCTTACTAATCAGTAGTGGATTGAGCTTAAATCAGGAAAATGAAGTAAAACAACTAGTTAAACAATTTCATCCAAACTTGAAAACGGTGGAGCATTTCGGGGGAGGTAGTGGCTTACTCAAAACAGAATTAAACCAAGTTCTAGATCGAGAACTTGGGGGCATTTAAGCTACAAACATCATTCACAAATTTCAATGGAAAGCCCCTTGGCTGGTACCGGACTAAAGGCCTTGCATTGCGCACACATTTTATCCTCAGGTAAAGGAGAAATACTGAAATAAAATTCATCTCCCTCCTTGATATTTTCTGGAAAGGAACAAATGCTCTTCAATGCAAAAGCCTGAGTATATGTTTTACCACTCATAGGATTCTTCCAAAGCATTTCTACCTGGCTACTATCTACTTGCCCTTCTACCACCTCAATTACATAATTCATACAAATTCCTTTAAGAGCCAATCTCCCTTTTAGGCAGGTTGTCTTAGACAATTCTTCTCTTTTACAAGAGGATAAAAGGCCCATAGCTAGTAAAAGACTCAGAAATTCTACCTTATTTTTCATGATTATTAATCGTTTTCTCCGATGCAACAATTGCCTTTAAACAAGCCTCTCGACCATATTCAATCAATTCTTCCGCTCGGTCAAACTCAAATATAGAAGAAATCGATTTAGGTATCTCAATTAATATATCCGGACGGTATTTATCTACCATCATTTCAGTTACCCTATCCTGCGTCATCTCATATGAGTAAAATAAAATATCACTCAGCGATTTTGTACTTGCCAAGGTGGACAAATCTGTAGGAGCTGGACTAGGCCAGTTTTTACCTAGCCATTCTTTGATTCCTTTCAAAAGGGCTAAATCCTCTGATTCATTTTTTTCTGGTAACACGAAAAAGGGAGCATCTCCATTCAAATCAACCGCAACAATCATTTCTCCCGCTTGCCTGTTCACTACATTCAAAGGAAGAGGATTCAGTACTCCTCCATCCACCAACACATGCTCACCATCGATAACAGGGGTGAAAATGCCAGGAATTGCAATGGATGCTCGAAGTGCTCGGTACAAATCCCCCGACTGAAACCAGACTTCTTTTTTGGTATGCATATCTGCCGCAACGGCCGTAAAAGGAATACGAAAATCTTCGATTTGAGGAACATTGATAAACTGAGATAATACGTCAAAAATTCGTTCCCCTTTGACAAAACCATGCTTGCCTAAGGTAAAATCCAACAAACTAAATACCTTGGATTTCGTTAATCCCAAAGCCCATTTTTTATAAGCCTCATGAAAACCTGCTGCATAAATACCTCCCACCACAGCACCCATGGAGCAGCCTGTTACACTGATAATCTCAAAATTATGCTCCTCTAGTACATCAATGACTCCCATATGCGCAAAGCCTCTTGCCCCTCCGCTTCCTAAAACCAGATGTACTTTTTTCTTTAAACTCATGGAAAACAATTTTCTACTGAATACAATAAATGCCTAATGAAAAACGTAATTTATTAGCCATTAAAACGATGAAACATTACGCAATATTACTCTTATTTCCTTTACTCATGCACTGCAAAAGTGCTGAAAATATCAGTCCAACCTGTTACAAGGGGAAACTCGTGTTGCAAGGAATTTGCATGAATTATGTAATTGAAGCGGTCAATAAAGACATGGATACCTCACAGGTGGCCCTTGAATGGAAAAATCCTGCTTCAGGTAAAAGCTATCAACACGTTTTTGCCTTAGCCAGTACCTGCACTTTTCCTTCCAATATCAAAGAGGGCGATAGCTTTTCCTTTAAAATCATCCAGCCGCCTAAAGAAAATACCTGTGCTCAATGCCTGGCTTATAGTCCCACTCCAAGCAAAAAACTCTTCATTGAAGTATGCCCTTAATCGAACTTTAGGCCATATTTCTTTCCAAGCTCGGAATAACCAAAGCCTCAATACGGCTTTCCATTTGTTTCAAATCGGGTAGCATATCATTCCAATTGGGAAAAGGTAAAGATTTGTAATATTCCACTCCTGCCAATAAATTTTGCTTGAATGTCTTCAAATACCGCTCTTGCTTCACATTAATGTTTTCTACACTTTCAGCCAGTTCATTTTTAAGGTAATCAACATATAAGCCCAGTTCCTTAACAAATAAATTGGGTCGATTATTCGTATTCAAAATATTGATACGTCCATAAATATGATCCACCATTTCTTTCAAGGAATATACTCCCGAGAAATAAGCCAAATTGGGGCCAGGACAAATTGCAATGGAATTCAAATGGTGCTTGGGTTTGATTCCATGATTTTTTAATACCGAAGTACCCAAGCCAGTACACAAACAAGCTTTTTCTGTAATCTTATCAAATAGAGTGCGAAACTCATTTTTAGGTAAATTCTGAGCCTCTAGCTCTTTGATTTTGGCATGTTGATACTGACGAGAAGCCGTGCAAATCGGTTTTTCTGTGAATTCGGTATTGGTAGACAAATACTCCAAATTACATGGACTACCCGGCCTTCCCTTTTCGATTCTTTCTAAGCGCTGTTTTTCAGAGCTACTCTTTCTGAAATTATTAAACGGAACTCCCAATGGCGATGCATGACTCATATAATAATCAGACTCTTCTGCTGTAGCTAGGGCATTTAATGTGGCCTCATCCACATTGGTGGCTTCAGGAACCAACAAAAAAGGACTTCCCCAACCTGTTCCTTGGGTTTGATAATGATCTAATAAAAACTCATTCTCTTCACTTGTGCCAATTCCTCCTTGGACTGTAATCCGCATTTCAGGTATTTCGCTATAATTTATCCCTCCTTTTTCAGTCAAAACTTTTTGACACATATCAAAAAGTTCCTGCTTCATATCATTTCTACTACTTTTAAATTCTTCCAAAATGGGACCCAATAATAAACCATCCGTAGCAAAGGCATGGCCTCCGCAGTTTAATCCTGACTCAATTCGAAATTCAGAAATCCAAAGTCCTTTTTTTGCCAATAATTTTCCTTGGGTCAAAGCACTTCTAAAATCACTCACTTTTAAAATGATTTGCTTCTTTAATGCTCCTTGGGCATTGGGGAAGAAATCTTCAAATTGCTCAATATAACTATACAACAAAGGATTATACCCCGCTGAAAAAATAACAGATGATTGTAGATTACTCATTGCATATCCCCGAAGTGCTGACAAAGCATCAGCAAATTCCTTTTCCAATGCTTCTCCGTCTTTGCTATAATTAGTCTTATTTACTTTTGACATGATATTCACGTCAATAGAACCTGGAATAATGCTTTCTCTTAAGTAATTTTCTACCGATTCATCTTTTGTCAAAAGCCAGGAAAGATAAGTTTGTTTCAATAGAGAAGTTTCAGGTAATAGCTCAAAATAGCGGTATAAATCTGTACCCGCTTCCCAGGATTGGTGGCGCATAGATTCCATCTTTTCATTGACCAAATCATTCACCAAATTCAAATAGGCTTGAATACGCTTGGCACGGTAATCTGCTTCTGTTTTCAAAATTGGACTAAACTCCCTGCCATTGGCTTTGGCATGTACTTCTCTCATTTCCTCCACAAGATGATCATCCATGATGGAAATAACAGAAGAAATTCCTAAATGAGCCACTTTGATAGGAGTATCGATGGTAAAGCCTAATCCCATGACGGGGATATGGAATGAATGTGCGAGCTTTTTAGACATAATCTAATGTTGTTTGTCGCAAAGTTCCGCCCTCATTCACCAAATAACTATGACCTTCGTCAGGTATGCTAACTAATTAAATGCCACTATAATAAGCATTTACCCCTAAATCACAGCTTTATACCTAAGAGTTAGCGTTTTTTGTAAATCCTTTTCTCTCCCAAAATCCACAAAGGCTTATTTGGATTTTCCCGAGATGGGACTCGTTTTTCTGATTTGGTTTGAATGTGCTGGAGGGCCATCTGAATGTCATCTGTAAACAAGATATAATCAAAATCATTTGGACCAACCGTCTGCTCATTGACCAAAGACTCAAAATAAGCCATCAGTTTTTCATGGTATTCTAAACCCATGACCACAACAGGAAAGTGATTAATTTTACCTGTTTGAATCAAAGTAATCACTTCAAAAAATTCATCCAAAGTACCCAAACCTCCTGGCATCACCACAAAGCCCGAAGAGTATTTACGCAACAATTCTTTTCTGACTGAAAAATACCGAATGGTCACAAATTTATCCAGATAGGGATTGGCGTGTTGTTCAAAAGGTAATTCTATATTGCAACCTAAAGATACTCCTCCCGCCAAAGTAGCGCCTTTATTGGCCGCTTCCATAATACCGGGTCCTCCTCCAGTCATGATGGCAAAGCCCAACTTGGAAAGCTCACCAGCCAGTTTCTCTGTTGTTTGATAATAAGAATGTTCTGAATCAAATCGGGCTGAACCAAAAATGGTAATACATGGCCCTATGAAGTGAAGGTTACGAAAACCTTTGATGTATTGAAATAGTACTTCAATGGAAAAAATCAGCTCTTTCCATCGGGCCCGTGGCCCTTTTAAAAAATCAAATTCATTTGTCCATTTCATAGTAAATCCCTTGTATTCAGAAGAAACGAATTTACATGTTTAATTAGTAGGGCCAAATCTTTTCTATTTTTCCTGACCAAATTCAGTATATAAGGAGTGATTAACCAATTTTTCTAAAAACTCATTCCAAGCTCATATGTTAGGATATAAATTGAATTAGTTTTGACTATCTTTTGGTACCTTATTACCCCTCACAGCTCTTAACCTTTATGAAAACTTTCTTGTTCATCGTTCTTTTGACAGTCATTCGTCTTTCCACAGCGTTTAGCCAAGGCAAGACAATTTCAGGTCAATTGATTGATCAACAAAGTCGTCAAAAGATTGAATTTGCCAACGTCAGCTTGTGGAAAAAAGATTCAACCGTATGGAAAGGCACACTAAGTGATACTCTTGGTAAATTTGTTTTTACTGAGGTTCCAGCAAACATTACTTACCTAAAATTCCAAGCTTTATCCTATAAAACCAAGACGATATCCTTGGGGGATTTTGCACAAAGTGCATCCAACGAAGTCCTGTTAAGTCCTGAAAACAAGACCTTGAATGAGGTAGTGGTGACAGGAGAAAAAGCCGTGGCAAGCCTGCAAATGGATAAGCAAACTTTCCAGACGAAGCAATTCCAAAATGCTGCCAATGGTACAGGAATGGATCTCATGCAACGGCTACCGGCCGTTACTGTCAATACAGAAGGGGAAATTGCCTTAAGAGGAAGTACCGGATTCATACTTTTAGTAGACGGTAAACCATCCACTCGAACTCCTGCTGATATTTTAGCCCAAATACCTGCTAATATTATTGAGAGTATTGAGCTTATTACAAGTCCCTCGGCTAAATATGATGCGGATGGTAAAGCAGGCATGATCAACATCATTACCAAGAAGAATACCCGGATTGGAACGGCTTGGTCAGGAAATATCATGAATGGAGGTACTTTACCTCTACGATTTGGTAGTGATGTGCAGTGGACATTTACCGACAAAAAATGGAGTGTTTTTGCTGCCGCAGACTACCGCAGATATGATATCGATGGTTTTCGGGTAGGAGAAATTAGAACTAAATTTCAAGACACACTAAGTTACATGCCCTCCCAAGGTGTTCGAAACTACATGGATTTCCAATACTCTCTGCGCGCTGGAGGTACTTTTCAAGCTAGTTCGGCAGATCAATGGAATTGGTCCGCTTATATTGGTGAAAAACAAACAGACCGCACCGCTAACCTGCATTACCAAGACTATATCGTAACCAAGGCAGGGAATGACTTATTTTCTCCCTTTAGTGTATCTCAAAATCCATACAGGCAATTTTTTAACCAAAACTTATTTGTGCGTTCGGGTAAATTTCAAACCTACAACATCGATTATTCTCATACTTATGCCAATCAGGCAAAGCTGAGTCTTTTAGGTCTATATGAATTCTCTAAACTGGGTGGTCCATTAAACAATTACGATAGCTATGAAGGAAGCAATAAACTTTTGCTTTGGGAAAGATCTACAGAGACTAGCCCTTTGAGTGCATGGAGATTTCAATTGGATTATAGCCTTCCACTTCGTAATAAAAACAAGTTGGAATTTGGGTACCATTGGAGGCATATTAATCACCGTGGGGATTTCCTATTTGAACGATATTCCGCTGGATCGAGTACATGGGTCTCTGATCCAAATTATACAGACAACATGGAATTAGTTCAAAGTATCCATGCTCCTTATATTCAATTAAACGGCAGTAACAATCAATTTTCATATGCTGTAGGATTACGTACCGAATGGATGGACCGCACATTAACACATGCGGGGGAACCTGGAAAAGTCTATTCGCTTAATCAAATTTACCTATTCCCATCCTTGCAAGGTATTTGGAAATTAGATGCTGAGAAGACTTTACGAATTGGTTATAGTAGAAGAATAGAAAGGCCCACCAGCAAACTCATGTCACCCTTTAAAAATCACCGACATGCCGAAACGGTAGAGACTGGTGATCCTAACCTATTGCCTGAGATTGCGAATGTATTGGAAATTGGCTTAAGTAAAGGATTTGATCATATTTCATTTACTGCTACTGCATATGTGAACTTCCTTCAAGATAAAGTCTTCCGAGTAAACGAAATTTATAGTAGGACCATTTTGGGTAGGACTTATACCAATGCCGGAAATTCACAATCCACGGGTGTGGAATTTTTGACTGAAATAAGGCCAAGTAAGATTTGGAAAATCTACCTTTCAGGAAACCTTTATCAATTTGATGTTCAGGGTAGTTTTAGAGGCATAGAAACGAAACAAAGTAGTTTTAATTACAATGTCAATGGAAATACCAACCTAGATCTAAGTCCGAAACTTCGGTTTGTTTGGGATTTTACTTATTTATCCAAATCTGTCACTACGCAAGGCTATGACTCTGACTTATTACTTTCCAATGTCAGCTTAAAATATAGTCTCTGGGGAAATAAGGCCAATGTGAATTTACAATGCCTCAATGTGTTCAATACCAATATTCAAACGATAGTTACACAAACACCTAGTTTTTACAGCAGTACAGATTACCGTAAATGGGACCGAGTAATCCAATTAAGTTTTGGTTTCCGAATCAATGATCGAGGACAAAAAACAAAATCGACCAAAACGGAATACGGCGAAAAAGAATTCTAAAAAAAGAGCCCCTAATTTTGGGGCTCTTGCATTATAACGCTTTTAAGTACTGAATACTTAATGGCACATTGACCAGCTCATTGTCGCTTTCGTCTTCAATGAAACAATGTTCCACTCCTGCTTTTTTACCTAATTGAATGATTTTTTTCCAGTTGCCTTGTCCTGTTCCTACAGGTACATCATTGATAGCAGGGGTATGTCCCGTTAAATCTCCCACCACTCCTTTGCGCAAATCTTTTACGTGCATCAATTTCCAACGGCCTGGATATTTTTTCAATAATTTAACTGGCATTTTCTCTCCCCCACCATGTAAAGTCCATAGTACATCCATCTCAAAAGACACATATGCTGGATCTGTCTTTTGAATGATGTAATCCAATAAAGTTCCTTTCTCAAATGGATGAAACTCATAACCATGGTCATGATAACACAGAGTAATACCATTTTCCTTCAGAACCTTTCCCGCTTGGTTAAATACATTCACCGCTTTTTGAGCATCTTCCAAGGTGAAATCATTTCCTTTGTGAGGAATCCAAGCACACATCACAAATTTAGCTCCTAACACTTTTGCCTTTTGAACTACAGCCATGGGATCCTTCTCCAATTCTCCAAAATCAGCACCCGTAGATGGAATGGAAATACCTCGAGCATCACATTGTTGTTTAAACTCTTGCAATGTCATTCCTTTGGCACCACCTCCTTCAAGTTCCGTAAAACCCATCCCTTTGATAACATCTAGTGTTTTAAGTGGGTCCTGTGGAAATTGTTTTCTAAATGTATAAGCCTGCACTCCTAAAGGATAGGTGTAAACTTTTTGGGCATAAGCTCCAAAACTGAGGGCAATCCCCAAAAGGGCAATCATCAATCGATTCTTTTTCATGTGTATTTTGTTTTATAAGTTCTTTTTCTTCAATTCATCTACGGCGTGATTCGCGGCACGCGCTGCCAAAGCCATGAATGTTAAGGTGGGGTTTTGCGTTCCTGTTGATGTCATACAGGCGCCATCTGTTACAAATACGTTTTTGCAAGCATGTAACTGATTCCATTCATTCAATAATGAAGTAGCAGGATTCTTACCCATGCGTACTCCCCCCATTTCATGTATATCAGCTCCAGGAGCCGACTTAGAATCGGCCGTTCTAATCTGCTGAAAGCCAGCTTTTTCAAACATTTCCTGCATTTGCTCCCTAAAATCCTTGACCATCTTGACGTCATTTTCAGTCCAGCCACAAGAGAATACTATCTGCGGTATTCCGTATTTATCTTTTAAATCTCCATGCAATCGAATGTGATTTTGCTCTGTAGGAACTGTTTCTCCCATCATCCAAGCAGATATATTCCAATTACCCCACTGGCGATTCAGTAAGTTATCCCGTAAGGTATCTCCAATTCCTATTTGCCTGGAATACTCTCCTCTTCCTCCACCTACACCCACCGCATAGCCACGTAAAAAATCAGTATCCTGACGTTGCACATTTCTAAACCTAGGAATATAGGCATTACTTGGATTGCCCCCTGCCGTTTTTTTGTCTTTGAATCCATCAAAACTGGCATTGGCTGTACCGCGGTAATTATGCCAAGCAATGAATTTTCCTAAAAGTCCTGAATCATTTCCTAAGCCATTCGGAAAACGATTGGATAAGGAATTCATGAGAATGGCATTGGTATTGATGGTAGAGCCATTCACAAAAATCACTTTGGCATAAAAAGGAATCATTTCATGGCTATTGGAATCAATTACATTCACCCCAATGGCTTTGCTTTTTTTATCATCATAGATAATGGAATGAACTACCGAATGAGGTCGTAAAGTTAGATTTCCTGTTTTAGCTGCCCAAGGCAAAGTGGAGGCATTGCTACTAAAATATCCTCCATAATTACATCCTCTGTTGCATTGCCGCTGACTTAAACAACGGCCACGCCCTTGCTGAAAATGTATTTCCTGAGGGTCTGTTAGGTGAGCACATCGTCCAGAAATAACCCAACGGTTACCGTAAACTTTGGTTAACGTTTCTTTAAAATGTTGTTCCAAACAGTTTAGCTCAAAGCCCGGTTGTACCAGACTATTGGGTAATTCTGCCAAATTATCATTAAAACCAGCAATGCCAGCAAATTTCTCTACATGCTCATACCAGGGTTCTATATCTTTATATCGAATGGGCCAGTCCGTAGCAAATCCATCACGAACAGGTCCTTCAAAATCAAAGTCGGACCAGCGTTGGGTTTGTCTTGCCCACAATAACGACTTCCCTCCAACGTGGTATCCCCTGGTCCAACGAAAAGGTTTTTCATAAACTACTGGTTGTTCGTCATCAGGTAATGCCCAATGTTTGGTTTCTTCCCGCATAAATCCACTCCCAGAAAAACCTTGCTTATCAGCCAAGCTTACTGTTCCTCGGTGCTCAAATTCCCAGGGGGCTTTAGAAGCAGTGGGATAATCTTCCACATGTTTCACTTGACGGCCTCGTTCCAAAACCAAGGTCTTTAATCCTCGATCGCAAAACTCCTTTGCGGCCCAGCCTCCACTAGCACCTGATCCTATGACGATCACATCATACGTGTTTTTCTTTGCTATGTTTAGATTCAAATTGGCCATATTTTAAATATTTACACAACCATGGTAAAAACCTGGTGCCATGATATACTGGTAATGCTCCGTCAAAACATATTCAGAGCTAGTATAACCTCGAATAGTCTCAGCTCGTAAGGTGGTATATGCCCAAAGGTGTTCGGCCGATTTCTCTAAATCCTGTAAAAGGGCTTCTCGCTGAGCAGTATTACATGCTCCAAATGCCAGATGATGGTTTAAATTGGCCTGAAGTGATAATGCTTTAATGGCCAATTTGATTTTTTGTTGGTCCTCAGCCGTATAACAATCACTAAAAAGCTTATCGAGGAAAAGCTCCACACCTACTCCAATAGCTCCTTTGGACTTTCCCTCAGGAATGAAAGTTCCAGCTATCATTCGAAGCATCTCCTTTTCCTCTAAGGTAAAAACCTGAGAAGTAGACAGGTTTTCTCTACTCCAGCCTTGAGCCCAACTAGGTAAAATCACCATAGCACCTGCTGAAATGGCTATGGACTGCAAAATCTTTCTTCTTTTCATGGGAAAATATTACACATTTAATTTGCTTGAAAAAACAAGAATTTCTACCATTCACTACCCTGATGTTACACAAAGTCCAATGAAGGAAATGATCAAGTCCTATTTTATTTTGTTTAGCTGTTCTCGGTAATATTGTACCGTCCGAATCACCGAAGGTAGATTACTGGGCTTCTCCTGAGTATCCCGTTCAATGTTGATATTTCCTTGAAAACCTTGTCGTTTTAGTTCTGCAAAAACCTCCGGAAAATTCACCACCCCGGTTCCAACAGGGACATCCCTTAATTTTGGATTATTGTACTCAGCGATATCTTTTAAATGGATAGCAATAATTCTCCCTTCCAATTTCTTCAAAGCATCCACCGGATTTATCCCACTTTTTGGGTAATGACCTAAGTCGGGACAAGCATAAAAGTTTGGATGATTTTTCATCGCTATTAGTAAGGAGTCTGGAGTCCAATATACACTGGTTCCTTTCCAATGGTTATGTATGGCCACTTTGATTTTATACATGCCTGCCAAACTATCTACTCCATCCCATAAATGTACTGGGGGTTCTGCAGTAACATAATTGACATCTAACTCTTTAGCTATATCAAACTCCTTCTTCCAACGATCGATGGTTTTACCCCCTACCAAATAAATAGATTCCATCTTGAATCCTTTTTCTTTAATCATTTGCTTTAATTGTCTGACTCCAGTACTTGACAAATTCATCACAGCAGAATCCTTCAAAGCAGCACCCGCTTTACCAAAAGTATAACCTTCAATATAATGAAGTCCAGCACTGTCAGCCTTGGCCAATTGCTCCGGAAATGAAAAAGGATTAAATGTGTAAAGGGCTACTCCTAGCTTCCAATCTTTAGGGGCCTTTTTTACTGTATTTAATTTTTTATGTACATATTTATCTGGCTGTTTAGCCAAATTGTTTTGAGATAGACTAAGACATAAGCCTAAAAGGCAAAAAGCGTATATTTTTTTCATGAGGTTTGGTTTTTATAAGAAGAAAATTGGATAAAGAACATGACAACTCAGCCAAATTAAATGAAAATTATCAGTATTTTACCTATACAAAACAGTAAAAAAACCAGAAATACATGTAAGAAAAATTCTATTTAATTATTTAAAACTTTACCAAGGAAACAAATCAAATGAAAAAATCACTTATTCTACTCCTAATTAGCTTTTATAGTTGGGGACAAGCTAAGCAAAAACCCAACATCATTTTTATTATTTCTGACGACCATACCTCGCAAGCCATTAGTGCCTATGGAAGTAAATTGGCCAAGACCCCCAGCATTGATCGCATTGCGAGAGAAGGGGCTATCCTGTACAATAATGTGGTGACAAATTCCATATGTGGCCCGAGTAGAGCCACCTTATTGACAGGAAAATTCAGTCATAAAAATGGCTATAAATTCAATGAAAAGAAATTTGATATTGAACAAGCTGTTTTTCCTGAAGAGTTACAAAAAAATGGATACCAAACAGCTTGGGTAGGTAAAATGCACCTAGGAACATTGCCTCATGGATTTGATTATTTGAATATCCTTCCTGGTCATGGAAGCTATTACAATTCTGACTTCGTAGATAGCCAGAATAAAACCACCCGCCATGAAGGCTATGTTACTAATGTAATCACTCAATTGTCAAAAGAATGGTTAAATCAGCGAGATCCCAATAAACCGTTTTTCATGGTGGTTGGACATAAAGCAACTCACCGCTCATGGTTACCTGATATTCAAGATTTAGGAGCCTATGATGATGTGACATTCCCAATTCCAGATACCTTTTATGATAATTACGCGGGAAGGCTAGCGGCTGCAGATCAGGACATGACCATTGATAAAACCATGATCCTTAGTCAAGATTTAAAAATTCATGGTAAATATGAAGGAGCAGGAGATGGTGGAAATTACAATCGCTTCACTCCACAACAAAGACCAGCTTTTTATGACTATTATGAGAATAAAATCAGTAAAGAGTTTGAAGAAAAAAAACTTAGTGGTAAAGCCCTAGCAGAATGGAAATACCAGCGTTACATGAAAGACTATCTTTCTACTGCCAACTCGCTAGATAGAAATATAGGAGAATTACTAGATTATCTAGATAAATCAGGATTAGCCAAAAATACCGTAGTAGTCTATACTTCAGATCAAGGATTTTATTTGGGAGAACATGGATGGTTTGATAAACGCTTCATCTATGAAGAGTCATTAAAGACTCCCTTTGTGATTCGTTATCCTGGAGCCATCAAACCTGGCACTAAAGTTAGCCAAGTAGTTTCCAATGTGGATTGGGCTCCAACCTTACTTGATATCGCTCAGACTAAAATACCTTCTGAAATTCAAGGAAAGTCATTTCTGCCAGTATTGAAAGGCCAAGGCAAAAACTGGAAGAATGAATCCTATTATCACTATTATGAATATCCTCAACCACATCATGTGTATCCACACTTTGGTTTAAGAACGGCCCAATATACTCTGGTACGTTTTTATGGGCCTAAAGATTTCTGGGAATTATATGATATCAAAAAAGACCCTAAAAATTTGCACAATATCTACGATAAAAAAGAAAATGCGCAAATTATTGCCGATTTGAAAAAACAACTCGTGCAAAAAATGAATCAATACGATGATAAAGAAGCCCTAGAAATATACCAAAAAGGCCAATAAGAAAGTTTCACAGGATAAAAAAGCCTATCGCTAATAACGATAGGCTTTTTGCATTCCTGTGTTCTATAATTGTATACTGTCTTTAATCTTAACTTATGCTTACATCATTCAAAAATGAATTTTATAAACATTCCCTTTTTAAAATTTCTTGAATCAATGATTCTTATTTTTAAATCGGTAGCCTAAAAGTAGGAGAAATCTTATAAAAATTTCAACTAAAACTCAATTATTAGTATAATTTAATAATTCTATACTAATTAATCTCGCTTGACTCAAGAAGAAGTCTGTAGAAACAATTGAGTTAATGGTTAGGCATCTTACTATTTTATAAAAAAATTAAGCCAAGAGGATAGTTTTATTATCAAAATAATGGCTAATTTTAAAAAATTATTTTTTTCTTTTTTAACAACCGCTAATAAATTAGGTACAAGTTTTGAATAATAGGACAAAGGATTGAAGCAAAGAAATCTAGCTCCAGCGAAGCTTATCTAACTTAAACGCATTAAAAACAAATTACCGTTCTAAATTTATAAACCAGACTACGACTAGTCATTTTTTTGCATGATTTTCATCATTTCGATTAACAATTTATTGATTAATCGGTTTTCTGATGATAGGACCTCATGAAGGAATCCAATGAAATGCAAACTCAATTTCTAGTTTAGTAAAGTTTTCCTATCAATGTTCCTAACCTTACCCTTTCTATCCCTTCTTTTTTCCATAATCATTGCTTATTTCAATATTAAGAAGAATAGAGGCATTATTTTCTTGTCGATTTTTTATTTTCTGATTGGGGTAATTAGCTTAAAATACTATTTATTCACCTATGATAGTCAATTACCTTGGTTATTGGCGATTCTGTATGGTCATTTTTCTCCCTTGTTTTTTCTGATTGGACCAGCAGCATATATATATGTCCGTAACACCGTAACCGACCAAGAAGGACTCAGCCAAAAAGATATTTGGCACCTTATCCCAAGCCTATATATGATCGTAGGCTTGATTCCTTATTTTCTAAAACCATACCAAGATAAATTGGCCTTAGTGACCAAAATACTTAATCAGCCCGGAGAACTTTATACCAATCAAATTCATTTATTTAGTCCTAGCCTAGTCAATGACTTTGTTAGAAACTTTTTATACGTATACTATGCCTGGCTGATGATTATGCTTTTGATCAAATCTAGTGAAACAAAAGAGACAGAATCTGTAGATTCATACGAAATGCAAAAACGTATTACCTTTCAATGGCTCATTATTTTTGTTTCATTCAACACTTTCATAGCAAGTATTCTACTTTCGTCCAATTTCGTAGTACTATTTAGCCCTGAACGCGACTTCAGCAATTTGAATGATTATTTACCTTATTATCGAATACTCATCATGTTTGCTTTTGTCATGCCATTATTGATTCTCCTATTTCCGAGAGTATTGTATGGCATTCCTCAGTTAACAGTAGAAGAGCTAGAATTAATTCAAACGAAAAAGAGAAAATCCAATTCAGAAAAAACAGAATTAGATGTAGATGACTCCTTCTATGAACTTTCACAAATCATTTTAAACTACATAGAAACCGACAAACCCTATTTGAACCCCCGTTTCTCCATCCGTGATATCGTGGTGACATTGAATATACCACAACATCATGTTTCTTACTGTTTCAATAAAATACTAAATACTCCCTTCCCTACCATCAAGAATAAATACCGCATTGAATATGTCAAGGAACTGATAATAAAAGATAAGGAAAAGCGGTTTTCACTGGAGGGATTGATGAAGGAAGCTGGTTTTACTTCCAAAAACAGCTTTTTCCAAGCCTTTAAAGAAATTGAAGGTTGTACCCCAAAGGTCTGGTCAGAACAGCAAAAAGCAGACTAAAACCATCATTTTATCCTATAAAAAGTTAAGAACAAAAGCTTTTTAATATCTTAGGTTTTTCAAATCTATACCTTAACATGAAAAACCTATTATTTATAGCCGCCTTGGCTATGCAGCTTTTCTCTGTCGACGCCCAAAACTGGAAACCTGCAGGAAACAAAATCAAAAGCCCATGGGCTGAAAAAGTAGATCCCAACAATACACTTCCTGAATATCCAAGACCACAAATGGTCCGAGATCAATGGCAAAATTTGAATGGACTGTGGGATTATACCATACTAGACAAAGGAGCCAATATCCCTAGCCAATTTGAAGGCAAAATATTAGTGCCATTTGCCGTAGAATCCAGTCTATCGGGGGTTCAAAAAACAGTGGGAGACCAAAAAGAATTGTGGTACCATCGCTCATTTACTATTCCTGCTACCTGGAAAAATAAAAATATCATCCTACATTTTGGGGCAGTAGATTGGAAAGCCGATGTGTGGGTGAATGATGTTAAAGTAGGTACTCACCAAGGTGGATATGCTCCATTTAGCTTTGATATCACAGCCTTCCTACAAAAAGATAAAGCACAAAAAGTGGTCGTTAAAGTCTGGGACCCAAGTGACCTTGGCTTTCAACCTCGTGGTAAGCAAGTAAATAACCCTAGAAGTATTTGGTATACTCCTGTAACAGGCATTTGGCAAACCGTTTGGCTTGAGCCGGTAGAATCAACCTTCATTAGCCAATTAAAAACAGTACCTAATATTGATGGAGGAAATATCAGCGTACAATCTAAAACAGAAGGAACCATCCCGTCTGATATCATAGAAGTAAAAGTATTAGAAAATGGAAATGTGATTTCCTCTGGCAAAGCCGCTGTAGGTCAAGATGTGTTAGTGGCTATTCCAAATGCCAAATTATGGAGCCCAGAATCTCCTTTCCTTTATGACCTAGAAATTTCTATTCTTCGCAATGGACTTAGCAAAGATAAATTGAAAAGCTATGTAGGAATGCGCAAAATTTCTACTAAAATAGATGCCAATGGGATTCATCGCCTTCAATTAAACAATAAAAATGTATTTCAATTAGGGCCATTGGATCAAGGCTGGTGGCCTGATGGCTTGTATACTGCACCTACTGATGAAGCCCTACTTTACGACATCAAAAAAACCAAGGATTTTGGCTACAATATGATCCGTAAGCACGTGAAAGTAGAACCTGCTAGATGGTATACTCACTGCGATCGTGAAGGTATTTTGGTTTGGCAAGATATGCCTAGTGGCGACAAAGACCCAAAATGGGTAACCAGAAACTATTTCAATGATAAAGAATTAATCCGCTCCAAAGCTTCTGAAGAAAACTTCATGAAAGAATGGAAGGAAATCATGGATTTAACCTTCTCTAATCCAAGCGTGGTGGTTTGGGTTCCTTTTAACGAAGCTTGGGGCCAATTCAAAACCCCTGAAGTAGTAGAATGGACAAAAAATTATGACCCTTCCCGATTGGTTAATCCTGCCAGTGGAGGGAACCACTATGATGTAGGCGATATGCTGGATATGCACAATTATCCAGACCCTAAAATGGGCTTGTTTGATTCTAAACGTGTGAATGTTTTAGGCGAATATGGTGGCATAGGTTTGGCATTGGATCAACACCTATGGGAAGCAAATCGCAATTGGGGATATGTACAATACAAAACAAGTGAAGAAGCAACTAAGGCCTATGTGGACTTAGCCGAAAAGCTTAAAAAGCTTATTCCTTTTGGCTATTCAGCAGCGGTTTATACCCAAACCACGGATGTAGAAATTGAAGTAAATGGATTGATGACCTATGACCGCAAGGTGATAAAATTATTGGAAGATAAAATCCGACAAGCCAATATCGAAATTCGGGAGACTTTGAAATAATCAACAATAAAAAGAGTCCAAGTATTTAAATCTGCTTGGACTCTTTCAATAACTTAACCCATGAAACTAAATCAAAAATGGATTTTTAGTTTTGCCCTATTTCTAGGTTTTTCCTACCTCATGCAATGGCAAGGTGCAGCGCTAAAAAATAGCATGACACCCATGGGAATTGTGCATCTAGAATTTGCCCAAACGGAAGTGCTTTTTGAAAAAATTATAGGCATTTGGGAGATTGAAATGCTTTATTGGAACTTGGCACTGGATTTTTTATATATCCCTATTTACACCTATTTCTTCCAAATAACACTCTCCATTTTCATACAGAGGCATCGCAGTAAGATGGTTCAGCAAATAGGTGTTTTACTTAAAAATGCGACAATTTTAGCCCTATTCTGTGATCTAGCAGAAAATACTGGAATGATCATTTCCTTATCAGGAACTCACATTCCCATCATATATATCCTGACAAGCTGGCTGGCCGGCTTGAAATTCTCAATTTTGGGTTTCTGTCTAATTTATATATTGGTATCTATTCCTACATTGTTTTTTCGTACTAAGTCGGCATAGTTTAAACCAAAATCACCCAATTCCTGCCTCTTTTTTCATAGCAGCTGCCGTTTTATGTTGTCCCGTATGACTCCAACCTGGAGGCATAAAAATATACAAAAGCTTATTTTGCAAGCCAGGTGCATGATATACATCTTTAGCTAATGCTACAATTTCTCCAAAATAGGCATCTAAAAAATGATTGGGCTTCATGTCACGGGTTATTCCATATTCTACCTTCACAACATCTAATTCAGGTTGATAGGTTTTAAATACTCGGTCCCAGATATTCAATAAATTACAAAAATTGGTATCCATATACTGCACATTTCGAGCATGATGTACTCGATGGTGAGCTGGACTCAACATAAAATGGCCCAATTTACCCATGCGAGCATCTTTGACTAAATGATCCCCAATATGGATAAATGCACCCCAAGTACCGTCAATAAACATGATGGCAAAAAGCATGGCCGGAGGTAGTCCTGCCAAAATACAAATACTAGCACGAATGATATCAGCATATGGTCCCTCCAAGAAAAAGTGGGCATAGGAGACAGCTAAATTCATGTTTTCTGGCGCATGGTGCGTGGAATGTAAACACCAAAACAAGCGAACTTTATGCGCTAAATAATGGTAAATGAAGTGGGCAAATTCCCAAACGATATAACCATAAATAAACCAATACCAGGTAAACGAAACTTGAAATGGGGCCTTGGGCTCGAAAAAGCCAATGCAAATCGCGGTCATTCCTAGTGATAAATATCGACCAATGAAGGCATTCAGTACATAGCTGAAAAATGGGATTTTATAATTCCCCAAACCAAAGCTTTTGAATAATAATCCTCGAGTCAATTCCAATACTAGCGTAATGGGAAATAAAGGTCTTATCAATACTTTGATTCCATCATAAGTCAAAAAATCGGCGAATGATTTGGTTGAAAGAAATTCCTTGAGATCGTCAAATCCAAAAAATCCAACAATCCAATCTCCTATGGCTTGTACTATTTCCATGTTGTTTTATTCTTAAATAGGTTGATTCACCATGGCTGGCGAATTGATGTAAAAATTCTAATTTATATGGCTTCCTGATCTACATAACACGCTACATTGGGGTGCATCCACAAAAAAGTAGCTGGACAATTCGTCGTAATTTTCTTCTCCATGATAGTCCTATAAGCCTCTTGCTTCCCCTTTCCAGTAATCAGGAAAATGATTTTTTTAGACTGTAAAATTCCTTCCATTCCTACACATAAACCAAATGCAGGTTCTGCTCCTTGGGAAAGGGCAGGATCATGCTGAATGGTTGATTCAGCTAAAATAGCTTTATGAAATGGCGCCTGTAAATAGTCTCCAGGCTCATTAAAAGCAATATGTCCATTTTTACCTAAACCCAATATACAAATATCCATTGGTCCTTCTTCATCCAAATAAGCCTGTACTCGATCACACTCTGCTTGATAATCTTTTAGATTGGTATCAAAGCTGAAATAACGATCTTCAGAAATATCCAATGGACCTAAAAGGTGCTTTTTTAAATAGCTTTCACATGAATCCGGATGCTCGGATGGAATAATACCCCATTCATCCATTTTGATAGTACGCATGGCTGAAAATAAGTTTCGGTCTACAGTATGGGCTTGATGCATGTGAGCATACATGCCAGTAGGTGATCCACCTGTTGCAGCACAAAATAACAAATCAGGTTTTTCTTTGACCGACTGGACGATACTTGCACTCGCTATTTCACTTAATTCAGCGTAATTCTTAACAGGTATAATTTTCATATGGGAATTCTTCAGGTTTATTTCAATTGAGAAGTATCAACTCGGCTTGGAGTATCCTTACCAGAAATGATGGTTTGTGCACTTAAAGCAATGGACTTAATAATGGCTGTCATATTATCTAAATCCAAGGTTTCAATTTGGTCACTCGGTTTGTGGTAATTAGGTTCACTGTCCATTTTGGATGTAGAAATAGTATGGGCTGGCACACCTAATCTAGCCAACGTGGCATTATCTGAGCGATAGAATAAATTTTGATCCGTGTAGGGATCTGGATGAAAAGTAAATCCCGTCCCTTCCAGATTTTTTTGCAAAATAGCCCCCATATCGGTCTTCTCAAAGCCTGTGATATAGGCACTATTTTTTCCCCACTTACTTTCTGTACCAATCATTTCTAAATTGAACATGGCTTTCACAGCAGCTGGGTCAAACTGCTCTGAAAAATAAGTAGCCCCAAAACCTCCGCTTTCTTCGGCAGTAAAGGCAGCAAAAATTAAAGTTCGCTCGTTTTTATTCCATTTCTTAAAATACTTGGCCAACATCATCATACCCGTCGTTCCCGCAGCATCGTCATTGGCACCATTATATATGGAATCGCCTTTCACTGCTCGGTTGGGCATCACCCCTAAATGATCATAATGTCCCGAAAAAATAACGTATTCATTCGCCAACGATTTCCCTGGAATAATTCCCACTACATTGCTCAATGGCATGGGGGTAATCTCATTTTCCACTTCAATTTTAAATTTTGTGGCTGGTTTATTGGATAAAATAAAGGCTACATTCACTTGATTCTCTCTCAACATATTACGGTTACTCAATCGAGCAAATAAAGCTGCAAAATCCTCATCTACCCAAACCACCGTAGGTTTTTTACCTGAAATATATCGATAGGCCGATTGAAAGAAATTTTCTCCTTTGGCTATCGTTGCTTGAGCATAGTCAGTATTTTCTTGGATGATGGTTTTCGTTTCCTTTCCTATCACCACTATTTTTTTACTATCTAAAACTTCACCATTTAAACTCGCTTGCATGGACTTGAGTGTAGGTTTATACATTTGAAAAGTCTGCAAATAGCTGGATGAATTCCCCCATTTCTTCAATTTTGATTGAGCAAATTCGTCTGAAATAAATTGCGCTGCCTTCTCAATTCCTGGAGTAAATGGTTTCCTTCCTGCCAATTCATCGGAAGCTAAATAGCGTTCAATACGCTCTACTTCTTTGACGTTAATAATTTTATCAATCGACTGACCTATGGCCGTGATGGAACATAGAAGGCCGACAAACACTAAATTTATTTTTCTCATGTTGATGGATGATTTATACTAAGCTAGATGAATTTCAAGATTTAAAAGTATTAAATTAATATCAATGATTTAGTGCTTAATTAGCGATTTTGCAGTAAATGGATTTTCTTTGTCTAACTCTACTCCTATAAAAGATGCTCAAAATTCTATTTTGCTTATTGATCAGTCCTATCGTTTTTGCACAAACATCCTTATTCTCCATTTCAGGACAGCAACCCGATTTTTGTCTTGGAGAATCCGGTAAAATAGAGGTAGTATTTGGCCAAAAAAATAAATTATATTATTCCTTTTCATCAGATCAAGGAAAGCATTTTTCTGAACCTAGTCTAGTAGATTCCTTAGTTGGACTACATTTGGGGGCCTCCCGTGGACCTAGAATCGCAAGCTCTCAATCAGAAACCATCATTACAGCGATTGATAAATTAGGCAATGTATATGCTTTTAGAAAATCCCAAACGGGAAGCTGGATAAAAAACCAAGTAAATGATATTCCAGAAATTGCCAAAGAAGGATTTAATGCTATTTCGGCAAACAAAAAGCAACAATTCACAGTCATTTGGCTTGATTTAAGAGGTGACAGAAAAAATAAATTAATGTCGAGCACCTCCTTGGATGGAGGAAAAAGCTGGCAAAAAAATCAATTGGTATATACTTCTCCTGAATCAAGCATTTGTGAATGCTGCCAGCCCAATATTGTGATGAAAGATAATCACATAGCCATCATGTTTCGAAATTGGTTACAAGGATCTAGAGATATGTATGTGATTCAATCTACTAATGGTGGCAAAACCTATGGACAGGCTCAAAAATTGGGATTGGGAACCTGGGTTTTAAATGCTTGTCCAATGGATGGAGGTAGTTTAGATATAGCCCCTAATGGAGAAATTGTAAGTGTTTGGCGCAGAGCAGAAAATCTATATACCTCTGGAATAAAAGGGGAAGAAACACTCATAGGACCTGGAAAAAATGCTTCTACCGCCATGCTTTCTTCCGGACAATGGTTGGTTTGGAGTCACATGGGACAAATTTTCCTAAAATCAAGTAAGACAGGAAGCACTCAAAATTTAGGGGCTGGTAGATTTCCAATTATAAAAGCCATCAATACTCAACAAGGTTTTATTATTTGGGAAAACCAAGGTCAAATATTTGGACAAAAACTAGGTTCTTAGTTTAGACTAGTCTTAATTTCAACGGGATTGCTAAGTACTTTATGAATAGGGCATAGATTAGCGATTCCCAGAAGCCTTTCTTTTTGTGCCTCATCCAAATTCCCTGTCAGATGTATTTCCCGAGAAATAGTGGTTTTAAGAAGTTCCTTATCCCAAACAAAATCTAATTTTAAATCCACACCTTGTAAATCCCAACCTTTACGGTCGGCATACATGCGTAAAGTGGCAGTGGTACATGCCGCTAATGCAGCCCTCAAAAGTTCATCCGGAGAAAATCCCGAATTAGCCCCTCCGAGTTCCACCGGTTCATCCGCTACTATTCGATTCCCTGAATCACTTTGAATATCTACTTGATATAACGCATTACCTAGATGTGATGTAATTTTTCCCATGTGACTTATCTTTTAAAACTAGGATAAGGAACATATTCATTCTCCTCCCCAGCAATTTTATCAAAACGCTGATTGATCCAATCATCTTTGGCTTTTTCGATTAGAGCTTTATCACTAGAAACAAAATTCCAATTGATAAAACGTTCTTCTGGAAAAGGTTCTCCTCCAAAAATGTAAATGGTGGTATTCGCATCCATCGTAAATGTACATAGACTATGGTCCTTCGCTACGAGTAACTGCTTGGGACCAAAGGTATTTCCCCCTTCTTCAATTCCGCCTTCCAAAATATATATTCCAGATTCTCCAAAAAGCTGATCTCCCAAAGACAGTTCTGTTCTTGCTTTACTCTTGATTTCTATCATGTACAAAGGACTATAGACAGGCACTGCAGATTCACGCCCAAAGGCTTTTCCTGCAATCAAAGTAAACTGAGAATCCCCCTCATTCCAAGTAGGCAATTCTTCTTTGCTTATGTGAGCAAAGGAAGGTTCCATTTGTTCTAAGTCTTTAGGCAAGGCCACCCAAATTTGTAAACCATGTAAAACTTTATCGGAATGGCGCAGATGGTCTGGAGTCTTCTCCGAATGTACAATGCCTTTACCGGCGGTCATCCAATTTACTTCCCCAGGTTTTATTTCTAATGCGGAACCTAATGTATCCCGATGAAAGATACTTCCTTCAAACAAGTAAGTCAAAGTGGATAAACCTATGTGGGGGTGGGCCAAAACATCTAGATTTTCCCTTTCATTTAATTTGGTTGGCCCCATGTGATCAATAAATGAAAACGGCCCAATCATTCTTTTTTGACGAAAAGGTAAGAGTCTTCCTACCATAAAATTACCAATACTGGCTGCCCGCTCTTCGATAATCAGTTGAATATTTGACATGGCTTATATGATTTATAGCAACGAATTTACGGGCTTTGCCAAAGAATAAAACTTAATCTAGATGAATAAAAATGAATTCAATTCCTGAATCTTCCACCATAGAAATTTAACCATTACTTAATATCCTTAAACATGTTAGTTCATATCACAGAGGCACTTTTGTGGAAAATTCCTCAATCCTCATGCCTAAAAATAAATTTATCCTAATCAATCTTTGTATTTTACTATTTTTCTGTAATTTGTATTCAATATTCTATAATTACACCAACTATATAAACTAATCCTCCTTTCCTTTTCTCTATTCTAGAGTATCAGGAAACATCCAATCAACCTAATAATTATCCTTTATGAAAAAAACTCTTACCATGAGACAACATGTCTCGTACCTGAGAATGTGCATTCTCTATTTAGTCCTGCTATGTGGAGCTGTTCACTCCACTTGGGCAAGCGCTTCCCCATTTGACAAATCCGTCACTGGGAAAGTTACGGAAGAAAATGGTGCTCCAATTCCAGGAGTATCCGTTACGCAAAAAGGTAGTACTCGAGGAACTACTACTGACATTAATGGAAATTTCAAAATCAATGTCGACAATGAAAAATCCATTTTAGCTTTCTCTTTTGTGGGTTATATCCCCCAAGAAATAGAAGTAGGAAGTCAAAGCACTCTTACCGTGAAATTAAAAGTTGATACCAAATTATTGACAGAAGTCGTGGTAGTAGGTTATGGTAGCCAGAAAAAGGCCAACCTAACTGGAGCTGTAGATCAAGTCAGTAGTGAAGTATTTGATAACCGACCTTTAACCAATTTAAATCAAGGTCTTCAAGGTGTGATGCCCAATTTAAATATCAAAATGGGGGATGGAAAACCAAATCAAGCCCCAAGTTTTAATATTCGCGGAACCACATCCATTGGTCAAGGAGGAAATGCTTTGGTATTGATTGACAACGTAGAAGGTGATCCAAGTTTATTAAACCCAAATGACATCGCCAGCATAACGCTATTAAAAGATGCCGCATCTGCGTCAATTTATGGGGCAAGAGGTGTATTTGGAGTGGTTTTAATCACCACAAAAAATCCAACAAAAGGAAAAACATCGGTTACTTACTCATCTAATTATTCCTTGAAAAACCCGATTGCCGTTCCTGAGTTAGTGACAGATGGATATACTTTTGCTTCCATGTTTGCGGAGTCATTTGTCAACTTCCAAGGAAGTTTTCCTCAAAACGTAAATAAAACTTTAAAGTTTTCACAAGCTTACTTGAATGAGTTTAAGCGTAGAAAGGAAGTTGGCGGTTTACCCGATTATGAAATTGATCCTGTAACTGGGGAATATGTCTATTATGGAAGCACAGATTACTATGGACATTTGTATAAAAAGGTTACCACATCCAAAGAACATAATCTAAGTATCTCTGGAAGTAGTGACAAAGCGAGTTACCTATTAACAGGTCGATATTTTGGACAGGATGGTTTATTCAGGTACAATTCGGACGACTACCAAATGTTGAATTTCTCAGGAAAGGGAAGCGTTCAACTGTATCCTTGGTTAAAAGTGACGAACTTCACCCAATTCTCTAACATGAAATACCACAATCCACTCAATGTGGGAGAAGGTGGTGGAATTTGGAGAAATATAGCGGATGAGGGACACCCTATTTCTCCATTATTAAATCCAGATGGTACACTATCATTTTCTGCGGCTTATAACATTGGAGATTTCTATTATGGAAAAAATGGTATTGATAACGACAAGCGTGTGTTTAGAAATACAACTGGTTTTGCAGCTGATTTCTTCAAAAACAAATTACGTGTTAAGGGCGATGTCACCATTCAAACCACTGACAATAATGATAGAACCAAGGCAGTACCCGTTCCTTATAGTGTAAAACCTGGGGTTATTTCCTATGTAGGAACGACCACCAATTTCATCAATGATGTATACAGGGAGACAAACTACCTAACGACCAACTTCTATACGGAATATGAAAATACTTTTCATGAAGATCATTACTTAAAAGTGATGGCAGGTTACAATTATGAGGAATCTAGATTTAAAAGATTATCAGCCCAAAGAAATGGACTAATCTTTGAAGGTGCCAATGATATAAACCTTGCGCTCGGCCAATCCATCACCACCAGCGGTGGTTGGGAAGTTTGGAAAATTATGGGGGGGTTCTCTCGTCTAAACTATTCATTCAAAGACAAGTATTTATTGGAAGTAAATGCCCGATATGATGGCTCTTCTAAATTCCCTAGTAACCAACGTTTTGCCTTCTTCCCTTCTTATTCATTGGGTTGGAGACTTTCCAAAGAAGCATTCTGGAATGTACCAGAAAAGCTAATAACAGATTTAAAATTAAGAGCTTCCTATGGTTCATTAGGAAATGGAAATATCAATTCCTATGCCTATTTAGAGCAGTTTAATATTGCTCAATCTGGATTAGTGCTGAACGGTCAAAGGCCACAATTCACCACTAACCCAACGGTCATTCCAGAAGGTTTGACATGGGAAACGGCCACTACAAAAAATATTGGTATTGACCTTTCCATGTTGAATAATCGCCTGCACTTTAATGCAGATGCCTATATCAGAACTACTACTGATATGTTTACCGTAGGTTTAACTTTACCCGCTGTATTTGGAGCATCTGCACCGAAAGGAAACTATGCTGACTTAGAAACTAAAGGATGGGAAATGTTACTTTCCTATAATGATCAAGTAAACGTAGCATCTAGTCCATTAAAATTCAATGTCCGTTTAACGCTATCTGACTACACTGCAGTGATAAAAAAATACAATAATCCTCAAAAATTATTGAGCGACTTTTATGAAGGACAAGTGATGGGCGAAATTTGGGGATATACTACTGCCGGATATTTTACTTCAGCAGATGATGTCAAAAACAGTGCAAAACAAGATTTGTTCCGTAGTGCCAATAGTGGGGTTTGGTATCCAGGTGATATCAAATTTGTGGATTCCAACGGTGATGGTCGTATTACCCCAGGGACAAGCCGCGTTAGCAATCCTGGAGACCGATCCATCATCGGAAATTCTACACCACGTTATACTTATGGTATCATGTTAGGGGCTGATTGGAAAAACTTCTTCTTCTCTGCATTTTTCCAAGGTGTAGGCCAACAAAATTGGTACCCAAGTAGAGAGGCTAGTTTATTCTGGGGACAATACAATCGACCTTATGGAGGAATTCCAAAAAGCCAATTGGGCAATATTTGGAAAGAAGATAATGTCAATGCTTATTTTCCAAGATACGTATCGCGTATAGCCAGTAATGCCAATGGAACACTTTCTGCTCCTCAGACTAAATACATGCAAGATGTGCGTTATATCCGTTTAAAAAACATTCAAATTGGGTATAATTTACCGAGTCATGTTGCCTCCAAAATTGGTTCTACTGCAGCCCGAGTATATGTTTCAGCAGAAAATATTTGGACAGCTTCCCCGCTATTTAATATTACTCGTGATATAGATGTTGAAAATGCCGTAGCATCTGATCAAGTGTTCTCTCCCGGAGGAAACTCTGGTGATGGTTATAACTATCCATTGATGAAAAGTGTAACACTTGGTTTATCTATTACATTTTAATGAGCTGAGAGTCAAAAATTAGAAAATTCTTAGCCGGTAAAACAACCTTAAAATTTTAACAAAAGATCATGAAACTTAACTATATCTTCTGCCTACTTTTCACATCCAGTTTGTTTTTTGGATGTAGTTTGGAAGAAATTCCAGAGGCAACGACCACCAAAGGCCCCATTTTCAGTAGTGAAAGCGGCCTGATTTTATATACCAATTCATTCTACAACATGATGAATGGGAAAAACTTACATCGTGCTGATGCGATGTCTGACTATTTAGCCAGAAAAGACACCCCACCTTTCATCACTCCAGGTAACTTTAGTGCGGAGGTGAGTTCAGGATGGTCTTGGTCTGATCTAAGAAATATCAACTATTTCATTAAAAACTGCAACGATCCCAAGGTTCCTTTAGCGGTTCGAAATAACTACATTGGTATTGCTAGATTCTTTCGTGCTTGGTTTTATTATGAAAAAGTAAAGCGCTTTGGTGATGTGCCATGGATCAATAAACCCTTGGATGTTTCAGATACTGAACTATTAAATAAGGGGAGAGATTCTCGCGTCATGGTGATGGACTCTGTCATTGCAGATTTGAATTTTGCTTGTGCTAATATCACGGCAAAAACAGAAGGAACGCGTAGTTTGATTACAAAATATGCGGCATTTGCTTTCAAATCACGCGTTTGTCTTTATGAAGGCACATTAAGAAAATACCACACTAATTTAAATTTAGCTTCCAGTTCAGCTAACCTATTAACTCAAGCTGCTGCTGCTGCTAAAGTGGTAATGGATGAAGCTGGTTATAAATTATATGATGGTGCTGGAGTGGATAAATCGTACCGACAGGTGTTCATTAACCCAGCACCAGTAGCAACCGAGGTGATACTTTCTGCTGTTTGTGACTTGGCATTGAATAACCTAAATGATGGTAACTGGTATTGGACTTCAGGAACCTATGGTGATAAGGCCAACTTCATTCGTTCCTTCATCAATACTTATTTAAACATTGATGGTACACCTTTCACCAATAATCCTGCATATAAAACGATGCTGTTCAAGGATGAAGTAAAAGGTCGAGATAAGCGTTTACAACAAACCATTCGTTCGGGAGATTACAAGCGATTAAACAATGGGGTTTTAGAAGCAGCTCCTCCTTTGTTCTCTTATACCTTTACAGGCTATCAACCTATTAAATGGGCTCTTGATGATATGTATTATGATACTCGAGATTTAAATATCAACTCTGTCTCCATCATCCGTTATGCTGAGGTATTACTAAATTATGCTGAAGCAAAAGCAGAATTAGGTTCATTAACTGATGCTGATTGGGCTGCGAGCATTGGCTTATTAAGAAAAAGAGCCGGTATAACAGGTGGAACGAGCACCTTACCAAAGGTCATTGACACTTACCTCCAAACAACCTATTTTCCTGCTATTTCTGATCCGATTATCTTGGAGGTACGTAGAGAAAGAGGTATTGAATTATGCTTGGAAGGTTTCCGCTTTGATGATATTGTAAGATGGAGAAGAGGAGAGCTGATGCAAATGGAATGGAATGGAATGTATGTGCCAAATTTGGATACTCCTTTAGACTTAAATGAAGATGGGAAATTGGATGTAGCCTTCTACCAAAAACTACCAACCAAAGTTTCAGGAGTTACTTATGTAGAGGTTTCTCCACTAATCAGTGGAAAGACTAATCCTCAATTACTTTCAAATGGTACTTCGGGAGAATTGACTTGGTTCAATAACATACCTAGGAAATGGGAAAATAAACACTATTTATACCCTATTCCTGCTGGAGATTTAATTACTAATCCCAAACTAGGACAAAATCCAGGATGGTAAAAAAAAGAAGCCTACATGTAGTAGGCTTCTTTTTTAAATATTGCTATAATCTACAAGGGATTTAATGCCAAATTCCCCATTTGCATTAATCTGAGAGTGATTTTAACAATTTTTATAAAAAATTATCGTTTGGAAATCAATGTTCTCCTAAAAGCTATTGTGAATTAAGAAGAATCTATCTAATTTGAGAGTATTAATTTTAAGAATTTAGTTTGTTGATGAAGTGTAATGCAAAAAAGTCACCTGATATTCATGTGACTTTTTTTGATTTATTTTCTTCCAAGATGATTAGCCGAAGCTTACTCTAAACTTGTTCAAGTCATGAAAAATCAAAATTCATTACGCTATATTTTTGCCCTTTTCTTCCTCTCATTTGCTGCCCATTGTCAATATATATTCCCCGATGTACTAGTCAAGTTTAAACCATTGGTCCAAGAAGCCATATTTACAGGCACGGGGTCCCCAACTTGGGATGAACAAATTCGCGAAAGAGGATATATCCTAAAAGAAAAAGATGGTTATCACATGTGGTATACAGGATATACTAAAAACGATCCTGTCAAACATCTAGGTTATGCCACCTCAAAAGATGGAATACAATGGAAAAGACATGCTTCCAATCCCATCAATCCCCAGCAATGGATAGAAGATGTATTTGTCATTAAAAAAGGTAGTAAATATTATATGTTTGCAGAGGGAAAAGGTGATACAACACACCTATTGGTTTCTGCAAATAAGACCAACTGGAAAGCATTGGGAAACATTCGCATTAAAAAGACCAATGGACAACCCATCGAAAAAGGGTCTTTTGGCACTCCTTGCGTCATTGTTGTAAAAGGCCTTTACTACCTATTTTATGAACGGGATGACCTGGGGATTTGGTTAGCTAAATCCAAGAACCTGATTGACTGGGTCAATGTACAAGATCAACCGGTACTAAACAAAGGGCCGGAGCCTTATGATTTATATGGTGTTGCCATGAATCAAGTCATCTACTACCAAGGTTATTATTATGGCTATTATCACGCTACCGCTTATAAAGATTGGCGTGAATGGTCCAGTAATGTGGCCGTTTCAAAAGACCTTATCCATTGGACTAAATACCCTCAAAATCCCATTATTGGAAATAATCAATCCAGTAATATCATCGTTCCTGCCCAACAAGGCTTTCGATTATATACCATGCATTCCCAGGTTCATGTATATCAGTCGAATTAATACAAGCATTCTAAAACAAAAAAGCCTAGACCTGAATCAAGTCTAGACTTTAATAACCCGTGTTCTACTTATTTCTCTAATAATTAATCAAATTTTCATGAAAGAAGGTTGTTTAAATCCCTCCAACAATCGATCTTTTTTTATGCAATCTATTTTTTCCCGATTCATTCATTTTATTACTAACAAATCGGATTACAAAATTAAAATAAAGGGCGTAAATAATTCTTTAAATAGGAGTACTAAATCAGGAACATTTGTTACTAAAATGTAAAATTGTGTTACTTTTAGTGAAATTTGTGAATCTTTTGATGAAATGCGTCTAAATACTCAAAATCTTGTTTTAAGTATTTGTCAAGGAATACTCTTCTCTTGCTTTCTCCTATGGTCTGCACAAGATATGTTTGCACAAGACACCATTTTTGTTAAAACATATTCCCTACCTGAAAAAATTGCCAACATTGATGGAGATGGAAGGAATCTAATTGTCCGTACTGACAATCACTTATATAAATTCAACGCTGGTCGCTTTGACGAATTAAAGTTTACTCCACAAGAGAACGACCGTTTTACATGGATAAGTAAAAACGACAAACAAGACGTATTCGGGACGTATAGCACCTTGCAGTTTCCAGAGAGCCATCAAGTCAAACACCGTAGATTGGAAACCATTCTACCAGGTTATGACCAATACAACATGACGGAAGCATCCATCGGAAATTTATATTACCTAGCCTACAATGGAATCCTATTGGAATACCGAATTCATAATTTTTATTCCATCAAACACCGTGGCAAATCCATTCGACATATTTACCATGATGACAATTTCCGAGTGGTAGCCACATATGCGGGAATATTCATTGACTCTACCAATGAAGTTTTTTCAAACAAACCCATTCCTGGAACTAATTTTTCCAGTGGGGAAACCAATAAAATTGACAATCATTATTATTTGAATTCAGACCCCATTTATCAATTAAGCAATGGTCAATGGGAATTACTTCCACTGAATACGGATATCAAACATTTTAAAAAACTACTAAAAATAGGGAATCAGACATATTTTCAGTCCACGCAAGCTATTGGTACAATTAACTTGCAAAATCTTAACCTCAAAAAAGTCATTACGCATACGTCGGAATTTCATGATATGGAAAATCTAGGAAGTATGCTCCTACTAGGCAATGCCAATGGGAAGTTATACCTCTACGATGTTGATAAAAGAAAATTAGAGTCTGCCAACATAGGTTCATCTATCTATGACATCACCATCAAAGGCGAACAGATCATTCTTTCCTGCAATGATGGCCTGTATGAGTTTGATTTAAAAACCAAAAAAAGTCAACTTCTCTTTCGCCATAAGCACATCATACAATCCATTTTTATTGGGAATAATATCTTGATTACCAGTTTTGAAGGGCTTTTTCTCTATACTCAAAACAAGGAAGTTTTTCAAATTATTGAAAACGTAGAATTCAATAAAAGAGCTTTAAGTAGCTGGAATGAACAAGTGTATGCAGGTTCTACAGAGGGCCTATATGTCATCAATCTCCCGCAATTAATAAACGAAATTTTACCGAGATTAGATCCCGAAATTTTGGACGAAAATAAATTAGATTCGTCTCTATCAATTGCTTTAGGCTTTACTCTCGTCGTGATCATAGCAAGCACGGTGTTTATCCGATACAGAAATAAAGGAATTCCAGAAAATTACCGTATGCCTAAAACGGATATAACTCCTGAAAGAATAAGGGAAGACATGTTTAAAAATGAACACTTAATTAGTGTAGAAAGCATTGCGGAACATTACCAAATATCCCGTGTCCATTTAAATCGACTATTGAAAAAACACGATAAAAACACCTTGGAATTAATCAAGCAGATTAAAAAAGAAATCGTACTAGACTTAAAAAACAAACAAGTACCCATCGAAAAGATCAGTCAAAGGGTAGGTTATACAAGCAAATACATTAAACAACACTTTTTGAAAGGCTAAATTTAGGCCACCATGTATTCCATGGATTGGATCAATTTGTGTGAATTACTACATGTTGAATTGGCTTTCTTCCCCACTACCCAATCCCAAATTTTGATAGAATCTCCTTCACCACAGCGCATTCGGACTTTGATAATTACCGCTGACAGACAAGTCAAGATACCGATAAAAATAACGGCAGAAAGAATCCCCAAGTAATCCGCCAAAATGCCAGTCATCAATGCTCCAATGGCATAGCCCAAATCTCTCCATAACCTGAAGATGCCCATACTTTTTGCCCGATCTAAAGGATGTGTATTTTCGGCTAAAGTCGACAAAAAAGTAGGATAAACCATGGCTGTCCCCCAGCCCAACAAGGCCGAAATTCCCATGAATTGCACTATGGTTTCGGCCCAAATCAATAAAATTAAGGCTATTCCTTGCAATAACATCCCGCTAAAAAGCATATCCTTTTTACAGAATTTATCAGACATTTTTCCTGTCAATAATTGCCCCAATCCCCATACTGCGGGGTATATTGCTATAATCAATCCTATTTGTTGCAATTCAAAACCTTTACTAGCCAATAACATGGGGAAAATCCCCCAAACCATCCCATCATTTAGGTTATTAATCAATCCTGCTTGGGTTACTGATCCTAAATTTCGATTCTTCCAGGTAGTCTCCAAAAAAATTTGTTGTAGGCGGGGTACACGACTCGTTTGCTCCTCCTGGATTACGTGTTGTCGGGTATCATTGATGAAAAAATAACTACCTAGCAAACCCAATATGACGAGCAAAATTCCGAGATAAAAAGGATATGGCCTTAAGCCAAATTGATTCGCTATATATCCAGATAAAAAAGCAAAAAGGGCTACCGCTAAATAACCAGCAGATTCATTTATTCCCATGGCTAATCCACGCTGCTTCTCGCCTACCAAATCAATCTTCATCACTACTGTAGAGCTCCAGGCTAATCCTTGATTTATGCCCAAAAAAACATTGGCAACAATGACCCAATTCCAATTGGGAGCAAACATGAGCAAAAAAGGAATAGGAATGGCCATAATCCATCCAAAAACCAATAGGTTTTTACGGCCAAAACGGTTGGCTAAACTTCCTGCGAAATAGTTTGAAATGGCTTTGACAATGCCAAAAACTATGATAAATGAAAGAATGGCTGTTTTGGCTGCAAGATCAAATTCTTTCTCTGCTATTTGTGGTAAAATGGTGCGTTCTAATCCCACCATTCCACCCACAAAAGCATTGATTAGTACCAACAAGCTAAACTGTTTCCAATTTTCGCGCAAACCCAATTTGACTTGTTCCATATGTCGAATAATTACATTTGACCGTATTTTAAAACAATGGCCAATTGACCCGCATGGTAAGCCGTATGTGAAACAATTCTTCCAAATGCTTCCGATTTTGTTTTCGTCCCAAATTCTTTGGTCGAAATGATTTGTTCCCAATCATCTTCACTTTGCTGGGAAACAATGGAATGCAATTTTTCAAACGAATCTTGAACATAAGTCCTTAGCTCAACCAAATTTGTCCACTCTCCCGAATCCCTCTGATCAATCACCGTTTTTGCCACAACCTTAATACTAGTATCTCCAAACACATTCTTGGCAAATAGCAATTCCACATCCCCAATATGACGAATTAAAAAACCGGCTGAATTGGGTGAATCCCCTACCTTTTTGGCTAAATCCGCTTCGGTAATACCATCCAATAATTTTGTAAATCTAGTCCGAGACTCGACCCACAAATCCAGTAAAATTTGTGTCTTTGATTTCATAAAATGTTTATTAGCAACAACCTGATCCAGGCTTACAAGCATTCTCCTCGACTGGTTTTTGTGCAAAAACCGAAATTGAAAATATCCCCGTTTTACCTGATTTAAATTCCTCAATTTCTTGAGCGCTCAAATAATTACTCAAAATATCATTCGGAATAATAATAGCCTTTTCTTTTTGAATCTGTACATTCACAAATCCACTCGCTTGGATTAAATGCATGTATTCTTCTTTTTGTATTGCTCCAGCTACACATCCCGCGTACATTTCCGCATCTTTTTGTAATCCAGAAGGTAATTCGCCTACAAGCACGACATCAGATATACTGAAATGACCTCCAGGTTTTAACACCCGATAAATATCTTGAAATACTCCAGCTTTATTGGGCACCAAATTCAAAACACAATTACTCACAATAACATCAGCTACATTGGCGGAAATAGGCATGTTTTCGATATCCCCTTGACGAAACTCCACGTTATTGAATCCTCTAATCTCAGCATTGATTCTTGCTCTTTCAATCATTTGGGGTGTAAAATCTACACCAATTACCTTGCCCTTTTCCCCAACTTCATGACGAGCAATAAAACAATCATTCCCGGCCCCACTACCTAAATCCACAACCACATCGCCTTCTTTCATTTTGGCAAATTGCGTCGGTAATCCACATCCCAATCCCAAATCAGCATCCGCATTATATCCTTCTAAAGTGGTATAATCTTCCGACATGATATTATACACCTCGGTCGAACAACCTCCCGCTCCACAGCAAGAAGCCATATTTTCTTCTTTTCCTTGCATGGCAATCTCGCCATATTTTTGTTTCACAATTTCCTTTAATTCTTGTTCTGTTTTCATGATATATTGATTTTTATTAATCGTAATTTTACGATTGATTTAAACAAAAAAATTTAACAACAACTACTTGTTTTTACATGCCTTTTTTCAAAAAAATGACCCAGCAAGTCCGTTAACTTGGCCCACTCAGGTTCATTGATGCAATAACAAATCGAAACACCATCAATTTGACCTCGAACCAAACCAGCTTCTTTCAATTCCTTTAAATGTTGTGACACGGTCGACTGAGATAAAGGCAACTCATCGACGATATCACCACAGATACAAGATTGTTTGGCCAACAACAATTGCATTATGGCCATGCGCGCAGGATGCGACAAAGCTTTGGCATACTTGGCTACTAAAATCTGCTCTTCAGTATAATTAATTAGTTTACTTGCTCCCATATCAATCGCAATATTACGATGAATATGTCGAATTAAAAAATTTACCTGTAAATTCTTTTCATATTTGGAAAAAACTTGACCTAGTGTATGTTCGATGACACAAAATCCATATTAATAGTTGGAATTATACTAGTTTATGCTAGTTTTGCGAATTCATGAAAAGACTGGCCTCCATAATGCTATTATTTATCCTCCTTTATCAGGCGGGTGGATTTGCATTGCGTTATGTAGCCAATTCAGATACGGAATTTGTCAATAGTGAGTCAGAAAGTGATTCCTATGTGGTGAAAATACCTATTTCTTTGCCCTATCCTAGCAATAGGGAAATACCTCAAGAGGTTTCAGGGGCCCTGCAGCAAGGGGATGAGTTCTATCAAATGTTAGATCAAAAGATTGAAAATGACACCTTGTATACGCGTGTTGTTAATGATAGAAACGCTCGAGATCAATTTTTGGATTTGGCAGATTTAGTCAATGAACATTTAGGTGATCAGCCAGAAAAAACTCCTGCAAAAAGTAAATTAATTCAAACGCTCGTTAAAGAGTATTGTCAATCTAGTAGTGCTTGGGTATTCTACATCTTAGAATGGCCTAACGAAACTACAACTCCTCAACATGTACCATTACAGACATCCTCATTCCAGGATGCCTTATTTTCTCCTCCACGGCAAGCTTAATTAAATCTGGAAAAATAGCCTGAAAGAATTCCCTTCTTTCACGTTTGTTGTATTTCAAATTAATTAAGCAAAATGAAACATACTTTACTGTGTGTATTCATCTCCTTTGTGAGTATGAATACGATCATGGCACAAATGCCTCATGATCAAATCTACATGAACAAAAATATTGCCTGTGGAGCCCTGATGTATGGGAATTCCTCATGGACCAATTATTGGGAAAACTCGTTAAAAAGAGATAATCCCAACATCGGTAAACTGAGCACCGAATCCTTATCCGCCATGATTGCCTATGGCATTACTAAAAAAGTGAATGCGTTAGTCATGGTTCCCTATGTAAAAACCCAGGCAAGCCGAGGTAATTTAATGGGCCAGCAAGGCTTACAAGATGTGAGTCTTTGGTTAAAAGCCAATGTTTTTAACTATAAACAATTACACGGACATGCTACATTGGGAGTTAGTACTCCCATGAGTAATTACGTGACCGAATTCATGCCAATGTCCATCGGAATTGGGGCTAAAACTTTCAGTGCAAGAGCCATATTACACTATAACCTACCATCCAACTTATTCATTAGTGCTACTAGCTCCTACATTGTCAGAAGTTCTGTCACGGTAGATCGCGACTCGTATTTGAATGGAGAAAGACTAGTAAACTCTAGTTCTGTAAGTGTTCCCAATGCTTTTGATGCCATGTTTCGTTTGGGTTATCTCAAAAAAGAAAACCAATTAGAGCTTTTCGCTGAGCATTTCTCTTGTGCAGGAGGTGATAATATTCGTCGTAATTCCATGCCATTTCTGACCAATGACATGACCATGACAGCTGTAGGTGCTTATGCCAAATACCAGCCAAAATCAATTGGAGTAAGCGCCAAAGTATCGTATGTCCTAGACGGGCAAAATGCAGGACAAAGTACCAACGTAACTGTTGGTTTATTGTACCTATTTAAGGTTAAATAATCATTCGAACATCATGAAAAAATATATATACTATTTGATAACTATTCTGTGCTTTGGTTTTCTACTTTCTTGTGAAAACTCAGCATCAGAAGCTTTAATTGCTCCTTATATACCTGCCAATATTGATGAAAATGCAGGTTCTTGGAAAACCTTTATCTTGAGTTCCCCAACAGAAGTAAGCATTGCCTCTCCCGCAGGAACCAATGACCCGACTTACCAAAAAGAAATTGATTCGTTAAAAAATATTGTTGCCCCTAATTTAACTAATGAGCAAAGACAAATCGTTGCCTATTGGGGAGCAGGTGCAGTATATCGTTGGAATGAATTAGCCAGAGAATTATCTGCTCGATATAATTCGGCACCAGCCGCTAATGCTGAAGGAAAATATCCCGTACCCGATGCTGCCAATCCATTAGCTGACCCAAAATTCCCTTTTGCTAATCCTCCATATGTATCGAGAGCTTTGGCTTATTTAAGCGTGGCCCAATTTGATGCCTTAGTTAGCGCCTGGAAATACAAATACCAATTCAACCGCCAGTCGCCAAGTGTAGTGGATAAAGCCATTAAACCCTTATTACCAGTAAGTAATTTACCAAGTTATCCTTCAGAAGATGCCGTGGTAGCACAAGCCAGCTATGTCATTTTATTAGCCATGTTTCCTGGTGAAGGACCCTTCCTAAGATCCAAGTTGGAAGAGTGTAAAAACGCGCGACTTTGGGCTGGTATGAATGTAAGTTCGGACCTGAATGCTGGAGTTAGTTTGGGAGGAGCCGTGGCAGCCAAAGTAATGGTTAGAGCTCGAGCAGATGGTATGGGAGCTGCCAACAATCAAGCTGCTACAGCTGATATGATAACTCGTTCCAAATCTTTAGGGTTCACTACCGTTTGGACAAGCCAAGAAAGTCCAGCTAGACCTCCGATGCTTCCGACTTTCGGAAATGTAAAAACTTGGAACTTTGACCGTGCCACCCTTGAGGCCATCCGCCCAGCCATTCCTTATATAGAAGGATCTGCAGAGTTCAAAAAAGATTACGAGGAACTTGTAGCCATCGATAAAAATCAAACCCGCGAGCAAGCTGCCATTGCTAATTTTTGGGCAGATGGTCCTGGAACCTATACTCCTCCTGGACATTGGCATCGTTATGGAGCCAATGCAGGTTTTGAAGCTAAATACAGTGAAGTGCGCATGGCTAGAATGTTGGCCTATTTAGGTACAGCAGAAATGGATGCAGGAATAGGCTGCTGGGATACCAAATTCTATTATTATAGCCCTCGCCCACAGCAATATGGCCTTAAAACTTCAGTGGGTTTACCCAACTTTCCCAGCTATACCTCCGGACACTCTACATTTTCCGCAGCAGGGGCTGAAGTTTTATCCGCCTTCTTTCCACAAAAAGCCAGCACATTTAATTCCTATGCCCAGCAAGCTTCTGATTCGCGAGTTTATGGACTAATTCATTGGAGATTAGATTGCACCATGGGCTTAAAACACGGAAAAGCCATAGGCCAATATGCCGTTAAACGAGCTAGCCAAGATGGTGCGCTTTAAGCTTAATCTTTATTTAATCCGCCTATAAAAATATAATTAAGGGGTAATTTTTAATAGTCGACTGACATGTTTTCAGTCGGCTATTTTTGTTTCAAACCAATACTTTATTTCAAACGACATAAATCCTTAGACACAAATTCTATTTTAAAATCCTTGCTAAACCAATTAATATGAGCTAATTTTGATTTGTCTATTTAAACCATAGATTTTATATCCTGTGTTATGAAAAAATTTATCTATCTCTCATTTTTAGTATTTCCCTTCACGGCATTTTCTCAAGAACATTTTCCAAAAATTGCTGGACATATTGGTATTGCCCATTCCATCATTACTGTTTCTGATGGTAGTACAACAGGAAATTTCGGGAATTCTTATTCGGTTGGATTTCCTATTGCTCTCAATATTTGGAAAACAGAAAAAGTAGGCTTTTCTTTTGAGGTCATCCCTGCCATTCGCAGTGAAAATGGTAGTCACAAAGTCAATAATGTAACATTTCACCCCGGTATCTTATATCGATTGGGTAAAGGCTACACCTTTGCTGGTCGAGTAGCATTTGAAACAAGCGGTCGATATGGTATTACTCCTGTCTTAAATAAAGTCTTGAAAAAAAATAAATTCAGCAATTATTACTTAGCCATTCCAATGCCTATACGTTTTGGAAATGATCGACCCGTTTCGGCGAATTTGACAATTCAATTAGGAATAGCCTTCTAAATAATGGGTTTCTGAAATAATTTTCGTAAAATTCCTGTGTCTAACATTTAACATGGGATTTATGTCAAGCTCCATTCATACTTGTCTTTGGTTTAAACAAACAGCTCAAGAAGCAAGGGAATTTTACCAATCGATTTTTGAGGATTTTGTTGTGCAATCCGAAAATCCAATGCTTAGCTCTGTTCAAATTCTTGGTCGGAACTTTACTTTTTTAGGAGGAGCCAAACAAGTATCATTTAATCCCTCCATTTCCTTTTTTCTCATTTTTCATTCTACGGAAGAGCTGGAAAAAAAATGGTCAGCTTTATCAAATGAGGGTAAAACATTGATGGAATTAAACAGCTACCCTTGGAGTAGTTTATACGGTTGGTGTGAAGATAAAAATGGCATTAGTTGGCAACTGATGATGCATGATACCCTTCCAGATAAAATAATACCTGCACTTTTATTTACTCAACATAATAATGGGAAAGCGGAGAAAGCCATTCGGTATTATACTTCTTTAATCCCTCATTCTCAGATTAATTTATTAGATCGCTATGCCAAAGGAAGCGGGGATGAAGAAGGGAATATTCAACACGCTCAATTTCAATTAAATGGGCAGTCATTCATTGCCCTAGAAAGCTCATACATGCATCAATTCATCTTCAATGATGCCATTTCCTTCGTGATAACTTGCCAAAATCAAGCTGAAATTGACTTTTATTGGGATAGCTTTATTCGAGATGGGGGAAGTCCAAGCCAATGTGGGTGGATCAAAGACCCATTCGGTGTTTCCTGGCAAATTATCCCCAAAAATATGGGGCAATTGATGCGTCATTCCCATAATCCCACATTCATGAAGGTATTCATGAACATGGGAAAAATTGACATTCAAGCTCTTGAAACGGCCGTTAAGGGCTAACTATTCAGGATTGGTTTTTCCTACCGGTGACATTCTTGGCGAAATAAAATGTATGAGTAACCAGGCCAATAAATAGGCCGATCCACAGATCAAAAAGATTAAATTATATCCTCCTGATAAATTATCGTTGGCCTTATAGGTATCTAAAATGATTCCAATAAAATAGGGAAAAATAACCCCTCCCAAAGAACCCGCTAATCCACCTATACCTACCACCGAACTGATGGCATTTTTAGGAAACATATCCGAAACAGAGGTAAAAATGTTGGCCGACCAAGCCTGGTGCGCCGAAGCAGCAATACTAATTAATATAACGGCTTGCCAAATATCCGTAGCCCAACGAGCTGAGATGATAGGCAAAGCTAACAAGGCAAAAAATAACATCGCTGTTTTTCTGGCTTTATGTACTGGCCAACCTTTGCGCATTAACCAACCTGGAATATAGCCTCCTCCAATACTACCAATGGAGGTACAAGTAAACAATACCGCTAAATGAATGCTCGGTTTTTTTAGATCTAAAGAAAAGGTGGAAGAGAAATAAGACGGTAACCAAAAAAGGAAAAACCACCAAATGGGGTCCGTAAAAAACTTCCCAACGATGAACACCCAAGTTTGGGGAATGGTAAACAACTTGCCCCAGGCAATAGGCGTATTATCTTCATGGTCATCTTCTTGAATATAATCTAATTCGGACTGACTAATTCCTTTTTTCCGAGAGGGGATTTCGTAGAAAATCCACCAAAAAATAAGCCAAATAAATCCTATGGCTCCGGTAATTAAAAATGCCTCTTGCCAGCCATATGCTCCCAATAACCATGGAACCATGATGGGCGCAACCATCGCGCCAATGTTGGCTCCGGAATTAAAAATCCCAGTGGCAAAGGCTCTTTCTTTTTTAGGGAACCATTCAGCTACTGATTTAATGGCAGCAGGGAAATTCCCAGCTTCTCCTAAGCCCAATACCGCTCTAGCTGCTCCAAAACCGAATGAGCTTTTGGCCAAAGCATGAAACATGGCTGCTATGGACCAGATAATTATTGAAATGGTATAGCCTAATTTGGAACCAATTTGGTCAATAATCTTTCCAAAAAACAGCAAGCCAATAGCATAAGAGGCTGTAAAGCACATCACGATGAAACTATAATCTGTTTCAGACCAATTCAGCTCCTTTTCTAAAGTTGGCTTTAGTAATCCAATCACTTGACGATCCAAGTAATTGATGGTCGTAGCAAAAAACAATAAGGCTACTACTACCCAGCGAAAATTTCCTACTTTTTCTTTCATTAGAATCCAATTGAATTACCCCCATCTACGGGAATTGAAACACCTGTAATATATCCAGCCGCATCGGAGGCTAAAAATACTGCCGCCCATGCCACATCTTCTGGTTTACCAAAATAGCCCATTGGCGTCCTATCCATAGCCTTATGTTTACGATCAGGATCTGAATTCATGGCTGTTTTACTCATGGCTGTTTCTATAAACCCTGGAGCAATGGCATTTACTCGTACCCCATGGGCCGACCATTCAGAAGCTAATACTCGAACTAAACCGTACAATCCTGATTTAGAAGACGCATAAGCCGCCACTCGATCTATTCCATAATATGCCGCCATGGATGAAATCATGATGATGGATCCTGATTTTCTTTCCAACATATGCTTACCTACCTCTCGACTTAACACAAACACCGCATTTAAATTGACTTGGATAATTTGTGCAAAATCATCGTTTGAAACATCTATAGCCGGACGTTTCATGTTGATTCCTGCATTGTTGACCAATATGTCTATTTTACCATGAGAACTTATAATATCAGCCACCAAACTAGGCGTAGCACTAACATCTGCCATATCATGCACAAAATAAAATGCACCTGCACCCAAATTATTAACGGCTTCTTGCAAGACATTTTCTCTTCTACCTGTAATGATGACATTCGCTCCGCTAGCCAACATACATTTTGCTATATCAAAACCGATACCTGTCCCTCCTCCAGTAATTAAAGCCACCTTTCCGGCCAATGAAAATTTGTTCTCCATTTTCTATTAATTCATTATGTCATTCGAGCAATGGCCAATTCCATGCCTCGTATTTCTGCTAATCCTCTCAAACGACCAATGGCCGAATATCCAGGATAGGTTTTTTTATGTAAATCATCCAGCATTTGATGTCCATGATCTGGACGCATGGGAATTTGTTCCCCTCCTCGTTTTACTTCCTCTTCATGAATAGCTTTAATCACTTCAAACATAGGGACATCACCTACTAAATGGGGCGCTTCATGAAAAATCAGAGGATCTTCCTGCTCTCTTTTTGTCGTTCTTAAATGTATAAAATGAATCCGATCGGCAAATCTTCGGATGATGGATGGCAAATTATTGTCTGGCCTAACTCCTAAAGAACCTGTACAAAAGGTAATACCATTCGCACGAACAGGCGAAGCTTCCATCAATGAAGCTAGATCACTCTCCGTACTCACCACCCTAGGCAATCCCAATAGTGGAAAAGGAGGGTCATCTGGGTGAATGCATAAATTGATCCCCAATTCTTGAGCCAAAGGAGCTACTTGCTGAATAAAGTAATGTAAATTTTCTCGTAAAGAATCTGCCCCAATCTCCTGGTATTGATCCAATAAACTTTGAAAATTTTCAAGATGAAAGGCCTCCTCAGAACCAGGCAAGCCCAATAAAACCGTATTTTGTAACTCTGCTTTTTCAGCATTAGTCATACCTTCAAATTTCAATTTTGCAGCCTCTTGAACGGCTTTTGAATAATCCATCGGGGCATTGGGCCTCTTCAAGATGAATAAATCAAAAATGGCAAAATCTGTCCATACAAATCGTAAGGCCTTAGCTCCATCAGGCATCTCAAAATCGAGTTTTGTTCTGGACCAATCCAATACGGGCATGAAATTATAACATACTGTTTTTATTCCCTTGGCTGCCAAATTTGATAAAGAAATTCGGTAGTTCTCGATGTATTGCTCTCGTTCGGGCAATGCTTTTTTAATTGCTTCATGGACAGGTAAACTCTCTACGACAGACCAATGAAGAGGGGAATACAGAAGATTAGCTTGCTCAATGATATCAATTCGTTCTTGAATGGCTTCTTGTGACCATACCTCTCCCACGGGAATTTGATGCAATGCTGTCACTACACCTTGGCATCCCGCTTGGCGAATATCCATTAAAGAAACTAGGTCATGTGGACCAAACCAGCGCATGGTATGTAGCATGATTCAATGAGGTTATTTCTTGTAAAAAGTCAAATATGGCCACATTATACTGAAAGCAATTACATATATTTTTCAAACATAAAATAGGCTTTTATCAGGAAAATGTCCTAATTTGAGCTTAATATAGGGGTTTTATTTCAATTTAAGTCTTCGTAAACGTTACCGATAGGTGATGAAATTCTTTGAAATATTATACCCTCCATGTAAACTTTGAAACAAATATTGGAAACCTGTCCAAAATGCTCCACATCAACAGCCGTCATTCGGGCAGGAATGATTCGAGGGAAAGTACGTTTTCATTGTAAATCTTGTGACTATCATTTTACCCAGGAACATACTGAAAAAGCTAGTCCTCAAAAACAGGTTCATACCACCATCAAGGACATTGCGCAAATCATGGGGGTTTCCATTGCCACCGTTTCGCGCGCTTTAAATAATAAAGCAGATATCAGTCCCAAAACCCGAGATGCCATTCAAAAACTGGCTTTGGAGCTCGACTATAATCCCAATTTATTTGCCAAAGGATTTCAAAGAGGAGAAACAAAAACAATTGGGGTAGTTATTCCCAATATCAAAAGACCCTTTTTTGCAGGCGTTTTATCGGGTATTCAGGAAGTCGCCAATGAGCATGGTTATCGTGTGATGATTTGCCAATCCAATGAATCCTATGAAACAGAAGTTACCAACATCCAAGGTCTATTAGCCAGCCATGTTGATGGTCTTTTAATTTCTCATTCCAAAGAAACTACGCGCTTCAATCAAATCAAAAACTTGTTTGAAAAGGGCTTGCCCATGGTACATTTTGATCGAATTTGTAGCGAAGTGGAAACTCCTAAAATCAGGCAAGAAGATTTTGAGGGGGCATTCCAATTGGTAGAACATTTGATTCAACAAGGTTATCAACGCATCGCGATATTAGCAGGGCCTCCCGAATTATTGATTAGTCAAAAAAGGAAAGAAGGATACATCAGTGCTTTGGAAAAGCACGATCTACCTATAAAACCAGAATACATGGTGCATGGGGATTTCAGTAAGGAGTTTGCCTTGGCAAGTGTAGATGCATGGCAACAATTACCTGAGCCACCTGACGCCATTTTTGCCATACATTATTTGAATGCCGTAGAAATCATTCAATATGCCAAAGAGCTTGGCATTGAAATTCCTCAAAAATTAGGGATTGTAGGCTTCGGGGATGAATACCTGGCTGAGATTGTAGAACCCGCCTTGACTGTTTTTCATTTATTTCCACAAAAAGTGGGAGAAGTCGCCGCAGCTTTACTGTTTGATGTTATATCAAACAAAGAGGCAAGACAGCAAAAAGATGTGCTGGTTCAGGGTCAACTCATCATTCGAAAATCTTCTCTAAAAAAGGGCTAAGGAATATATTGGTGAAAGTGTAACCAATGTTCGAAATCCATTGTCCAATAATCTGACGGCGTATTCATTTTTCGCATACCAAAACCATGTCCGCCCTTAACATACATATGTAATTCAGCGGGTTGTTTTGCTTTCAGCCATTCCAAATACAAGTCTACAGAATGCGTTGCTAATCCTAGATTATCATCACTGGCTGCAGCTATAAAAATAGGGATCCAATTACTAGGGATTTGGGTACCTAATACGGCTTTTTTATACAGATAAATAGGAGCTACAAAATTAGGACGATTAGCATCGCTAGCCGTTTGTAAGACCGACATGGTTAATGTTCCTCCGGCAGAAAAACCCATAAATCCAATCTTTTGAGGATTCAATCCCCAATCAGAAGCATGATTTCGTACATATTCCATCGCCTTTAATCCATCTTGGGTGGCTAGTTTTATTACCGGTGCATTGATTTTATCCAATTTGTTAAAATCCTGCATCTTAGTACTCAATTCTTTCACGGGATCATTGGAAAGGATATGAACCACTCGGTATTTTAACACAAAAGCCGTTATACCTCGTTGATTCAACCATTTAGCCACATCAATGCCTTCGCTATCGATAGATAAAATATGGAATGCCCCACCCGGAGCTATGATGACCGATGTCCCATTTGCCTTGGATTTCTCTGGAAAGTAAGCGGTGATACTTGGTTCCACGACATTATAGACCAAGCGAGTATTAAAACCATTGGAGCTACTTTCAGCCTCTTTCCAATCCCAAGATTCTGAGCCTGGGGCTTTACCTGAATAGAGAGGAATTCTTACTTGTGAATAGGCCAAACCTATATTCAACAAAAGTAATAAACTAAGGAAAAGACCACGTTTCATCGAAAGCTTATTTAGTGTATTCGCGTTTAGAAGAAACGTCGGCTTTTGGAAAATCAGCAGGAATTGGGATATCAACTTTTCCTGTTGCCGCCCATTGTGCACCTCTTAATAAGGTGGTGGTAAAACCTACACAAGAAACCGAATAATCCGCATGGCCCATAGGGGTATGAAATATGCGACCTTTACCAAATTGAGTGACAATCAACATTGGCTCATGGCGACCTGTTCCTCTATTTTCCTTCGCAGAAAAAGCGGTTCCCAAAATTTCCATATTGACGGCTGGCCCACGTAAGCGATCATACATTTCATCTTGGGTGTGCATCCAAGTTAAAGGCATGCCTTTTGTGATGGGGTGATCAGCGTTACGAATGGTTATTTGGTATTCCTTTTGTGGTCCATGTGAACCTGCCCTTCCGGCTTGTGTATCTTTGACCAATTTCCCTTCTAAATCATAATAGACATAAGGTCCATCTTTTTCCGTACGATCGCCCCAGCCTCCTAGACCAATCATTTCATTGTAGGCGGGCCATTGAGGAAAAGAGTTATCAGCAGCATGAATAACCACTAAACCACCGCCTTTTTTCATGAATTTCTCAAAATCTACTTGGGTTTCTGCTGGCCAAGGTGCTGCATTCCAACCAAAATTGCAGATCACTAGGTCATAATCTGAGAATTGAGGGTGAAAACTAGAATCGGCTTTGGGCTTGGGCAATGCCACTGTATTTTCTAGACCTGGCAACATGTATTTGGGAATCAAATCCGCTGCATTCCAAGTAAAATGAGATCTCTGTACATCTACCTTAAATTTTCCCGATTGCTCCAATAAATCCTTCATCATAAAGGTGATTTTCGGCCATTGATCATGATTATTTTGTCCATCAACAATCAATGTACGAATCACTTTGGATTTAGCTGCTGGCTTAGCGCTTGCGTAACTTTCCCCAAGGAAAGAAAAAGTTGCCAGCATGAAGACAAAACAAAATAGCGAGAATTGAGAAAATTTATTCATTAGTTCTATGGTTGGGAATGAGTATAAAATGTTGTTTCAATCAGATACTTAAACAATACATAGATACAAGTATTCTGTGCATTTTCAAAATACCCATATGGGTAGCTTAGATTTGAATTATCAGTTTTAAAAATAACCCTAAAACAGCTGCAGCCAACAAGATATATGGTTCTTTCAGTTTTTTGAAATAAATCAATACTAGCAATGAACACGAAGCTATTCCCACACCTATTAAATCCGATAAGGTTCTTTGGGCAATAACCAAAACGGCACCAAACAAAGCACCCACTACCACCGACGTTATTCCATCTACAAATGCCTTAATAGATACATTATTGGCAATTTTCTTGAAATGATGGGCCGGTAATATGGTAAATAAATAACAAGGCAAAAATGTAGCTAAAGCAGCGACAACTGCGCCAGGGAAACCAGCCACCAAATAACCTATAAATCCCACGGTAACGACGATTGGACCAGGAGTAATCATAGCTACAGCTACGGCATCCAAAAACTGTTGCTCAGTTAACCAATGGTTTTCTTGAACTACTCCACTTTGTAAAAAGGGAACAATGGCTAAACCACTGCCAAACACAAAGGCCCCAGCTTTGAAAAAGAATAAGGCCATTTTCCACAGTATATTGGAATCATATTCAAATGAAAAGAAAGTTGCCAATAAAAAAGAATTGGACTGTTTATTCAAGCCTTTAGGCGGGGCTTTTAACAACATATAGAAAATTCCAATACCAATAAACAGAAGTATACCTTCCTTTTGAGTGATATATGTGATCAATGCCCCTACCAAAAAGAATAACCATAACCAGACATCTTTTCGAAAAGAAGCAAGGCTAATGGAACCAATGGTTTTGGTGGTTAATTTATAGCTACTGAGAAAAATGATACCTATAACTGCAGCGCCTACTCCATAAAAGATTGCTTGCATCCAAGGTAAACCACCAAAAGCTTGATAGGCCATTCCCAATAAAACCACCATGATAAAAGAAGGAATGACAAAGGCGATACCTGCTAAAGTTGCCCCCCAATAACGGTAATGTACAAAACCTAAATAAATAGCTAGCTGTGCAGCAAGAGGCCCTGGTGCCAATTGAGCCAAGGCTAGACCTTGTTTAAATTCTTCTTCTGAAATCCACTGTTTAATTTCTACTAAGTCCCGCCTCATATACTCCACCAAAGCCACAGGACCACCGAAACCCGTCGTACCTAAATGGAGGAAATAGGTACTTATTTGCCATAAAGAATAAGGTGCTTTTTCTTCCATCAAAGTTTAGTGATCATAACTTACCACTCTGGATATTTTCCAATTTCCTTGATCATTTTCCCAAATCATCAAAAACTTGAATTCCCCTACTTCTAATTTGCCATTTTCGATATGAGAAAAGGTATGTCGACCAATATGAATAGCCCCATAGTTTTGAATGGGGTGTACTTCCAAAGTACCTGGAACTAATTTTCGAGTTAATACATAATCACGATTAAAGATATTTTGAAAATTAGCAATCACCGTTTCATACCGAAGTAAGCCTCCATTGTCTTGAAACCACTCCAAATCAGATGTAAAGTATTGTTTAAATGTGAGCATATCTCGCTGATTATAAGCTTGAAACATGGCACTATCGAGATGGGCAATTCGTTGGAATAATTCCGTCGATTTTCCTTGTTGTCCAAAAGAAGTCCAACCAATTGCCATGAAAAAGAAACTGCAAAAAAGAGTTTTCATAGGTTATGAATTCCTAGAAAAATAAGCCCAATAAGTCTTGAGCTTAGTCGTCTATTTAAATAAGAAATATGCAATTCCCAAGGTAACGATCACATTAAATCCTTGTGCAATAAGAAAGGCATACAAAGGTTTTTTTCCTTCGCTACTAAATAAATCAGCAAACTTAGTCTCTAAACCAATACTGGTAAATGCTAATGCAAACCACAAGCCTTGAAGAGATTTTAAACCGCCTTTTACTTCCGAAATAACTTCACCAGAAATGACGAATGAAAACAACAAAGATGCCGCTACAAAACCGATGACAAATTTGGGAAAACGCTCCCAAATGATCCCTAAAGTTGGCTTGGATTCTTTGGCTACTTCCGACTGATTATTAGTATAAGTCCAATAGATAGAAATCCCAAATGCTGCTAAACCTAACAAAACATTTTGCGAAAATTTGACAATCGTACTAATTTTCAATGCCTCCTCTCCAATGAGTGACCCAGAAGCAATAACTGCACCCGTCGTATCAATAGTACCTCCCAACCATGCACCCGTTACTGCTTCAGATAAACCTAGGGCTTTAGCGATGATCGGCATAAAGATAATCATGGGAATGGCAGTAATGAGGACGATGGAAATGACATAAGAAAGCTTCTTAGAATCTCCTTTGATAGCGCCTGCTGTAGCTATGGCTGCTGAAACACCACAAATAGAAACGGCACTGGATATCATGATGGCCATTTCCTCGTCAATCCCTAATTTTTTAGAGACCCAAAATGCGAAATACCAAACAGAAACAACCACCAAAAGAGCTTGAATCAATCCCAAAGATCCTGCCTTTAAAATATCTCCAAAAATGATGCTGGTACCTAATAAAACTAATCCTATTTTAACAAATAATTCCGTTGATAATGAATCTCTTAACCAGTCAGGAATAGAAGAAAAATTACTGATAATTAAACCAATAGTTAAGCTGAAAATAACCGCTTCTAAATTCCAATTTTTGAGAAAAGAATTACCCGCTAATATAAGTGCCAAAGTCGTTAAAATAAAGACGATAGGAAAACCTTTAATCGTGGCTGATACGTCTTTTCCCAAGGCTTTGGTAGCTAAAATAGCATTGGCATAAACCCACAAAAACAATTTTCCTACATTCAATAAATTATCAGCGTTTACTACTTTTTCCAATAGTTCTGCTGAGTTTTCCCAAGCAAAAACGGGACTTGGTATTTTTATTCCGAATAGGGCTAGGGCGATAATTAAAAATCCAAAGACCACGACGGTCCAGTCTTCTGTTAAGCTAAATGACGTTTTGTTGTTTGACATAGTTGAATGATAAGTTTAGGTAAATTAAAAGAGTATTTTAACTTTGCCCAGACAAGTTATTAAAAACTCTATGAAATTAATATACTATTCGATTTTTTTAATTCTAATCCACTCGGTTCAAGCCCAACAAAAAACTTCGGGAAATCCCCTCTTCCCTGGTTGGTATGCGGATCCCGAAGCCACCATTTTCAATAAGGAATATTGGATATACCCTACCTACTCAGATGTGTATCAAAAGCAGGTATACTTCGATGCCTTTTCATCTAAAGATCTAATAACATGGAAAAAGCATGCTAAAATCGTGGATACATCTGCTATCAAATGGGCGAAAAAAGCCATGTGGGCTCCTGCCATTGTTCAAAAAGACAAAAAATACTACCTGTTTTTTGGAGCCAATGACATCCAAAGTAATCAAGAACTTGGCGGTATTGGGGTAGCTGTGGCAGAAAAGCCTCAAGGGCCATTTAAAGATTTGATTGGTAAGCCATTGATCAGTCAATTTCAACATGGTGCCCAGCCTATCGATCAATTTGTATTTAAAGATAAAGATGGTCAATACTACATCATTTATGGTGGATGGAAGCATTGCAACATAGCACGCTTAAGTCCAGACTTTAAATCCATCATCCCTTTTGAAGATGGTAACCTGTTTAAGGAAATCACTCCGAGTGGTTATGTAGAAGGCCCTATCATGTTTATCCGAAATAATAAATACTATTTCATGTGGAGTGAAGGTGGCTGGACTGGTCCAAATTATTCGGTGGCCTATGCCGTTGCGGATAGTCCTTTTGGACCATTTGAAAGAAAAGAAAAAATATTAAAACAAGATCCACAAGTGGCTACAGGTGCTGGGCATCATTCCGTCATTCAAGTACCTCATACAGATCAATGGTATATCGTTTACCACCGTAGACCCTTGGATGAAACAGATAGAAATCATCGGGTGACTTGCATTGAACCCATGTATTTTGATGAAAAAGGGGATATTTTACCCGTAAAACTTAGTTTTGAAGGAGTAAAAGCACAAAAAATCAAATGATGTTATACTGATGAAAAAATGGATCTCATTTAAGCTTTCTGTTCAAATCTTTTTGGGATTCATTTTTTTAGCCATTCTGTTTCAATTATTGGTCATGGCTGGCTTGGTGCCTCCTGATATCGTATGGGGCGGCCGCTTGCAAAGTCAAGATGAACTAATCAAAATGGAATCCATTTCCCTCATCATCTTGGTCTTCATGGCGCTAATCATTGCCATAAAAGCACGTTGGATTTTCTTCAAAATTGCGAAATTAACCGACTATGTAATTTGGCTCATTCCTCTCCTATTTTTCTTGAACACTTTAGGAAATTCGCAGGCACTGAACCCCATGGAACGCTTCATTTTCACTCCCATCACCCTGGTGTTGACTCTAATAAGTTTACGAATAGCTTTGGAGAAAATTCCTCATTAGCTCATATTCAAACACATTTTGATATCAGCTCTTTGGTAAATAACAGGCCCTAAATCCATTTCCACAAAACCAAATTTTCGGTACATATCCACCGCTCTTTCCAATCGTCGATTGGAATAAATAATAATCTGCCTAATCCCTGCATTTTTAGCAAAATCCAAGCTGTATTCCATCAAACGTTTACCAATGCCTAATCCTTGAAATTTTTCCGATACCGCCATTTTGGTTAACTCAAAAACGCTTTCTTCCAACTTCATTAAAGAAACCGTTCCCACAATTTGATCTTCATACCAAGCATAAAAAATTTTACCTCCAGGAGCTAAAATTACCTCCTCAGGATGCGATAAAACTTCCCTATCTATGTCTTCCAAATGGAAATACTTTTCCAGCCACTCGTAGTTTAATTTTCGAATGGCATCTCGATATTCCGGCTCAAAATGAGTAATTCGAATTTGAGTCATCATTTGTCCAATAAACGGCGATGGTAATTTATTTGTCCCAAATGATAGCCCAAATGAACCGTCAAATGAATAAAGTAATACCTTGTTTTCATGGCATGATCAAACACAGGCATCGGGTAATCTTCCTCCAATTGTTCCTCGCTAATGCTTGGTAATACTTGTTTTAACATGGCTTCCGTTTGATCAATCATCACAAGTAATTGCTCTCTAGGTACATCCTTATCAGAAAACTCTTTTTCACGATCTCGATCATAGCCCGTATTTCCATACACAGACCCAAAATAGGTTTGCAAATTCCCAATCAAATGCAAACATAAATTACCTGCTGAGTTAGAAATAGCCCCATCTACTTTCCATAAATTGGTCTCATCGGTATATTGAGAAATTTCACTTTTTAAGCGGTTTAAATCTCGACAAAAAAGGGTTAATACATCTTCCGTTATCATTTTCAAATTCTTAGGTGTTAAAAATCAAATATAGAATAAAATAGTATGCTAAAATGCGGAGTCTTGCATTAGTATCTTAATTAAAAATGAATACTTTTATCAAAATTCCTTCTCATGAAAACAAGATCAACCTACCTATTTATTGCTCTATTTTTACCATTGAGCCTATTTTCACAAAATAGCATAAGGATTAATCAGGCTGCCAATGCCTTTTTAGCCAGCCTAAATCAGGATGAACTGAAAAAAGTAAACTATTCATTTCAAGATAGTGTACGCAAAAAATGGACCAATTTACCAGTAGGGATGGTTCCCAGACCTGGCATTCAATATGGCTCAATGTCCGACAAAAGTCGACTGGCTTTTCACCGCGTGTTAAGTGCTTTATTAAGTTCTCAAGGTTATTTAAAAACCACCAGCATCATGCAGTTGGATGATATTTTGAATACTTTATATCAAGAAGCATACGATAAGGGTGAAATCAAAAAAGAGTTCTTAACCCAAATGCAAAAACTAAATTGGGCGCATGGAAATTACTACATTTCAATCTTTGGCAAACCTGGCGATGCTCCTTGGGGAATGAATTTTGGTGGCCATCACATGGCACTCAGCCTAACTTCTGATGGTAAAAAAATAAGCATGTCGCCCTATTTCATTGGCACAGATCCTTCCGAAGTAAAATCCTCTAAATATGCGGGTTTACGTGTGTTAAGCAAAGAAGAAGATTATGGTTTTATGCTAATCAATATGCTCTCAGATGCACAAAAATCGAAAGCAATCCTACAGCAAGCTGTTCCTAAAGACATCATTACCAATCCGAATAGCCAACAGCGCATTGACACCTATTATGGCATCGCCGTAAAAGAATTTACGGATGCCCAAAAAGCCGTATTGAAAATGTTGATACAAGAATACGTCCACAATTTTGAACATGAAAAATCACATCAAATGATGGACAAAATTGCTGCGACAGGAATGGATAAAATTCATTTTGCTTGGGTAGGCAGTTTAGAAAATAATAAGTCGCATTATTACATCATCAACGGGCCAGACTTCTTAATTGAATATGACAATGTTGGATTCCAAAATGATGGAAACCACATTCATGCTATTTTGCGAGAGAAAGGGAATGATTTTGGCGCAGATTTACTAAAAATGCACTATCTTGAATCCAAACATTGATTAAGTGGAATATGAACCATCATTTTCCACATAAAACAAAGCCATATAACCTTCTTCCATTTTTAATACGCCATTCATAAAATGAGAAAAATATTCATTTTTATGCTCTTCATGGGACTAGCCTCGCCCATTTTTGCCAAAGAAAATTTACCAAGAACCATTGTTACCACAGATGGAGAAATTGATGATGTGGACACCTTTATACGGATGCTCTTGTATTCGAATGAATTTCATTTGGAAGGTTTAATTTACTCTAGCTCCATGTGGCATTATAAAGGGGATGGGAAAGGTACTTTGTTTACTTCAGAAATGGACATGACCAAGAAAATGTATGGAGCTAAAACTGACCTTCGCTGGCCGGGTGTCAACTGGATCCAAGATTTATTAAAAGCCTATGGAGAAGTTTATCCCAAACTCAGCCAAAACTCCAAGACCTATCCTAGTCCTAGCTATTTAAACAGTTTAGTGAAAGTAGGGAACATCGACTTCGAGGGAGAAATGGAACAAATCACCCCAGGGTCCGAATGGATAAAAGCTAAATTATTAGACAATGATCCTCAGCCTATTTTTTTACAGGCTTGGGGAGGAACCAATACCATTGCTCGAGCTTTAAAATCTATTGAAGAGGCCTATTCCAAACAAAAAGATTGGCCCATCATTCAAGAAAAAATATCGAAAAAAGCCATCATCTATACGGTCATGGACCAAGATGCCACCTATAAAAAATACATCGGTCTACATTGGCCAAAAATTCGGGTATTTTATAATGCCCACCAATTTGGAAGTTTTGCTTATCCTTGGAAAAGAATCATGCCCAAAGCTGCTCAGCCCTATTTTGAAGGACTCTACATGTCAAAGAACATCATCCTAAATCACGGCCCATTATTGAAAATGTATTATGCCTATGGTGATGGTCAAAAACAAGTGGGCGATGATGAACATATACACGGAGATCCGAATAAACTTAAAAATGCTCAATGGGGTAGTTTTGTACCTTATGATTTCATTTCCGAAGGAGATTCTCCTGCATTTTTACATTTAGTGGATGTGGGCCTAAACAATTTAAATAACCCTTCTTACGGCGGTTGGGGTGGTCGATTTGCACAAGCGAAAGATAATCCTTACCGATTCGAAGACAATGATGAAGCGGCTGATTTCAATCCAGAATTGGGTAAACTGGATATAAATTATGCCCAAACTCGTTGGCTGATTGCCCTTCAACAAGATTTCGCTGCTAGGGCCGATTGGTGCATCAAGGACTTTAAAGACGCTAACCACGCTCCTCAAATTACCGTGAGAGAAGGGATGAAAGTCTATGCCAAAGCGGGACAACAAATCTCTCTGAATTTACTGGCTATCGACCCAGATAAACATGCCGTTGCACTGAGTGCTTGGCCTTACAAAGAAGCAGGAAATGGTGCAGCAGACATCCAAATTTCAGGAAATAAAGCCATGGTTAAAATACCAAACACCGCAAAAGCTGGGGAAACTTACCACGTCATCATTGAAGGAAAAGACAATGGAACACCGGAATTGACAGGTTATCGACGCGTGGTGGTCAATATTCTTTAAGGATAATTTTGTACGCTTTCAATAATAAATAGTACATTATTGGGCTTGTTTAGGTTTAAGCTATGGTTTTTTCTCTTATATTGAGATTCAAATTAAGCTAAACCTAAAAAACGAATCTACGCATCCTGACTAAAACAAAAGTCTAAGGATTAATTGATTCCTTTCCCTCCATGAAATCATTGATCTGGATAGGATTCCTATCGTTCATCTGTATTCCAATTTGTTTCGCACAAGGTCCTAAGACTGTGTCCTTATTTGATGGAAAAACATTCCAAGGCTGGGAAGGTGATACCCTACATACTTGGCGTATTGAAAAAGGGATGTTGGTAGGAGGTTCTTTAACAAACACCGTTCCTCACAACGACTTCCTTTGCACCCAAAAAGTTTATTCCAATTTTATTCTTAAACTCAAAATAAAACTGACGGGTGACCAAGGTTTTATTAATTCCGGAGTTCAATTTCGCAGTAAACGACTAAGCAATCCTACCTATGAAATGATTGGATATCAAGCGGATTTTGGAAAAGATTATTGGGCGAGTCTCTATGATGAATCAAGAAGAAATAAAACACTTGTAAAACCCAATGACCAAGAAGTGCTGAATTGGATCAAATTCAATGACTGGAATGACTATGAAATAAAAGCAATCGACCATCGTATCCGATTATACATTAACGGTCACATGAGTGTGGATTATACTGAAATGGATGCCTCCATTCCTCAATCTGGTTTGATTGGGATACAAATTCATGGTGGAGGAAAGGCTCAAGTGGCCGTAAAAGATATTAGTATTCAAGAATTACCTTAAAACAATTTCTATACATCTATGAACAAATCTGTTAGCTATTTTTTAGGTCTAATCTTAAGTCTTTTTCTTGTGATTCCCACTTGGGCAATAAGCTCAATTACTATACAACAAGATACTTCAAAAGTCGACTTTGACTATACTTTAGAAGCCACTATGTTAGGCTATTTCTCCAAAGATGGTACGCGAAATCCTACCTTAAAAGCCAATAAAGGTAAAAAGGTAAGAATTACCATTGTCAATGGTGAACAAATGACTCATGATATTTCCATGGAAAAACTGGGTATCAAGAGTTCTACTATTTTAGATAAAGGATCCAGCACCAGCCTTGTATTTATTGCTCAGTCAAACGATACCTATTTCTGTTCCATACCAGGTCACCGAGCGGCTGGCATGGTGGGGAAATTTGAAATTGTAGAAGGGACAATTAGCGCTGAAATAGTAAAAGGTATTCGTCCTTCCAAAAACGGGAAACCATTAAACTTAAATTTTGAAACAGGAAATCTGGACGATTGGAAAGCGGAAGGAGAAGCCTTTGCAAATCCCATTTTTAATCAAGACCCCTCTCCTGTACATGATAAGACCATGAAAATTGGTCCAGAAGGAACTCATTTCATCTCGAGCGGTGGCACAAAAAACTATGCCTTAACGGGTACTTTAACCTCTGTACCCTTTAAAATTACACAGCCTTTTGCTAGTTTTTGGGTTTCTGGAGGAGCGTTACAAGATACTCGCGTAGAACTAGTATCAGCTAAAAGCAAAAAAGTCATTTTCCGTTCTACTGGACAAGGGCGTGCCACTTTACAACCCGTAGTTGCGAACCTTAAACCTTATTTGCAACAAGAAATCTTCATCCGCATCATCGACAATGAAACGGGTATCACACCCATTCCTTACGTGGCGCATGATAAATTGGCTCATATCAATTTTGACAACTTTCAATTCCACGCAACTCGGCCTAATTACCCGAATGAATTACACCAAAAAGACATCATTGTATTGCCCCCATTAGATCCTGTGCTGAATGCTGGCTTGTCTGGTGTAAAAGCGGCGGAAGCCATGACCTTGCCCAAAGGATTCAAAATTAATTTAGCTGCCGCAGAACCCGACATAGTTCGTCCTATCAGTTTTACCATTGATGCCAAAGGAAGATTATGGGTGGTAGAAGGACATACCTATCCCGTTCCTGCACCCGAAGGACAGGGAAAAGATCGCATTCTGATTTTTGAAGATACCGATGGAAATGGAACCTTGGATAAAAGAAAAGTCTTCATGGAAGGTCTGAATTTGGTCAGTGGCATTGAAGTGGGCATGGGAGGAGTTTGGCTAGGGGCAGCACCTTATTTACTATTTATTCCAACGGATTTTCAGACGGATAAAGCCACGGGACCTGTCCAAAAACTGTTGGATGGCTGGGGAGTACAAGACACACACGAAGTTTTAAATAGTTTACGTTGGGGACCCGATGGTTGGCTGTATGGTAATCATGGAGTATTTACTCATTCCAATGTAGGAAAACCGGGTGCCTCGGATCAGCAGCGAACTAAAATTAATGCTGGCGTCTGGAGATTCCATCCTATCAGTCATCAGTTTGAGGTATTTGCAGAAGGAACGAGCAATCCTTGGGGAATCGACTTCAATGACTATGGACATCCTTTCATTACCGTTTGTGTGATTCCCCACATGTTTCACATCATACAAGGAGCACGATACGAGCGGCAAGCCGGAAAACATTTTAATCCATACACTTACGAAGACATAAAAACCATTGCTGACCATCGGCATTACGTAGGCGACAGAGGTCCACATGCAGGTAATTTCCGCTCTGCATCCGCTGGGGGTGGCCATGCACATGCCGGTGCTATGATATATTTAGGAGGAAATACGTGGCCTAAAGAATTCCGAAATAACATCTTCATGAACAACATCAATGGCTCTCGATTGAATGTAGATCAGCTCAATAGGCAAGGTTCAGGCTACAATGCCTCACATAAAAAAGACTTCATTGTCATGAACGACTCATGGTCGCAATGGCTCAATTTTAAATATGACCCAAGTGGTTCCGTTTTTGCCATCGATTGGTACGATAAAAACCAATGTCATAGCTCTAACCCGGACGTTCATGATAAAACCATGGGAAGAATCTTTAAAATCACACATGAAAACGATAAATGGGTTCAAGTGGATTTACATAAAGCGACCGACATGGATTTAGTGAATTACCAACTGCATGCCAATGAATGGTATGTTAGACAGGCGAGAACTATTTTACAAGAAAGAGGGCCCAATCCTCAAGTTCATGCTGCCTTGAGAAACATCATTGATAAAAACCCCGATGTGACCCGAAAACTGAGAGCTTTATGGACATTACATGTTACTCAAGGTTTAACAGAAAAAGATGTCGCCCAATTATTGACTAATCCAGATGAAAATGTTCGAAGCTGGGCGATACAATTGGTCGCCGAAAAGAAACAGGTTTCCGCTGATATTTTGCGTCAATTTGAGTCCATGGCTCGTACGGATAAGTCGGCACAAGTCCGACTGTATTTAGTATCTGCCTTATTGCGTTTAGATCCTGCACAGCGTTGGAATGTATTGGATGCTTTAGTTCAAAAAACAGAAGATCAAGCAGACCATAATTTGCCATTAATGCTTTGGTATGCAGCCGAACCATTGGCTACTTTGGATGTCAAGCGCGCTATTCAGTTGGGTGTAAAGTCTAAAATGCCCAAGTTTTTAAACTACACCATTCAGCGCGTAGCTGCCTTGAAATCAGATGAGGCCATTGCTTCTTTGAAGGATTTACAATCCAAATTGGGGCATTCCCATGAGAACCATGAAGTGAGTATGTTATTGGATAAAATATTAAGCCAAAAATAGCCCTCAAATGAAAAAATATAGCCCCATTTTAGGATTGGAATTACTCCTACTCTTTTTCATGCTGGCCTTTCAGTCGCAGCCACCGTCCGACTTTAAAAAAACAAAAATAACGGGAGATTTTATTTCGGAGGGAGTAGCCGCTGGCGACTTAAATAAAGATGGGAAAATAGACATTATTGCGGGATATTATTGGTTTGAAGCTCCTTATTGGGTAAAACATGAAATGGCTCCATCCAGAACTTTTGATCCTAGAAAAGAGTATTCTGAATCCTTTCTAAACCTGTGTTTGGATGTCAATTTAGACGGTTGGAATGATGTCGTGATTATTGATTTCCCAGGTAAAGCTGGATTTTGGTTTGAAAATCCCAAAAATAAAAGCGAGCAGTGGACCAAACACATCATTGCCCAAGGAATGGGTATCAGCAATGAATCTCCGGGTTTTATTGATGTGGATCAAGATGGTCGATTGGATATTTTATGTGGAGATAAAGACAAAAAACAAATTGTTTGGCTTCAAGCGCCCACTCAAAAAGGGGAAACTGAATGGCAAAGGCATGCTTTAAGTCAAGAAAAAGTACCGGGAACAGAAAGTTTCTCGCATGGGATAGGCATGGGAGATATCAACATGGATGGAATTCCTGATGTGGTCATTCGCGAAGGCTGGTTTGAGGGTAAAAAAGATGTAAAATCAGGAGATTGGACTTTTCATCCGACCAATCTAGGAGAAGTCTGCTCGCACATGCAAGTGATGGATGTCAATGGAGATGGCAAAAACGACGTAGTTAGCGCATCGGCACATGCTTTGGGAGTTTGGTGGCATGAGCAAGTGAACCAACATGGAGAGATTAGCTTTAAAACTCACTTGATGAGTACACGGACGGCCCAAACCCATGCATCAATTATGGCCGATTTAAATGGAGATGGCAAAAAAGAATACATTACGGGTAAACGCTTTTTAGCCCACCACGGTAGGGATGCTGGAGATAGTGACCCAGCTATGTTATTCTATTTTGATTTCAATGAAAAAGATACTAGTTCATTTTGGAAAGAGCATTTGATTGATCAGGATTCTGGAGCAGGATTAAATATTACAGTGATGGATGTCAATAAAGACAAGAAACCAGACATCATTATTTCCAATAAAAATGGCGTGTTTTTGTTCGAAAATCAACTCAAAAAAAGGCGGTAAATTTGGAAGAAATTTAAGACATACTTTTCTCCATTTTCACATATTCGATGCCATTTTTCAGGAATGCTTCACCTACTTTTTTCATACCAAATTTCTCATAAAATTTGGCTTTGGAAACTCGCGCGTGGCACCAAATTAGCTGGATATCAGATTGGTTACATTGTTCAAAAACATGCTTCAATAAATTAGAACCGTAGCCTTTGCCTTGTTCCGATTCTAGCGTGGCAAATTTCCGGAATTGCATGGATTGATTCTCCTGAAAAAGCGAAATAACGGACTTCAATTGACCATCATCGATTAGCCCTAAATGAATCGCCACATCATCGCCTGGAACTTTGACAAAATCCAAGTCTTTATCTGGCCACATGACCTGTTGACGAATCAATAATACCTGTTGGATAGGAATTTCTTGAATTTGCATGAAACTTAATTTAAGGAAAAAGCGAGGTAGTGGTCACCCGACTTGGTTTTCAACTTGCCACCTCCACAGGCTATGACCACAAATTCTTTCCCATCTACTGCATACACGGAGGGCGAAGCATAACCTGCCGCAGGTAATTTATAACGCCATAATTCTTCCCCTGTTGCCCGATCAAATGCCCTAAAATACTCATCTTTAGTAGCCGCAATAAATACCAAGCCACCGGCAGTTACGGCGGGGCCACCATAATTATCCGTCCCTGTTCTTGGGATTCCTTGGGCCATCAGCTCTGGATATTCCCCTAAAGGCACTTGCCACAGCCTTTTTCCTGAATGCATATTGATAGCGGTCAGGGTTCCCCAAGGTGGACGACTTACCGGATACCCATTTGAATCAAACCAACGGTTATAGCCCGTCATCAAATAATCGGAAATAGACAAATTACTAGAGCCTTTTACGGCCACATTTTCTCCTTGGAGAAAAGACCAAATCGCCTCTTTTTGTTCCTGACTAATATGCTGCAAGGAAGGCATTCTTCCTCTTCCTTGATTCAATAATTCCAAAAAGCTTTTGAGCTTATATTTCTTTTGGACCTGCAACAAAGAAGGCACTGATCCATCTTCACTCCCTTGTCTATTGGGTCCATGACAGCTCATGCAATGTTGCTCATACACCACACTGGCGGTGGTCATTTTTAGACTTTTGGAATTGGGAATCAAAGACGTATACACCGGATTTTCTTTGGCAGGAATGTACATTACTTGGTGCTCGTCTACAGCTGCTCCACCCCATTGTGCACCCCCATCAGTTCCTGGAAAAAAGATGGTTCTTTCCTTACCTACTGGTATATACGCATGGCCAGCTTTTGACATGGAGAATTCCTTTTTAATCACCTCTGGATTAGACACCTCAGGATTAATGTCCTTTTCGAAAAAACTTTGTCGCGTAAATGGCTCTGGCCAAGTGGGGATAGGTTGCGTTTTAGAAGCCAATTCACCAAGAACATCGGAAGCAGGAAAAGGAGTTTCCACAATAGAGAAAATAGGCTTACCAGTGACCCGATCAAACACAAACATAAAGCCTTGCTTGCTTAGGACAGAAACAACATCTTTCTTTTCTCCGTGAATGTTGATGCTAAACAAATTGGGAGGCGCAGGAATATCCCGATCCCATATGTCGTGGTGTACCGTCTGAAAATGCCAAAGCCTTTTTCCAGTGGTAGCATCCAAAGCCAGCAGGCAATTGGCAAATAGATTGTCGCCCTTTCTATTTCCCCCATAAAAATCAAAGGCCGCGGAACCTGTAGGCGCATAAACAATGCCTCGTTTTTCATCCAATGCCATCCCCATCCAGCTATTAGCGCCACCAAGGTTTTTATAATTGTATTTCTCCCAAGAATCATATCCAAATTGCCCCGGTCTGGGAATGGTTTGAAAAGTCCACAATAATTTTCCAGAAATGGCATCATAGCCCCGGATATCGCCCAGCAGAGCTGTAGCGGATTCAGAAACTCGAGTACCCACGATTAGGATATTCTTAAAAATGGTCACAGGTGTATTTAAGGAGACATATTCATCTGAGCCTTCTCGTTGGATACCGGGCAATAAATTGACTTTACCCTCTTGACCAAAGCTAGGAATGACTTTGCCCGTTTTGGCATCTAAGGCGAATAAATAGGCTCCATAACCAAAAAAGATGCGTGATTTTTTGCCGCTGGACCAATAGCTTAGGCCTCGACTGGTGGTGCTGTTGGTTTTAATCTTGATGTTGGTTTTCCAAAGTTCCACGCCTGATTTAGCATCCAGCGCAAAAGCCTGGGTATTGGCAGAAACACCGTATAAAATCCCATTGATGATGATGGGATTGCATTGCATTTGGGTCCCATTGGTAAGGGTATCCGCCCCGCCCGCATCGTAATCCCAAGCTAGGGATAATTGATTTACATTGGAGGTATTGATTTGTTTTAAAGGAGAAAAATGATTGCGATGATTACCCCCATGATACGCTGGCCAATCCACCCGCATCCGATTTTGCCAAGAGGCAAACCCCAGCAAGATTCCTAGGATGGATATCCCCAACATGAGCTGCAGCTTTTTCATGGGTTTGGATTTTGTCAAATGTAAGGGTTTCGGTGGGAAAATGGATAGGTATGCTTTAAGATGTTGTAAAATTTGAGTAGCTAGGGGTTTATTTTTAATTGCACATAATGGGAGAACTACCATTTTTGTCGACCTAATTTTCCAAAGAAGTTAAAAAATAATAAATATTTATCATTAACCTTTTTCGTTAATAATTTTTATATTTGCGGTGGAGATCAATTACAAAAGCAGAAAACTTGAAAAGCAATTAACCGACCCACGAGAGATGTCAAAATCCTTTGGGCTGTTGGCTCGCACAATCAATCAAAGGCTTAAAGACCTCAGCGCTGCGGAAAATTTAGCAATGATGCGAACCCTGCCTGCTGCTAGATGCCACGAGCTGGCGGGAGACCGAAAAGGAGAATTAGCCGTGAGTGTTTCTACTAATTACCGATTGATATTTGAGCCAAATCATGAACCCATCCCGAAAAAAGAGGGAGGAGGTTTAGACTGGGAAAAGGTTACCAAAATTCGGATTATGGAAATTGAGGACTACCACTAAAACAAATAAGAAAAGAATTAACATGGCAACAGCACTCGAAATAGCCAAATCATTACTTTCCCCTCCTGGTGATACGATTCAGGAACATATTGATTTCATAGGCATGAGCCAAGCTGAACTGGCCGAAAGAATGGGAAGACCCAAGGAAAAAATCAATGATGTCATCAAAGGAAGAGAGCCCATTTCTAATTCCACAGCCTTTCAATTGGAAAAAGTGCTGGGCATAGCGGCTAGTTTTTGGCTTACCAGAGAAAATACCTACCGACAAGAACTATACGAATTACAACAAAGAGAAGAACTAGAAAAAGAAATTGATTGGCTGGATGCATTTCCAATCGATGAAATGCGAAAATTGGGATGGTTACCCAACACGAAAGAGAAGCATCTGGTGGTGGACAAGCTTTTGAAATTTTTTAGTGTCGCATCAGCTGAGGAATGGAAGCGGATTTATTTAGATAAACAGGTTTCTGTTGCTTTCAAAATATCATTAGCACACACCCAAAGTCCTCATGCTATTTCAGCCTGGTTACGCCAAGGTGAATTACAAGCCAAGGAATTAGACATAGCCGAGTTTGATAAAAAGAAATTCAAAGAAGCAATGACCGAAATGAAAGAGTTAGCTTTTTTGATGCCTGAAGATTTTACACAAACATTACAAAATATGTGTGCTACCTGTGGCGTGGCGCTAGTGTTTACTGAAAATTTACCTAAAGCTCCCATCAGTGGAGCTTCACGCTGGTTTCACAACAAACCCATCATTCAAATGGCGGATAGGTTTAAAACCGACGACCATTTTTGGTTTACCTTTTTCCACGAAGCAGCACACATTATTTTACATGGCAAAAAGGATATTTTCTTAGAGAATGTGGCAGGAACAGAAATGGAACAAGATAAGGAAGAGGAAGCCAATGCCTTTGCTGCTAAACTTTTATTGGCAGAAAATGAACTACAACAAATTATTGATGCAGCTCCATTGGATGAAGATATGATATATGCCTTTGCCAATAAATTCAGAACGCCAACAGGTGTGATCATTGGTAGGTTGCAACATGTAGGGCTCATTCCTTTTCATGTGGGTAATGGGTTGAGGCACAAAATTGATTTGTTTAATTCATAAATTTAGTATTGGATATCAAAAGTAGGATAGCACATGCAAATTAAGGGGGATTGCTCTAAGATAAGACTGTTCGTTAAACTTCGATAATTCTCAAATACACATATCTAATTTAAACTAAACAAGGAACTTCGATTTATCCTCTCAATTTTCTATCTTCAAAAAATACTAGGACTCTAATCTGTTTAAAAGATTAACATTAGCCATGGTATAATTTGTCAAACTATTGTAGAGGAAATAGTGAATATAAATTTACCTTGTCAATGCATAAACATAAATTGTAATGAAAGAAAGCGAAGAAATTATACAAGCACTTTTGAAGTTCAGAAATGAAAGAGATTGGGAGCAATTTCATAATCCTAAAGATTTAGCCCTAGCAATTACCATAGAATCGTCTGAACTTTTAGAGTTATTTCTTTGGAAGAAAGCAGAAGATGCAAATACTGATAAAGTAAAAGAAGAATTAGCTGATATTTTTTCATTTGCCTTTTTACTTGCTGAAAAATATGGTTTCGATGTTAAGGAAATTGTTTTAGACAAAATCAAAACAAATGGGAAAAAATATCCAGTGGAAAAAGCAAAAGGTTCTGCTAAAAAATATACCGAGTTATGAGTATGAATAACGTTTTTGAAGTAAAGCGATATGATTTCAATTCAAACTTGTTTAATGAGTTTCAAAATCTTCATTATGCTAAAGATCTTTGGCCAATTGTTTATATCCTAAGTGATGGGGTAATAAAAGAAGCATATGTAGGTGAGACAACTGATACATACGCTCGAATGAACAGCCACTTGAAAAGCAATGCCAAAAATAAACTTTCCTCTGTTCATCTGATTACTAGTGAAAAATTCAATAAATCGGCAACCCTTGATATTGAATCTAATCTTATTAAATACATTTCTGGTGATGGTCAATATAAGTTAATCAATGGAAATGTTGGCTTAGCAAATCATAATTATTATCAAAAGAAAGAAGTTTATTGGGATATTTTTAAATCAATCTGGGACAAATTAAGAGCAGAAGGCGTTTCAAAGCATTCCATTGATTACATTGACAACTCTGACTTATTTAAATACTCTCCATACAAAACTTTAACTTCTGAGCAAAGAAGTGGATTGTTAGTCATATTAAATAATCTACTAAATGATGGATATAAGAATTTCATTGTAGAAGGCGGAGCTGGGACAGGTAAAACGATACTAGCGATATTTTTATTCAAATTACTGAATACTAATAATGTTGATTTTAATTTCAAAGAATTCGGTGAAGATGAGTCCGAATTTGTAGATCTAATCAAAAATTTAAAAAACAAATACCCTAGCCCTAAAATGGCATTAGTAGTGCCAATGTCTTCATTTCGAAATACTCTTAAAAAAGTATTTAAAAATATCAAAGGCTTAAACTCAAATATGGTTATTGGGCCTGCAGAAATTGCAAAGGAAAAATATGACATTGTTGTCGTAGATGAATCTCATCGTCTAAGAAGACGCGTTAATTTGGGTGCATATTTCGGAGCTTTTGATATTGTTTGTGAAAAGTTAAATCTTGACAGATATACCTGCAGCGAGCTTGATTGGATTCTTTTACAATCTAGTAAATCCATATTGTTCTATGATGAAAATCAATCTATAAAACCTTCCGATGTAAAAAAGGAAGATTTTGATTTAATTAAGCTTAAAAAGGATACAAAAGTTGAATCCCTAAAATCCCAATTTAGAGTAAAAGGAGGTAATGATTATGTACAATATATAGACAACATTTTGAATTGTTCTATCCCTGCTCAATCTGAAATATTCAATTCCAAAGAATATGAGTTTGTTCTTTTCGACACCATTGCGGATTTGGTATCACAAATTAAACTAAGGGAATCAGAGAATGGGCTATCTCGGTTGATTGCAGGATTTTCGTGGCCATGGATTTCTAAAAATGACAAGTCTTTATACGACATAAAAATTGAAGGGGAAGAATTACAATGGAATAGAGTAGCAGACGATTGGATAAATTCCCCAAATGCAATTAATGAAGTGGGTTGTATTCACACAACACAAGCCTATGATCTAAATTATGCAGGAGTAATTTTCGGAAATGAAATTACATATGACAAGACAAAAGATGAGATTGTCATTGTAAAGGAAAATTATTTTGATAGAAATGGCAGTGTTGGTATCTCTGATATAAAAGACTTAAAAGCCTTTATAATAAATATTTACAAAACAGTGATGCTAAGAGGTATAAAAGGTACCTATGTATATGTATGTGATAAAAATTTGAGAGAATACTTTTCAAAACATATTACAAATTTCAAGACAGAGAAACATGATTTAATAATTCCAAAACCGGAGGTATTACCTTATGTGAATTCCGTTCCAATTTATGATTTAAAAGTAGCGGCTGGAAACTTTAGTGAATTACAAACAGTATCTGATTGCGATTGGGTGGAAATACCATCTAGATATAAACCATCTCAGGATTTATTTGCATGTACCGTAACAGGAGAATCAATGAACAAGGTTATTCCTAACGGTTCTATTTGTCTATTTAGAAAGTACTCTGGTGGTTCAAGAAATGGACAAATAGTTTTAGTAGAACATTCTAATATTCAAGATCCTGACTTTGGCTCTCGTTATACTATTAAAGAATATAGAAGTAAAAAGACAACAATTGATGACCAATGGAGTCATGAGGCTATTATTTTAAAACCTCTTTCATATGATTCAGCATATAATGACCTCATAATTGAACCTGACGAATTAAGTGAATTAAAAGTTATTGGAATTTTTGAATGTGTGTTATAGAAAAACACTATCACCAAAAGCTAGTAAGTAGAGAATTATCATCCACAATATTCCCCCAATTCCTTTGAAATTTGACTAATTATTGGAAAATTGACGATTCAACCAACCTAAAAAAATCATGAAACGTTCTCGTTTATTCTTATCGCTCTTATTTGTATTAGGCCTATGCCAAATGGCTGTGGCTCAATCGTCTGTTGATGCTATGGTCAAAGATTGGGAAAGATCTAAAGCTTATACCAAAGAATACCTAGATGCTATGCCTGAATCAGGTTATGCCCTAAAACCCACTCCTGAAATGCGTTCTTTCGCCGAACAAATGTTGCACCTAACCGATGCCAATTACAGCTTCGCATCGGCTGCATCTGGGGAAAAAAGTCCTATTGCCATGGGCGCTTCGGAAAAAGCAACTGACAAATCAAAAGCTAATGTGACCAAATTGGTCATGGATGGCTACGATTTTGTCATCAATTCGGTTAAAAAAATGACTGCCGCTCAAATGGCTGAATCGGTGAAAATGTTCGGAAGATTCGACATGACCAAAGAAGCGGCCATCGCGAAATGCCTAGAGCATCAAGCACACCACAGAGGCCAAACTACCGTGTATATCCGTTTGGCAGGGGCAAAACCTCCACAAGAGAAATTATTCTAGTCAAATCCTTTGACTCATAGAAAAGGCAACCTCTAAGGTTGCCTTTCTTGTTTTATGCAGATAGCTGTTCCACGTACTTTTTGAAATTATCCAAAATCATTTGCCAACCCATCTGTTGCATCTCTTCAGGATTTTGGTTTTCCGGCTCAAAAGACTCTTTGACCCTTACACTTTCTCCCTCTGTAATAAACTGTACGCTTACTCGGCGCCCATCTCCTAAGGTAATTTCTAGGTTTTTCAAGGGATCAATTTGAGTAAATGTGCCCCAAAAGTCAAAGCTGAATGAACCATCTTTAGCAGCCATCATATAATGAAATTCCTTTCCCTCTTCCAAGGTATTGTGAGCCTCTGGACAATGCCAATCATCACTGGCAAAATTCCAATGCTTCACATGCTCGGCTTGGGTCCAACAATCCCATACTTGCTGAATGCTTGCTTGTATGTGGGCTGTAACTTGTATTTGTGTCATATCTGAATGTATATCTGTCGTGAAATTATCAATCATTTTGATTTTATCCTTCCCTCTCCTCCTTTTCCCCTAAAAAAAAGGCGATCCTTGCGAATCGCCCTTGACTGATTAATGGCGGGGTATTTTTACTTAAGCGGACTGACTTTGAACTCATATACACCTGAGTTTAATTCCATTTCCAAGAAATTTCCTTCTTGCTTAATGCCTGAAATTCCTTTGGATTTGGTAACATCTTGACCACCTTCTGTCACCTTCGCCGAACTAGCCGGAAGCTTCAGATGTGCTGTAGTATTGGCAGGAACTGTGAATTTATAGCTCATCACATTCCCTTCCTTTTTCCATTCACTACTCACTTTTCCATACATAGTTTCCACATAGCCTTTGGCAAAATTGATTTTACCCGATAAATCCGGTGTTGGCTGCAATTGGAAATGCTTAAATCCTGGTGAAGCTACATCGCGTTGAATCCCTAAGGAAGTTTGGTACATCCATGCCGCAATCGCCCCAAAAGAATAGTGATTGAAAGAGTTCATGCTATTATTTCCACCAAATCCATTTTCAATGGTATAAGAGTTTAATCTTTCCCAAATGGTCGTGGCGCCATTAGCCACCGAATACAACCATGAAGGATAGGTTTTCTGCGTTAATAATCCATAAGCCACATCATGCTGATTATTATTAGATAGTGCATCGGCGATAGAAGCCGTTCCAATAAATCCGGTCATTAAGGAATACGGAGGGCGCGCCACTCCTTCATCGTCTTTGTTGGATCTTTGAACTGTCTCCACCAAATGCTTCACGATGAACGGTTTGTTGTTATCATCAATCACTCCCAATGCCAAAGGAATGGCATAAGAAGCCTGCGTATCCATCAATTGTCCCTTGTCGGAAACAGGTGGCGTGGCAGGTGCTGCCGGTGCCGCACCTGGAGGGCCCATGCGGGCTGCTCTTACTCCCGATTTCACCGTTCTGTGGGTATTGGGGTCGATGTACACGCTATTGATTACTTTCTTCTTGTTTTCGTATTGAGCCAGATAAGCGCTTTCATCCGACTTATTTCCTAAAATACCTGCCACTTGCGACATGATTTTCAAGTTATATGCTTGATAAGTCATCCAGAATAGGGTATTGTCATTTTTGTTGTTTTCTGGACTCAACCAATCTCCTAGTGGTCCTTCATTGACAATGCCATTGGCTGGATCAACTTTCGTTTCCAAAAATGCAACATAGCGTTTCATGGCATCGTAATGTTCGATTAACATATTCTTATCTCCGTATTGTTGGTACGTCTCCCAAGGAATAATGATACCCGCACTCCCCCATAAAGTTCCACCAAAGCCTCCGCCCATAGGAGCAACGTCGGTAAAGCGGCCATCTGCCCGTTGCACATCACGCATTGCCAATAAATGACGGCGCATGAAATTATTCACTGGAGCCATATATGTGGCCGTTTTGGAAAACACATTGATATCCCCACTCCAACCCATTCTTTCATTTCTAGCTGGGGTATCAGTTGGAATAGAGAGGAAGTTTCCTCGCATGGACCACGTGATATTATTCCACAATTTATTCACCAAAGGATCAGAGCTTTCATAGTAGGAACCAATATCTTGAATGGAAGAAAGCACTAGACCAGCCACTTGGCTTAATGCAGGTGCTTGATCCAAACCTGTAATTTCTAGATATCGATACCCGTGAAAAGTAAATCGAGGCTGAATGTATTCATCCCCACCTTTTAAGATATAAACATCTTGTGCCAATGCTGCACGGATGTTTTCCAACATAATCATCCCTTTTTGTGAAGCATATTCCGCTAAATCTGGGTAAAGCACCTCGGCAAAACGCAAAGTAATGGTTTGACCCGCTTTTCCATTAGGAATGAATATTTTAGGAAAACCCACCATATTTTGACCCATATCGTAGACAAATACGCCTTTTCTTGGCTCATGCATGGACTTCGCTTGCATCACTTTTCTTACTTGAACGGCATCATCCAATTGACCCACCAAATGCATGCCAGCATAGTTTAAGGAATTAGGCACATCGCCTACATAGGCCGTTCCCTCTAAAGGAATTTTGGCGGCTGGTTTCCAACCTTTAGCTTGAAATGATGCAGTAGACCAACCCGCAATAGCGGCTTCCTTACGTGCATCATAGACTTCACCTTGGAAGAAACTTCCGTAACGAATTGGACCATCACTGTTATATGTCCATTTCTCTGGATTCGTGGTAATGATTTGCTCCGTACCATCGGTGTATTGAATCACTAATTTAGCCAATAGCGACTGGCGATCTCCAAAGAAGTTCCAACTATCACCACTGAAGGTAATATTACCACTCCACCAACCTTCACTTAACCAAGCACCCCAAGCATTTTCTCCTGATTTAATCTGTTTCGTTACGTCAAAAGTTTGGTACAAATGTGTTTTATTGTATTGCGTCAAACCCGGATTGAAAAAGTCTTTTCCTACTCGCTCACCATTGAGGTATAATTCATAAATACCCCGAGCAGTTGAATAAATACGTGCTTGTTTGATGGTTTTATTTGGCTCACTAGCAAATTGCGTGCGTAACATAGGAGCAGCAAATCTGCTTGGATTGGCACAAACCAATACATTTCCAGAAGAAGCTGTAATTTGGAATTGTTTTCCATCCCACTGAATAGCCCCTTGCGTAAATAGGCTTGGGTTTTCAGCGGCATCAAATAAGGTATTACTTGGGAAGCGGTAGTTTTTAATCAATACCCCTGAAAATAGGGCTTTTTGATTGGCTGGAACCTGAAAACCAATTTCGGATAACATTGGGAAACTGATAAAGTTATTTCCTCTTCCAACTGGATTCAAGTTAAGTCCTGATTGGCCTCCTCTGGGTGCAGCGGCAGCTCCAGCAGGTGCACCGTTTATTTTGTGCGCGGGGTCAACTTGGTCTAAATAAAAATCAAAAACGCCAAAATTACACTGAGCAAAAATAGTGTGTTTCTGATATTTGTTTGCAGGTGAAATGAGCGATTTAGCTATTTTAAAACTAGCGAAAACCTTGGATGGACTATCCTTTTTGTCGTAACCTACGCGATAAATATTTAAGAGGGCTAATCCTGAATCAGACTCCGCAACACGATTGATATCCAATTCCAATTGAATGTAAGAAGCATTTGGGCCACTAGCCACATCCATGATGTTTAAGTTTTTGTTTTGCAAACGAGGGTCATTGGCTCCAAAAACAAAAGATGCTTTGGTGGATTTAGATGCTTCATCCAACTGTATACCAAATTGGATTTTGTACATGGATAAATAATGTGAATAGAGCGGCAGGTCATTTTCGCCTATCCACTCAGCACCGTTCCAAGCTTGTGCGCTTGTATTTAATAATCCTGTTTCGAACCAGGAAGAAGCCGAAGTAATTTTATTTTGTTGATCCCAAACCTGAACGGCCCATTGGTATTTTTGGGAGGCTTGTAAAGCCAAACCATCGTAATTGATTCCTAAAGACAAGGAGGAATTTACTTTTTTACTATCCCACACCACTTGGTTTTTGGCATCACGAACAACAATCCGATATGCCTGTTGTTGATTTCCTCTAGATTTATCTTTGGACTGCATTTGCCAAGAAAATCGGGGATGTTGCTCATCCAAACCAATAGGTTGGGATTGATATTCCACTTTCAATTGTTGCAAGGAATTTTGAGCTTGCAGATTTACTATACTTAATAAGCACAGTAATACGTATAATACATGTTTTTTCATCAATAGGGACATTTTCATTCAATATGAAACCAAATTTTTAGTTGTGAAAGTTAATTCGATGAAAGCTAGGTTTTAAGCGATAAAATTATCCTTAGGTTGATAAGGATAGTGTGGCATTCATGGTGGCTTCGGGAGCCTCAAGGGTGTGGCTTCGAGAACCTCAGCCACTTGTATCATTGTTTCTAGTGACTCAGATATCTGTTTAATATAGATATTGCTATGACTATTATTAATTATTACTTTCCCCTACAATCTTGGTGGCAGAAGCTCAATTAGAACGAAGAATGAGCCATTCTCTCGAAGGTGGGGCTGAGGCTCTCGAAACAGCAATATTTTCATCCCTCTCCAATCATGGTGGCTGAGGCTCCCGAAACAACAGTATTTTCATTACACCTCTAATCATGGTGGCTGAGGTTCTCGAAACAGCCATATTTTCATCCCTCTCCAATCATGGTGGCTGAGGCTCCCGAAACAGCCATATTTTCATCCCTCTCCAATCATGATGGCTGAGGATCCCGAAACAACAGTATTTTCATTCCCTCTCCAATCATGGTGGCTGAGGCTCCCGAAACAACAGTATTTTCATTCCCTCTCCAATCATGGTGGCTGAGGCTCCCGAAACAGCCATATTTTCATCCCTCTCCAATCATGATGGCTGAGGATCCCGAAACAACAGTATTTTCATTCCCTCTCCAATCATGGTGGCTGAGGCTCC
>NZ_JAANOG010000005.1:231254-265478 GCF_019923745.1 Aquirufa aurantiipilula
TCCCGAAACAACAGTATTTTCATTCCCTCTCCAATCATGGTGGCTGAGGATCCCGAAGCCACCATGAGGAGATTAATCGCCTTTAGGTCTTCTTTCTATTTAACTCTCTATATCTTTATCTTTTAAACCATTTACGATGAAAAGAATTGCATTTGATGACATGTTTACTACCATTAAACAGGCTTTTATAGTAGCAGGATTACCCGAAGACAAGGCCACTGTTTGTGCTAGAACTCACACTGAAACCAGCCGCGACGGCGTATATTCTCATGGTTTAAACCGAGTAGAACGATTTTTAGATTTTGTCTCCAAAGGTTGGGTAGATGTGTATGCTGAGCCTAGTCTAGATGTGAACCTGGGTTCCATTGAAATATACAATGGCAATATGGGCATAGGAATTACCAACTCCATCTTCGCGATGGACAGAGCGATTGATATCGCTAAGCAATATGGATTGGGACTAGTAGCTCTAAATAATACCACGCATTGGATGCGTGGAGGTTCTTATGGCTGGCAAGCTGCCGATAAAGGGTATATGGCCATCTGCTGGACCAACACGGAATCCTGCATGCCAGCTTGGGGTGCCACTTCGGGAGGAATTGGGAATAATCCTTTTATCATGGCTATTCCGCGCCAAGGAGGTCATGTGGTTTTTGATATGGCCATGTCACAATACTCCTATGGTAAATTAGAAACCACTCGCTTAAAAAATGAAAAACTCCCTTATCCAGGTGGTTTTGATCAGGAAGGTAAATTGACCGATGAACCCGGACCGATTGAAGCTACTCGTAGAATTTTACCAACGGGGTATTGGAAGGGCTCGGGACTGGCCATCATGTTGGATTTATTTTCTGCCATTCTTTCCAAAGGTAGAACCACTGCCGACATTGACTTGGTTGGGAAAGGAGCATGTGGAGGGTGCTCTCAAGTATTCATTGCAATTGACCCATTAAGAATCAATGATCAAGCCTTTTTAGATCAGGCATTAGAACATACCATTACTCAATTAAGAACCTCTATTCCAGTAACAGAAGGAGGAGAAGTGAATTATCCAGGAGAAAGATCCCTGAAAACGAGAGCAGAAAATATGCAATTGGGTATTCCTGTGGACGAAGGTGTTTGGAATAAAGTGCTTGGATTTAGTCAAGCAAAAATAGGCTAAGACTAATGTGCTTGCTTAATATTTCTCCAAGAAGCTTTCACTTTTTTAAATGCTTTTAGGTTAGGAATTATACTGGCTCCCATTAAGGTGAATGAGAGTAGTCCAAGATTACTCGTTTCGGCAAAAGTTTGGCCAGAAGCTAAAACTCCTATTACCAAAATAGTGGATAATGGAAGTGAAATGGCTAAAGTCAACAAGGCCAAGTTGGCATCAAAAGTTTTTCTATAGTCGGGTATTTCCATGGATTCCTCTTTATGGTGAATGGCAGAAATATGGGCAAATGGCCAAAAACTACAAGCACTCAAAGGAACCACGACAGACAATAAAATCATATTGGGATCATGAATTCCCCATACCAAAATGACCAATAAACTGAATAATAAACTAATTCCCGCTCTGAAAAATAAGATAGAAAGTATCATTTTAATCTCTTTCCCCTCTTTAAACTCCACAGCCATTCCAATATAAATCAACACCAAGGGCCCCATTAAGGTACTGGCTCTAGAAAAGATTTCTTGGATAACCAAGGGTAAGGTGCTCATGTGAAAACCTAGGGAAAGAAAAACAATGGCCAATAACATAATCACATTGATAGGCTCTTTGATCAGACTCCACAAAAAATCTTTCATGCCTTTCTTATTTCCAATTGCTCCACCCTGCTGAATGGCCATATGCATTTTCAAGGAAATGTAATAGAGAAAGTTGAGCGCAAAGAACTTATTTCCTACATCAGCCATGGCAGCCAATGCCAAAGATTCGCCTCCAAGAAATTCAGAAATAAAGGGAAAGCTGGAAAGTCCAGGTGCTAAAGAAGGAAGCAACATGCTTAAGGTTCGACTGGCAGGTGAACTTTTGGCGATACCAAAAAAAGCTAAAAAATAGGGCGCAGAAAAAAAGATAAAGAAGTTAAAACAAACTAGAATAATGGGATAAATCAACAGGCTTGCACTCATCTTGATTCCCATCAAAGCTATAAAGACGGTAGCCGGAAGAGCCACAGAAAGTATGACTTCTTTTAAGCCCTGGATTTCTGTTTTGTTTTTTATTTTTCTACGTAAGGCTATGCCTAATCCGATTAGAAAAATCAGCGTTAAAGTCTTTTCAATAGCATCAATCATAACACCAATTTTAAGCGAGCTCTTTCAAAGATGTGACGAAAAATTCCATTTCGGCCATGGTTCCTATACTAACGCGACAGTATGGTTTATTTAACATATCAAAGGAACGAACCATCACACCTTTGCTGGCCATCTTACTCAAAAAGGTTTTCCCATCCATTTTAATCGGGAATATCACAAAATTGGTATAGGATGGAATGTATTTATAGCCTAATGCACTAAGTTCTTGATATAAATAATTCTTGCATTGCGTATTAAGTCGCTTGGTCATAGCTTGAAACTCCTTATCCTGTAAACTGGCTATCGCGCCCAATACAGAAGTATGGCAAATGCCCATTCCCCCACGCGTGATTTTTTCAATCTTACTTAAGAATTCTGGTTGCGCTACGGCATAACCCACACGTAATCCTGCCATTCCCATAATCTTGGAAAAAGTTCTAGCAATGATCACATTTTTCTTTTGTGCCAATAAGGAAACCATACTAGCCGTATCCCCCTCCGCAAGTTCTAAATAGGCTTCATCAATGAAAACAGGAACTTTAGTTGAAACCCTGGAACAAAAATCCATCAGTTCATTGGCTGCCATGATGGTCCCAACAGGGTTATTTGGGTTACAGATATAAACCATTTTGGTGTTGGAATCTATGGCTGCTTCCATGGCTTTTAAATCATGAGTCCAATCCGACTTACAAGGAACCGCTTTCCAAGTTGCACCAACGGCTTCGGCCACGCGAATGAGTGACATGTAGGTAGGATCTGCCGAAACAATATTTCCTCCTTTTGCGAAGAGAACTAAGGCTACTTTTTCCAATAAATCCGAAGAGCCTGGGCCCATCATGATATGTTCTTTTGTTACACCCTCCTTGCTTGCCAACATATCCACCAAGGTGGCTAATTCTTTCCATGAATAGCGGTTCCCGCCTGATACTGATTCGGCTACAGCTTTTCTAGCGCTCTCCGGTGGACCATATGGATTTTCGTTGGCATTTAAACGAGCCAACATAGCTGGCACATTGGGACGTTCTTCCAAAAAATGTTCTCTCAATAATGGGCTATAATACAACCGATTTTCTGAATCCAATGGAAAGGATCTCGCTGAAAATGCACCCAAACTAATGTGAGGTGATAAGGCCATTCCGCCCATGGCGGCTAGTCCAGACTTAAGGACATTTCTTCTGCTAAAGGATGTTTTCATCATGATTGAAATAGTATATAAATGCGCTGATATTCTGAAGTATTACCTCATTTCTGAGTATTCATCTTACATACAGGAGAAAACAAACCAAAATCTGAGTTAAACAGCTTGTCAATTTGTTTCTAAAACTTCCGATAATTGATCACTGAAGGTGTCCATTTTCGGAGAATATATATACGCCCAAAATGATCAGTAGTGGGCGTATAAATTGTATTTATTGATGAATTATGTTGAAATGTAGCAGGATTATCGAACACTTTGTTTGTTTTGAGATATTTTTTTAAAAATTAGACCGAAAAACACGAAAATATCCCAAAATTTAAGTCAAAAGTGTAAAAAAATAACAAAAATTAGAAAAAATTAAAAATAACAAACACAACATATCAGGTTTTAAAATTGGAAAAAATGAATTAAAATTTGAAAATCAAATAAATATTGATTTCAAAATGAGATTATTTTTTACAATAAAATGAAAAAATGATAAAAACGTGTTTTTTTATACTGTTTCATTATTTGGTATTATTTCTAGGTAATTGCGAAGTGCAAGATGAGATTTTACCAAGAAATAAATGTGAACCCGTTCAAACGGTAATAGCCTGATGAAAATCACCGGCTATTACAAATGCTAGAAATCACTTGCGCTTTTATTTCCCTATGGAAAAAGCTATGGGTTGGACGTATTTAGAAGTGATATTGATATCATGACTCTTAGCTGGAATCCATTTCCCTGAAGCCTTGATGAGTCGAAGGGCCTCCTCAGCTAAACCATATCCAGGAGATCTCAATACACTAATATCTGAAAGTGTTCCATCGGCAGCCACGGTAAACTGAACATAGGCTTTTCCGGAAATATTCGCTTTTTTAGCTTCTTCAGGATAGTTAACATGAGTGGAAATATAGGTAAGAAACGCATTCATTCCTCCAGGATATGAGGCGGGTTCTTCTACAATAACATTCGAGTTTTGGTTTGTAGCTGTATTTGAATTTCCATTCTTCTTTGTGGTAATTTCCACTACGCCATTGGCACCATCCTTCCCATATTTTTCGTTGGCCATTGCCCCTTTCAACACATTGATGGATTGGATATCATTTGGGTTCATCTTATTGATGGCTAAAGCTCGATCAATCTTTCCATCCACTACATATAAGGGATTAGCCGGAGGAGCAGGAGGTACGCCAGGTGCAGCAGGAATAGCTCTTATCGACAAGGGAGGCGGTGGAGGAGGAGGCAAATCTTTGTTAGTCGCTTTTTTGACTTTCATAGGTTTGCTTAGAGTGTTTTTGATGGATATACCAATTTTAGCTGCGTTTAAATCTTCTTTTTTCTCTTGAGCGGTCACTTGAATCGAGAAAATTAGAAAAACCATTGCCGCCAATGGTAATGCCAATACCTTTCTTAGGTAAGCATATGGGGTATTTTTGGATGTTGTTAACATGATAATTCTTCGTTTAATGGATGAATAATAAAATGAGTGTCCCGGGTTTAAAAAGTGATTTCCGTAGTGCGATTGTAAGATCATTTGAGCAAAAGCATTCACATTATTACTTCCAACAGCTTCTTGGTCCGCAATAAATTCATGGATGTTTTGCAATTCTTTGTGTATCAACCAGTAAAAAGGATTGATCCAATATATGGACGTGATAATTTGACATATAACCCGATCAATGGTATGTTTTTGCTGAATGTGAGTTAGTTCATGTTTAAAAATAGCTTGACCGTTGGGTTCAGTCATGGAGATGGATTTCTTCCAAAAGAGGAATTGGAGAAAAGAAAATGGGGCATCCTCTTCATCGGTTTCAATGAATTGAAAACCATCCATGGCAATACTTGGATTCCTTCTTTTCATCTGATAAATCTTGATTACTTGATATAAGAAGTAGCTTAACAAGCTTATTGAAATCAAACAAAAAGCCCAAATTCCATAGTCTATCCAAGGTAAATTCAACCAGGAATATCGCTCAGGAGTAGTACTTGTGGAGGCAGCAAGTAAATAAATTGCTTGCCCAGCTCCGTTAATTTCTCTTTCATTGACAGAAAAAATGGAGAATTGAAAAGTAGGAATTACCAAGCTAATGAGCATACTAGCCATTAAATAGAATCGATTGTAGGTATGGAATCGAGTATTCCGCAGAACCAACATATAGTAGCCGTAGAATATCCCTGATAATAGGCTACTTTTCAATAGATAGATTAATAGGGCATTATTCATCATCGCCTTTAGATTTTAATTGGCTAAGTAATAATTCTAAATCTTCAATGGACATCTGCTTTTTATCCACCAGAAAGGATACCACATTGGCATAAGACCCTTCAAAAAAAGATTCAGTCAAACCTGCAATACGTTGACCAGAATATTCTTGCTTTGTGACTTTGGCAAAATATAAGTTATTCCGATTGGGATTGCTGATACCCACAAAATCCTTTTCTACCAATATTTTTAATAGCGTAGCAATGGTGTTGGAATGGGGCTTAGGCTCGGGTAAGTTTTCAATAATATCCTTGAGAAATCCGCCATCAGGAAGTGTCCAAATTACCTGCATAATTTGCTCCTCGGCTTGGGTAAGTTTTTTCATAGCTGTCCGTTTTGTTGGACCAAATGTATAACTAATTTTTTAGTTACAAAATATTTATAACTATTTTTTTAGTTAAAATTTATTAACTCCTTCTCCATTAAGGACTATCAACAAAAACGCCCCAATATTTTGGGGCGTTTTTTGTTGAATCAATAAAATTTCAAAACCTATTGACTAAAATTTAATACGATCAGTGCCATATGGCGCTCTTTGCGTACGACTTAAATAGCGATTCGCTTCTGCATCATTGATAAATTGCTCTTTTTTAGCATCCCAATTCAGTTTACGCGGGATTTTCATAGCCACATGAGTGATCAAACAAACTGTACAAGCTCTATGACCAATTTCAATTGGAGAGATTGGTTCTTTTCTACTTTCAATACAATCCAGCCAGTTGCCATGTTGCTCATCAGAATGATACAAATGAATCTCTTTTTCTCCAATCACCGATTCTAAAATCGCTGGATTGGACGCATCAATGGCTTTGGCTCTAACTTTAGAAGTCGGATCGCTTGGTGTTGCAGAATAGTCGCCGCGCGACACAAAAATCCATCCTTCTGTTCCTTCATATCGAATACCATTCGGGAAGCCTCCGCTGGTATACATGGTTATTCCATTGGCATATTCTGCCTTGGCCATAAAGTCGCCATGCACATCCCAAACTCCCGATTTAGGGAATTCGGCTACGGCCTCCACAGAAATAGGGCCTGTTAATTCAGTATCCATACCCCAGGCTGCAGAATCATAGTGATGCTGTCCCCAACCGGTGATCATACCTGCACCAAATTGTTCCATACGTAACCATCCCGGTCTGTCATATCCAACCTGTGGATGAACACTTAATTCCGTATAAGGAATGTAGGGCGTTGAGCCTAACCACATCTCATAATTAAACCCTTTGGGCACTGGCATAGCTTGTACAACTGGGCCACTTGGATCTCCTGGAAGTCCTACTTTAACTGTATGTAACTTACCAATTCGACCATTTCTTACTAATTCCGCTGCTCTTCTGAATTGACTACTAGAACGCTGCTGTGTACCCACTTGCAAGATTCTGCCTGTTTTTTTAATGACTTCAGCTAATTGACGACCTTCTTTTATGGTCAAAGAAGTGGGTTTTTGAAGATAAATATCTTTCCCAGCTAAGGCTGCTTCCATGGCAGGTTGAGCATGCCAAAAGTCGGGAGTACTGATCATCACCGCATCAATGTCCTTATTCAATAACATTTCACGGTAATCATCGTACATCTTCACATCGATGTAATTACTTTGCCCCGTTTTCTTGGTATAATATTCTTCTACCAGTTTTTTTGTGTCTTCGGTACGGTTTCTGTCCAAATCACAAACGGCCATAATTCTAGCCTTTTCATATCTCCAAGTACTTGGTAAATCGTGCGTACGAGCGATGCGTCCGCAACCGATTTGGCCTATGTTAATTTTATTACTTGGTGCGTCCTTTCCCCCCAAAACATGGGCAGGAACGATAGTAGGAAAACCTAATGTGCCGACGGCACCCAATGCGATGTTATTGATAAATTTTCTCCTTTTCATTATTTCGCTGAGATTTTAGTAGCTTGTTTTTGAGCGATAAGTGCCAGTTCAGTGGCTAAGAAACAGTGGTCTTGGGTCATCGCCGTTTCTGTTCTATTTAACACATCATTTACGAGTAATTCTCCATGTGGAAGCTCCACATTCTTGCAATCGATATACAATGTTTCCTTATTATTCACTAAATACAAATGGCTACCTGTCCCATGAGGTGAAGCAATGTCCGTATTTTTCCGAACTTCCATATAGCCTTCCGTTCCTAAAATAGTTAATCTTCCATCACCCCAAGTATTTAACCCATCTGGCGTAAACCAATCCACCCGGATATAACCTGAACCTCCATTTCCTCGCAACATCAAATCTCCAAAATCTTCAAAATTTGGGTATTGAGGGTATTTGTGATTAGCTACTTGTGAAGCTACAACTTGTCCTTCCGTAGATTTTGTAAAATGCAAAAACTGATCTACCTGATGTGAACCAATATCTGTGATAATACCACCATAATATTTCTTGTCAAAAAACCAGGAAGGTCTTGAAGGGATACTCATGCGGTGAGGTCCCGTACCTAAGGTCTGTACGACCTTACCAATAATCCCTGTTTGAGCTAATTGACTAGCTTTTTCGGTCGCTTTATTTTCAAAACGCTCGGAATAAGAAATAGAATAGATTTTTTTGGTTTCCTTCTGAACCTTGCGGACTTCCGCCAATTGTTCTAAGCTAGTAATACCCGGTTTATCCACCATGTAATCCTTACCTGATTTCATCACCCGTATACCCAATGGCGCTCTTTCCACTGGCGTAATGGAGCTTAGCACCAATTGAATGGATGGGTCGCCTAAAATCTCCGCTTCGCTTTTTACTAATTTAGCCGTAGGATATTTTTTCGCAAAATCCTTAATTAAATCTGGCTCCTTAGCATAATAAGAGACAAATTCTCCACCACCACGAATAATGGAATTGGCCATGGTATAAATATGACCATGATTGATTCCGATAACACCAAATTTTAAACGTGGTGCAATGATCTTTTCTTGAACTTTAGGAACAAACAAGGAGGTACCATCTTTGATAGGTGAATTGATGGATGGCATAAAAGCTAGACTTGATAAAAGGCTAGCATCTTGTAAAAATTTCCTGCGGTTGGAAGCGTTTTCTCTCATGGGATAATTCCGGTTTTGTGATACTATTTCTAAAAGTAATAATATTTGTTTTCTTACTGATAACATCCCTTTTTTTAATCAAGGGAAAAAGAAAAAGGCTTACCAAGGTAAGCCTCAAACGATGAACGAGAAGAGGTTTAACATGTTAAACTTCTTACTTTAGCCATGGAGTGTTGAATCCACTACAATCCTCGTTTTTAACAATCGAGAGATAGGACAATTGGCCTCCGCATCTTTTACTTGTGCTAAAAAAGTATCTTGATCTATACCAGGAACTGTAGCCTTTAAAATCAAACGTGATTCAATGATAGTGCCTTCTTCCATTTTTATTTCTCCTTGAACGTCCAATACTTTGGGAGGAAAACCTGCACCTGTTAGATTAAAACTTAATTTCATAGCAAAACAACCCGCATGGGCAGCAGCTACCAATTCTTCGGGATTGGTTCCTATCCCATCTTCAAATCGAGTATTGAAAGAATATTGAGTATGATTCAATACGCCACTTTGGGTAGTAAGGACTCCTTTGCCTTCTTTACCCGTTCCTTGCCAAACGGCATTTGCTTTTCTTATCATGACTATTTTATTAAGTTTTGAGACAATCAATATTTTCCAATATTACTCTATTTCTCTTAAAAATAGTCCAAGTAAGTTCCTCTTATTTTAGGAAATCTTTGATGGAAAATATAACACTCAAATAATAATGAATTTCAAGTTTATAGCTGGATGATATTTATCGCAAACTTGGTACAATTTGGTATAACATACCATCTGTTTTGGTGATGATGTAGATTTCACCTTGCGCATCCTGACCAAATCGAAGATCCACCTTATTTGCTTTTACCAATTCTTTCAAGGTGACAGGCAAACCATCTAATTGTAGTTTCAATTCACGAATACGGGTTTGAGTTCCTTCCTTGATGTTAGAAATAGGAATATAGAATATTCGACCGCGAACTATTTCCCCAAAAATGTATTTACCCTGGAGACTTGGAATGGCTTTTCCTGTATATTCAAATCCACCCATCATGGCATTACCTTCATCATGATCAAATTGGGCAATCGGATAGGTATATCCCATTTTTGCATCATTTTTAGGAAGGGGAAATACCGTATTGGTACTCATGGTGGAATCAATCGCAAAGGTTCCTTCCCGCAAAGGCCAACCATAGTTTTTGCCAGCTTTCAAAAGATACAAGGATTCGATATGTCTTTGTCCAATATTGGAAACGATGATTCGGCCATCTTTCAACCAAGAAATACGATTGGGATTACGAAATCCTTGTGCAAATACTTCATCCAATCCTTTTTTACCAACAAAGGGATTAGAAGCAGGTATTCCGTATTTTCCATTCTGGCTATTTCTACCCAATGGGTCGATTCGAAGAACTTTCCCCCAGGCATGTTCACTATTGTTTGGGATAAAGCCTCTTCTTTGTTCCAAAGCCCCTCCATCTCCTAAACCAATGTACAGTAATCCAAAATCAGGATCCCCCAATTTGGCATAAGGGTTAAAGGTGATTTCTTGCATGCCATGCACTTGGTCAATGACATTTACCCGCATCACTTCTCTAGATTTTCCGCTTAGTACTTTGGCGGATGGACTGTCCAAGGTCCATTCAGTAATGATCCATTGCAATTTCACTCGAAGGCTATCTCCATAGGTAAAATCAGAAGGTCCTTTGATTTCGGGTTCCGTATGGGTGGTATAAAAGAGTTTATTTTGGGCAAAAAGTGGATGAAAAGCGAAGCTCCCTAAACCTGTGGCAAATCCGGGTTTATTGGTGAAATTCGGGAAGTGCTTACTGATATCTACATACTCACTTAACTGGTTTTTTTCATCTAAAATATAGATTTTACCCTGTAAATCGGAGATGATTCGCTCCTTACTGATAGGGTGAAAAGTCATTTTATTGATCCGGGTATTCACCTGGGGTGTATAGGTCAATGGAAACTTTACTACCTTCTTGAGATGGATGATTTCCCCTGAAAATTGGATTCCCTCTCGAATGGGGTTTTCAAGTGCTAATTTTTCTTTTTTATCTGGATTCTTGGGACTAGGCTTTTCTAAAATATAGGCAATCACATCTTGTAGATCTTTGGGATCAAGGTGACTGAAACTTGGCATGTAGGATTTAAATTTTTTATACTTGTCTTGGGCTCTAGCCACATTAGCATCAATTAAGGCTTTAGGATCATTGATGAAGTCCAACAGGTATTTTTTCTCAACAATCCCTTTTAAACCTCCTAATTGCGGACCTATTCCATCTTCTTTAAAATTATGGCAATTGGCACAATTCAGATCAAAAACTTGAGCTCCTCGATTTATTTGTTGGGAAACCCCAGAAAACGGGATTAAGAAAAAAAAGAATAAAACAGTCCCAAATCGATTAAAAAAGGGAGAAAAAGTAAGCATTTTCATAGGTCAAATAAAGCACATATAGGCTTTTCACATGTAAAGAAAGGAAATTGAAATTATTACTGTATCCTTGCCTTTCCTTCTTTTGACATGATATGATCGGGATTCCTTTTTAAAGTTTTTATGAAATGTACATTTCTAAAACGCAGGGCACTCCAATCTTCGTCGATAGCCACCATACTTACTGGCTCAAACCCTAATTCCCCCATGGGTTCCCAACCTTGATCCCGGTTAAAATCACAGCTATATTTTTTGGAACTGCCTTTGGGATAACACATCCAAATGATGGCATCTCCCGCTATTTTACCCATACTAGTTTGGGCAAATAGTTGGATTTCCGCTTTTTTAGTTACAAAAACTATGGCATAATTCATTTGATTTACCTGATTGATGGAAGTTATCAAATTGGTATCATCCGGCAAATGCCTTAGGGTTCGCTGAAAGCTTTCTGGAGCATGAAGGACCAGAATTTCCTTTTGTTCTTTGAATGCTAGTTTTTTTAATATCGGGTCCGTCATCTGGTCTATTTTTTAAGACTTAGGTCTGTTGGTAATCCATCTAGACTTATCATGTTTTTCTCCAACATATACTGTTCTAATTTTTCAGAACCCATTTGGTTTGCCCAGGTAAAGTGAATATCTCGTTCTCCTTGATATTCGTACCTAGGCACACCATATCCACAGGAGGTTTGAACCAAATCTATTTTCCCTACGATGATTTGCCGGGTACTTGGAAAGATGGTAAAATGCGGAGCATATTCATCCCAAAGGGGTGAATTAGGTAATACAACAAAGCCTTTCCCATAAAGACGTAAAATGTTTGGAGTTTTATCGAATGAGCAAAACATAAACGTTATTCTTCCATTTTCTAAGGTATGAGCCGAAGTTTCATTCCCCGAACTAATAATGTCCATGTAGGCTACCGTGTGCTCATCAATCACCCGAAAAGCTTCTAAGCCTTTGGGCGAAACATTCACTCGGCCATCCCCTTGAAGAGGTGCTGTTCCTACAAAAAATAGATGCTGCTGCTCAATGAATTCTTGATGAGCTTTCGAAATACTGTCATAAAATTTGCCCATAGATGCGCTAGTTGATTGGAACAAATATAGAATTAAATTTTATGCAGCAAGGAACCACCTATCAAAGATCACCGGGATTTTATTGGCTTGATTTAAGTCGATACAAATAGGGCGCTTTGCTTTTAGCTCCTGTGTATTTTTTATCTAGTCGTTCTAATATCTGCAAATCAAGCATTTTCTTCTGAAAATTATTGGCTGGAAAGGGTTTGTCGTAAACGGTTTCATACAATTCCTGAACATCCTTCATGGTGAAGGTTACCGGTAAAAGATTATTGAAAAGCAGCTTTTTATCTAATTTTTCACGAAGTACTTCTAATCCCTTGTGTACCATTTCTTGATGGTCAAAAATCATAGTAGGAAGCTCTTTGATATCGTACCAGTCACAGCTTTCATCCAAATCGATTTTTTGTGGAATGACTTTTTCAAAATCAACCAAGGCATAATACCCAATGCTGACAATCCGCATTTTTTGATTGTGCTCATTGACAGGAGGTTCTACATCTGGATAAAGATCTTGAGCGATACCAGAAAATAAATGGAAGTCTTCGTCTGAAATTCGATTAGCTCGACCGAAAGTTCCAAATTCTTCCAAATAAAGATCTTGAATTCCCGTTCGCTCTAATAGAATTCTTTTCGCGGCATCTTCAATATCCTCTTCTTGGAGGATAAAGCCCCCAGGTAAGGCATAGATATCCTTAGCTAATTTAAGCTTACTTAATATAAGCTTGAGTTTTTTATGATGAAAGCCAAAAATGACACAATCCAAGGTCAATTGGGCAATATGTTTGCTAAATTTCAAAAATCCGATTTATTATTCCCCTAATTTATAGACAAATTTTTAGAAGAAAATGTTTTTATCAAAGTCATTTTCTAAAAAATAGAAAATCAAAATATTTTATTACATTTGGCTAAATTATCAAAATGATACAAAGGCTTTAGCCATTATAACATTAGGTAGAAAATGTAAATTCTCTAAAATTTAAATATAAACAAATGAAAAAAGCTGGATTAGTTTTAGGTTTATTCCTTCTGGGAGGAATTTCACTTCAAGCTCAAGTAACTACTGGGCAGAATGTAGCCGTGGTATCCACGGATGCTGGAAAAGTACGCGGATATGTACATGGAGGAATTTACACATACAAAGGAATCCCATATGCCGAGGCGGGTAGATTTGAGACTGCTCATAAGCCCAAGCCATGGAACGGGGTACGTAGTTCTACAAGCTATGGTCCTGTGGCACATTTATTGACTCCAACGACTCAAGTAGCGGACGAATCAGAATTTGTTTACAATCACTCATGGGGTTATCCAAATGAGGATTGTATGCGTGTAAATGTTTGGACACCCGGAATCAATGATGGAAAGAAAAGACCTGTATTGTTCTGGATACATGGAGGAGGTTTTACCTCTGGTTCTTCTCAAGAATTACCTTCTTATGATGGGGAAAATTTAGCAAAAAAAGGAGATGTTGTTGTAGTGTCCATCAATCACCGATTGAATATTTTGGGTTATTTGGACTTGTCTGCTTATGGCGATAAGTACAAAACCTCTGCCAATAACTCCATTTTAGATATGAAAGTAGCTTTGGATTGGGTGAAAGCGAATATCAGTCAATTTGGTGGCGACCCAAGCAATGTGACGATTTTTGGACAATCGGGAGGTGGCGCTAAGGTAAATACCTTGATGGCCATGCCATCAGCCAAAGGCTTATTCCACAAAGCAATCAATCAAAGTGGCGCATTTACAAGCACCATGCCAGATAAATCTGTAACTCAGGCCATTACGAAGGAAGTATTAAATGCATTGCATTTAGATGATTCTAAGGTAGATAGTTTACAAAAAGTACCTTTCCCAACCTTAGCAGCTGCAGGTCAAAAAGCATTACAAACTGTGGCCGCCAAATTAAGAGCCGCAGGAAAGCCAGTGGGTGGCTTTGGATTAAGTTGGGGCCCAAGTATCGATGCCAATTTATTGCCATACCAACCGATGTCGGCGGAAGCAATGGAATTATCCAAAAATGTTCCATTGATGATAGGAACGGTAAAAAATGAATTCATGCCTACCCTATTTTCGGGAATAAGCCACGATGCATCCATGGCTGATGTGGAAGCTTATTTACAAAAGACTTTTGGTGCAAAAGCTGAGGCATATAAGGCCGCAGTTAAAAAAGCCTATCCTGCAGATACCAAACCAACCGACTTGATGGACGTGGACACACGGTTCAGACCAGGCGCTGTTGACCAAGCCAATATCAAATCAGCTGTAGCTGGTGGCGCACCCGTGTATATGTATTTATTTACTTGGCAGTCGCCAGTATTTGACGGAAAATATAAAGCTATTCACTGTGTTGAACTTCCTTTCTGCTTCAATAATATTGCTCGTTGTGAAGAAATGACCGGAGGTACTAAAGAAGCTTATGCTTTGGCTGATAAAATGAGTCAAGCTTGGATCAATTTCGCTCGATTAGGCAATCCAAACCATAAAGGATTACCTACTTGGCCAATTTATAATACATCAAATACCTCAACCATGCACTTCGATAATTCTTGTGTCGTTAAACCACAAATGGATAAGGAATTATTCGAACTAGTTAAAGCGAATTAAATCGTTTTACATTTCATTTAAAGCCCCGAAAAATCGGGGTTTTTTTGTTTCTATAAAATTGGGATGAATGGGTATATAAATAGCTCAGAGATGTATAATTTTGAACTATAAAAAGACAGCCCATGAAATTGACCCTATTCCAAATAGATGCTTTTACTCATCAGTTATTTTCAGGAAACCCTGCAGCCATCTGCCCATTGGAAGAATGGATAGATGAGGATAAAATGCAAAAAATAGCAGCAGAAAATAACCTAGCTGAGACTGCATTTTTTGTAAAGAACGGGGAACAATATGATATCCGCTGGTTTACCCCTACCGTGGAAGTAGATTTATGCGGACATGCCACTTTAGCCGCTGCTTTTGTCTTGTACCAGCATTTGGGAGTAAAGTCACACGAAATTCTATTCTATTCACATCGAAGTGGTCAATTGAAAGTAGCAAAAGATGGAAATTTGTTGACCTTAAATTTCCCTGTAGATCAAATTCATGACATTGATTTTGACTGGGGATCTTTCAATGGTTTATCCCTTCCAGCCAAAGAAGTATTAAAGGGCAAAACAGATTATATGTTTGTCTATGAGAATGAGAGCCAAGTAGCGAATATGAAACCTAATTTTTTTGAAATTGCCAAACTGAAAGCAAGAGGAATTATCATTACAGCTCCCGGCAATGAGGTGGATTTTGTCTCCCGATTTTTTGGCCCACAATCAGGAATAGATGAAGATCCTGTCACAGGTTCTGCACATACCACCTTGATTCCTTATTGGTCTAAAAAACTAAATAAAAGCCAATTGACCGCGAATCAAATTTCACCACGTGGAGGAGAATTATCTTGTGAGCTTTTGGGCGACCGTGTGAAAATAAGTGGAGAATGCGTCTTGTATTTATTGGGTGATATCTACATATAAAACTACCTAGATTAATAGGTCGTAGTCATGTCATCTTCCACACAAATAATGTAATCCGCAATCTTCCTATTCTCTTGGCTTAATTGGGTAATATCCTTTTGACTAACCGTAGCAATCGTGGCAATTTTAATGTTGGGTTTTGTCAATTTTAAATACCAAGAAATCCCTTCATAATTTTCAGAATGGTAAGAGCCATTGACATGAATAAATAATTGATTTTCTTCCCAATTTTTCAAAATAAAATGGGCCATTGTCGCATCCTTTAAGGCTTGAGCTTTGGGCATATTGGGGGTAGCATGTCCGGGCATCATCGTGATCATTTTTTGATAGCCAGGAAGATTAGCATCGTATGGAATAGGTAGCGGAGCCATCCATGATTTTTCTTCCAAGGATAATTGATTCAGCGCTTCAAAACCTCCTTTAGAAACCATACTCGCATATTTTCTAGGAACATTGCTAGCAATGAATTTCAAATGATTCTCTTTGGCAAAATTCACCAAAGGGGCATAATCCGTTTTGTAATTTCTCCAAAGTCGAGCTGTAGAATCTAATCCTTTGGCAGAAATTTTCCCGGCTAAATACGCCGACAAAGCCCCCTGGTTATCTTGCTCAAACATCTCGGCTCCCAGCACTAAATTTCTATGTAAAAAACAGGATTGAATAATTTCTAATTCTAACCAATGGCTGATGGGATTATTGTGTAATTCGCCAATCAAAACTACGTCTTGTTGGCTAATTTGCTTGATCATTTTTCGATAGGAAACTTCCTTGCCTTGGGCATTAAACAATCGGTAAGCAGGTTTATCCTTTGCCAAAAGCATGGCAGGAAGAAATAGAAAAAATACGATGCAGAATTGAAGCGCCTTACTCATGATATATTTAGCTTTGATCCTGTACAAATTAGAACAAAATATCAAGAATAAAGCCATGAATGTAAAAACAAAAAGCGGTCATTACTGACCGCTTTTATGAAGAACAAGGGTTATCGATTATTTAATCGGTATTAATAAGCTCATATTTTCCCAGCCAAATGCAATTCCAGCAGGAACAACTTTATATTCCAAAGCTTCTTTGAAATCCGCCTTAGCTGTTTTCACTGTAATGGTAAAAGCATCCTTCTCTGGATTTCGGGTTGTTTCTCCACCACGCTTAATGCCCCATTGACCTACTTCTGTATTGAAAATAACTTGCCAATCTCCTTCTGTGGGTAACATGTAAATACTGTATTTACCTTTAGCTAAGGTATTTCCAGCAATATTCACATCGGCATCTGTTTCAATGATGGTAGCAGAGTTTGCACCCGCTCTCCATACTTTTCCAAAAGGAACTAATTCACCCCAAATTTTTCTACCTTTTACGGATGGGCTACTATAAACGACGGATACATTGGCTTTACCAAATACACCTGTGACCGTTACTTTAGGGCTTTGCGGAGGACGAGGCGCATCTTGTGCCAATGAACCTGCTGTAACGAATAAAAGACATAATACCGACAAAATCGGCTTTACTAATGTGTTGATTTTCATAAGGTAATTGTTGTTTATTGTTTAGTATTTTTTTCTGTTAATTCTTCATAAGCCATTTGAAAATTATTCTTAAGGAAATCTCCGTTCATTCCCTGTACCCCATTCACTGCCGTTAACTTCATCACTTCCTCTTTTGTTTTGCCTCTTTTAATTTCAGCAGATACATGGATAACTAATTTCTCCAAATAGTCTGTTAAGGCTAATAAATCTTCCTTTTTACAGGTAATTTCAGTTGGATTAAATGCATGTCCATAGGTGAAAATGGTGTCCTTATCAAACTGCTTTTGAATTTTATCGTTGACATGAATCCAATTAGCTACACTCGCCCCGGCACTTCTGTCGATGATTGGATAGCGTTTATTACCAAATAAATCTCCCAAATGAACGACATTGGCGTTTTCAAAATGGATAGCTACATCTCCATCCGTATGTGCTGGACCAAAATAATGCGCCTTGATTCTTTCTTTTCCAATTTTAGCTGTCCAAATATCTTTAAACGTTTCAGTTGGATAATATTGTTTTTCTTCTGTTTTCGCTTTAGTAGCAGCGGCTATCTGGTTTTTCAATGAATTCTCATGAGCCACCACACGATTAACTAATCCTTTAAAAGCAATATTTCCACTAGTATGATCCCCATGGTGATGGGTATTCATCAACAACTGGATTTTCTGATCCGACTGTTTTTTCAACTCGTCAATCATGTGCTGGGATTGGTCTGGAAACTGGGTATCCACCACGGCATAACCATCTTTGGTTTTTAGGACCGCAATGGTGCCTCCTCTTTCACTAAACAGCGAAATGCCACCGCGTAACTCTTTCCAAGTAAAGGCTGGTCCTTGGTATATTGAGCCTTGGGCTAATAGAGATTGTTTTGATCCTACTAACAATGAAAACAACAAGGTATTTGCTGAGCCTTGTAAAAACTGTCGACGTTTTATCATTTCTAAGAAGTTTAATGTCAAATGTAAAATAGGAAACCAATAGCACGTTTAAATTGAGACCAAAACTTGAAGGACTCTTACGAAATCGTGCAATTCATATTTTATTAAACAATTAGGTACTTTTTTGATTCAACTTTTTTTCAATTCTCTGGTCCGGCATAAGCCAAAGTAATGCGATGGAATAAAAAATAACAATACTAGCAATGGGGTAAAAAAAGGCCAAAACTATTCCAGAAAAATAGCCCGTAGTAGAAATTCTTTCTTTCCATCGATTGGCCAAGGCTTGACCGATATTGGATTCCTCTCCTTCATGCTTGATGGCCGACTTTTCTAAAAATAAAAAAGACAAGGCACACATTAAAAGAACAAAACCATACAAGGCAACGGTATTTTCGGCAAAGTGATTTTCTCCCATCCAGCCAGTGACAAAAGGAAGTAGAGAGAGCCAAAAAAGTAAACCTAAATTGGCCAATAATACTTTTCCGTTTACTTTCTCTATGGCTTGAAACAAATGATGGTGGTTGTTCCAGTAAATTCCCACATAAATAAAGCTAAAGAGATAAGAAAGAAATTTAGGAAATAGCGGAATTAAGGTCCCAAAATCAGACCCATGCGGCACTTTTAGTTCCAAGACCATAATGGTAATGATGATAGCTAATACGCCATCACTAAATGCTTCTAATCGATTGGTAGTCACAGGAATGCTATTTTTTGATAAGGTATAAAAAAATCAAACTAGTTTTATGAAACCCTGCCTTGTTTTTTGCCAACATACAATCCGACAATCACAATGATGGTACCAAGCACGGTAAAGAAACTAATGGATTCCCCGCTAAATAAATATGCATAGATGTATCCAAAAACGGGACACAGAAACATCCATAATGAAGCAGATACAGGATCTTGATCAATCAAATAAAACCACAACCACAATGCTCCCATTGAAACGGGAAAGATTAACCATGCCACTGAAAAAAAGAATCGAAGATCAAAGTTGGACTGTGAATAGTCTGAAAAATAAGCGGTAAATGGTAATAAAAAAAGTCCTCCTAATAGGACTTGCCAGCCGTTGATGACAAAAGAGTTTAATTGCCATTCCGTTCGAACATAATAAATCGTGGCCCCAGAAACGATGATTATCCCAGCTAGTAAAATCAGTAATCCCTTCCAGACACTAGGGTTCAAATTCAGTTGGGGAAATGATGCCAACAATATTCCTGACAATCCCAAAATCAAACTTCCCATTTCTTTTCCTTGGGGTTTTCTTTGCAACAAAAGCGCCGACAATAAAGTAATGAATAAGGGATTGGTCGCTGTGGCCAAACTTCCAATGCCAGGGCTAAGGTATTTCAAGGCTACAACAAAGGCCCCCAAGTAAATAGTCGAATTTAAAAGGCCAAAAAAAGCTAATTGCCCTAACTCCTTTCTGCTGGGTTGAATTCTGTGCTTAGATTGGAAGAAAAATGAAATCAATAAAATGAATATTCCAGCAATAATCAATCGAACATTCGCTAGAATCAAGGGATGAACAGACAGGATTCCCAGTTTTGTAGCTACTGCTGCAGACGACCAAAGCATGGCAAACAATAGGCCGAAAGCAATATTTTTCATGAAATCTGTTTCTGTAGTATATGGAGGAAACTCCCTCTTTTTAAAATCTGCATCAGGTAAAATGAGAAATAATCGATTTTACGGTGCATAAAACAAAGGAAATGAATCTTCTTTTAAAATAAACTATTGAAAACCATATTTTGGGATTAATTTTGCGTCCCGTTCCAAAAATGAGTCAAACTTACCTACCACATGCCCAATCAAGCGAATCGAACTAAAATCATTTTAATTCTCGGCATATTATCAGCGATAGGTCCCCTATCGATTGATATGTATTTGCCGGCATTTAAAAACATGGCTGAGGCCTTACATTGTTCGCAGGAGCAAATGGGATATACCTTGTCTAGTTTCTTTTTTGGTATTTGTTTAGGCCAATTGGTCAATGGCCCACTGTTAGATCATTTTGGTAGAAAAAATGTCCTGTATATTGGTTTGAGTGCCTATGTGATTAGTTCATTTGGTTCTGCTTTTTCGACCACAGTAGAGCAACTCATCGTTTGGCGATTCTTTCAGGCTATTGGGGGAAGTATTGGTATGGTTGCACCTAATGCAATCATTCGTGAGACGTTCAAAGAATCCGAAAGACCTAAAATATTATCTTTGATGATGCTCATTTTGGGGGTTTCGCCCATTCTAGCACCATCTTTGGGGAGTTTACTTTTAACTATCACCAATTGGAATATCATCTTTGTATTATTAGGAATCATCACCCTATTAATCATCTTTTTAATCAAAAGTTGGTTACCTGAAAAAATCAATAAACACCCCAAAGGTCCCTTTAAATTAGGCAGCATTTTGACATCCTATGTAGCCTTATTACCTGAAAAACAATTTTTAACTTTCGCGATTTCTGGGGCAATCGGTTCAGGATGCATTTTCACTTTTGTATCAGGTGCACCACTTACCTTTTTGAATTTCTATCATGCCGATGAAAAGCAATTTGGCTGGATATTTGCCATGGTCGCATCAGGAATTATCGGGGCTAGTCAGTTTAACCATTGGGTATTAAAACGATTCAGTAGTCAGCAAGTTTTGTCTTTCGTTTTACCCTTACAATTAGTTTTGGGAATAACATTGGCACTACTTTCTAAATTTGGGTTGATCAATATTCAGATAAATATTCTTTTGTTATTCTTGATATTAGCGTGTCAGGGATTGGTTTTTCCGAACATCATCAGCTTAGCATTACAACCTTTCCATGAGGGGGCTGGCGCGGCATCTGCCATGATGGGTGCAATGCAAATGGCCTGGGGTTCTATTTGTGCGACTATACTAGGACTTCTATTTGATGGAACACCATTTACCATGGCTATTATCATGGTTTTCTGTGCATTGACGGCTAATTTTATCCTCTTTGTCTTAGGAAAAAAATACTTTGTTCCTGTTGTTGAATAACATTCCTGAGGGGAACTGGGGGATATTTATTTTTGCCCTTTTAGCAAAGTAAAGAGTAAATCCTTCAAGTATTTTTCTACAAAAACCTGTTTGTTTTCATTGCCGCAATCGGTCAATTTGGACAAATACATACTGAAGAATAATTGCGAGTGAGAGGTTTCTATGAGCGTACTACTCAAAGAATGAGGGTATAAATACTGAGGGTCATAAGCTTGAATCAATCGGGAAATTCGTTCACATAAATCCTTGTATGGTTTAAATACCTCATGTTGATTAATTTCTTTTACTTCTTTTACGAGATACACTTTACTACTCTCCGATATCACAATTTGGTGTAGATAATTCTTATTGTAATCTGATTGTCCAGCGCTTTCCGGTAATTCTCGAGTTAAAAGTTCTACTAATTTCTCTAATTTTGATTTAGGACTATTGACAGGTTCCAATTGAAAAACCACTAAATATTCCATGTAAGACCAATACCAATTTAAGATATAAAGCAATAGACGATGTTTATTTTCAAAGTAACGATATACGGTAGCCTCCGTGGTATTCATTTCCATGGCTAGTTTTTTGAAAGTAAAATGCTCAAACCCCAATTGAAAAATCAAATCAATGGAATGCTTAACCATTTGTTTACCTAGCTCCGTCCCTTCTGGGTCCCGCAAATAGATTTTATTATTTACCTTGAAACTTAATGAATAGTCCATGCTCCCTTAAAATATGATACAAACATAAATGATAGAAAAGCTATCTCAAAATATTTATTTCATTTTATTTGTAATAGTATTACTATTATTTGAAAAAGTATATTTAATTTTGCTCAAGAAATAAACGAATATGATAAAAAAGAACCCTATTGATCGAATAAGCAAACTGGTTAGTGACCATAAAAAAGAGGTCACATCCATTTATTTATTTTCCATAGTAAGTGGTTTAGTGAACTTGAGCCTTCCATTGGGCGTGCAATCCATTATTGGTTTAGTCATGGGTGCCACTATGGTTACTTCCATTTACATATTAATTTTCTTTATTGTATTGGGGGTGTTTTTGGTTGGGCTACTGCAAATCAATCAAATGAAAATCATCGAGGCCATACAACAGCGGATATTTGCTCAATACTCCTTTGACTTTGCTGATAAAATCCCGAAAATGGATTTAATGAAAAATGATCAATATTTCATTCCTGAAAAAGTTTCCCGCTTTTTTGATATTGTCAATGTTCAAAAAGGCTTTGCCAAGCTATTGCTTGATATTCCAATGGCGAGTGTACAAATCCTCTTTGGTACAATATTATTATCCTTGTATCATCCCTTTTTCATCGTATTCAGTCTTGCACTCTTAATCATGTTGGTATTCATTTTGTATGTAACCAGTCAAGTAGGAATACAAACTAGTATAGAGGAGTCGAACCATAAATATGGGGTCGCCAGTTTTTTTAGCGAAATAGGAAGAACCTTGAAGTCCTTTAAATTCAGCCAGGGTTTCTCATTAAACATCAAAAAAACGGATGCCAACGTAAGTCAATATTTAGTTGCCAGAACAAAGCACTTCCGTGTTTTACTTTTTCAGTACAAAACCTTGGTTACATTTAAAGTAGTACTAACTATCATCACACTTTCCTTAGGTTCATATTTATTGATCAACCAGCAATTGAATTTAGGGGAATTCATTGCAGCAGAAATTGTGATATTGATGGTTATTGGCGCAGTAGAAAAGCTGATCACCAGCTTAGATAGTGCCTATGATGTCATTACGGGTCTTGAAAAAATAGCAAGCGTAATTGAAAGTCCGATGGAAACCTCTGGCCAATTGGACCTCAGTTCTAAACAAGGTTTAGAAATAGAGCTAAAAGAGTTGAGCTTCCACTTTGAAGCGGGCAATAACATTCTGGAAAACTTGACTTTACATATTAGACCCGGAGATAAAGTAGCTATACTAGGGACAGAAGGAGCAGGAAAATCCATGCTTTTAAGGTTGCTAACAGGTAATTATCAACGTTTCCAAGGTTCAATTTTAATCAACCACATTCCTATACAAAATTATAATTTAGCCAGTTTAAGAAAGCAAACAGGAATCCTGTTACATGGACAAGAGATTTTTGGAGGAACTGTATGGGAAAATATCAGTTTAGGCCAAGAAGATATAAGTCCAGATGTCATTATGGAGGCCGCCAAAAAATTGGGCTTTGAGAATTTCATTTCACACTTTCCTAAGGGATTTGAACATATCATAGAACCCATAGGCAAAAAAACGCCTCAAACGATTATCAAGAAAATATTATTACTGCGTGCCATTTGTGGTGCTAAAAAATTACTGCTTTTGGAAGAGCCTTGGAATGGTTTAGACCAAGCGAGCGCACAACGCTTAAAATCATATTTACTAAATCCCGATAATCAGGCAACCACGATCATTGTATCAAATGACCCGGAATATGTAAGTGCTTCCAACCAACAAATCAATCTGTAACATGGAAAATTTCAAGTCATTTAATTTAATATATCAACAAGGTAAAAGCACCGAAATCCGTTTTTGGATTATAGGACTTTTACTCCTAGGACTAGGAATCATATTTCTTCCATGGACACAAAATATTCAGACCAAAGGGAATATTACGAGTTTGTATCAAGAACAAAAACCTCAAAAAATATATAGCCCTATTGCTGGTAAAATAACCAATTGGTGGGTGAAAGAGGGAGATGTAGTACAACAAGGAGATACCTTGGTCAAAATAAGTGAAATAAAAGAAGATTACTTAGACCCTAATTTAATTGGACGAACCCAAGATCAGTTAAATGCTAAGAAAAATTCATTGGAATTCTATACCCAAAAGGTACAAGCTACGGAAGCTCAAATTGCCAATTTGAAACAGTCAAAAGCCCTTAAGAAAAGCCAATTAGCCAATAAATTGATTCAACTTCAGCAGAAAATTACTTCTGAAAGAGCCGAATTAGCAGCTAGTACCAATGAGCAAAACTTAGCCAAGGATCAATTGGAACGATACCAGCAGATGTATAAAGAAGGGCTGATTTCGCAAACACAATTCCAACAAAGAAATCAGGCTGCTCAGAACGCCATGGCCAAAAAAATCATGTCGGAAAACAAGGTGAATCAGACCATACAAGATTTAAATAATACGCAAATTGAGTTAAAAAGTGTGGATCAAGAATATGATGAAAAAATCAATAAAGCTGACAGTGAGCGTTTACAAAGTTTAGGGCAAATAGAAGTCAACAAAGGAGAAGTAGCCAAATTAGCGAATCAAGTAACCAATTACTCCATTCGAAATGGCATGTATTATATTTTGGCCCCGCAAAGTGGTCAAGTAGTACAATCGAAAAAAACTGGTATTGGTGAAATTATTAAAGATGGGGAGGAGCTTTTGAGCATTGTTCCTCAAAATGAGAATTATGCCGTAGAGGTATTTGTCAGACCTGTAGATTTACCCCTTATCGCTCCTGGCCAATCCATTCGTTTTATTTTTGACGGTTTTCCGGCAATTATATTCTCTGGAGGATGGCCAGAACAAAGTTTTGGAACCTTTGCTGGAAAGATTTTAGTCGTGGAAAATGCGATCAATTCCAATGGGCTTTTCAGGGTCATCGTACAAGAAGATGCTCGATTCAAAAAATGGCCCAAGCAAATTAAAATTGGTGCCGGTGTGAAAGGAATCATCTTACTCAATGACGTCCCACTTTGGTATGAATTATGGAGAAATATCAATGGATTCCCTCCTGATTTTTACCAGGCTAAAAATGAAAAAAATGCGGTTTATGAAAAATAAAATCCTGTGGTTTTTATTCGTATCAAATATGGCTTGGGCGCAAACTAAAACCTTGCACCCTGAGTCCTATTTAAAAATTGTGGAAGCATACCACCCCGTGGCGCGTCAGGCTCAGATTGGTATCAAAAAATCAGATGCCCAAATCCTACAAGCTAGAGGTGCTTTTGACCCTGTTTTACGGCATTATATAGCCAGCAAAACTTTAGACGGAACTAGCTATTACCAATACAATGCTCCAGAATTAAGTATCCCTACTTGGTATGGAATTGAAGTCAATTCTGGTATTGAAAACTTACAAGGAAACCGACTAGATCCAAGCCAAACCACAGGACAAACCAGCTATATTGGAATCCAAATTCCTTTGGCTAAAAACTTGTTGATGGATAAAAGGAGAGCTGCCTTGCAACAAGCCAAATTGATGAACCAAATGGCTTTTGCGGAACAAAGAGTGGTGCTAAATCAATTGTTTTTGGATGCCATGGAAGCCTATTGGCACTGGTTAAAATGCTTTCAAGTGCTGAAAATTACGGGCCAAAATTTAGAGGCCGCGAAGCGTCGGGTGGAATTTGTAAAAAGAAGTTTAGAATTAGGTGACAGGCCAGCTGTAGATACCTTGGAAGCCAGTACTCAACTCATGTACATGGAAAACCAAAACTTGGCGAAAACATTGGATTATGAAAATGCTACCTTACAATTATCTGCCTATTTATGGCAAGAAAATAATGTGCCTTCCAACCTACCAAAAGAAGTTATTCCGGCAGAAATTTGGGGTGATTACAGTCTATTTTCCAACTTTGATTTAAGCCTCAATTCTATTTTAGAAAAGGTTGATGCATTTCACCCAGAGCTACAAGCTTATCAATTTAAAATAGCTGGACTAAATGTGGAAAAGAAGCTGAAATTTCAAAGTTTGTTACCCAAAATTGATTTGGAATACAATCATTTGATGAAGGAAAAATCCAGTAGTTATTCAGGGGCATTATTGGCAAATAATTACCGCTTTGGTATTAAGTTCGAATTACCTCTGCGCCTTTCTTCTGGTCGCGGTGAATACCAATCAGCTAAATTGAAAATTGAAGAAGAAACGATACTGCTTTCACAGAAAAAACAACAGATTCAAATTAAAATCAATAGCTATTTCAACCAATTTCAGAATCTCAAAAAGCAGATTCAAACACAAGAAAAAGCGGTGACCTCTTATGTTGCTTTAACCAAGGCAGAGGAGTCTAAGTTTTCACAAGGTGAATCATCTTTATTTTTAATCAATAGTCGTGAGATCAAAGCCCTTGAAGCTGCCGAAAAATTACTTGACCTAAAAGCCTACTTATTTAAAACCGTATACGCTTTGCAAGCAAGTGCTGGTTTGCTTATATAAATACAAAAAGGCAAGGGAAACTCCTTGCCTTTTCTTTCATCAAAAGTTTTTACGAAGCTTGATATTCTAAAATATCTGCGGGTTGACAATCCAAGGCCTCACATATTGCTTCCAAAGTACTAAAGCGAATGGCTTTCGCCTTTCCCGTCTTCAATATGGAGAGGTTGGATAAGGTTAAATCTACCTTCTCCGACAACTCGTTCAAGGACATTTTTCTTTTTGCCATCATGACATCTAGATTTACGACAATAGGCATAATTATACAGTTAAATCGTTTTCTGCTTGAATTTCCGCTCCTTTTTTAAATATCTGGGCGAATAAAAAAATGAGGCCCGAAAGAAAGAGTGCCTCTCCTCCATTCCAATCCATGTTAGGTAAGTCCATCAACTCTTGGTAAATCGTAGCAAATAATGAAATTAGCCAAAGAGTTAATATCAGAATGCTGATTTTTTCCAATTGAAGAGCCAACGCCATGTCAAAGGGACTAGTCAAATTGATTTTGCTTATAATTTTTATGGCCAAATGTGCCACGTAAACTTTGATCGCTAAAAGTCCGACCGTAATTCCTACAAATAAAGAATATTGTAAAAAACTATCGTTCATCAAATCATATAAGTTTAATCCTTGATACAAGTCTTTGGCAACTTGCTGATTGAATAAACTTAACATGTAGGTGAAAATGATGGCACCGCATTTAATCGAAATGCCAATGTAAGCTATCCATGAAAGCACGTTCATGATGGCTAGAATAGTCGCTGTTTTCGTTTTCATACATAAAGTGTTTAATTGTTGGGCAAATTTTAACAATTATTTATTGATAAACAATAAATTTAGAATATTTTTCAATAAATTTTTATTGATGATGGTGTATTCTAATTATTTCATGTGGCTCACTTTATACACTTTACCTGTTTTGTCATAGGTCGTCCATTCACCCGATTGCACACCTTCAGTAAAATATCCGGAACGTAATTTTGTACCATCTTTTCGAAACCATTCCCAATAACCCGTTTCCAGGCCGTTGAGGAATTGGCCCTTAGCCCAAAGTGAACCATCTCGATGGTATAAGCGATATGCTTCTTCCATATATAACTCTAAGATTTTATGCCAATTTTCTCTTTTGCTGCCATAGATAATACAAGCGACAGAGTGGAAAATATAGCAAAGCTATGAATACCCATACGACATATACTTGGGAAAGACCCAGGCCAATGAAGGATTTAGGTCTACTTAATTGAAAGCCAAATTCAAGATCTGACCAAGAAAACCCTTGGTTAAAAATCAACAGAAACAACAGAAAATGAAGCACAAACCAATGGCTAACAAAAAAGAATAAGGGTACTCGACCAAAAGAACTGATCACTTCAGTCACCTTTTTGCTGGCAAATTGACTTACACTTAGCAGTAAAAACATGATGCCTAAAGTCAAAGAAGTGAAACTAATACTAGGTGGGTATTTAGATACATTTAAAAACGACATCCATTGTTTTGTCCATGGTCCTTCTATTTGCCAAGGAGCCTCTCCTCCTAAATTAAAATAACGAACAACTAAAAAAAGAAGACATAGCCTAAGTCCCAATTTCCCAAAATCAGCTGATGTTTTTTCCAAAAAGTAGTAGCCCATTGAATAGCCTAGTAGACTTATTGCAAGCCAAGAAATTGGTGGATAACCAACCACCATCAGGGTCCCATTGGGTAAAGGGAATGCATTTGGGCTAATTAAAAAGGATAAGGGCTTTAGCCAAGAGGGTTGAATCTGCAAGAGTACCTGCTGCAATAAAATGATGGCCAATGCCAAGACGAATATTTGCTTCGAAGTTAGGCGATTGATTAGCCCAATAATCACCATGGAAAAGCCAATGGCACTCAGTACATCCACCAGCACTAGTCCAAAATGAATATCAAAAAAAAGTCCAAAATTGACGACAGTTAAATCCAATAAGATTAGCCAAGCCCCTCTTCGAATCATGTGCTGACTGAACTGCTTTTTATTCTCTGATCTTTGAAATACCAAATATGCTGAACTCCCAGACAGAAACACAAAAATTGGTGCGCAAAGGTGGGTGATAATTCTAGTATAAAATATCGAAGGAGTCGTCACCGCTAAATCCGTCGGAGATTGATCGATGGAATGAATATGAAACAAATCCCTCACATGATCCAGTAGCATCAGAATCACAACGATACCTCTTAAAAAATCAATGGACTCAATTCTTTTTATCATGTTAAATAAATCTTAAAAATACTCCCCTACAAGATTTGGGGCATGAGAATGAAAGAACAAAAATTTAAAACATTCTTCCAAATCAAGGAATTTTTTCCTCAAATTCCTGAAATCTTTTCAGCAAATCTTGCCTTAATTTCTGTATTAGTGCTGTCTCTTTAATAAAACTATAATCCATACTATTCAGCACAATTTGCTTGATATCGGAGTAGCTGAAAAAAGGATAAGACTTCGCCAATAAAACGTATTGTTCCGTTAAGCTGGTACGCAAAACTCCCGCATCATCAGTACTAATTACCATGGGAACTTTGAATTGATGATATAATTTAATGGGGTGCTTATCCTCCTTTATTTGCAAAATAAATCGGTTAGAAACGAGATTTATTTCGACAGGAATTTTCTGTTGGCTCATGTATCTCAAAAGTTCATAACTGTTTTTTTCATAGGGCATATCCACACCATGCCCAATCCGATTGGCTTTCGCCGTATAGATGGCATCTCGAATATGCCAAGTTAAACTTTCTGGAGCCACTTGTCCCATGGCTAATTCTCCAGCGTGTAAAGAATACTTTACCTTGGGGAATTTTTGATGACAAAACTGAAACATCAGCATGTGCAATCGATAATCCTTCATGGAGGTTTCTCCATGTTCCGGAGCCACCATGTTTACCCCAACAACCAAATTATTGGTATTGGCCGACATAAAACTGATAACAATGTCTTTAAATAAGTCGACCGGATTCATAAACCTCAACACGTATTTTTGATATCGCATGGTGAATCGTTCATCGTCAATTTTTAGACTATCATGCAATTGTTGGATGAACAAATTATTCCAATTAACGGCCTGGGTTATGGCCTCTTTTTGCAGCAATTTTGTATACAAATTCTCCAGCAAGTTCAGGACTTCCCGATCATTAGACAGACTAGCTTCCTGACGTAATTGCCCATCAAAAGAGGTCAAATCACTCAAGTTTATTCGAGAATAAACAGGGGAAAACATCGTTTCTATGTAGCTAACATTTTCCGCTAATGCGCGGTTTTTTATCTCCAACATTCCCGGTGCATATTCTTCATTGAGTACGGGTAAATACTTATCAAAGGACTCAAAAAACAATTGGTCTGAGGGATAGAATCCTGGATAATAATCCTTAACAGACCAGCGGCGTAATATCTCATTTTTCATTGCTTCCAAACGTCCTTCCGAAGCTAAACTGGATAATCGCTTCCAAACACCCTGAGCCGAAGGTTTTATGGCCATGGCCATCGATTCCATGTTCAAATAGTAATCCAATTGTATGGCTTTTGCTAATAATGGCTCGGCATAGATAGAACCACTAAAATGGTGATGTAAGTCGCCACCTTTCGGCATCTGAGCCATAAAAGCCGTTAATTCTCCTTCATTATTTCTGATTTTCTGTAAATACGATGCGGCCTTTTCCTCTTGTGCCCTCAGGCCAAAAGCTAATGAGATAAAAAAAGCTAGGTTTAAGATATACTTCATGATTATTTGTTGATTCTTTCCAAGAAATTAAAATTAAAGGTAATTCCATACATTTGAACTAGAATTGACTTGAAAAGAATGATATTCAATGTTTCAATAGCCCACACCATGAACCCAGCCATTCAAGACTTTAATCGTAAACTATCTCCGCACGAAGCCGAAATAGGCGATTTTTTGGCTTCTTTTATTTCAGAACAAGTACCCGAAGCAAGCTGTAAAATTTGGCACGCCATACCTGTTTGGTTTATCAACGAAAACCCCATTGTAGGTTATAGTTCTCTCAAAAAAGGAATTCAATTGTTATTTTGGAGTGGGCAATCATTTCAAGAAGATTCACTAGAGGCCATTGGCAAGTTTAAAGCTGCCGGAATTTACTTGAATAGCTTGGAAGAAATACCCCAACAAGATATTGGGCGATGGTTACAGAAATCTAAAACCATTCAATGGGATTATAAAAATATAGTCAAAAGAAAAGGAGTGTTAGAAAAGCTGGACATAAAGACTGTCTCCTAATTTACTGCCAACAGCCTTGGATCTGGGCAATTTTGAGCATAAAAATCCATGTCTCTTTGGGAGCATACACCTGGATAATCCCCCATAAATCCTTGAAGGTCACGTATCAATTGGAAATGCAAATGAGGGGGCCAACCTCCATTTTCGGAGGAATTTCCCAAATGGGCAATATGTTCTCCTCGACGAATTTCTTTTCCGGGAAAAAGCCCGACTAAATCTTGACCAGCAAGATGGCCGTATAAACTATAAATCCTTTCTCCTAAGATTTGATGTTCCAAAATAATGGTTGGGCCATAGTTTCCAGCACCTTCATTCACTTGAAAACTATGAATGATTCCATCCATAGGGACAAACACTTCTGTACCTGCCTCCGCCCAAATATCTATTCCTAAATGTATATTCCGAAAGTCGTGTTCACTCGTAGCAAAATTCTCATGAGTTTCATACATCCTTCGATGCTCCAAATACCCTCCTAGTCCATATCTCTTTTCTCCAATAGAATCCTGAATGAATTGACTGAATTTAGAGATATCCTCATAAATGTCTACCGTAAATCTGGGGTTATGGATGCTTAAATCTAAGGTTTGGGAATTCGAATCAGAAAGTAAGGGAACGAATAAGGATGAAATCATGCGGTTATTGGAATTAGAATGAACATTTCAATCTTAGAACAAAATTAGTTCATCAGAATAAAACTAGTTTTACGAAATTTATGTTAAATGCACTCCGATGCAAAATTTATTCTTCATGCATTGGGTGAAAAAAGGATTTTGCCCAAAGATTGGACAAAAACAGTAAATTGCCCTCCAAATTATGAAAAGAAGACGTATGCTAGGCTTCCTAGGAATATTGACAAGCGTTTCCATAGGATCTTTGCTTGCCCTGAATAAAGCCGTTTTTGGATTAAATCCCAAAGGAAAAAGGTTAATCCGCATTAAAAATTCGCCCCATTATCAAAATAGTGCGTTTCAAAACCTATCTTATACCCCCACTTTTGCGGAGGAAAATAACAAAATTGGTTCCATGTTTAGGGTCATGACCAGCAAGGACATCAGAACCAAACCTTCGGTAGCTTTACCGACGGTAAAAACAGATTTAAAGCAAATAGGTCCTAACACAGACTACATGATTTGGTTGGGGCATTCGTCCTATTTACTCCAAATAGAAGGTAAAACGATATTGATAGATCCCGTTTTGAGCGGATATGCAGCCCCTTTTTCTTGGCTAAATTCCTCGTTCAAGGGCACTGATCCCTTTACACCCGAAAACTTACCCCAAATTGATTATTTATTCATTAGCCATGATCATTATGATCACCTAGACTATGAAACCATCAAAAAAATTCGAGGTAAAGTCAAGCAAGTAGTATGTGGATTGGGAGTGGGAGAACATTTAGAATTTTGGGGCTATTCAGCCGATATCATTCATGAATTAGATTGGAATGAATCCATCGACTTAGAGAAAGAATGGAAATTAACCGCCACCCCGGCTCGTCATTTTTCAGGAAGAGGATTACAAAGAAATAAAACGCTTTGGATTTCTTTTGTTTTAAAAACACCACATCACAATTTATTCCTTGGCGGAGATAGCGGCTATGACACCCACTTCAAAGTCATCGGTGAAGAGCATGGCCCTTTTGACTTAGCACTAATAGAACAAGGCCAATATAACCTAGCTTGGAAATACATTCACCTCATGCCTGAGGAGATTTTTACAGTTGCCAAAGAATTGAATGCCAAAAAAATCTTTGCTGGACATAACTCCAAATTTAAATTAAGCATTCATCCTTGGGATGAGCCTTTACAACTACTCTGGGAAAATAGCAAGAAGCACGAAATACCTATTATCACTCCCAAAATTGGTGAACTAGTGGATTTAAAAGATAAAAACCAAACTTTCTCTGCTTGGTGGCAAGGAATTACATAAAGGAATCTGACCGTTCAGAAGATTCATTTAGCCATTAAACAAAATTGAGTGTAATATTTAAACAATTACTGAGTTATTGCTTCGCTAAGTTTTTCCATGAAAGCTTACATATACTTGAGTTCTATAAATAGTATAAAGACAAATTTTTCTAGCACGTAAAATTTATTTTCCTCAACTATCATGAAAAGCGAGATCATCCAAAACTTAAAAAATCCAGAGCAGCTGGAAAAATTATACCGAAGTAATACCACATTATTTAAAAAAGAATTCAATGCCTTGTGGCCAGAATATTCGGAAGAAGCCAGTTTGCAATTTTGGAATCAGCGCTTAAATTATGCCGCTGAACCAATCTCATTAGGTGCCAAAAACGAATTAGTATTTATTGCCATTTTAGCTGTTATTGCAGCCTTCATTTCACAAATCCCCAATCTTTTTGGCCTTGAACAAGATACTTTTTTCCAAAGAAATATATCCTTTGTCGTTTTTCCTTTTTTAGCGGTCTATTTCATTTGGAAACAAGAATTTCCCATTAACAAAATCGTACTTCCTTTGGGGATTTGTCTTTTTTCTGTGGTTTATATCAACCTACTTCCTCATACCTCTCCTTCTGATTCCATAGTTTTAGCCTGCATCCATTTACCTCTGATTTTATGGTCTATTTGGGCTTATGCTTTCATGGGAGAAGGATTATTTACCAACACGAATAAAAGAATTGAATTTTTACGATTGCATGGCGATTTATTGGTGATGTGTGCTATAACCCTTCTTTCTGGTGGATTATTTACCGCTATTTCCCTGGGCTTATTTGAAATCATCAGCTTGGATATCAAAGAATTTTATGGAAAATATGTCATTGTAAGTGGTTTATCCGCTACCCCTATTTTGGGTAATTATTTAATCCAGAAAAACCCTACTTTGGTCAAAAACGTTTCCCCCATCATTGCCAAAATATTTACCCCAGTGGTATTTGTTTTCTTGTTCATATATTTAATCGCTATGGTGTATACTGGGAAAGATCCTTATACCAATCGTGAATTTCTATTAATCTTCAATGGCCTATTAATCGGTGTAATGGCGCTCATTTTATTTTCCGTGGCAGAAGCTGAAAAAAGCGAAAGTCCAACCTACCAAACTTGGTTATTATTAGGTTTATCCGCTTTAACTATTGTGGTCAATGGCATTGCACTTTCTGCCATTAGTTTTAGAATTATTGAATGGGGAATCACACCCAATAGAATAGCCGTTTTAGGTAGTAATTTATTGATTTTTATTCACCTACTCCTGGTAGCCAAATCATTATTGAAAACAAGTCAAGGCAAATCTGACTTCCATTTTGTTGCCAAAAGCATTGCCCAATACCTACCCATTTATTCCATTTGGGCAGCCATCGTTTGTTTTATTTTTCCCCTTATTTTTCAGTTTAAATAATAAGAATTTAATACATAAAAAAAGGGCATCTTTGAACTGCACCCAAAAAGTTAGACAACTTTTTGGGTGTTTTTATGTCAAGAAAAGTCAAGTATTCCTACAAGTTTAAGCTTTCGTGCGTGAAAGCCGTTGTTGAGCTTCATCAGCCTATTTTATATGTTCGTGGAAAGTATAATGTCCCTAAAACATTATTGACCCGCTGGCTTACTGTCTATCGTCAAGTTGGTTTGATTGGTT
>NZ_JAANOG010000049.1 GCF_019923745.1 Aquirufa aurantiipilula
CTCCTGTATATGTAGTGGCTGTATTGCCATCCGCATCTTTCGCGGTAATTGTTACTGTTTGACTTCCTCCAGCTGTTTGAGTGCCCGTTCCTGTTACCACTAATTTGGTCGCTGCTCCTGGATTAATGGTTACACTTCCACTTGTCGCTGCTGTTCCAGAAGCTGGTGTAAAGGTAAAGGTTCCTGCACCCGATGTTCCCGTGAACTTCAAACCTAAGCTCGTTAAGTTCGCTACCCCACTCGTGAAATCTCCTGCTTGATTCAATACATTGTTGACACCACTGCCTAATCCACTGACTGTTCCTG
>NZ_JAANOG010000050.1 GCF_019923745.1 Aquirufa aurantiipilula
ACAACCCAGTAAGTACTTCTGGACAAACCGTTACTTGGACTAAGTCTGATGCTAATGGTAGTTTTGCTACAGCTACTTCGACTACCAATGCAAGTGGTGTAGCAACAGTCGTATTCACCACACATACTGTGGCTGGAACTTCAACTACGGTTACAGGTACTACTTCAGCTATCACAGGTACTTCGTCTACCATTACGACAGTAGCTGGTACGGCTAGTAAATATTTGGTTACCTCTTCATCTTCATCTCCTGTGGCTGGGGCTACAGTAACCATCACCGCTCAATTGGCGGATGCTAACAACA
>NZ_JAANOG010000051.1 GCF_019923745.1 Aquirufa aurantiipilula
ACAACCCAGTAAGTACTTCTGGACAAACCGTTACTTGGACTAAGTCTGATGCTAATGGTAGTTTTGCTACAGCTACTTCGACTACCAATGCAAGTGGTGTGGCAACAGTCGTATTCACCACACATACTGTAGCAGGAACTTCAACTACAGTTACAGGTACTACTTCAGCTATCACTGGTACTTCGTCTACCATTACGACAGTAGCTGGTACGGCTAGTAAATATTTGGTTACCTCTTCATCTTCATCTCCTGTGGCTGGGGCTACAGTAACCATCACCGCTCAATTGGCGGATGCTAACAACA
>NZ_JAANOG010000052.1 GCF_019923745.1 Aquirufa aurantiipilula
CAGCTACTTCGACTACCAATGCAAGTGGTGTGGCAACAGTCGTATTCACCACACATACCGTGGCTGGAACTTCAACTACGGTTACAGGTACTACTTCGGCTATCACAGGTACTTCGTCTACCATTACGACAGTAGCTGGTACGGCTACTAAGTACTTAGTTACTTCTTCATCTTCATCTCCTGTGGCTGGGGCTACAGTAACCATCACCGCTCAATTGGCGGATGCTAACAACAACCCAGTAAGTACTTCAGGACAAACCGTTACTTGGACTAAGTCTGATGCTAACGGTA
>NZ_JAANOG010000053.1 GCF_019923745.1 Aquirufa aurantiipilula
CAGGTACTTTAGGTGGTACTGTGACAGGAACTATGACTGCTGGAACAAGTGCCGTGACTATCTCCGGTGTAACTTATACCAAAGCGGAAACAGGTGTAGTCTTAACGGCTACGGGTTCTGTGGCGGGGAATGTTTCTGGTAAAACAGGTGATTCCAATGCCTTTACAGTAGTGGCGGGTGCAGCTGATGCAGCTGTTTCTACCTTAACTCCTACTTCGGCTAGTATTGTAGCTGATGGATCTACACAAGTATTAGTTGTTACGGCAAAAGATGCCAATGGAAATAACT
>NZ_JAANOG010000006.1:0-4618 GCF_019923745.1 Aquirufa aurantiipilula
ACAACCCAGTAAGTACTTCTGGACAAACCGTTACTTGGACTAAGTCTGATGCTAATGGTAGTTTTGCTACAGCTACTTCGACTACCAATGCAAGTGGTGTAGCAACAGTCGTATTCACCACACATACCGTGGCTGGAACTTCAACTACGGTTACAGGTACTACTTCGGCTATCACAGGTACTTCGTCTACCATTACGACAGTAGCTGGTACGGCTAGTAAGTACTTAGTTACTTCTTCATCTTCATCTCCTGTGGCTGGCGCTACAGTAACCATCACCGCTCAATTGGCGGATGCTAACAACAACCCAGTAAGTACTTCAGGACAAACTGTTACTTGGACTAAGTCTGATGCTAATGGTAGTTTTGCTACAGCTACTTCGACTACCAATGCAAGTGGTGTGGCAACAGTCGTATTCACAACACATACTGTAGCAGGAACTTCAACTACAGTTACAGGTACTACTTCGGCTATCACAGGTACTTCGTCTACCATTACGACAGTAGCTGGTACGGCTACTAAGTACTTAGTTACCTCTTCATCTTCATCTCCTGTGGCTGGGGCTACAGTAACCATCACCGCTCAATTGGCGGATGCTAACAACAACCCAGTAAGTACTTCAGGACAAACTGTTACTTGGACTAAGTCTGATGCTAACGGTAGTTTTGCTACAGCTACTTCGACTACCAATGCAAGTGGTGTGGCAACAGTCGTATTCACCACACATACCGTGGCTGGAACTTCAACCACAGTTACAGGTACTACTTCGGCTATCACTGGTACAACAAGTACGATTACTACAGTACCAGGAGCCGTTGATCCAACTAAATCCACTATCACACCTACGGCAGCGAGTATCACAGCCAATGGTTCTTCTACTCAATTATTAACTGTAACAGCGAAAGATGCTAATAGTAATAATGTTGGAGTTGGAGGTGCAACCGTTACCATTTTAAGACATACAGGAAGTGGAGTGGTAGGAAGTGTTAGCGATGTAGGAAATGGAACATATACTGCAACAGTAACTTCTCCAACTGCTGTTGGAACGGGTGAATTTGTGGCCACTATTGGAGGAGTTCACGTAGAAAATGGTTCTGGTTCCATGCAGCATAGCGTCATCACTTATACAGTAGGTGCTGCCGCAAAATTGTCTTTCAGTGTTCAACCAAGTAATACTGCTGCATTATCTTCCATCAATCCAGCCGTAAAAGTTAGAATTGAAGATGCCTTTGGTAACTTAACTACATCAACAGCCAATGTAACCATTGATTTTGGCACGAATGCGGGCTCTGGAACCCTATCTGGCACAAAAACTGTAGCTGCTATAGCTGGTGTTGCCACATTCAGCGACTTATCCATCAATACTGCAGCCACAGGATATACCTTATCTGCTACAAGCTCTGGATTAACAGGTGCTACATCGAATACATTTGATATCACGACTTCAGGTGCAGCCAAATTGGCCTTTAGCGTTCAACCTAGTAATACGCTAGCTGGTGCTAGCATAAGCCCTTCAATTAAAGTTCAAATCTTAGATGCAGCTGGCAATCCAACTACCGCTACAGATAACATTACTTTGTCGATTGACACAAATCCTGCTTCAGGAACACTTTCTGGTACTTTGACGCAAGCTGCGGTTGCAGGAGAGGCTACCTTTGCCGGTATTTCAATCAATAAATCAAGTGCTTCTTCTTATAAATTAAAAGCTACCAGCGGATCTTTAACCGAAGCTGTTTCTACTACCTTCATTATTTCACCGAATACTCCTACAGCGATTACTGTAACGGATATCACTCCTGCTGTGGGTATTATAGGAATAAATAATAATATTGTTCGAGTTAACTTGGTTGATGCCTATGGCAACTTCTCTCCTGCTCCATCGGACATTGGAGTAGAATTAGGTTTATTTATTGGCGCAACAGATAGAACATCTGATGGTATTGAAAGAACAAATTCTTCGAATGTAGTGCAATCTACCCCGATCCAAGCTACTATACCAACAAATTCATACTCAACAGATATTAACTATGTTCGATACAAAGTATCCACGATAGATAAAACAACAAACCCATATACGATTAATACCAATGCTACCATTAAAGCCACGAAATATACCGTTGGAGGGCCAAGCTTAACAGCTGGAACAAGTGCAGCATTTAAAATTGTAGAAGGTAAAATCTATTCACCAAAAGCCACAGGAAACTGGAATGCAGTTACTTGGGCTATTTCAAATGATGGAGGTGTAGCGTTTACTGATACAGCCGGTATTAAATACACGTATGATGCATATGATATTGTTAAAATACCAACTGGAATTACTACTACTTTAAGTCAATCTGTTTCATTATATAGTTTAATCATTGATGGCATATTTGACTTAACTACGGGAGGAACAATTACCTTAAATCACCACTCTGGTATTGATGGAGAATACAATATCCATACCCATGGTACTTTCAAAAACTCAGGAGGAACCTATACGAATACCAATGAATCTGGTAGCGGTTTCTTGCCTAATTTCCATGGTGGAACATATTGGCATGCAAGAGATGGAGGTGTCATTCCAAAGGCATTGTGGACTACTCAAGCTGCGGGAGCATTAACCAAAATTACGGGTCTTAGTTCCACTTCTTTGAGCAGTGGATTCGATCAAGCATTTTTAAATTTTGAATGGGATAACTCGTATACGGGTCAAAGCATGCATGGAAATGTTAGTGTGGCTAAAGACTTCTATTTAAAAAGTGGATCATTTTCTATTGGGGACAACAATACTTTAACGTTAAACGAGACCGTGAATGGTTCTAGTGGTGGTAAATTAAAAGGAACTACACTTTCAACTTTACATGTCAATACTACCAGTGGAAGTCCTTCCTTAGATTTTACTTCTGATGGACAAAATTTGAAAGAACTAAAAGTCAATGTGACTGGTGGAACTTCATTAACGATTCCTTCTGATTTAAACATCAATAACACCTTAAACTTAGTGTCTGGCCACTTGGTCATGGGTAATAACAAAAAAATTATCCTTCCTAGCAATGCCAGTATAACGGGTGCTTCAGATACACGTTATGTAGAGGGTACTATTTCTAGAGTTATTCCTAAGCAAACGGACCCATCCGTTTCTTTCCCGATTGGTGATGCTTCAGCATACACTCCTGTAACCTTGGATTTTGTTGGCAGAAGTGCTGCATCTACTGATTTAACGATTGAATCTTCTACCAACTCTTTGGCAGATAATACTTCCGTTAATGGTTCTGGTATTAGAGGTGATAAATATGTAAAAAGAAAGTGGAGAGTAACAGATGGTAGTGGTACTACTGCTAATGGTTTCACCACCTATAACATTACTTTGGGTTTCCCTAGTGGAGATATTGTAGGATCTGCTAGCCTTTCTAACATGATTGTCCGTAAAAATTCAGGTTCATGGAAAGCCCCTAATGGTCATGTTCGTACTGATGGAACAACAAAAACAATTAAAGGACAAAGCTTTAATTCCTTCTCTGATTTCTTTGTTGGGGAATCAACAGGTGCAACTAGCTTTACCTTAAATAGTCCAGCTGATATTACTGCTGGGACTAGAGCTGCTTATGTTGGAACAAGAGTAGATGCCGCTTCCTTACCTTATACTACAGGCGCTCAAACCGCATACTTAACTTCAACAGGAAGTGGTGTATTCTATGACGCTGCTAGCGGAGGAAATGTCATAACAAGCATTGATTTTGCTGACGGTTCTTCGACTGTCAACTTCTGGTTTGAGAAAAATACTGTAGCAAACTACACCATAACCATGTCAGATGCTACCCCTGCCGATGCAGGAGCTGGAGTAGTAGATGCCACGGATGATATCGCAGTAACGGTGGGTGCAGTGGATGCTGCAACTTCAACCTTAACTCCAACAGTCGCTAGTATTACTGCCAACGGAACTTCTACCCAGGTATTATCCGTAACTGCCAAAGATGCTTATGGTAATAACCGTGGAACAGGTGGCGATGTGGTAACAATAACCCAACTATCTGGAACGGGTACCATAGGTACTGTATCACATGCAGGAAGTGGCGTTTATACAGCTACAGTTACTTCCCCTACATCAACAGGCACGGGGGTTTTCGTTGCTACATTAGGTGGAGCTCAAGTAAAAAATGGAACAGGGACTCAAACCCAATCTACTATTACTTATTCTGAAGGAGCTGCTTCAAAATTGGTTATTACTAACATTGGAACTAAAACAGCAGGTGCAACCTTTGATGTTATTGTTACGTTAACTGATGCCAATGGCAACCCAGTGAATGCAACAGCCAATGGAACTGTAACTCTTTCTCTTAAAACAGGAACAGGTACTTTGGGTGGAACCTTGACAGGAACCATTACTGCCGGTGGAAGTGATGTCACATTCACAGGGATCACTTACACCAAAGCTGAAACAGGTGTTGTATTAACTGCAACGGGTTCTGTTGCAGGGAATGTTTCTGGTAAAACAGGTGATTCTAATGCTTTTACAGTAGTGGCGGGTGCAGCTGATGCAGCTGTTTCTACCTTAACTCCTACTTCGGCTAGTATTGTAGCTGATGGATCTACACAAGTATTAGTTGTTACGGCAAAAGATGCCAATGGAAATAACTA
>NZ_JAANOG010000006.1:4715-218871 GCF_019923745.1 Aquirufa aurantiipilula
TACAGGTACTTTAGGTGGTACTGTGACAGGAACTATGACTGCTGGAACAAGTGCCGTGACTATCTCCGGTGTAACTTATACCAAAGCGGAAACAGGTGTAGTCTTAACGGCTACGGGTTCTGTGGCGGGTAATGTCAATGGTAAAACAGGTGACTCCAATGCCTTCACGGTGGTGGCGGGTGCAGCTACTAAGTACATAGTAACAAGTAGTAATTATGCTCCAGTAGTTGGAGGAACGGTAACTATCACGGCTCAATTAGTAGATGCAAATAATAACCCAGTTAGTACTTTAGGTAAAACCGTAACTTGGTCAAAAAGTGATGCCAATGGTTCATTCTCATCTGGAACAAGTAACACAGATGCAAGTGGTACAGCCACAGTGACATTTACTGCACATACCGTTGCTAATACTGTCACTACCATTTCAGCAACTGATAATACTTCATTAACAGGTACAACTCCAAATATTACATCCGATGCAAGTGGTGCTTCTAAATTAGTCGTTACCAACATCGCGCAGCAAACAGCTGGTACTGGTTTTGCTGTAACAGTAACTTTAACTGATGATAATGGCAATGTGGTCAATGCCACAGCTAATGGTATAGTAACTTTAACTCGTAAAACAGGTACTGGTACTTTAGGTGGTACTGTTACCGGAACCATTACTTCGGGAACAAGTGCAGTAACTATCTCAGGTGTAACTTATACCAAAGCGGAAACAGGCGTAGTACTAACAGCTACGGGTTCTGATGCCGGTAATGTCAATGGCAAAATAGGTGATTCTAATGCATTTACAGTAGTGGCTGGGGCGGCTGATGCAACTGCTTCTACTTTAACTCCTACTTCAGCTAGTATCGTGGCTGATGGCTCTACGCAAGTATTAGTTGTTACCGCAAAAGATGCCAATGGAAATAACTTAACAGCTGGAGGCGCTACAGTAACCATCACTAAATCTTCGGGTTCAGGTACCATTGGTTCAGTAAGCGATAATGGTAATGGTACTTACTCCGCTACCGTAACGGCTCCAAATGTCGCTGGTTCTGGAGTTTTCGTTGCTACTTTAGGTGCAGCTCAAGTTAAAAATGGAACGGGTTCTCAAACTCAATCTACCATCACGTATACAGCTGGTACCGCAACTAAATTAGTGGTAACCAACATCGCTCAACAAACCGCAGGTACTGGTTTTTCTGTAACAGTTACGTTAACTGATGCAAATAACAATCCAGTAAATGCCACTTTAGATGGTACTGTAACTTTAACTCGTAAAACGGGTACAGGTACTTTAGGTGGAACAGTTACAGGGACTATTACAACAGGAACAAGTGCTGTAACAATTTCGGGAGTAACCTATACCAAAGCTGAAACAGGTGTTGTATTAACTGCTACAGGTTCAGTTGCTGGTAATGTTTCTGGTAAAACAGGTGATTCCAATGCCTTTACAGTGGTGGCTGGTGCAGCTGCCAAGTACATCGTGACAAGTAGTTCTACTACCCCTGCTGCTGGAGGAACAGTAACCATCACGGCACAATTGGTAGATGCGAATAACAACCCTGTTAGCACTTCAGGACAAACCATCACTTGGTCGAAAAGCAATGCGAATGGTTCATTCTCATCAGGAACAAGTACGACAGATGCAAGTGGTACAGCAACGGTGACCTTTACAGCACATACTGTGGCTGGTACTTCCACAACAATTACTGCAACAGATAATACTAATTTAACAGGTACTACCGCCACAATAACAGCTGGATCGGGTAATGCAAGCAAATTAGTCGTTACGAATATTGCAGGACAAACGGCTGGAACTGCCTTTGCTGTAACCGTAACCTTAACCGATGATAACGGTAATGCAGTCAATGCAACAGCAGATGCTACAATTACTTTAACACGTAAAACAGGTACCGGCACTTTAGGAGGAACACTTACAGGAACCATTACTTCTGGAACAAGTGTAGTGACAATAAGTGGAGTAACTTATACCAAAGCGGAAACAGGCGTAGTATTAACTGCTACTGGTTCTGGCTCTGGAAATGCTTCGGGAAAAACAGGTGATTCTAATTCATTCAACGTAAGTGTTGGTGCAGCAGATGCAGCTGTTTCTACTTTAACTCCTACTTCAGCTAGTATCGTGGCTGATGGTTCTACTCAAGTTTTAGTTGTTACGGCAAAAGATGCCAATGGAAATAACTTAACTGCTGGAGGCGCAACAGTAACCATCACTAAATCTTCTGGAACTGGAACTATTGGTTCTGTAACTGATAATGGTAATGGTACTTACTCTGCTACCGTAACGGCTCCAACTGCCGCTGGTTCTGGAGTTTTTGTTGCCACTTTAGGTGCAGCACAAGTGAAAAGTGGAACGGGTTCTCAAACTCAATCCACCATCACGTATACGGCTGGTACCGCAAGTAAATTAGTGATAACGAACATCGCTCAACAAACCGCAGGTACTGATTTTGCCGTAACAGTTACTTTAACAGATGCCAATGGCAACCCAGTGAATGCCACGGCCAATGGTACTGTTACATTAACCTTGAAAACGGGAACTAGTCTATTGGGTGGTACATTAACTGGAACTATAACCAGTGGATCAAGTGCTGTAACTATTTCTGGTGTAAGTTATACCAAAGCAGAAACTGGTGTTTCCTTGACAGCCACAGGTTCTGGCTCAGGAAACGTTTCAGGGAAAACTGGAGATTCTAATACATTTACTGTCGTTCCAGGCACAGCTTCTAAGTATATCGTGACAAGTAGTTCTACTTCCCCAGCTGCTGGTGGAACAGTAACCATTACGGCACAATTAGTAGATGCTTATAACAACTCAGTTAGTACTTCTGGTAAAACCGTAACTTGGTCAAAAAGTGATGTGAATGGTTCATTCTCATCATCGACTAGTACGACAGATGCCAATGGAACTGCCACAGTAACATTCACTACTCATGCTGTTGCCGGAACAAGTACTACGGTAACTGCAACTGATAATACCAGCTTAACTGGAACTACTCCAAGCATAACTTCTGGTTCAGGTGGGGCAACAAAATTAGTTGTTTCAACAATTTCAGGACAAACCGCTGGAACAGCCTTTGCTGTAACTGTCACATTAACGGATGGAAATGGAAATGCGGTCAACGCTTCTACCAATGGAACAGTTACTTTAACTTTAAAATCAGGAAACGGAACCTTAGGTGGAACACTAACAGGAACCATCACATCTGGAACAAGTGCAGTAACCATTTCGGGAGTAACTTATACTAAAGCAGAGGCTGGAGTATCTCTAACAGCAACAGGCTCAGGTTCGGGTAATGTTGTAGGAAAAACGGGTGATTCCAATACCTTCAGTGTGGTTGCCGGTGCTGGTGCTAAATACATCGTTACCAGTAGCAATACATCCCCTACTGCAGGTGGTACTGTAACGATTACCGCTCAATTGGTTGACGCCAATAACAATCCAGTAACTACGTCGGGTAAAACCGTAACTTGGTCAAAAAGCGATGCGAATGGTTCATTCTCTTCCGCTACAAGCACGACCGATGCCAATGGCATAGCTACTGTTACATATACAACACATACGGTTGCTGGTACTTCAACTACCATTACGGCAACAGATAATAATAACCTAACGGGTACTTCGGCTGGATTTAGTTCTACGTCAGGAGCTGCATCAAAATTGGTAGTAGGTACAATCTCTGGCCAATCAGCAGGAACAGCCTTCCCTGTAACGATCACGCTAACCGATGCAAATGGTAATCCAGTCAATGCGACGGCCAATGGAACTGTAACGATCAGCTTAAAAACAGGTACAGGTACTTTAGGTGGAACTCTAACAGGAACCATCAATGCAGGATCTAGTGCTGTTACAATTTCGGGACTTACTTATACCAAATTAGAATCGGGAGTGGTATTAACGGCCACAGGTTCTGGTGCAGGAAATGTAGCTGGCAAATCGGGAGATTCTAATGCATTTAATGTCTCAGCAGGTGGTGCGAATCGATTCATCATTTCCACCATTACAGATAAAATTGCATTAAATGCATTCTCATTGACAGCCACTTTAGTAGATGCCAATGGCAACCTAGTCAATGCGGATGTGAACACCACGGTAACTGTCAGTGTGAAAACCGGTACAGGTACTTTAGGTGGAACACTTACAGGTTCCCTAGTTAGCGGTAGTTCTAGCGTCACTATTTCTGGTATCACTTATGACAAAGTTGAGTCAGGCGTAGAATTAAAAGCTACAGCAACAAGCGCAGGAAATACGAACGGTAAAATCGGTAATTCAAATGCCTTTGCAGTAAGTGCGGGAATAGGTTCAAAAATCAAGTTAAGTCCACTGAGCAATTACGTTGCAGGTACTAGTCAAACGATAACAGCTACCTTAACGGATGAAAATGACAACACGGTTTTAGCCACGGCTAATAGTACGATTACCTTAAGTGTTAAAACAGGAACAGGCACTATCACTGGAACTTATACCGGTATCATTTTGGCTGGTTCTAGTTCGGTGACTATTACGGGTGTTGTTTACAATAAAGCAGAAACGGGTATTGTTTTACGTGCTACAGGTACGGGAGCCGGTTCTAATGTGAATGGAAAAGTGGGTGATTCTAATGCCTTCACGGTAAGCCCAGGTCCTTTGTACAGATATTTCATTTCTGGATTAACTAGACAAGAAGCTGGAACAACTCAAACCATTACCATCCGTGCTTTGGATCAATATGATAACGTTATTCCTTCATATGCAGGTTTAAAACCAATCACCTTTACAGGAGCTAGTGCAGCATCTGAAATCTATAAGCCAAGTGCTGGTGCACCTACTACTACCCCAACTTCCGTTGGAGGAGGTACAGGAACATTGAACCAGACGGTGAAAAAGACTACGCAGACTACAACGTCTACGACCATTAATATCAATGCTACAGCTGCAGGAAATACGGTAGTTCAAAACCCTGGTTCCAATATCATCAGCTTAAATGCTACGGTAAGTACCTTAGCTGAATTTGGTAGTACGGTAAACTTAACCTTTACCAATGGTATTGCTAATGCAGTCATTATTCTATACAAAGCAGAAACGGCAACCATTTCTGCCACAGACGGTGTGGTTAACACGCCTAAAGAAGGTGAATTACAAGTAGAGGTTGTGAGTTCTTCATTTGCCAAATTGGAAGTTACTTTAGCTCCTCAGCAAGTAGTTGGCCAACCGCTAGTAGGTTCATTGAAGGCGCTTGACCAATATGGAAACGTCGTGAAAAACTTCGATGCTTCGCAAAACAACATCACGATAGTAGTGAACAATTTAACTGGTACGGTAACAGGCTTATCTGGTACCATTAAATTGACTAGTCCAACCGACTTTGTTAATGGAGTTGCCGACTTCTCATTATTGGGAGTTAAATACCAAGGTGGTTCTGGTAGTGGAGGCTTTACCTTTACACCTACCACAGGAGCAAGTGTTCAGGCTGAAAACATTGTGGTCGTGGCGGATGACGTAGATGGAGACGGTGTATCTGATGAGAAAGAAGCAACTGATGGTACTGATAAAAATGACCCTTGTTCTTATTTATTAGCAAGTCAAGATTTCTCTAAAACAACCCTAGCTTGGAAATCTGCTGACTGCGACGGTGATGGTACAACCAACGGAACAGACGCAGCACCATTGAACTCGTGTATCGGTGGAATACCTGGTTATATACCTGTGAAAGGTTCATTAGGATATCAACGTTATTTCTTAGGAGATTGCGACGGTGATGGTATTACCAATGATATGGAATGTTATGGTGGATACACCGGCGGAACAGTTTGTCAAGACTTTGATAGTGATGGTATTCCAAACTCACAAGATCCAGATTCTGATAACGACGGTATTTTGGATATTGTTGAAAAGAATATCGATAGTGATGGTGATGGAGATGCCAATTACCTTGACCTTGATTCTGACAATGATGGTATTTTAGATATCATGGAAAAAACCGGCGATACCGACGGAGATAGTATTCCAAATTACTTAGATACAGATTCAGATGGTGACGGTATCATGGATGCATGGGAAGCGACCAACAGTACTCGTGGGGTAATTGATACAAACTACGACGGACGTGTGGATAGCAACGGTGCTGCACCAGATGCAAACGGTAACGGTTTAGTAGACTTCTTAGAATCTAATCCTGCTCCAATCCCAGATACAGACAAAGATGGTACTCCTGATTATTTGGATCTTGATTCAGACGGAGACGCTATTTCTGATAAAGTAGAATCTACTGGTGACAGTGATAAAGATGGTAAACCGAATTACCGCGATAAGGACTCCGATGGTGACTGGTTAGGTGATACTGACGAGCGTGACCAAGATAATGATCGCGATGGTATACCAAATTATTTGGATCTTGATTCAGATGGAGATACAATTCCAGATGCATGGGAAGGCAAGAATAAATGTGCTACCTGTGATAACAAAAATGATGACAATGATGACGGATGGGATGATCGTGGTCAATACAAAGCCTTGATTGATACCGATAAAGACGGCTCACCAGACTTCTTTGATTTAGATTCTGATAATGACTGTATTCCTGACCGTATTGAATTAGGAGCAGATGGAGATGGTGACGAATTAGCTAATTTCCGTGATTTGGATTCGGATGGAGATGGCATTCCTGATCAAGTAGAAAGCGTAGTTTGCGACAATCTAGTTGATACAGATAAAGATGGAACCAAAGACTTTGAAGATTTAGATTCGGATGGGGACGGAATTCCAGACACCTTAGAAGCTGGAGCTACTCCAACTGTTCCTATGGATTCTGACAAAGATGGCTTAGCAGACTACCGAGATACTGATTCGGATGGAGACGGTATTTTAGATATCTACGAAGCAGGAAATAATCCAAAAACACCAGTTGATTCTGATAAAGATGGTAAACCTGATTATTTAGATGCTGATTCCGATGGAGATGGTATCCCTGATCAAATCGAAGGTGGAGGTGCTGGATTCAAACCTTTAGATAGTGATAATGACGGTATTGAAGACTACCGTGATTTAGACTCGGATAACGATACAATTCCTGATAAAGTGGAAGCAGGAGTAAGTCCAAGTAGCGCTTTAGATACGGATCAAGATGGAAATTATGACTTCAGAGATACGGATTCAGATGGAGATGGTTTGCCAGATAAAGTAGAAGTAGGTCCAGATGTAAACAACCCTATGGATACTGATAAAGATGGAAAAGCTGATTACATTGATACAGACTCTGATAATGATAGTATTCCTGATCGTCTAGAAGTAGGCTCTGACCCTAATAAACCTGTTGACTCTGATGGTGATGGAATACCAAATTACCGTGATACAGATTCGGATAATGACACCATCTTGGACAGCTATGAGGTTGGTCCAGATGCATTGATTCCATCTGATTTCGACAAAGACGGTCTACCTGATTACATAGACAGTGATTCTGATAATGATTCCATTCCAGACAAGGTAGAGGTAGGCGCTAATGCTACCGCTCCAATAGATACGGATAAGGATGGCATCTTTGATTACCGAGATACTGATTCTGATAATGATGGTTTATCGGATAAAGTGGAAGCAGGTTCTGATCCAAATAGACCAGTAGACTCTGATAAAGACGGCTTACCAGATTACCGCGATGTAGATAGTGACAATGACGGAATTCCTGATAAAATCGAAGTTGGTAAAGACCCGAATAACCCTGTTGATACCGATAGAGATGGTATTCCTGATTTCCGCGATACCGATAGTGATAATGATGGTACTCCTGATAGCATTGGTGCTGGATCTAACTTAAATACACCATTGGATACAGATAAAGATGGTATTTATGATTACCTAGATCCAGATGATGATAATGATAGAATCCCTGATTTATTAGAAGATGATTTGAATTATGGAGCTATGCCAGATTGTGATAAAGATGGTATTCCAAACCGTTTGGACCCTGATACTTGTGATACTTTTGTACCGCAAGGTATATCTCCAAATAATGACGGATTCAATGATAAATTAGTGATTCCAGGTATTCTAAACTTCCGTAATAGATTAAGCATCTATAACCGTTGGGGTGATTTAGTATTTGAAACAGAAAACTATAAAAACGATTGGGGCGGTGAAAGCTCTCCAAACAATGTGTTAACAATAGATAAAAAATTACCAGATGGTGTTTACTATTATGTAGTTGATTTCTTTGGAGTAAAACCAAACATCTCTTCTTACGTATTTATCAATCGCACTGCGCTGGATAGGTAACATACTCCTAGATTAATTAAAAAACGAGGGCTTAAAGTCCTCGTTTTTTTTTGCCCTCGTAAAAAATGTGATGCTTACCTATTTTATTTACAGGTTTAAGCACTTACATTTAAGATAATTTGCGGTTTCATCATCATTTTACCTTGCTCATCATACGCTTGTTTCTATTCTACTATGATTGCCCCTACTCCTAAGAACTTATACAGCCTGATATTTTTTAATTCCATTACACCCATTTCTAAGGATTTAAAAGACTATCTATCTAACAACATGAAAAGTCATAGTTTCAAGAAAGGGGAATTGATATGCAAGGCAGGAGAACCATTTAGTCATCTTCACTTAATCAAAAAAGGCTTGGTTAGGGGTTTTTACCAACATGGCACTAAGGAAATTACTCAATGGGTAGATTGGGAAAACCATGTGTTTACTTCCGTTGGAGGATTTTTCATGCGGACACCTTGTAAAGAAAATATTCAAGCCTTGGAGGCGACGCAGACGGAATCATTACATTTTGATGATTTGCAGTATTGTTTAAAACAATTCCCAGATATGTCCACCATCTATCGGACACTATTTGAATTCTATTTAGTTTCGGCAGAAGAGAGAGTTTATATTTCTCGGATTCCAAGCGCTAAAGACCGATATGACGCATTTTTAGCCTCAGGTTATGGCGAATGTATTTCCCGAATTCCCAATAAATACATCGCAGAATTTCTAGGAATTAGGCCTGAAACACTGAGTCGACTAGCACAAGATTATCCAGCTTTCCCCAAATAATTCAAATTGGATAAAATTGACAATTGTCAAGAGGACCTATGAATTTTGAAAATAATTGGATGTGATTCCAATCATATGATATAATTTTAAAGAACAAACAACTATCTAAAAGGCTAGTTGCTCCGTGTTCTTAATAAATAAACGAAAAAGGAATTTCTTTCTATCTGACTTTCTAGTACAGCCGGCAAAGTTTATTCCTTTTTTTATGTCAAGATTAATCTTTTCTCTACAAATTTCACGGTTTATTAACACCCATTTCTTAGTTGGAATAGATCTAATTAGTGCTTCAAAGGCCGCTGTTTAATCATCCCTCCTTTGGTATCTTTAACACTAGACATAACGACAAAAGCCTCTTTATCAATTAACTCGATGGCATTATTTAGTCGGTTCAATTCCAAGCGTGTCACAATCGTATAGACAATATCCACGTTTTCGGATTCTCCTTTTTTCCCAAATCCTTTTTTCCCAGAATATACGGTAAACCCTCTTCCCATTTCCTTTTGAATCATCTCCTTAATGGCTTCATGCTCGGTAGATATGATGGTTACACCCATGTATTCTTCAAAACCCTCCAGGAAAAAATCCAAGGTTTTTGAGGCCGATAAATAAGTCACCATAGAGTAAAGGGCTATTTCAACCGAAAGAAAATAGGTAGCCGCTAAAAAAATACAGGCATTTAATGCTATAATAATATCTCCTATAGTGGTCCCAAATCGCTTACTTAAAAAAATGGCCAATACCTCCGTTCCATCGATCACGGCGCCACCACGGATAGTTAGTCCAATTCCTGCTCCAAGAAAAAATCCCCCAAATAAAGCAACCAATAAATTGTCGCTGGTCACATCTGGGAAAGGAACAAAGGCCACTACAGCTGCCAAGCCGGAAATAGCAAAGGCAGTCTTTATGGCAAAAGTCCTACCCATGACACGTAAACCGAGTAATACGAAGGGTATATTGATGATGATTAACAAAAATGCTAAGGGCAATTTTGTCACATTGGTCAATAAAAGGGATATTCCTGTAGCCCCACCATCAATAAAATGATTGGTTAATAAAAACCCTTTAAAGCCAAAGGAGGCAGAAAATATTCCTAAAACAATCAGTATTACATCTTTTAATAATGACTGATATCGACTTTTGGTACTTGTATTTTTATTTGGCATAGGCGATATAATTTTAATTTCTTCAAGTTAATCTTCCAAGGAACATCCCCAATTATGCACCAGCTGAAATTCAATCACTGTTCCATTCACGCCTTTCAGACAACTAATCTTTGGGAAAAATAGGAAATTTTACTGCTGATAAAAAGAAGACATTAGAATTATTTAGACAATACACTAAATATCTAATTAATTGATTCAAATCCTCTAATAAAAGCCGTTGGGAACAATTTAATCCAGTCTGACAACGGTAAATTGGATCATTTATTCTATCCCTTTCCAAAAATTTGTGAACAGAAAATAGGACTATTTTACCAGTAAATAAGTAAAAATATTCCTAATTTTCTCTAAATTAGAGAAATAAGAACCCAAAGACTAATCCCCAAAACCACATGAAAAAGAAAATCTTAATCGCCCTCATCATCCTTTTGGTTGGTATTCAATTTATCCACCAAGAAAAAAATGAATCCAATGATGAGACTTATGCTATTTCCACTAAATACTTAGTCCCTGAAAATGTCAACCATATTTTACAAGTGGCTTGTAATGACTGCCACTCGAATAAAAGCACTTATCCTTGGTACAATAACATTCAACCCGTAGGATTTTTCTTAACCCATCACATCAATGATGGTAAAAAGCATTTAAATCTTTCTACGTTCACCAAATTACCGATTGCAGTACAGAACCATAAGTTAGAAGAAATTGCCGAAACGGTAGAAGAAAAAGAAATGCCACTGGAATCTTACACTTATTTGGGCCTCCATAAAGAAGCAAACCTAAGTCAAGAACAAAGAGAAATTTTAATCACTTGGGCTAAAGCTCAAATGGATAGCCTAAAAGCACATTATCCAGCAGATAGCTTGGTAATGAAAAAAAGAAAGCAATCTTAATCTGTCCACTCATATAACTATTTATATGAATTTTAGCACAGAATAAAGGATATAAATTTCTATATTGAAGGGAAAATGCATGGCTTCAGCACCATCATTTTCCCTTTTTTTGCTCTAGACCTTTTAAACAATGATTAAGCGATGAGAAGAACTATTTTCCTCAGCCTGTTCTTATGTTTCTCCCTGACAAGCATTCATGCTCAAAATTGGATTGATTCCCTAGACCGTTATGGTCGCGAGGTGTACATGCCTGCTGAAAAATACGTATGGGATTGGGGCCAAGCCACATTTCTACATTCTTTGATTCATCTGTATCAAACAAAACCAAACTCCGAAAAAGCTCCCTACCTGCAATACATTCGCACCGCCATGAATAAAACCTATGAAGTGGCCAATGGAAAACATCCCAATGCGATTGCTTCTGGAATAGGTATGGCATTTTTAGCGAGAATTACCAAAGAAGAAAAATACAAAACAAAGGCGCAAGCCATATACCAAGATTACTTGAATGCCCCTAGGTCCAAGAACGGTGGCATTTCTCACCGAACAGAAACGGTGGAGCTTTGGGATGATACGGTTTACATGCTGAATATGTTTTTGATGGAAATGTACCGTGGAAGCGGTGATGAAAAATACTTGGCCCACATATACACCCAAATTAGAGCACATAGTCAATCGCTAGCCAATCCAGAAACAGGACTTTGGGTTCATGCTTGGGACGATGATGATCTAGATTTTGATGATGGCTGTAGTGTGTTAGGATGGCCCGACAAAAAGACCAGAAAAAGTAGTGAATATTGGGGCCGAGCTAATGGCTGGGTAACCATGACGCTAGTAGATGTTTTGAGCACGATTAGCCCAAAATCCAATTACTATGAGCCTCTAAAAAAGGAATTTCTAGCTATCATGCGAACTTTGCCTTCTTTGCAAAACAAACAAAGCGGGCATTGGTACCAGCTATTATTATATCCTCAAGATGCCAAAAACTGGGAGGAAAGTTCGTGTACGGCAATGTTTGCGTATTCCATGGCCAAAGGAATAGAATTAGGTCTATTAAGTTCAAAAGACTATTTACCTTCCATTCACTTAGCCTATCAGGGATTGAAAAAATATAGTCTGGTACAGCCCAAAGGCCCATACTTATGTCCTAGCAGAGTATCAGGAGGAACCTGCGTCGGCATGAAAGAGTATTACTATGGAAGACCCATTGTAGAGGGACAAGGTTTTGGCATTGGATCATTTATCATGTTTGCTTTGGAATATCAAAAAATACCTAAATCCTAAAATCCACATGAAGAGAAGAAAATTTGTTCATCTGGGTGCCATGGGAATAGGAACCTTGGCCCATTGGAACACATCCTATACAGCTAAATTCAAAGATGAAAAACCTACTTGGTTACATCAAATTATCCGTCAAAATGACCAGGATTTCCCTCGCTATGAAGCCCTAAGAATAACAGATCAAAATCATCCTTATGTTGGAGGCTTCCGTGATGGGGACGACATTCCCAATCCACAAACCACAGGCTATTATGTTTTAAAAGTAGCCTGTGCTATTATAAGTCCAGAGTCCAGTTTTTACCAATCTACCTCTCTTGTCGAAAAAGGCATACAAGCAACCAACTGCTTATTAAAAATGCAGCATGCTGATGGAACAATTGACTTATTAAGCACTAATTTTCACTCTCCCCCTGATACGGCTTTTAGTGTGGAAAAATTAAGTGTGGCTTATGCTTTGTTGCAAAAAAACAACCAAGGAGAGCGCTATAGTTCAATGATGCAACCACTAGAAACCTTCTTAAAAAGATGTGGGGAATCTTTGGTAGTAGGTGGAATTCACACCCCCAATCACCGTTGGGTGGTTTCAGGTGCCTTAGCCAAACTATATCAAATTTGGCCTGATCCGCGGTACAAAGCTCGAGCTGAGCAATGGCTACAAGAAAATATGGACCAAGATCCAGATGGCCAATATACCGAGAAAAGTGCTGGAATTTATTCTGCCATCATCAACAAAGCGCTGATTGCCGTCCACCAAGCTTTCAACAAGCCTACTCTTCTAGATGTAGTGCGAAAAAACTTGGAAATGACCTTATTCTATGTCCATCCGAATATGGAGGTGGTTACCGATGCCTCCAACCGACAAGATAAAGGTGGGGTTAATATGTTTGAAAACTACTATTATGGCTACCGTTATTTAGCTTTAAAAGATAAAAATCCTCGATTTGCAGCCATGTGCCGTCTCATTGAAAAAGCTTATTTCCCGAGGATTGGAACGCATATCGAGAACTTTTTGGATGAACCTTTTCTATGGCAAGAATTGCCATCAGGGGATAATATTCCCACCCATTATGTAAAATCTTTTCCTTATTCTGGATTGGTTCGAATCCGACGAGAAAATTGGGATGCTACTTTATTAGTCAATAATCCCAATTTCCTAACTTTTCATCATGGGAATGCCATTTTACAAGGGCTAAGACTAGCCGCTTCCTTTTTTGGCAAAGGGCAATTTCAATCCAATGACATCAAACAAGTTGGGAATACTTGGATACTCCAACAAAAACTAGATGGCCCCTATTTCCAGCCTCATACCAAAGACCAAATTGATCCTAGTGGAGATTGGGAAAAAATGCCACGGGGTAATCGAAAGCAAAGTGAAATTCAATACTTGGAGACAATCATCAAATTGGAAGAAACAAAAGGGGGGTTACTCGTAGATATTGACATGAAAGGAACCGACGGGGTTCCTGTCAGCTTAGAACTTATCTTCCGAGGTGATGGCCGATTTGAGGGAGTCATTCCAAGTGGAAAAGAAAACAATGCTTATTTATTGAAAGAAGGAGAAGGGAAATATTCTTTGGGGGAAGATTCCATCCGTTTTGGCCCTGGCAGAGCAGAACATAAGGCCATACATTTACGAGGAGGATTACCTTTTGCCCAGGCTCCTTCAGTTTATATCACAGGCTATACGCCTTTTACCCATCAACTTTTCATTCGACAATAGGGCCAAGGTTTTGAATTAGAATGGGCAGCGATTGTATTGTTTAAGGCAATCGACTCCTTTCTAGGGTAGCCACTTTTTGCTCCAATTTTTGTCGCATTTGAACCAAAATGAGTTGAAATTTGGCTTCGGAAGCTAGGTTCTTTTTCTCCAAAGGATCTTGTTTCAAATCATACAATTCTTCCCGGTCCAAATGATCCCGGTATCGAAAATACTTCCAATGTTTGGACCGAATCCCTTCACTGGAGGCTATGATTTTTACCTTCCAAAGGTGCTCCACCAAAAAATCTTTTCTCCTTTTAGCAGGACTTTTCCCTTGGACATAAGAGGCTAAACTTTGACCTTGCCATGTGTTTGGAATCTTAATCCCAGCAAAGCCAAAAATAGTTGGGGCTATATCAATGTTTAATACCTCATCTTGTATATCGCGGTGAAGAGGTCTTCTAGGATCATAAACAATCAAGGGTACGCGTAAAGAATTATCATACATCAACCATTTCCCTGCCAATTGTCGCTCTCCCAAAAAATAGCCATTATCTCCCATCACAATAATGATGGTATTCTTATCCAACCCTTTTTCCTCCAATGCTTTTCGAATTTTGCCTATTTCCAAATCAACTCCAGAAATCATGCGGTAATAGCCCTTCACGCTTCTTTGGTATTTTTCTGGCGTGTCAAATCGCCAATGCCAACGTGTTCTATTTTCTCCCGTGCGAACATATTCTGGCTGTGCTAAAAAGTCTGCCTCGGTAGCCATAATGGGTGCTTCTATTGTCACGTTTTGATATAAATGGTCTACTTCCTTTTGCCAGAAATACTGTTGCTCAGAAGGGTCATGGGCATGAGGTGCCGAAAAACTAAGTGATAAACAAAATGGCTTATCTTTGGGCGCTTGGGCAATAAAATCCATGGCTTTTTGGCCGGTATACCGACTTAAGTGTACCGAATCTTTACCTAAAGTCTTGTAAAAATATCCCCGATAATCTTTCAATTTATCATCTCGATCATAACTTTCCCCTTGATCAAATAAGGTGGAGAAATCCGCATATTGAATCCCAAATTTGCCATAAAATCCGGTGTAATAACCTGCTTGTTTCAACAAAGCTGGGTAAGATTGAGCTACATAGGCCTGCTTGATGTTTCCTTGACCAAACGTATATTGATGCGTTCTTTCATACATTCCTGTGATGATACTAGCCCGACTAGCCGCACAAATGGGTGTAGTTACAAAGGCATTTTTAAAATAGATTCCTTTCTTGGCCAAATCGTCCATCACGGGCGTTTGGATGATTTTATTTCCCGCATAACCCAAAGCATCCCATCGATGATCATCGGTTAAAATAAATATGATATTTGGCTGTTTCGTTTGAGATATCCCCCAAAATGGCAGCAAAAACAAGGCAAAAATGATTCCCTTTTTCATGTTTATTTGATGTTTTGAGGATAACCCGTGGACAAATCTTTGATGGGAATTCCCTGATAATTGACCTTTTGGTAGGGAACGGTTTCAGTTTCGTCAATCAAATAATTCCATTGTTTGACATAATAAAGTCCCGAATGAAACTCATCTTTTCGTTTTTTCAACTCCGCTTGCAGAGCCTTTTCCATCTGGCTTTGAATCCCCTTAACCGAAGCTTGATTAACCAAATTGGTCATTTGAAAAGGGTCGTTTTTATTATCAAACAAAAGCCATGGGCCTTGTAAATCTTTGACATACGTGTAACGATCAGATACCAAACCTCGGTACTCCCTACCTCCTTTGGCACGAGGCCATTGGCCAAAAGGTTGTACACAAGAAATCAAAGTATAGTTTACATTATCCCTTTTTTTAGCCTTTAAAACAGAAGAAAAATCATGCCCCTCCACCGTTTTAGGCACTTTCATGTGAGTTAAACCCAAAAGTGTCGGCATGATATCAGGAGTGTTTAACAGAACATCTACCTTTTTGCCTTTCTTACCAAATGCCTTGGGGTAATGCAATAAAAATGGCACTCGAATGCTTTCTTCATAAGGCTGTTGCTTGTTCCAGGCGCCATGTGAACCTAATAAATCTCCGTGGTCAGAGGAGAACACAAGAATAGTATTTTCATCCAATCCTTGATCTTTCAAGGTTTGCCACATTTGACCCACACAATCATCAATGGCCGTCATGTGAGCATAATAACCACGCGCATCTTTGATTGCTTTTTCTCTGTTTTCTGGGGGCACATTATCTCGCAGCTTAATCGTTACATTTTCATACATTTTTCTATACTTCTCAGGAGCCGTTTGATAAGGATCATGCGGTGAACCAATGGAGATAAAAAGCATGAAAGGCTGGGAAGAATTTGACTGAGCCTTTAAGTACTTCACAACATCCTCCGACTGGGCGATGGCATCGTAACTTTCCCAGGTTTTTTTAACAGGGGAATCTCCCGAATAATATTCCGAATGATTATAGTCATGGGTACATTCCAAAGCCTTCCAATAGTCAAAGCCTTGTCGGCGCGTTACCGGAATATACGAACTCCTACCATGTCCATCCATATGCCATTTACCTATATAAGCCGTCTGATATCCCGCTTGCTTATACGATTTAGCGATGGTGGTGCTATTGGAATCCAACAAAACATCATTCATAAAAACCCCGTGAGTTAGGGGGTATTGACCCGTAATTAAAGAAGCGCGATGAGGAGAACAAACCGGCATACCGGAAATGGCTCTTCGCAAATTGAGGCTTTCCTTTTCCAATTGATCTAAATGAGGAGTTTTCACCACTTGGTCTCCCGCATAACCGATGGACTGCGCCCGCCATTGATCCACTAATATGTAGAGAATATTAGGCTTTTTAGATTGAGCATGCAGGGAAAAATATCCAAGCAATGAAAGGAAAAGTAGTAGTTGTTTTTTCATGTCTTGGATATTTGGTTCAAAGAAGATTTTCATTTCCCACATGGGATGAGCTGAAGTCTAATTACTCAACTCGGTTTTTAATTGGGCTAGTTTACTTTGCAAAGGACTTATCGTATCTATTTTTAAGCCTTTAGTAAAGGTAATTTGGTGTGATAAATCCCCATTTTGTATGGCAATCCACTCATCACAACCATCAAAACAGACGTTACACGTTTTGTATTTCAATAAATTAAACTGCGACCAGTTCACCACCTGTTTGATTTCAGTCCATTCTTGCTCGCTTAACTTCCTCGACTTGATTATTTGAGGTTTCAGCGAATTTCGTGGCACATAATATACATAGCGAACTGTCTGATTCGCAATTTCTAAGGTATCAATTCCAGAGCCCCAACCACATATATAACCTGCTTTGATTTTGAAATTTGATTCATTCAAAGGGTCTGGCGTGGAATTTTTACAAGAAAAGATTCCAAGGCATATACATATTAGTAAGACTAGATTCTTCATGAGATTAAAATTACGTGCAAGATGTAATACGATGAATGAATCTATTAAATTGTATGCTTTCCCTTTAAATCAAAACAACATTTTCACTTTACTTTGCCCCTATCAATAATGCCAAACCAACGATGTATAGCAACAACATCCAATTGAGCATACTTTTCGTGGAGCTCTTGGCTTTGGCGAATTCCTTCCAAATAAATATACCCCAAACAGCTGCCACCACGGTGGCCCCTTGGCCCAAACCATAGGAAACAGCTGGACCAGCTTTTTCAGATGCCAAAATACTCAAGGCCATTCCGATGAACCAAATGCCTCCTCCCAAAATCCCCATCACATGGTCTTGGAAGGCTCCTTGAAAATAATCCCCAAAGCTTACTGCTTTTCCCGAAAATGGCTTTTTCATTTGCCAGGTATTAAACAAAAATGAACTCAACAAAACACCTACGGAAAATAAAACCAAAGCGGTATAAGGACTTAATTTGCCAACTTCAGGGTTAATAAAATTAGTCGCCATGGAGGCCGCCACGTATTTATAAAACAAACCCATCAAGCAACCACTAATAACAGATAAGAATAATCCTTTGCTAGATAATTTTTCGGAACCTCCTTCATTCAATTGTTTATAGGCTCGGGCATTTAATATAATAGCCAATGAAATCAAGGCTACTCCACCAAAGATCAAGATGGGGCTTCCTTGTGGTGTTGCCAGATAATTTACCAATACTCACAAAACTAAGGCAATTCCAATTCCTACAGGAAAAGCTACCGACATACCTGCTATGGAAATAGCAGCCACCAATAAAATATTCGCTCCATTAAAAATCACCCCGCCTAGAAAGGCAGAAAAGAGATTCTCTTGACTTGCTTGATTCAAATCAGGGATAAAACTTCGGCCTTCGTCCCCCACACTCCCTAAGGTCAGAGCAAATAAAATGGCTGAAATTAAGATCCCAATGGCATAATCCCAATAAAACAATTCAAATCGCCAATGACTACTGGTTAACTTCTGGGTGTTAGCCCAAGAGCCCCAACACAACATGGTAACGATGCACAGTAAAACAGCTGTCAAATAATTTTCGATAATGAACATAGCATCCTATTTAGAGGTTTAATGCAAATTTCCCAATCGATAAAACTGGGTATCCGTGGATTTTTTTCCTGGAACATCATAAACTATCACATCCATCATACGCACTTCTTGCCCTTCTACGGGATTCAAAAGTTTCAAGCGAACTTGGTGCTTACCCGGTGCTAAATCGTAGTTCCAAGTCAACTCATGTCGGCGAGTTGTAAAGGCCGTTGGCAATTGGGCTTTCTCCATCAATTTTCCATCCACATACACTTCCATATCAAAATTGTGATTCGAAGTGGAAGCCCATTTGGCTGTCTCGCCTCTCACGACAAAACCTTTTCCTGTAAACTCAAATTGGTATTCATCTTTTAATACTTTGCCTACTCCAATTTTCTGAGTCGGATAAACCCCATCAAAACTCTTTTCAAATGCCACCGCTTTAGGAGCTTCCATTGGGATATATACATTGTCTCCAACAATTTTACCCCCGTTCCTTTCTATGTTTTGCAAGGCATGTTTGAAACCAATGCTATACACATCAGTTAATGAAGTGCTCGTATATTTGAAATCGATTCCTTCAGCCTCTTTTAAACCTTGTTTCCAATAGCTTGGTATTTTATCATAACCTAACATAGTCCCCAAAATTCCTCCAGCAGAAGAAGGGTTGCAGTCGGCATCTTGACCACAGCGGGTAGTGATTTCCATGGTTTTAGTAAAATCTCCTTGGCCATACAATAAGCCAATCACCACATAGGCAGAGTTTACCGTGGCATCAATATTAAATGGCGCAAAAACTCCATCTGGACAACCAATATCCTGGGCCCATTTCTTCTGAACTTCTAACCAAGTTTTGGTCCAATCATTGGGGTATTGCTTATGCCAACGTATTACGTCTGAAATACATTGGTAATACGCACTTTGCTTTGGAATAGTTTTCAATGCTTCTTGAATGATATGGGGAATATTGTTGGAAACAAAGGCCAAAGTATAACATGCTCCCAAAAATACACCGCCATAATAGCCATCTCCATAATTCATAATGTGGCCAATTTTATCCGAAATTTTGGACGCTACGTTAGGCATCCCAGGCGACATCAATCCGGCAAAATCACATTCAATTTGGTAGTCGATGCAATCCGCATGAGGATTATTTTTCCAATGCCCAGATGCTGGGGCACCTATACCATGCAAAATATTATACCTCCCAGCCTGGTTGGCATGCCAAAGGGCGTATCCTGCCTCCGCATAGGCTTTGGCATGGGAAGCTATAGGTGCATCTAAACCTTCTCTTTCAAATACCTCGACAAAAGTTAAATCCATGTACAAGTCGTCGTAGAGACCTGCATTTTCCAACATGGTTTTTTTCAAATAGCCATCGTACCAAGGAACAGGCTGGTAGGCATCTATCATGGTACCATTGTATCGAAATTCCATGGGGCCTCCAAAGGTCACACCGATGGTTTGACCAGCCCATCCGCCTTTTATTTTATCTTGTAGCGTCTGTTTAGAAAGGACGATCGACTTAGACTGCGACCATGCTAAGAAGGGCAAAAAAAGTAATGCCAAGTAGAAATTTTTCATGGATTTAGGGTTTTAAAGCAAATTTTTGATTCAAATAATGGTTCATCAAAATCTCCAACACTTTCGTCTCTTGAATAGTAAGACCGATGATGGCGTTAGGCTTTCCGTCAGAAGTTCGAGTAAAACCTTGTTGGTCTACCGATATATGCCGCATTTCCGTTTGAAATAAGTCAGGATGAATGAGCATAGCTATAGCCACAGGGTCGAAAAGAGTTGGCGTTTCCTGCCCCCAAAGTTTATATAAATCCGTTAAGGCATTGGTCAAAGGAGTATTTTTCTCCTTTAAAATTCGACGGTTTTCGGCGGAAAGTTTCACTTGTGAAGTTACATCCGTGCCCGCATAAGTAATCTTTGCTCCAGATTGTACAAACTTTTGTGAAGCAGGAACATCCACTTTGACATTCCATTCTGCGTCAATGGGCTTTTTTTGATTGTAGCCTACTTCAAAGGAGCCAAACATGGCATAAATATGTTTCGCTTTCTTTAAAATCTGTGGGTCTTTTTGAATAATGTCCGAGAAATTAGTGACTGGCCCAACGGAAAATATCACAACCTCATTGGGGTATTTTTTGATTTGCTCGATGATGAAATCGGCAGCTGGTTTTGACTGAGGTTTTATTTTGTCAAATCCTTTGGCCCAAGAAAATTGGTCGGCATACCAATTCGCTCTTTTGTCAATATGTGAGGTATTCCTCCCCATAAAAACGGGGATGTGTCCTTGACCTGTTTCATGCAACATCTTTAGAGCCAAACGGGCTCTATCGTCGGTTCTACCATAACAAGTGGTAATCCCCAAGATTTCGAGTTTATCTTGTTGGGTTAATAAATAAGCCAAAGCATAGGCATCATCGATATCATCTCCTAAATCGCAATCAAAAATGACCTTTTGTTTCTTGCTTTGGGCTGTCAGAAAAAAGGGGATACATAAGAAAAGTAGGATGAGTTTTTTCATAATTGTTCACGAGTTGGCATGGAGGTTTGTGCCCCCAATTGAGTAACAGATAAAGCTGCAGCCTTGCAAGCAAAAGCAATTGCTTGTTCAAAATTCATTCCTTCCGATAAGGCCACTACTAGAGCCCCGTTGAAACAATCTCCTGCTGCGGTGCTGTCCACAGCAAGCACATGCTGAGCAGGGACATGACCAAAAGCACTTTGGGTTTGCCAATATGCTCCTTTGGAGCCTCGGGTAATCACCACGCGCTTCACTCCTCGAGAAAGAAAATAATCGCAGGCCAGTGATAAACTTGTTTCATCCACGGGTCGAATACCCGTCAAAAATTCCGTTTCTGTTTCATTCGGGCTGATGATATCTATATGAGCATACAAAGTCTCGGGTAAGGTACAGGCAGGAGCGGGATTTAATACCACGGATAAACCAGCTTGATGAGCTTTTTCCACGGAAAAAATCACGGTTTCTAAGTGTATTTCTAGCTGCAATAAAAGCCAATTGCCTTTTTGAAAAAGAGAAGTAGCCGCTTCAATATCTTGGGCCATCAATCGAGCATTGGCACCAGAGGCCACGGTGATGCAATTTTCACCCTGGGTATCCACATTGATTAAAGCCACACCAGAAGGCTGTTTTTCGTCTTGACTGATGAATTGTCCATGAATGCCTTCCAAGGCAAATTGTTGGATAGCGCTTTCACCAAACACATCTTTCCCTACTTTAGCGATAAAATAGGTGTCGCCACCCAAGCGAGCCGCGGCAACGGCCTGATTAGCTCCTTTTCCTCCGGGATTCATAAAGAAAGTTCCTCCTAAAACGGTTTCTCCAGGCGCAGGAAGCCTATCCGACTGAATGACCATATCGGTATTGGAACTGCCTATGACGATGATTTTTGCCATGATTATACCCAAGTTTCTTTTTCTATGATTTCACCTGTGGCTTTTACTTTCAAGATTACTTTCTTGTCGCCATTGGGTAAAATTTCTTCTTTGATAAACCAATGTTCGGAATCATACTCCTGGTATACCGAAGGTTTACTGAGACCTTCTTGGCCACGCCATTCAGGGAGCTGAACGGGTTCCCACAATTTTGTTTTAGCCGAGCGATAAGCTGCATCAATGATGGCGTTCACTACATAGCCATCATAGAATGTTTCCATAGGTTTTTCACCATTTTCAAAGGCATCAAACATATCGGTAAACATATTGGTATAGCCTAATTCATGGGCTTCATCTCCTACTGGAAACTGCCAGCCAGAATCACTCTCAGCTTTTTCTGCCACATAGGACTTTCCTGCCCCAGAGGTAAACATTTCAAAACCTGTTCTCAAAAAGGAATTGATCCAAATGGTCCCTTCGGTCCCCATCACCTCATCTCGTAAATCCATACCCCCACGAAAGGTCCAAGAAACTTCAAACTGCCCTATTGCTCCATTTTGATATTTCACTAATCCAATGGCATGATCTTCGGCATCTATGGGTTTCACTTGGGTATCAGCCCAGCACATCACTTCCACTGGCCGAACGTCTTTTCCAATGAAATTACGGGCTATTTCGATGCAATGACAACCTAAGTCGAGCACCGCTCCACCTCCCGCTTTTTGAATATCCCAAAACCAGTCGGCATGAGGACCAGGATGTGTTTCACGGGATTTAGCCCATAAAATTCTTCCTAAAGCACCTGATTGGACCGATTTTAAGGACTTTAAAAATTTAGGAGTGTAACAAAGATCTTCTAAGTATCCAGCAAATATGCCTGCATTTTCACAAGCTTGGGTCATTCGTAAAGCCTCTTCGGCAGTTCTTCCTAAAGGCTTGGTACATAACACGGCTTTTTTATGTTTGACACAAAGCATCACTGCCTCCTCGTGCAGGAAATTGGGTAAAGCAATCACCACGAACTCGGTAGCTGAATGGGCAATGGCCTCCTCCATATCCGTGGTATAATGAGCTACATGATAATCTTTAGCAAATCGAATGGCCGTTTCCTCCTTCCGGGCATACACCACACTAACTTGATCTTTACCTCTACGGCCGGTTAGTGAATCCGCATAAAAACGTCCAATAAATCCACCCCCTAGAATACATACTTGTGCCATCTTATTTTAAATCTTGTAAGGTTATTTCTTTGTCTTTACTTAAAAAATCTGCCTGATTAACAACCCGTTGACCGCTAGCTAATAATGCTTCATCAGCTACCACTTTTACTGGCTCAATACAGGAAGTATGCTTTTCTCTAAAAGGGATGTTGTAGGCCAGGTTATAAGCCGAAATCACAGACCAACGTGCATACTCGGATAAATTAGCCTCGGATCGATGCAAAATATTGCTATGAAAAAATAGAACATCTCCTGCTTTAAGTTCGCAAGACACCAGCTCGGAAACTTTTGCGGCTTCGTTGACAAAATCCATATCAGCACCCTGTTGCTCGCCAGCAAACAGATGCTCAAATCGCTGCATTTTGTGAGTACCTTTGAGGACTTGCAAACAACCATTCTCTATGGTGGCATCTGTTAATGCGACCATGACAGAAATCATGGCTTCTGGATACAGAAAGCCGTTTTTATACCAATAACCGTAATCTTGGTGCCATTCCCATGAACCTCCCACTCGAGGTTCTTTTTGCATCACTTTGGAATGAAAATGACAAACTTCGCCTTCACCCAATAAGGTTTGAACACCTTCTACAAGCCGCTTACTGCGCGACATTAAACCAAAAGAATCATCTCCGGCGGTAAACCATAAGGTCAATTTGGTCTTTTTACCTGATTGGTCATTTAGATCAAAGGCTTGATTGATGACTGATTGATCAGTAGCCACAGCATATAGCAAGTCGATCTCTTCTTTGGAGAAAAGTTGAGGTATAATCAAGTAACCGTCTCGATGGTATGCCTCTTTTTGTATTGAAGTAATCATAGTTTAGAATAGATAAAGCTAATATAAGTATTTCTTAAAAAAATCTTATTTTATCTACCCTGATTACTAGAAAACACTTGGATTTTATTTTAAGGGAAAATACGAGTTTAATCGTTTTGTTTTATTTAAACAGCTCAGGATGCATTTCATCCCAAGGTGTAGCATCTTGGTATATTTTGGCCAATGCCAAAATAGTTGCCTCATCGAACAGATTACCTAGAAAACTTATGCTCGTTGGCTTATTCGTTTTTTTGTCAAATCCATTGGGGATGCAAACTACAGGATGGCCGGTTAAGTTAGTAATGGCTAATTGGTTCCCTGAAAATAGACTTGGGCTAATGATAACATCAAAATCTTTGAAAAGGTAATTAACCTGTTGCATCAATAAATAGCGATGACGTTGGGCATTGATGTATTCCACGGCAGGGATGAATCTAGCTGTTCTAAATTGATTGGGCCAATCTCCTTTTCTTTGCATGGTCAATTCATCATCCACATTAAATCGGGTTAACTCATCAAATTGGGCGGCACATTCTGCTCCTATGATAATATCCATCATTTGAAAAGGGTAAAACTTCTTTTCTGAAAAATCCATAGGAACGATTTTCGCTCCGGCTTGTTGGAGTACCCGAAGCACTTGCCATTCGTTGGCGGTAGAATCTTTTAATTTATCAAAGTAATTTTTGGCATATCCAATTCTCAACTTTTTGATATCCACCTGATTGGTATAATTGAATGCGGCTTCGGTGGCTGATAAATCGAGTCCATCGGTGCCACGGATGGCATCTAAAACAATGGCTGCGTCTTCGGCATTCCGACATATCGGTCCAATTTTATCTAGGCTATAACTTAATGCCATGGCACCTGACCGACTTACTCTTCCGAAGGTAGGACGGAGACCTAATGCACCACAGGTGGTAGAAGGAGAAACAATACTTCCCCAGGTTTCGGTACCAATAGCAAAAGGAACTAAACCCGCCACGGTGGCCGATGCTGAGCCTGCTGATGAACCTGACGAACCTAGGGCCAGGTTCCAGGGATTTTTGGTTCTTCCTCCGTACCAATAGTCGCCCATAGCTAAGGCGCCAAGGGTAAATTTGGCAACTAATACAGCTCCGGCTTGTCGCAATTGTTGGTAGACAAATGCGTCTTCTTCAATCACTTGTTCTTTATAGGGGGCTGCTCCCCAGGTGGTTTTAGTGCCTTTGACAGCAAATAAATCTTTTAGGCCATAGGGTATTCCATGCAATAGGCCACGGTACTTCCCATGTGCAATCTCTTCATCGGCTTGCTTGGCTTGCTCCAATGCTATGGATTCTGTCAAAGAAATCAGACATTGTAAGGTATCTCCGTATTTCTTTATCCGGTCGATATAAAATTGGGTCAATTGAACAGAACTGATCTTTTTAGTTTTGATCAATTCGGCTAATTGAGGAATGGAATAAAAGGCAAGAGATGATTTTTTATTGGGTAAATCTGTACCAGTTGCTTGGGTCCAATGAATGGGGATTTGTTGTTTATTAACATGAACACCCGGAATTAGAACGGTTTGCCATAAACTTAAAGGAACGGAATTAGGCAAATGAACCCGGTGTTGCTCTTGGTAAACGGTTAAATTGTCTTGAACATCCGACAATAAAGTATCGATTTCATTACCGGTAAAATTAAGGTCAAATATCTTGGCTGCCCCTTCTACATCTTTTTTTTGAATTTTAGATGACTGTGCAAAGCCCGAGGTAACCAGTAAAAACAAGTTGATCCAGAGTACAAATTTTGCCATAGGTATTTATTAGATACCATGAAATAAATCAAAATAAGCGAAATAGCTCTTTCATTGGCAAAAATTTATCAGAAAGCTGATTAAATCCTGCTTGGGTTCGATAAGATTTCATGCCTAGCTTTGGCTACAGCTTCAGAGGCACCTAGATTTGTCAACTTTTGAAAAGTTGACAAATCTAAACGACAAATAAATAGACAAAACGAAACGACGATTCAAAATATCAAATGAACATGAAAAATCTAACTACTGGGTTTCCACCAATCGGGCACGGAGGGAACGGATTGTTCTATGCGTTGGATAAGTTCCTGACTAAGTGCATCTAAGTTGGAAGCCATAATATTGGACTTAACTTGATTCACTGATCTAGCCCCAGGAATGACAACAGAAATAATTGGGTTTTGTAACGTAAATCGCAATGCATTGGCTGAAAGCCCTCCTGGTAATGCTGCTAAAAAGGCTAATTTTCTTGCATTATCCAACATCCAGTTTTTATCACGATCTGCCATATTTGAACGGTAATCGTCCTCTCCAAAATTAGGCTCTTCTATTAATAATCGATCACTTAAAAATCCAGAACCCAAGGGAACTCGACCAATGATGTCATACTTTGACAAATTTGGGTGTTGGCCCAAAATCTCATCCACTCTTCTATCCAATGCATTATAAATTACCTCAATCACGGATCCAAAACCAGCATCCATCACTCGTTTGGCTCCATAAACACTTTTGGAACTTACTCCATATTGTCGAATTAGTCCTTGACTAATTAAATCCTCTAGTGGAGAACGATCATAATTTGCCCAATCAAAATTATCAGGAGGAGAATGCATCAACAAGATGTCGATGTGCTCACGTTGTAAGCGTTGCAAACTAGCTTTTACACTAGCATAAAGATGTTCTGAGGAAAAATCTTGACCTGAAGTACCATCTGGCAAATACACATTTCCAAATTTGGTACAAACCATGATGTCTTGAGGATAGGTAGTGGCCTGAAGGGCTTTACCTACAATTACTTCAGATAAACCTTTGCCATAAGAATCAGCGGTATCGATGAATTGAATCCCTGCCTCTAAAGCAGCCCTCAAAATGGCTAAGGATTCTTCTTCGCTAATTTCTCCCCAACCCATCGCCTTTCCTTGGACCATATTGGGTCCTCCCAATTGCCAAGTGCCTAGCCCTAATTTTTGATACAATCGACTCGAAAAACGAGGAGAAGTGGCTTTCGACATGTCCTAAGACAATTGGAAATCTGGCTCTAATATAATCTTACCTTTGATCAAGCAGCGTTCGCCTTTTTTCGTAGCGAAATAGGCATTTCTACCGTGCAGAATACGATCATCATGGAAAAATGCAGCCTCACCGCGTTCTAGTTGAACTGGTAAAACTAAACCCGCATTGATCACGCGTGTCTCTAAAAATTGATGGAAATCTTCTACTAATTGCAGGGCCTCAGGGGTATTGTCTTTATCAACACAGAAATAATTCCAGTTAGCCAACCAACCTAATTCATCCTGATCTAAAATCTTTCGAACTTTCTTATGACCTGCCTTATCAAAATTCACAGTAATAGTCATCAAGCGCTCCAATAATGCGTCTTGCCCGTCAATTTTTAAGCAGTCTACCAAATCTGGTAAATCAAAAAATGTAGTAGCTCCCCCACGAGCAGCGCGAGAAGTACAGTAGAAAAACTGCAAGGATTTTTCATCCCCTAATTCCACGTAAGAATCATCTGTATGCAATGGTTGACGAGTATTACTACTTCTATAACGATCTGGAATAGCTGGATCATAACTGATGTCAATCCAACGGTTATCTTTTCTTTCTCCTGTAATCAAATCTTCATCCTCATTAAATGGAGTACCGATAGAATCTGCAAAATTGATGTAAAATTGCTCCAAAGGAATGGGCAAATTATAGCCTGCCAAATGGATTACTTTATATTGCTTAACCGCTTCTGTTAATTCAGCAATGGTCTCTTGTTCGGTCGTAAAATTAATTTTCTTAAAGAATTCCATACGTAGGTTTTTCAATTTTGATACAATAAGAACATTTTAATGATTCCAATTTCAAAGGTACAAAAATTTGTCAACTGACTTTTCCTGCTTTTATGAATTAATTATTAAGTGGTCAATAGAAACATATTAAGGCCTAGGCCCTAAATCTCGGTAGCTAATAACCTGTATACCCAATTCGCGGATGGCATCTTTTACCTGCTGACTAGTAAATACATCCGTAACACCTTGTCGGTCCATAGCCACGCCTTCATAGCCAATATGTGAAACAGCTTGTAATTCAGCATCGTCCATACCTGGATGATCAACAAAACAATAGGTTTTGCCTGCTTGAAGTTTACGCAGCATTTGAATAAAACTAGCTATTTTTTGAGCTGATGTTTGATTCAGTCCAGCATAACTCGCCCGTTCAAAAGGGTATGTTGTATTATCGTATATCAAATGATATTCCTTGGCCAATTTTTTGGTCATTTCAATCACCTCTTCATTGATTCGGGAGCATCCCATGTGTGAAGAAAGGTGACTAATTCTGGGTATTTTTTTGATGGCCAACTCTATTTGAGCCCTAAATTCAGCTTCAATATCGGCAAGGGTAAACTTATTTTCGATTATCGCCAATCCAGGATAATTCTTATTGGCATACACCATGGGGAAAAAATAGCCATCGGGATCACGTAAACTTTTAGCTTCCGTTAAGGGCCGCCATTTTAACTTATCCCACTCACTAGTTATTGCCAAATGTATTCCCACATCTATATTGGGATGGTTTTGCAACATTTGCACTGCTTCTGGAAACCAAGGTGAAGGAACAATTACTTCAATAGAAGATTGGATACCATTCAAAGAAGATTGCATCAAAGCCAAATTACCAGAGTGACTATAACCCATGTCATCCCCACGAACAATCAGTCGGGGTGCTTGGGGATTTTGAGCCCATGATTGAAATGCCCAAAAGAGCAGTAGCAAAACCTTTTTCATTGGGTAAGGGATTTGTTCGAGGAAAATTGTTCAAGGAAAAATACCCAAAATTTGCGGACATTCGTATCTTGTTGCATAAAAACCTATTTCTATGTTAAGTTCCATCTTCCTATTTGTAAGTACCTTATTCACCTTCGCTCCTTCAGATTCTACTCAATATCAATTAATCGTAGGTTCTTATACCAAAGCCAAAAACCCAGGGATCGAGGTGTTTGACCTAGACATAGCTACAGCCAAAACAAAGCCCAGCTACATCCGTGAAAACCCGAATGCGTCCTATCAAGCACTTTCTGCCGATGGAAATTTACTATATTCTGTATCCGAAGAAGGGGGTGGAAAATCTGCCATTAGTGCCTATGCTCGTAATGCCAACGGCACCTATACCAAATTAAATTCAAGCCCAACCGTAGGCGATGGACCCTGTTTTGTCAAATTCCACGAAGCCAGTAAAACCGTTTACGTGGCCAATTACGGAAGTGGCTCTCTCAATGTATTTAAAACCGAGGAAAATGGACGCTTGCTCCCTGCTTCTCAATCATTTTTTTACAAAGGATCCAGTGTGGTAACAGGCCGACAAGACTCCCCGCATGCCCATATGGTAGCTATAGCACCTGATCAAAAAAGTTTGTACGTTCCCGATTTAGGATCGGACAAAATCCATTGGCATCCTATTTTGCCTGATGGGACATTGGCAGAAAATTATCAATCCATTGCGGTCAGCGCCGGTAACGGTCCACGCCATATGATTTTTCATCCCAATGGAAATTTAGCTTATGTCATCAATGAACTGAATGGAACAGTGGATGTCTTTAAAATTAGTCCTCAAGGATTGGACAAAATCCAAAACATTGTTTCTGATACAAGTACAAAAGTAGCCGTTAAAGCTAGTGCCGACATACATATTTCTCCCAATGGAAAATGGTTAATAAGTTCCAATCGAATTACTAGTGACAACCTAGCTCTTTTTGCGATACAAACAGATGGAACATTGAAGTCCATGGGCTACCAATCTGTAGCCAAAATGCCAAGAAATTTCAGCTATGATCCCAGCGGAAAATGGTTATTTGTGGCAAGTCAAACCGAAAACAGAATTCAAGTTTTCTCTGTCAATCAGCAAACAGGTTTATTGACCGATAGTAAACAAGATATCGCTGTGACGGCTCCAGTATGTCTGTTATTTATCAAGAAACCTGATAGCCCAGAAGAACGTTTACAAGCTTTAGGAATCACTTTATTGAAACCGAGCACTCCTTTAGCGAATTATGTCAAATTTACGCGGACAGGAAATATCGCTTTTTTATCAGGTCATTTACCTGAGAAGGCAGAAGGCGGGTTTGTTTTAGGGAAACTAGGTAATAAACTCAGTGTAGAAGAGGGTCAAGCTGCCGCCAAATTGGCTGGAATTGCCTTGATATCCACTTTAAAAGGCCAATTGGGTGATTTACGTAGAGTTAAACGTATTTTGAAGGTAACGGGTTTTGTTAACTCTGATCCGAGTTTTACACAACAACCTGCGGTCATGAATGGATTTTCTGATTTAATGGTGGCGGTTTTTGGAGATAAAGGAAAACATGCCCGCTCGGCGGTAGGAGTCAATGTCCTACCCAATAACGCAGCTGTAGAAGTAGAAATGGTGGTGGAACTTTATTAATAATCGGTTTTAATGCTAGAATCAAATGGCGCTTTTATTTGGTAGCCTAAATCTCCATCTCGTTGATTATCTAAAACGTCTAAACCATATTGCAAGTCGCTCACAGAAGTACTGTTGAAAGTTCCAAAAATGCGATCCCAAATCGAGAATATATTTCCATAATTGGAATCAGTTTGAGGTCGACTTAAGTGATGGTGTACCTTGTGCATATTCGGAGAAACAATCACAAAACTGATCATTGAATCTAGCCACAATGGTAGACGGATATTGGCATGATTGAATTGAGAAAGTACAACCGAGATACTTTGGTATACCATGACCAACCACATAGGAGCACCACAAACTAGCACGCCCAACATGGTGAACAATGCCCTAATAACACTCTCGCCTGGATGATGTCGATTGGCGGTGGTGGTATCCACCATGGTATCGGCATGATGCACCATGTGAAACTTCCACATCACTTTTACTTTATGTTCTACCCAATGCACAAAATAGGCCCCCACTAAATCCAAAAGCAATAATCCTACAATAAATTGCCCCCAAATCCCCATGGGAAACCATTGCAAAAATCCTATTTGATGGGAGATGGTCCAGTCGCTCAGCTGCACAATCCATAATGCAAAACCGAAATTAACCACAATGGTGGTAAAGGTAAATAATAGATTTATCCCGGCATGCTTCCATTTATTGTAGCGAAAGGTTACCAAAGGTATCACATATTCCAACAACCAAAAAAAGCTGATACCTCCCGCTAAAATCAGGGCACGATGGCTACTTGGAATGTGATCAAAATAAGAAACAAGGCTTTCTAACATAAGGCTGAGGTTTTGCTCAAATCAATGACAAATAATGTTAAAAAGCATCTCATTTCCAATACCTCACACCTTTCAGCAGCGGGATTTTTTAGGTTAAAAAATGGTAGATTCCATAAGAAAGTAATAGACCAATTAGGGCCCAAAGTAAACCCGTGGATTTTCTTTTCTTTAAAAACAACAATAGGATTAAACCTGTGGCCGAAATGAATATCATAAAAATGGCAGAGATATCAATCACCCAGGCCCAAGATTTGCCTGTGTCTCTCCCTTTATGTAAATCGTTGATGACAGCCATCCAGCCCATGCGGGTTTCTGTTAGATCATAGGCACCCGTTTCTCGGTCAATGAACACATCAGCGGTATAGCCGGGACCTTGAAATGAAACCGAAATTTCGGCATCATCTATCCTGAAATCATTCAATTGTCCTTTAATTCCATGGGTATTTCTGAGGTGCTCCACTACTTCCAGTTTAGCTATTTTGGCCGTATCCGATTGATTCACCCAAGCTACATTCATTTTGGCTTTTTGCTCCTGAACATCGGATTTTTCAGGAAGCCATTCTTGATGATTCAAGGTTAATCCGGTCACGGAAAAGAATAAGACAATTGCAAAGCTGAACATGGACAAATAAATGTGTAGCCAACGAGAGATTTCGGCTGTTGAGCGACGAAATTTACTTTGCTTGGGTTTTAATGTAGGATTAGGCTTACTCATATGCTTGGTTAAAAGAAGCCCATGAATGTATCATGGGCTCTCAATAAAAATAGAATCTAATTTATTTGGCTACATAAGTTAAAGAAGCACCTGTCACTTCCTCATTACCAGAAAGCGTTTGCTTTTGATCCTTACCATTGAAATTCATTTCTTGTTTCATCAATTGGTAAGTACCATGCTCACGAGCAGCCTCAATGTATACCGTATATTTTCCTTGTTTCACAAATTGCCCTGCATCATCTTTTCCATCCCACACCAAGGTGTATTCACCAGGTGATCGGGTAGCACTAGCTAATGAAGCTATATCAATCGCACTTTCTCTTTGTGCGGCATACCAAGAACGCAAATCTGGCAACCATCTTGGCTTATTAAACCATAAAGCAATACGTCTAATGGGTTTATGATTTTCATCTTCTACCCAAACAGCCACAAAAGGACGACGGAAGCGACCTTCAAAACTAGCCAATTCAAATTTAATTTGTAGCTCTTGCTTATCCGTCCACATTTTTTCCTTTTGATTAACCATCAAAATATTCGTACTCAAACTCGAAGGACGGAAATTGGGCGCATTAGAGGCCACAAGGTTGTTCCAATTGGGACTTGTATATTCTTCTCCCGACTTTGTCAAAATCAAATAATCGGTATCGGGAATGGATGCTGCTAATTGTTGACTTTGTGCTGGACTCATTACCTGAAAGGCCGTAGAAAGTGCCCCGGCTGTTACTGCATCAGGATGTACGACAGTTGCACTTATGATTTCCGTAGCAGGCTGACCAGTCAAAGGATTCATCACATGAGAAAACCATTGCTTATTGATTTCAAAACCTCTTTGATAATCCCCTGAGGTAGCTACAGCCTTATTTTCAACTAATATCTGAGTATGAGGAGCTGCATTTTCTGCAAAGTTACGTGGATCTTTAATCGAAATTTGATCTAGTCCATTTCCTTTAACCAAGATATCGCCTCCGACATTTAATACAATTCCATGTACCCCCTCGGTAGCTAAAGCGATGTCTGCAGCTTTTTGCATAACATAGGATTTGGCAAAAGAATGTAATCGTAAGGCCGCCTGACTGGTTCTAGCTATGCTCTGTTCTGCTTCATTAATTTCCCAATGCTTTTGCTGGGCTAGCTGTACCGCTGCTTGAATATCCTCATCTTTGGGTATTTGATTTTCTACACTTGCTGCTTTCCATACTTGAGCAATTTCTTCAGCTGAGGCATTAATCAAACCACCTGTTTTTTCTTTCCAAGCATCAAACTGCTGAAGAACTTGGAATAAATCTTGAGATACTGGCTTAAATTCTCCTTGACTAGTCATCCATTGATTAAACTCAGTACTTGGATGATAAGTACCCAAAATTTGACTTAAGCGTTTTACCTCTGACAGTAAACTAGCTTCGGCCTTTTTGGCAGCGCCATAATGAGATGCGGCAATTTTAAGGTCTAAAGATGTTCCCAACAAATGATCCATTTGAGAAACATAAATACCTGAAGATTGAGTGGAAAGGAGTTGAGGTGAAGTAAGCGAAAGGGCCGCAAGGCCAAGGGATCTTAACATAAGCTATTTCATTAGGGTTTTAGATGTCGAAATTTAGATTTATTCCTTTGATAGCCGGTCAAATTATAGATAAACTACTCTTTTTTGTCTACCCAAAGCAAAAATAATTCCTTTTCCTAAACGCGGGTCTGACCTGATTATTAAGTCGCTATCAGGATTTACGTTGTAATTAATCTCCATTTTGTCGATTTTTACTAAAATAAATACCTCTTAGACCCATATTCGGGTTGTCAATAAAATTACTATGAAATTGAAACACCTCGTTCGCTTAAGCATTTTTCTTTCTTTCCTAAGTTTTCAAAGTATAGCCCAGGTAGGGCCAAAAGGTAAAATCAAAGGTCAAATCATTGAAAAAGAATCCAAAGCTCCTGTCCCGTTTTCCAGCATTCGCATATTTCAAGCAGGTGCTCAAAAATTAATCACTGGTGGAATTGGGGATGATAAAGGCCAATTTTCTACTGATGTAGTTTACGGAACCTACGATGTCGTGATTGAAAGTGTGGGTTTTGAAACAATCCAACAAAAAGGCATCATCATCAATAAAGAAAATCATACTATCAATCTAGGCGTTTTAGAAGCCAAATCTTCGTCTAAAACATTGGAAGAAGTAACAGTGAAGGGTCAAAAAGCTTCTATGGAATTGGCTTTGGACAAGCGAATATTTAATGTTGGCACCGATTTAGCCAATCGCGGTGCGACAGCCTCTGAAATTTTAGGTAATCTGCCCTCTATTCAAGTGGATGGCGAAGGTGGGGTTAAGCTTCGTGGAAGCGACAATGTCCGTATTTTAATTGATGGTAAACCGTCTACTTTGGTAGGTATCAGTGGTGCAGGCGGACTGCAGTCATTGCAAGGAAATTTAATTGAAAAGGTGGAAGTTATCACGAATCCTTCGGCACGGTATGAAGCAGAAGGTATGGCAGGAATCATCAATATTGTTTTGAAGAAAAATCAAAATCAGGGCTTTAATGGGGCTATAGAAACCACTACGGGTTATCCTGAGAATTTCGGCGCTACAGCTATTGTTAACTACCGGAAAGACAAGTTAAACTTCTTTTTGAACTACGGTCTATTTTACCGTAGAACTCCAGGGAGAGGAAATATTTACCAGGAAGTTTATACCCCAGGACAAACTAATTATTTGCAACAAACCTCCCAAAATAATGTGAGAGGTATGGTGAATAATATACGGGGTGGAGCTGATTATTTTTTCAATGAAAAAACGGTTTTAACCGGTTCATATATTTTCCGTAGAACCGATGTTCGTCGTATTTCGGATTTTCATTATTTGGACTACCAAAAAAGCTTGAGCAATTTATATAGCATCACTGATCGTCAACAAGATGAAAAAGAAGCAGAACCCAATTCCGAATATGCTCTAACATTCAAAAAGTCTTATGCTAGAAAAGGCAAAGAATTTACAGCTGATTTGCGCTATTTAGATTATTGGGAAAGTTCAGACCAATTATTTACCCAAGTGGGCAAAAGACCCGATGGTAGTGCTTTTCCTGAGAATTCCAGAATACAAAAATCCATCAACGATGAAGCAGAACACCAGTGGATTTTACAAGCGGACTATGTAAATCCTGTGGGGAAAGATGGAAAAATAGAAACGGGTTTACGGACAAGTTTTCGGGATATGACCAATGATTATATTGTGACTCAAAAACAAGAAACAGGAGAGTTTACTGTAGTACCGGGATTACAAAACAATTTTGTTTATAATGAAAATATCACGGCAGCTTATGCCATTTGGGGTACTAAAATCAAGAAATTTTCCTATCAAGTAGGTATCCGTGGCGAGATGACAGACATTCGGACGGAGCTATTGCAAACGAAAGAGAAAAACCCAAGGAACTATGCCAATTTGTTTCCAAGTGCTCATTTTACCTATTCTTTGTCGGCAGATAATTCATTCCAACTAGGCTATTCTAGACGGGTACGTAGACCTACTTACAATGAGTTAAGTCCATTTGTAACTTATTCTGATAACCGAAATTTTTTCTCCGGTAATCCTAATTTAAATCCACAATTCACAGATGCATTTGATTTGGGCCATGTGAAATACTATGAAAATGGAAGTATCAGTTCATCCATTTACTACCGAAATACCGAAGGAAAAATAGATCGTATTCGTCAAGTAGATGCCAATGGGTTTTCAATTACTTTACCTCAAAACTTTAAAAGCGAAGTTTCCATGGGTGCCGAATTTACTGGATCTTCCAATGTAAGTAAGGCATGGAAAGCAGATTTGAGCATCAATATATTCCGAGCGAAAGCAGATGCCAGCAACATTGATCCCAACTATGTGAGCGATACTTATTCTTGGTTTGCCCGCCATACCTCTCGTTTCAAATTAGGAGGAGGCGTAGATGCCCAATTAAGAGCCAATTATGAAGCTCCGCAAAATACACCTCAAGGTTCAAGAGGTTATATTGCTTGGATGGATTTATCGGCCAGTAAAGACATCATGAAAGGCAACGGTACCTTGACCTTGAATATCTTGGACGTTTTCAGTTCCAGAATCATGCGCTCGGAGACTCGAGGAACAGGCTTTTATACCAAATCTGAGTTTCAAGGTCGTTTGACGCAATTCAATTTAACTTTTAACTACAGAATCAAAACAACCAAACAAGCAGCTAAACAGCGTAGAAGTATGATGGATGAGGAGTAGAAATGAATTCAATATCTTTCAAAAAGCTCTAGAAATTTCTAGAGCTTTTTTATTTCCAAGGTAAATCCAGCAATTTAATTCCCAATAGTTTTTGACAAACCTGATTTAATTGTTCTTCTGAACCTTCTAAGTGAAATGTTCTTTGTACATGACGCAGCGACTGACCATGGGCTAAGGCAATGGCGGGAGAAGAACTTTCCAATTCATAAAATTTCCCCATTTGGGTCCCCGTATCATTTTTGCCATCATTATACGCATTTAAGGCATCTCCTTGGTAGGGGTTTTCCTGAATTTCCCACATGGAATTGACATATTCTTGTTCCCCCTGATAATCAAATTGAAGGATAGTCAATATGTGATTGGCAGCATCATAACTTGCCGCTAGAGGAATCAAGGCTTTCGGCGGGATGCCTAATTTACCTCTCGAGTTCGCGTCTGCTTTAAAATAAAGCATACCGTCTTTTTTGATCAAACGTTCCGCAGGAATCTGTCCAAAATAGGCAGAGTTAATAGCCGCTTCTTGCCCTTTTTGGTAAGGGATTAATATCGTATTTTGGTCTGAAGCCTTCATCATCCCTAATAACCAGATCGACAAAACACCCGTTGATTTAGACCAATCTTGTCCTGTATTTTTCAATACGTTATTCGTTTGATAGCCCACCCATGAAATTCCCTCCAAAGAAACTTGTAATTGCTTTTCTGCTTCCGCTTGATTTAACAAGGCTACTTCACGGTCTAAAGAGACTTTAAATTTTGTTCCAGAATAATTCTCAATTTCAAAATCTTTGTGGAATAAGGCCTTTTGGCTATCTGATTTAACCAAAGGATATGTTTCGGTATCAATGATTTCGGGGGTTTGCCAATGCTCAAAAGTAAAGGGGTCTCCTTGTTTAAAATACACAGAATACTGCCCACCTTCAGGACCTAACCAAAAGCGCTCTTCTCCACCAAAAGCATTCATATGAGGCCCTAATTTACCTGATTTAATGAGCTCATGATTGATCCAACCGTAGCTAAAACCTGCATCTCCTTGGGAGCTACTGGTCATTACCCTGGCTTGGTATTTCCCAAGGACCAAGACCTGCTGGTTTCCTTGTTTTAATAATACCGTCGTGGGATCATTTTTCAATAAATTATAATCGTATCCAAAGCTATTTTCTGGGTTCATGGTGGTGTTTGAAGGCTTAGAAGGTTGACAAGCCATCATCCCAGCAAGGATCAGTAAATAATATGCTTTCATAGGTTTTGAGGGCTTGTAAATAGGAAATGAAGTTAAGTAAAATTCCTAACGCTGGCAAGGTTCAAAACCTTGACAGCGTTGTTGAAACGATTGATTTTTCATAGTTATTGTCCAATAAATTGATAATCAATATTAGTCCATTTGACTTCCTCAATCAAGGAATAAATTCGTTAAAATAAAGTCCTAAAAAATTTAATCAAATAGCATGAATAAGCATTACAAAATGCCCGTAGATCCGTAATTTTGAATAAGTAAAAAGGAATACCTTTGACTACAAATACAACCTATTTAAAATGAAAAAATACCATTGGCTATTGGTGTTATCCATAGCTATTATCTCATCTTGCCAGCGATCCAATAGTCCCAGTCAAATCGAGGCTTGGACCTACAAATCCCAACATCAACTACGAATCTCTGCTCATCGAGGAAACTCAGGATTAGCCCCAGAAAACACCTTGGCTACTTTCCAAAAAACCTTAGAGATGGGAGTTGATTTTATTGAAATAGATGTACGAACCTCCAAAGACAATCAATTAGTCATTTTACATGATGGAACTTTAAACAGAACCACCAATGGAACAGGCCCAATTGCCAACTTGTCTTTATCGGAAATTAAACAACTAAAAGCCAATAAAGGTTGGGAGGCACAATTCCCTAATGAACAAATTCCAACTTTGGAAGAAACCTTACAATTGGTAGCAAAATGGAACAAGCAAAAAAATACGAAAACCTATATCTACGTGGACTGCAAACAAGTGGAACCTCAACCCTTGGTATCACTGATGCGGAAATATCACTTAGATAAAGAGTCAGTTTACTATGGGAATGACGAGTTTTTAGAAAGGCTAAAAACAGTAGACGCTCAAAGCAAAAGAATGCCGAGCTTAAATAATGCAAATGAAATCGAGACAAAAATAAACCGCTTAGCCCCCTATGCTTTCGATGTCAATTGGCTCAAAATGAACGCTCAATTAGTCCATGACATTCATGAAAAAAACATCAAAGTATATACCGATGTACTAGGTCCATTGGACCAATCTAATAATTATAAAAAAGCTAAAGAGCTGGGAGTGGATCTAATTCAAACGGATCACGTAAAATCAGTTTATCGATATTTTCTTGGAAACTAATTTGAAAATTTCAACGTTGTCAAGGTTTGAAACCTTGACAACGTTAAGAAAAAATTACTTTTTAGGCTCAGAAATAACCCCTAAATAACGGCCCATCCAATAAGGTAAAAGCCAAATGTCTCCCGCACTATGTTCCGATAATCCATTGCCTCCATTGCGGTCCATATTAAACTGGTTAGCATTATGGCGCATGATGGGTTTTTCATCAGGAGGTAATACTTCTTGGGTGGTTTGACGACGGAAGTTATCCGCGACTTTCACGATATCTTTACGATGACTATTTTGAATAGCCCAATCAATCATATCCATAGGATGTTCACGTAAATACCACGCTGCCTCATTCAAATCAAATTGTTTGGTGCCTGTTAAGGCCGTAAATATATTCCAAGCTCCCTCTTTTTCTGGACGCTCAATTTGCCAGTGATCCAAGATGGATTTCTTGAAATTCGCTTTTAAAGTGTCATTAAACGCATATCGGTACAATCCCCAATATCCCACATAATACATTTCATCATCTGAGTGATTCCAGCCATCCGACATGTTTTGTGCATGGGCATCTGCATCCTTTCCAGCTCGACCTAAGACACTAAAAGGGCGCATCAAGTTATCATAATAGCCATATTTAGTCAATAGCTCAAAAGCCTTTTGCTTATACTTCTCCTTTTTAGTAAAATGATACGCCGTTTGAAGCATGGAAGTAATATTAGACGAATTCAATTTACGATCTCCCACATTCGTAGGGAAAGAATTAACGTATTTTGGATTCCATTTTCCCCACAAAGTAGGCTTCCCATCAAAGTCAATCAAATACATATCATTTTTCAAGATATGCGACATCAAAGTATCAATTAAAACAATGGAACGCTTCCTTAAATCGGCATCGTCCACCAACTCAGCCATAGCCCCAAAAGCAAAAATATGTCCTATTACCTCATCACTACTTGTCGTGGATTTAAAGTCCCACTCTGGATCAGGAGAAGGCTGCCAACGCTCTGGATCCGACAAACTAGCAATAAAACCACGACGCTCAAATGAACGAGCTGGGAATCCTGGAACTGGAGTTAATTTATATAATCGCTCCATGGCATCTAAAGACTCCCGACAATTTTGCAATGCCTCTGGGTCTTTGGTTACCGCATAACGAAAAATTTCTCCTCCCAAATACATGGATGTCCAAAGGCCATCATTATCTGAATCAGCCAAATATCCTGTACTTAGATTTCCTTTTTGCATACCATCCAATGAGGCATTAAATCCATTCCTTATATGGCGCTTTCTTACTTGATCATCATAAAAAACGGCCTTTTCATGTAAGGTCATTTTCTTAAAACAGATTTGTCCCAATCCGGCACTTGTGGTGATTAAAACTGAATTTTTAGGACCTTCAGCAATGTGCTTCACGACATTACTTGGTAACCATCTTTCTCCATTATAATAATCATATTTACCATCCTTCTTTAAAGCAAAGGCCCCCTTATTCGTGCCAAACCAAACTTTATCCCCAATGGATTTAATGGCAGTAATTTCGGTCCAAGGTAATTTTTGTTGCTTTTCACTGATTTGTTTTGTGCTAGTATCGAAAATCTGATACCCATCATTTCCTCCTACATATACTTTGGTAGAATTTTCTGCTATATCAAATGCAGTAAAAGAGCCACTGGCTATTTTAGAAATACCAGCTTGGGCTGCCGAGAAACTGTAAAGTGCTTGTTTCCCTAAAATAAAATAGGTTTGACTAGACGCTTGGTATTTCATATCAAGAACCTGATCTCCCGACAAATTACCTTTGAACAAGGTTTTGGAATCTTTCACCCAATGAATATTAATCCCGTCTGAAATTAAAAAGGCAAAATCCTTTCCTCCAACCACTTGATTCGCTTTGGCTAATTCATGTTTGGAATAAATACTTCCAGCAAAAGCATGACTCAAAATCGCCTTATCATCCAACAATACAAATTGCTTTTGATACGAAGTTAAGGCTGCCATTTTCTTGGGAGCACTCGTCCGATATTTGGTATCCTTTATCAACGTTCCTGGGTAAAGAAATTGTCCATCATGTGGCAGTAAAGTACCCGTAGAGCCAAACAAAATAATATTACCATTTCTGTCTGCATAACTAGTACTCAAATCTGTAGCCTGATCTTTAGCTAAATAATATTTGACACTATAATCTTGCCAAAATGGGGTATCCTGATACACAGGTTGCTTGGACTTATTTTGTGCCCAAGTCATATGCGTCGCCAACAAAAGGCAAATGCATACTAGTACATGTAATTTACTGATTTTCATTGTATAGGTTTAGGTTTAAATTCACTACTCGGCTTTGATTTTCTGAGGATCAACTACCACATATTTAATTGATTTTTGGTCTTTCTCTATGTGAGAAGAATAGCTAATGTGCAAAAATCCATCAGGACTTTGGGTCAAAGATGGATAGGAAAAACTTCCTTTTCCAGGGGCCACATTTTCCAGATATGTTTTCCATTTCCAAGTTTTTCCTTCATCATCAGAAAGAAATAATCCCAATCGATAGCGACCATCAATTATGTCATTTCCTAAAAACGCCAATCTACCATCTGCCAAAACCAAAAGTTCCACACTAGCTGTATTGGGTATATCTGTTTTGACAGAAGCAGACCAGGTTTCTCCTTGATCAGAAGACTCACTCATGTGTACTCGAGGAGGATTATCCCCGCTATCACGCAAATAAGCTAATAAGTTACCATTCTTCTTTTTTACTACGGCAGGTTGAATGGGTCCACGACCTACCAAAGGTAGGCTTGGTCGCCAACTAGCTCCTTGATCATCAGAAATGGCCATCATTGAGAAATTATATCCATCAGAATAAAGAGGCAAAATAATGCGTCCACTTTCCAAAATAAGTGGTTTGATTCGCGTCATCCAACCAAAGCTTCTTTTCACAGGATCAGCGCTAGCTTTGGCTATCATTTCATCGTATTTCGGCGCATATCCTGCCCAACCAATATGGTGCTCAGGCAATTGCTTTAATTTTTTACTCACCTCAGTAGCAAAGTCATTTCCTGGCTTTAGCAAAATATTATCTTGCCATTCCCAAACAGGAGCCCCCTCTTTGGAATAATTTGTGGATGTCCGCACACGCAACACAGACTGTTCCCATTGATTTGCTTGAACAGCAATCCAGACTAAAAATAATTTATTTTCCTTGTTCAGAAAGAGCACCGGATTACAATCTGGGATATGAGGTGTGTCAGCCATTAAAAATGGCTCACTCCATCGAGAATCCCCCTTTTTTAAACGGGCTCCCATCAATTTAACATCATCAGCTGTTCTTTCTCCGCTACCATAAAACCAAACCGACAGGTAATCTCCATTCGGCAAACGGACCAAGCTACTTCCATGGACGTGTTTGTCTTGTCCAGGAAAAATAAGCATCGATTTGACAATAGCTGTACTTTGAGCTAGCGATGGAGTAGACATCACTAGCAGGGCAAATACGATTTTTAAAAACTTCATGTGATTATTTTACTTTTTTACGTCGCTCCATCAATTCTCTGAAAGTACTTAAGATAATACCTTCTTTCTCAATATAAGCCTTCAAATCTGGATGCATCATGGAATTCATATCAGCTAAACGAGAGCCTCCTGAACCACTGATAAACTTAAATTCTTCGGTGATATCACTACTATGAACGATCAACATAGCCACACCTGGCTTCATGTGTTGCAATTGATAAATCCATTGGTCCGCCTTGTATTTTCCCCACTCAGCAGGAGTAGCATTTCCCTCTGGTTTCCAATCTCCACTATCCGAGTGCAAATCATCCAATACTGGTAAACCTGCTTTCCATAGCATTTCGCCAATCTTCTTAGATTCCGTTACCAAATCTGTCAAACCAAATTTAGCCATGGGTAAAGGCATGCCTTCTTTCCACTTACCTTCTGCTTTCATTTTTTTGATATATGGCTTATTGACCGATTCAATCAGCATTTTATTGTTTCCTCCAGGAAACATTACAGGAATACCTAATTCCATTCCCACTTTCAAATAACGCTCTAAAAATGGAGGATAAGCAAATAAGGTTCCCATATGCGAATCTAGGTGGGTGGGTTTCCATCCCAAACGTGTCGCACGTTCTATTTGAGCTCGGATTTCTTTTTCTACTTCATCTGGACTTCCGTTTTTAATAACTTGTTCTACACTATGCCAAAGGCATCCATCACCATCACTTAAAGTAGGTACCTGCTGAAAACCTGATAAAGCTGGCCAACGGTAATCCTTCCATTCTGAAGTCAAAGTCAGGTGCAAACCCGCATCTAAATTGGGATGGTTTTTTTGGATGTAATGTATAAAACTAGCTGCCCATGGACATGGCATCATGATACTACATGAAGTTGCTACTCCTTGTTCAATGGATTTATAAGCCCCTTGATTAGAAGAGTAAGACATACCACAATCATCCACATGAAAAATAACCACTTTCTTCCCCTTCGGGTAGCCTAATTTTTCAGCATAAGTGGGTTCTAATTGCTGAGACACGGCATTATTAGTCAAGATGCTACAAGCAATGCATGCCCATAAAAGTAGTCCTAGTTTTTTCATATTACAAAACACATTTCGATGAGTGGATGGTTGAATGACCTTAAATTTGCCTAAGATAATTCAATGATGTGATAATAAGTTATTTCAGCATCGGTTTAGGGCTAGCCTGTATCAACTGCAAGGCTTGGTCCATGTAAATCTCTGCCGTCATTTCCCCCAAACTGGTTCGGGTGACATAGTCATAGCGCTTAAAGCTATTGTAATCCACTTTAGCTAACATATAACCAAAGGCATCATTGGTAAGGCCAAACAAAAAGGGCAATTTGGTTGCCATGTGGCGTTTGACATAATAGCCGACATTGGGTAAGGCTTCACCAGGAACCGTAAGAATTTGAGCAGGCCCAATGTTCAACAAGTTTAATTGAGTGCTAACCGTATTCGGTTTTTTGTATTCGTATTTTAAAGGTGAATTGGTTAAAATATACCGCATGATTTCTGAATCAACAGGTAAGTCTATCATCTTTGACGTACAATAAATTGATGGAGAATCTAACACTGGAGCTTTATTAATTATTCGCAAAGCTTCATCCGCTAAAAGCTCTCCTATTCGAATGCATTCTTCCCAGGTATTGGCTTCCTTTTGGCTACTTTGTCCTTCTTTTCCATATTCCAAACGGGTATCTGCTGTGACCATTCCTCCTTGAGCTCCATTCATGAATAAAGCAACACCGCCTGCTTGAGCTTCAATTCTATCATACAATGGCCCACATAAATCAGGGCTAAGAATCCCTCTTCCGCTTCCGATAACTTCTGGATGGATCGCATAATTCACCAAGGTAGCAATGGCTTTCCCTTGTCGAGCACCCGTGGTAGCAATAGCTTGAATGACTCCACAACGTGGATCATATAAAGCAGGGGCATAATAATTATAAGCAATTTTACCTTTGGCTTCTTCTACATTAATTTTCAAAGCGGCAGGTTCTAATTTCGTCATGGCTTCGTTGACTGCATCAGCAATTTGCTGAACACAACGATCTAGGTATTTCAAATCTGCATAATTTTTTCCCGTAACATCTGGAAAACCATAGGCATCGGGGGCGGAGTGTGTATGCGTAGCTCCAATTAAAATATTTTCAGGGGCGATTCCTTTTATTAGTGCTCTAGACTTATTTCCTAGAACAGAAGTCCAACCAAGGTTATCCACATTAACAATAGCAAAACGAGTATTTCCTTGCTCAAATACCATGGCACGAGCATACAATTCCCCTTTCTTTTCTACACTAGGTTTAGGTGTTCCTATACCTCCCGAAACAGGAAGTAAGGGTTCTGGTGTAATAACTCGTACGGCTGCCCCAACCCGGAGGGTTTGAGCAGTCGCTTGAGTAAACAAACACAAGAATAAAAGTATGAAAAGGTTTAGAGGTGTATTTAATTTCATTGGTTAACAGAATTAGAGAATCTAATTTTTTGAAGGGCCTCCCGAAGGAGACCCCTTAAAAATCTTAATATGGCTTTCCTGTACCTTGAATAATCCAAGGCTTAGACCAAGCACTGTTTTTGCCATCCGCTTGTGAGTAATTAGTTACTTCTAATTTATCCAAAGCTGCAGCTGTATTTTTAGCATTGATACGTAACTCATCCTGCATGTAATAGAAACGAACAGGAATAGCTTGGCGTTTTGCCACTGGACCCGCTTTTAACTCAGGGAAACCTGTACGACGGAAGTCGAACCAAGCCTCAGTAGCTGCAGTCCAGCTAGCAATCCATTTTTGCTCAATCACTTGTTTTACTGTACCAGCAAAAGCAACACCAGAATTAGCCAAATACGTAGATGAAGTAGAACCTACTCCCCAAGTAGTCAAGGAAGCTTTCACACCATTCTCATAAAACGTTTTTGCATCTCCCACTGCATAACCTTTCAACGCAGCCTCCGCTAAGATGAAGTTCACTTCAGCAGCAGATACCAAACGAGCTCTTAACAAAGCTCCAGAAGCATTTTTATACATTGGAGCAAGGAAAGAAACGTGAGGGTTAAATGAAGTCTGACCAGGTGTTGGGTTCATGTTGTAAGCAGAAGGCAACTGAGAGAATGAAGTAGGTAAACCTACATATTCTTGATCTGTATCAACTTTTGAATTACCTACCACATCAGGTGATAAATAACGCTTACCATCAATGATCTTATCTGTTTTAGCTGGTAAAGTAGCATCTACCACCAATGGAATTTCTACTTTAGCTGCCCAAATACCTAAACGAGGATCTTTCACTCCTTGTAGGTATTCTACAAAAGTATTCGCCATTTTGATACGACGGTAATTACTACCACTCACATCATATACGGCATTAGCTGGCCAAGATGTACCATCTGAAGTACCTGGGAATCCCATCGTAGCATCATCAGAGTTAGCTAAAATCACAGGATAGTTCGCTGGATTCTTAGCAATTTTCTCAATACCTGCTTTAGCTACATCTGGTTTCTTTGCAGAAATACGCATGTAATAACGTAAAGCCAATGAGTTTGCCAATTTACGCCATTTTGTAGGGTCACCGGAATAAATCACATCCACGTTATCTACAATGTTGGAGTACTCACTTTTTTGCTTAGATAACAAGGTATTCGCTTTTTCTAAATCTGCTAAAATACCTGTATAAATTACCTCTTGAGAATCATAAGCAGGTAAGATATTATCTGTACCACCTGTCTCCCCTTTCAAGGCATTGGTATAAGGAGCATCACCCCAAAGATCCGTAATCAAACCAAACATGAAAGCTTTGTTGACTAAGGCAACTCCTTGTTGGAATTCCCAGTTTAAAGCTACCGAACGACTATAAAGCAAGTCGTTATTACGTAAAATATCATAATAACCAGACCAACTTTGGTTTCCACCCCAGTCGTAATCATTATGTCCTGATGACCAAGCATCTTTTTGTGTGTGCTGAACTACACCCGCTATATCTTGATATCCCAAGTTTACATAGGCCTTGGACATTTCTGTTAATACAGTAGGCATTACCAAGTTTGGATTCACAACCTCTGGTTGAACTCCATTTGGATTTATATTCACTTTTGTCAAGTCTTCACAAGAGAAAAATACTCCAGTTAATAGGGTGAAGGCGACAGCTTTTATTAATCTTATTTTCATGATTTTAATGTTTTAAGGTGCTTTGATTAAAATGTCAAACCAAGTTTAAATCCAACTGGGATAACCCAAGGAGTAACATTATAGCGCTCAATTCCTTGCTTAAATTGGGTTCCTGCTTGTGCTCCAGCCTGTGGTTGGAAAGCTGTTTCAGGGTCAATTCCAATTTTAGAAGCCGTCCATAAAATGATGTTACGACTGTAAACAGAGAAGTTAGCACTTTGCAAACCTAAGCTCTTAACAAAATTACTTGGAAGCTCATATCCTAAAGAGATCTCTCTCAACTTCACGAAAGAAGCATCGAACGTAGCGGCACGTGTAAAGCTCCAAGGATAGTTATCTCCGTAAGGAAGGATACGGGTATTAGGTCCACCTAAGTTTTCTTCGTAACCAGTGATGTTTCCTTTACCATCATAAATAGCAATAACACCTGGGTTAAATACTCCATTAGGATACGTTTTTCCACCATATTCAAATGGATAACCACCGTACTCAGCAGTTGGGCCACCCACGATAGGGAAATAACCGTTTTGATTAATACGGATGTATTTGTCTTGGTTTGCAACTAAATAATTACGTAGTGCATCTCCTGTCAAACCATTTGGATTGATCAAATTGTCTAAGAATCGTTGAGATTTCAAATCCGACTCACTATAACGGTAGGTTTGAGAAACAAAGTCACCACCACTTCTCCAGTCAAATGTCATGTTTAAACTAAAGTTCTTATAAGATAAAGAAGTCTGTAAGCCTAAAATGAAGTCTGGGTTGAAGTTACCAATCTTCGTACGAGTATTGCTCGCATTAACCGATTGCCATGAACCATCCGAATCCAAAATTGGATATCCGAAATACTTAGATGATTGATCTTTAACCGTTACGATTTCTGCATCATAGATATCTCCAATTTTATCTCCTACATAAGTCCAAGCACCACCTTTTGCATCAGTCCAAAGGGTGTAGAAATTCAAACCTTCTGAAAGTTCTTTGATGGTCGTTTCGTTCTTATAGAAGTTAGCTGTCAAATCCAATCTCCAACCATTCTTGTCAATCGGTGTACCACCAGCAGTTAATTCAATACCCTTAGATACTAACAAACCAGCATTGATGTTCTTCGAAGTAAAACCAGAAGAAGAAGGTAGGGTAGTTGGGATAATTTGGTTACGATTTTCTACCGTGTAATACGTACCTGAGAATCTTAAACGATTTTTATACATCGTCAAATCAAGACCTAAATCGTAGGAAGTAGAAATTTCAGGCTTCAAATCAGGTAATAAGATAGAACCCGATTTTCCTAAACGAGTCAATGAACCCCAAGCTTCAGCATTTTGCAATGTATTGATCAATGCATAAGGATTGGTATCATTACCAACTTGCGCTACTCCAGCACGTACTTTCAATAAATCTATTTTATCATTTGGAATCGCAAATGCCTCATTCAATAATACACTTAAGGAAGCAGAAGGGTAGAAGTAAGATCTATTTTCTATAGGCAAAGTACTTGACCAGTCGTTACGAGCAGTTAAATCCAAATACACCATATCCTTGTAAGATACGTTGGCCATTCCATAGGCACTATACACCACTTTCTTCGTTTGGAAGCTAGAATAGTTAATGTTAGTATTGGCAATATTTTGCAAAGTAAACAAACCAGGAATAATTAATCCTGTACCACCTTTAGATGCTGTACTTACATCCGAGGTTCTTGAGCTTCTTGCATTACCTCCGACAGAGAATGATAAATGGAAATCCTCTACTGGCTTAGTCCAAGTAGCTAAGAAATCCACGTTACGCTCATAACGATCTAAGTTGATGATACCATAAGCACCATTTTTCTCACCTGTGTATGACTTCGCAATTTTAGTTTCACGAGTTTCACCATAGGTATCTAAAGCATAACGAGCCATCAAACTTAACTCAGGAGTAATTTGATAATCCATTTTCAAGTTACCAAAGGCACGGTTACGCTCAAATCCGTTTTTCACTTCATATGCCAAGAACCAAGGGTTATTGAAGTTTCCGATAGACTGAGATTTTTGTTGTAAACCTTCTTGACCAGGAACCCAGTAATCTTTCAAGTCCATGATGTTGATGTGTGGAGATACAGCATAAGCCCATTGTAATGGGTTAGACCCTCTCTCACTCGCTGGACGATTGTTTGAATTATTTCTACTCAAATCAATATTTGCACTCAATTTCAACTTGTTCGACAATTTGAAAGAAGATGCAGCAGATAAGGAGTTTTTGAATAAATCTGAGCCTGGAATAATTCCACGGCTAGTCATGTTGGAATATGTCAAACGATAATTCGCAACATCATTTCCATTCGTGATAGAAACACCGTTTGTAGTTGTAATACCCGTTTGAACAAAGTTTTTCACATTGTCTGCATAGGACTTCAATTCTGTTGGAATAGGTTTTCCATCTGCACCTTTAGGGCTATTCCATTGAATGGCTTTGTAACCTTTATCCAATTCTGGTCCAATTCCTCCCGCTGAACCTTCTTCAATACTCAAAATTCCACCTGGATATGGGTTATTGTCTGGCGTAAATGGAAGTACACCCGTAGCAAACTTCGAGTGCATTTTCAAAAACTTGTAAGGATTATCAAATACCGTATTCGAAGTAATATTAACCGACATTTTCTTCGCCTTTGAACCATTTTTAGTTGTGATTAACACAACTCCATTACCCGCGCGTGAACCGTAAAGAGCCGCAGCACTTGGTCCTTTCAAAACCGATACACTTTCAACATTCTCTGGATTTAAGTCGGAAATGGCATTACCATAATCCACACGGTTATCATTACCGATTTGACCTACGTTATTCAAGGAGTTAATAACTGGCACACCATCAATCACAAATAAGGGCTGATTGTCATTACTCAAGGACTTAGCTCCACGAATGATCATACTAACAGATGAACCTGTACCACCAGTAGCGTTGATGCTTACACCAGCAACTTTACCAGAAAGAGAGTTCAAGACGTTTTCATTAACAACACGACTAATATCTTTTCCAGCTACTTTACCTACGGAGTATCCAAGTGATTTCTCTTCACGTTTGATACCTAATGCGGTAACAACTACTTCATTTAATAGAGCCGTGCTAGAAGATAAAGAAACGTCTAATACACTGCGACTTCCGATACGAATTTCTTGCGTATCAAAACCAACAAACGAAAATACTAATACGGGATTCGATCCATTGACTTCAATGGAATAAGCTCCCGACGAATTAGTGGTTGTCCCTTTGGTCGTTCCTTTCAGTGAAATATTCACTCCTGGAACTTCGGTACCATCCTGACTGGAAGTTACCTTTCCCGTGATCAGTCGGGACTGAGCGAAAGCAGCTGAATAGCACCCGGCTATCATGACTGCTACAAATAGAAAATGCCGAAACATTTTTACTGTAAAATTTAATCTCATAGTTAAATAGATTTGGTTAAAAAAGACTTTACTCGATATTCAGGGTTAAAAATTTTAACAAAAAAATGCATAATTATGGTTGAATAATTAAATAAATTTGTCAAATAGCACAACTATTCTAGCATAATAGCTGCATTTCATCTAAATTGACAACTTTAATAATTCAATGAAGGCTCATTTACTTAAAGTTTCGAACCAACCACTCCGTTCATTTAGTGTTCGTCGGGACATAGTTAATTACTTTTTTAACAAGTATCATTACCATCCGGAAATCGAATTGTTACTAATTGAAAAAGGAACGGGAACACAGTTTGTGGGGGACAGTATTCAGCGTTTTCAAGACGGTGATTTACTCTTAATTGGCTCCAATTGTCCGCACTATTTACGTAGTGATAACGTGTATTTTCAAGGTGATGAAGACCTAAAAGCCAGTGCTTTGGTGATTCATTTTAACCCTGATTTATTTGGAAATTCTTTTTTCAAACTGCACGAAAATCGATTTGTTTTGCAATTATTAGAGGAGGCTCGAAAGGGAATTCGAATCCAAGGAGAAACCAAAAAACAGATCATTTGTCGGATGAATACCATCCTAGATAATGAAAATGATAACTTGGTTTTACACTTATATCAAATACTGGATTTGCTTTCTATGAGTAAAGAAAGGGAAATTCTATCCATGGGAATCCTGGAAAATTCTACTAGCGAGAAAGAAACAGAGCGATTAAACTTGATCTACAATTATTCAGTAAAACACTTCAAAAGGAAAATAAGCATCGATGAAATTGCAGGGATTGCGCATTTAAGTCCGCTATCATTTTGTCGGTATTTTAAAACCAAAACCAGAAAAAACTATGCTAGTTTCTTGAATGAAATTCGGGTGGAGTATGCTTGTAAATTGATCAAGGAAAACCAATTTTTAGTCACCCAAATATGCTATGAATCAGGCTTTAACAATTTTACCAATTTCAATAAAGCATTTAAAAAAACCACTGGTAAGACTCCTTTTCAATATGCCAAGGAATTCAATTAACACTCAATAAATTATGATTACCATTTTCTAAACCTATCAAACAATGAACAACAAAAAATTATTATTATCTCTACTCACGGTGGGGATGACTTTAGGAACGGCATGGGCTATACGTGGACAGTTCGGACATGAACACGGGGCCGCATGGGCAGGGTCCATTGGTTCCATAGCTATCCTGTTGATTGCCAATCGAAAAGATTGGTTTGCCAAAGCTTTTCAAATCATTATTTCAGGTGCCATGGGCTGGGGAATCGGTGGCGTTATGAGCTATGGTATGGTGGTGGGATACGGCCGAGACACGGAATTTGTCAATGTATATTACGGTTTAATTTCACTTTTTGTTATCGGTGGACTTTATGGATTCATTGGTGGAGGATTGTTTGGACTAAGTCTATCAAACTCCAGCAAAAACCCGGTATCCTGGCCACGACTTTTGGTAGAAATGGTGGTGGGTGCTATTTTATTTTATTTTTTCATCATTCAACAATACGAATGGCTCATGACCCCTCCAAGAGATGAATCTTGGGCGGGCGTATTAGGTATGGCGGCGGCATTGGCATGGTTCATGTTTCGGACCAAACAATATTCCGCTCTACGCGTAGCATTGTTCGCAGGACTAGGTGGAGGCTTTGGATTTGCTTTTGGGAATTTCTTACAGGTTTTAGGACATGTTTCCGAAATCAAATTCAATTTCTGGAATGTGATGGAATACTCCTTAGGTTTCTTTGGAGGCATAGGTATGGCCTATGGAACTTTTACTTCACATTGGGAAGACAGTACTGAGACTCAATATTCCAAACAATGGTTTCCTATGCTCATGCTGGTCCTCATCATTCCCATTACCATGTGGCAACAAAATTTCCGCATGGATCGATTGGAGAAAACCATCACTCCACTGCTTACAGCTTCCGACCAAGCCATAGAGTTGTCGGTCCGCTGGGATTCCCTTCTACTCATTCTTTTTGCTGGAATCTATTGGCTCAATGTTCATGCCAAATCTAAAAGTTTGGACTATTCTGATATCAAAAAGTTCTTCATTGGACATTTTGGACTGTATATGTTATTAAGTATTCTCATTACAGGTGCATTTTTAAGTACCTACCGGATTGAGCAATATTTATACATCCTCAACTTCGCCATCATTATTTATTTACTTAGTCGGGCAGAAGAAGTAGTATTCGAGAACCAAAGCTTGTCTTGGAACACCTATGCCAAAAACTTCGGGATAGTCTTGGCCTTCATCGCTGTATTGGCCTATATTGCTGCAAGTTCACACGATGAAATTAAAGGTTCACACAAAAGATTTGGTGAAGAAATTCCCTTAGAAACCCCCAAACCATAAGATGAAAAAATTACAATGCTTAATGGTTGGAATAGCTCTATTAGGGGCTATTCCAACTTTTTCTCAAAATTTCACTTGGCCTCAAGGCAAAAAAATGGCGCTGAGCCTAAGCTTTGATGATGCGAGAGGTAGCCAAGTGACCCACGGAACCTCACTACTAAATCAGCATGGAGTAAAAGCTACTTTCTTCCTTAATCCAGGGGCTATGGAGAAAAACCTATCGGGTTGGAAAAAAGCGGTAGCTGATGGCCATGAAATTGGAAACCACAGTACTTCCCATCCATGTACTGGAATATTTACTTGGTCAAGAGCGAATGCCTTGGAAAATTATAGTCTGGAAAAAATGGAAAAGGATATTTTGGATTGTAATGCATCCATTGAAAAGAACCTAGGCGTCAAAGCTGAAGTTTTTGCCTATCCTTGTGGACAAACTTTTATTGGCAATGGAGCTCAAACTCAAAGCTACGTACCATTAATTGCCAAGCACTTTTTATTGGGTCGCCTCTGGAAAAGTGAAGCTCCTAACGATCCTAACTACCATAATTTTGCCCAATTGACAGGCATAGAAATGGATGGACAGGATTTTGAACAAATCTTACCTTTGATAGAAGAAGCTCGAAATTCAGGTAAATGGCTGGTACTGGCTGGACATGAAATGAATGAGTCAGGTAGTCAAACCACCCGACTCAGTATGCTTAAAAAACTCCTCGAATATGCTAATGATCCAGCACATGGTATTTGGATAGCTCCCATGGGAACCATAGCCAAATACATTCAATCACGTTAAGTTAAGGGAGCAAATTCAAGCCCTTTTACCATGGGTAGTTTTAAATAATCTTGGATTAGTTGGTCCAAAGCAGAGGTTTCTTTAGGCGTCAAATGACCCACTTCACGGCGGGTAGTCAAACGAATAGGGAAGCCTCTTTTTTGTAAAACATATTTAGCACTAGTCGGATATACCGTGTGCATTACATCCATATTATCCAGATAAAATTTCTGCACTAAGGCAACTTGATCTTCTTTCCCTGGGGCATTATAATTAGCACACAACCAAGCAATTAATTCGGGGAAATAATTCCCTTGAATGCAAGAAAGACCCATGGCGCCAGCTTTCAAGGCAGATACGGCATGCCCCATATAGGCATCATACAATCCAAAATTATAGCCTTGGGCTGTGCGAATACGTAAAGCCACTTTGGCGACATCCAAGGAAGTGTCTTTGTGATAAACTAGGCGACCGGAAGGCAATAAATCTTCTAAAACCTCTTGACTAATCAAACGTTTGTATGGAACAGGACATTCATAAATTCCAAATGGAATTCCCGGAGTCAAATCCATGAAATGATGCATGTGCTGTAAAAAAATGGTATCTGATTCATCTTCTTTTACCATCAGGTTATTCAGAACAATCACGGCATCTACTCCTAAAGCATAAATCGCCTTAGAGAAATCTGCCATTTCTTCAATCGTATCTCCAAGTGTACCTGTTGCTACGACAGGCACTCTGCCAGCGGCAGTTTTCACTACCGTTTCTATCAAACTCAATCGTTCCGCTCGAGATAATTCATACATTTCACTCGACAAACAATTAGCAAACAAGCCCACTGAACCTGTTTGAATATACATTTCCGTCAAACGGGCAATTCCTTCTAAATCCAAAGAATGGTCTTCTTTGAAGGTACTTATCATCACGGGTACGAAACCCTTTGGTAATTTCTGTTGCATCATGTGTACTATTTACGAATCAATTTTTGAACAAGGCGACCAATCAATACGATGGAAATGGTGCCTAAAACGACAGTCATTTTGGAATCAAATGGGCTCTGATAAGCCTCAGGAAAACTATCTTTGAAAGATATCCAGGCAATGATAGCCACTCCGGCTAATGCCCCCACTTTAGCGGCCAAATTTTCCACATTCTTGGATAAGAAACCCAGTAAAAATATGCCCAACATACCGCCAGCGAAAATTCCAGATAGTTTCCACCAGACATCTAAGAGACTTTTAACTCCTATCATGCTGATACCAAAAGTGATCCCCAATAACCCCATGATAACGGTAGCGATGTGCAATACTTTTAACTGCTTGGCTGCCGGCAAATCTTTTTGAACATAGCGCAAGTAAATATCCTTTAAAAAGACTGTCGCCGAGCTATTCATCCCGCTACTCATGGTACTCATGGCTGCAGACAAAAGAGCTGCCATCAGCAATCCCAATAAGCCCTTGGGTATTTGCGTCTTCATGAAAAATGGTAACACTCGATCACCATAATCCGAGGGTTTTAAAGCTTCCAAAGCAATACTTTTTTCAGCGGAAACCTGTTGCTTTAATTCTAATATCAAAGCTGGATTTTCCATGTAAAAGGTATATAAAGCAGTACCAATAAAAAAGAATAAGCAGGAAACAGGTACGAAGTAAAATACGCACAGCCATATACTCTTGGCAGCTTCTTTGGCATCTTTGGCCGTATGGTAGCGTTGAATGTAATTTTGGTCAATCCCAAAATTGGTCAAATTAATAAAAAAGCCATACATCAAAACCACCCAAACGGAGCTGGTACTAAAATCTGGATCAAAGCTTCCTAAGCTAAACTTATCATCTCGAATACCCACCTCAATCACTTTAGAAAAGCCTGTTTGGTAAATGATGATTCCTACAATCATCAAAGCTCCCATTGTTTTTAAAATTGCCTGAATAACCTCTGTCCAGATAACCGCCTCCATACCGCCTAACACGGTATAAAAAATGATACATAAACCTGAAACAATGATTATCAATCGCATATCAACCCCCGTTAAGGCATTGATAGTTAAAGCAATTCCATAAAAAATGGTCCCCATCCTAGCCAACTGGGTCATGATAAAACAAACCATGGCATAAGTTCTAGCCCATGCGCCAAATCGCTTTTCTAAATGGGTATAAGCACTTACTTCTCCACTATTTCGATAAAAAGGAACAAAGTATTTGGTTGATACCCAGGCGGCAAAAGGTATAGATAAACTAAAAACAAAAGGGTTCCAATTGGAGCCAAATGACTTCCCTGGATCTCCTAAAAAAGTAATGGCACTTAAAAAAGTAGCATAAAAACTTAGTCCTAATGCCCAGCCAGGAATTTGGCCAGAAGCCGTAGTAAATTGTTCGGAACTATTATTTTTCCTAGAAAAATAAATACCTATAGCCACCATGCAGAGTAAATAAACAACGATGATGCTCAGATCAAGAACGGGTAGAGTCATATTATAAGGTGATCACAACGTGCTTAATCTTCTCTCTTTTCCAGGTATAGGTAATGTGAATTTTACCGTCCTTGGTTTGAATCACAGCAGGATATGAAAACTCTGCTTTGGGCTCATTTTCTAAGACCGCCAATTCTTTCCACGTTTTACTGTCAGAAGAAATGGCCACATTGAGAGGAGAACGCTTTCCTCCCCATTCTTGAGATTCCTTGGTTACGTGATTGTAAATTAAAACTTGGCGGCCATCCTTTAGAGTAACGGCATCCGTTCCTGAATTCGGATTAGGTAAAGAAATCGCTTTTAAAGCAGACCACGTCTTTCCTTGGTCAGACGAATAAGCTTCTAAGATATATCCGTTCTTACTTCTGCAAAGAATTTGCAGTCGACCGTCTTTTAAAAATAAAACACTTGGCTGAATAGCTGAGAACTCTTTTCCATCATTGATGGCTTCGGTGCGAGTCCAAGTGCGGCCTCCATCTTTAGTCATTTCAAAATGCACTCTCCAACCATTGTCTTCTGAGCTAGTAGGACATAGCAACGTGCCATCTTTCAACATGACTGGCTTATTTTTGATGGGACCTAAAATCCCTAAAGGTAATCTTTCGGTATTAGACCAAGTTTTTCCTCCATCTTTGGAACGCTTGATCATTCCCCACCAATCTTTCGGTGTAGGTCCTTCTTTGTAAAACAATAATAACTCACCGCCTTTAGATGCCGGCATTTGAAATAAAACGGGATTCCACAGGGGATAACGAATGGTACTGTTTTGCACACCGTTGGCTACTTCAATAGGAGCCGTCCATTTACCGTTCACCATTCTGCTTACCCAAATACCCACGTCTGGATGGCGCTCTTCTGTCCCTCCAAACCAAGCTGTTACTAAACCAGTAGGAGTTTCTTCAATAGTAGAGGCATGGCATGATGGAAACGGTGCCTTGTCGTAAATAAATTCTGAGCTTGTAATCTGCGCGAAAGCTCCTTGACCTAGCACCAGTAGCGCTAGTATATACAAAATTTTCATAGTTAAATAGGTTCAATGGAAAGCGAAATTACACTATTTATGAGAAAATCATCCTTTTTGCCCAAAGTTTTGAAAAAAAAGAGTCTTCAAAAATTCATTTTCCCTTCCCTATATTGCCCCAAATTGACACTAAACGTATACTTAAAGGATATCTTTGATTTGAATACCAGACAAAACTTGAAAGCCATTCAGGTATAAAATCTTCTTTTCCCCCTCCACATTATTACCTAAACTCTTTCTTTTGTCTTCAAAACCTGCCAATAAAGTTGTGTAATGTTGTCTAATTTCCCAGTTGGCAGGAACGTAGAATGTTGCCCCACCCATGATTTGAGTAAGATCAATACGGATGGATTCTCCCTCAAAATCTACTTGACTAAAATCCATTTCCAGACCTGCTATGATATTGCTCAAATTCGCTCCTTTGAATTCTTTGTTTGTGGCCCGAATGGTACTTGAATTGAGTACATTGGAAATGGCAATAAATGGCTCGCCATTGGAAGAAAAATTGGGATTAGCTTCCTGAGTAGTATCTCCCCAATTACCCATTGGTGACCCCCAAGAGGATTGGCCATTTTTTCGATTTGACTTTTGAATCATGGAAATACCAACGATAATGAATACGATAGGTAAGGTGTATTCAAAAATATCAATATCCATAAATTCGCGGTCTATCAGAAATGCTCCACCTATCAATACAGGCCAAATCCAGCTGGTTCTTTGAAACGAACTACTGATGCCAGAAACTAATCCTACAACAATCAATAAAACTGGCCAAGTAAATAACCAATCAGGCAATTGAAGCCAGTCAGCTTGACGAATTAAAAACACGATACCAACTAACAGGAAAACAATTCCAACGGTACCACCTGATTTTGAAGTAGATTTTTTGCTCATGAGTTTAGGGTATAAATTGTTCTCCAAGTAAAGCAAAAGGATAAATGCCTGCATCAACTTTGGGATAAACGGAGAATCGCCTAGGTGAATTGTCGAAAATCCCATCTCAAATGAAGGCTAAGTCTCCTACAGGACAACTATTTATACATGTTGTTAATAAAATCTAGCATATTGATAAAAATCTCTTTTTTGAATGATTTACAGATTCCTCAATACTTAATAAATACATTAACTTGCGTGAACTAAACCTATCAAACAACATGCGTAATTTTATATTAGTATTCCTTTGCCTCAGCATTTTCGCTTGCTCAACAGAGAAAAAAAACCAACCTAAACTTTCCAAAGAGCATCAAAAAGCTCTCGATGATTTTCAACTCATGGATGGTTTTGAGATTGAAATGGTGGCGGCTGAGCCTCTTGTTGCCGATCCTGTGGCCATGGAAATCGATGAAGATGGAAACTGGTTTGTCCTAGAAATGCCGGGCTATCCATTGGATTTAAGTAAAACAGGACAAGTCCGTAAACTCCTGGATACCAATGGAGATGGTTACCCTGATAAATCTGAAATTTTTGTAGATAGCTTAACTCTTCCCATGGGAATCATGAAATGGAAAAAAGGTATCATCGTTGCCGATGCTCCTAATATTCTATACTTTGAAGATACCAATGGAGATAATAATGCGGATAAAAGAGAGGTTATTTTAACAGGCTTCTCTTTATCCAATCCACAGCACAATATGAATTCGCCGAAATTCGGTTTAGACAACTGGATTTATTTAGGTCATTCTGGATCCATCAATTCCTTTGCTTACGAATACCTTTTTGGAGATAAAGGAAGTGATATCCGCTACCCATCAAATTCCAAAGCAAACGTCCTTCCTAAAAATGGGAATGGCCGAAATGTGCGCTTTAAACCTGATAGTTTTGGGCTAGAATCCATGTCAGGAGAAACGCAGTATGGACATACATTTGACCCCTGGGGGCACCGCTTTTACACCGACAATGCTGATCATCTTTACCACGAAGTGTTGGATGCTCGTTATACCAGTACCAACCCCAATCTTGTTATTCCTGAAGCCATGGAAAAAATCCCAGATCATGGCGATGCTTGTGAGGTTTATCCAATTTCAGAAAATCCCAATCATCAATTATTGACCGACGTGGGTGTCGTAACATCCAGTTGTGGCATCACTTGGTATGACGGTGGTGCATTTGGGAAAGATTTCAGTCAAGTGACCTTTGTGGGAGAGCCGGTGCATAATCTAGTTCATGCAGATATCATTGAAGCTAAAGGCTCGACCTTTTCTGGCAAAAGACTTTTAGAGAAAAAAGAATTTTTGGCTTCCAAAGATCCTTGGTTTAGGCCTGTCAATTTCTACGTTGGACCCGATGGTGCTCTATATGTGATTGATTATTACCGACAGTTAATTGAACATCCAGAATGGATGTCTGAAGAAGTAAATAAAAGTGGGGCTTTGTACAATGGAAAGACCAAAGGCCGAATCTATCGAATCACGAAAAAAGGAAGTGCTGGAATGAATTGGATGAATGAAACTCATGTATCGAAAGAATCTTCCGAAAAGCTAGTTGAACTATTGCAATCAGACAATGGATGGTTCAGAAAAACAGCCCAGCGACTTTTATTCCATCGGAAAGATCTAAAGGTGGTGCCTGCGCTACAAGAAATCATTGCCAATAAAGAAGCCGAAGCAAGTGTTCCCGCTTTATGGTTATTGTCGGACTGGGGCAAATTGTCCCCTGAAGATCTCATTAATGCTTTAGCCAATAAAACTGCAGGAGTGCGAGAAAATGCTTTAAAAATTGCGGACCAACAATGGGCATTACCTGCCTTTGTATCCAATAAAGAACTAAAAGAATCCCTTATTCAAACAGCTAAAGATCCAGATGCGCGAGTGCGATTCCAATGGTTATGTTCATCTGCTTTTTTTGCTTTTCCTGAAGCTGTGGCCTTACGCAGTGGCATCTTGAACCAAGATATTGATGACCATTGGGTGGGAGTAGCGGCCATAGCTGCCTCTAAAAATTCAGAACTAGATTTATTAAAAGGGGCGATTAGCCATTTTGGGAATAAACCCTCTGAAGGGAAAGAAAACTTCTTTGCCTATGTTGCAGCGGCTCTCATGAAAAAACAAGACATGAGTTTCTTGCCATTAACAAGTGATAATCAAGTTAGTAATGATTGGTGGCAAGCTGCTTTATTAAAAGGCGTGGCCAATTATGCTAATTATGCAGAGAAGAAAATTGCCTTGGATGAAAATCAAAAAAATGCTTTAGCTAAATCATTTTTGATTTCTCCCAATAAGAACATGCGCCATGCCATCACAGGAGTTTTCAAGGCTGTTGGCTTGCCTGTAGATAAAACGTTCACCAAAGAGGTTTTTGCTAAGTTCTCTTCCAGCCATGATGCCACATTTCAAGAGGATGCTTTGGCCATGTTAAGTTTACCAAAAGATCCCACTTTCACGACTAAACTAGTTTCATTCATCACAAATTCAACAAGTGAATCGATCCAATTAGCTAGTCTCAAAGCTTTACCGAATCAGATTTCTTCTAAAGAGATAGCTCAGATTAATCAAGTATACCAACAGATGAAAATGCCTTCTAGAAAGGCTTGGATACGCTATCAGATTGTAAACGAAAAATACATGATTCCCTTGTTAAAGGAAATTGCCAATAAAAATATCCCTAAATCAGATTTAGAATGGCCGCAATTTGTGGAATTAATGAATTCTTACGATGCCAATATTCGTAAATTAGCTCGTGAAGTATTGGCCATAAGTGAGGATAGAAAAGCGGTATTACAAAACTATTTACCTGCTGCAGATATGGCGGGAAATGCGGAGAAAGGTAAAGAAATATTTAAGGCAAACTGTACGGTTTGTCATCAAATCAAGGGAGTCGCTGGGGTTTCATTTGGTCCGGATTTATCTACCCTAAAAAGTAGAAATGCGCTGTCTATCATTACGGAAATTATCAATCCAAACAATTCCATTGCAGATAAATATGGCAATTGGGATTTACAAATGTCGGATGGAAGCAGACTCTCCGGAATCATTACTTCTGAAAACGAAAATTCTCTCAGCCTTAAACAAATGGGTGGTTCCGTTCAAGTTATTGAGAAATACCGAATAAAATCGAGGGTTTCTTCCAAAGTTTCTGCCATGCCAAATGGCTTAGATGCCAATATCAAATTGCAAGATATGGCTGATTTAGTGGCGTTTATCAAAGGGATTTAAAGCTGAATTTGGCTAGGGTTGCCAGCGTTTGGAACGCTGTCAACCCTGCTACAAAAACAAAATAACCGAATTTTTTATTCAAGAATCTGATATATTTGGACTTTCTCTCAAATAACCTATTTACTGATAATGAAGTCCAAAATTACTCTTGTTTTCTTAGCCGTTTTTCTGGCATTTTCTGCCTTTTCTTTCAAGCCTAAAAAGGAAAAATGGATTTCCTTATTTAATGGAAAAGATATCAAAGATTGGACGGTAAAAATCTTCCATCATGAAGTGGGAGATAATTATGGGCAAACTTTTCGAGTGGAAGATGGGATCATTAAAGTGCGATATGACCAATACGATCAATTCAATAATCGATACGGGCATTTGTATTACAAAAAACCTTTTTCCTATTATAAACTGCGTTTGGAATACCGATTTACAGGTATTTGGAGAAAGGATGCCCCTGATTATACCTTGAAAAACTCTGGGGTCATGTTCCATGCCCAAGACCCTAAAACCATCCTGAAAGAACAAGACTGGCCCATCTCGGTGGAAATGCAGTTCCTCGCTGGACTGGGTGATGGTAAACCCAGACCAACAGGAAACATGTGCTCTCCAGGAACCGATGTGTTCTACAATGGGCGAATTGACCCGCGCCATTGCATTAACTCCAGCTCCAAAACCTACGAAGGAGATCAATGGGTAAAAGCTGAATTAGTGGTTTTAGGTGACTCCTTAGTAAGTCATTTCATCAATGGCGAAAAGGTATTGGAATATGCTCAACCCCAGATCGGTGGAGGTGTGGCCAATGGCTATAATCCTGCCATTAAAATTGATGGGAAATTATTGAAAGAAGGATTTATTGCGCTTCAAAGTGAAGGTCAAGAAATCGATTTTAGAAATATCGAAATTCAGATTTTACCTGTTCCCAAATCCAAAAATAAATGAGGCAGATAAAAACCCAGGGATTCATTTTCTGTCTACTTCTACTTAGCTCCATATTACAGGCTCAAACTCCCTTATTTGATGCCTCTGTTAAGCGCGTCCTTTTTCTAGGAAACAGTATTACCTATGCCGCAGGCTATGTGCAATCCATAGAAGCCTACCATAAAGCCCATTTCCCTCAACAAAAAATCGAATTCATCAATGTAGGTTTACCTAGTGAAACCGTCTCAGGCTTATCGGAAGAAGGTCATGCGGATGGCCGCTTTCCAAGACCCGATCTGCATGAACGATTAGATCGAGTGCTTCTTCAAACTCAACCCGATATCGTTTTTGCTTCTTATGGCATGAATGATGGCATTTACCTTCCTCTAGACTCGATTCGATTTCAAAGATTCAAAGATGGCATCACCTGGCTACATGCTCAAATTGAAGCCCGAGGGTCTAAAATCATTCACTTAACACCTGCACCCTATGATGAAAATAAGGGTAAGAAGCCAAGCTATGCCCAAGTCTTGGATCGCTATTCGGAATGGCTCATGCAACACAAATCTTGGGAGGTGATTGATGTACATTTTCCCATGAAAAATTACCAAAGCACTCAACAAAAATCGGATCCTAATTTTGCCTTAGCCAAAGATGGAGTACACCCTGGAGAACTAGGCCATTGGATTATGGCCCAACAAATTTTATCCTATTTAGGTCAAAAAAACATACTTCAATTCCCATCGGTTAGCGATGCATTATCACCCATCAAAGACCCTAATACCTTCTTTCAATTAATAGTCAAACGACATAATCTGATGAAAGATGCCTGGCTTAGTTCCACAGGACATCTTCGGCCAGAAATGAAAAAAGGACTTCCTTTGATGGAAGCCCTTACTTTATCTTTGGAGATAGACAAACAGATAGAAGCCTTGCTTGCTCCTTAGTCGACCATCAGCTGCTCAAACAAAAATAATTGTGAGGATTTGGGGTCCACTTTTATCCTTACTGCTTCCATATCAGCCTCACCAAAAACCTGCAAACGGGTAAAATTCAAAATCGTCGATTTCTTGTCTGGCATCAATAATGGCTTCTCAATCAATAAACGATGTGAGTCTCCATTAATCCATAAAACTGGTTTTCCATAAGCCCTGGTTAAGGCTGTAAGCTTCTCCACGATTTGGGTAAAACCAGTAGGAACAGCACCATGGTAAAACATATCTGCTTGGGTGAAAAAAACTAGGCCCATTTTAGAGTTAGCCTTTGCAAAAACTTCTTCCAACCACGCTTCATTCGCTTTTTCCCGCTCATTAAATTCGGTGTTATCGGCATTGGCTCCTTTCAAATTATTGTTGGAACCCACTAAGTGTATCGTGGCAAACTGTATCCCGCCATATTCCCACGCATTATTTTCAACATAATTGGCAAAGGATGGATTTTCTGATTGAGAAACTAATTTAATTTTCTTCTTTCCAAAGCTTTCTTTCTTAGCAAAAAACACTTTTCTCAACTCCTTCAACCGCTCATTCGGATCAAATTCTCCTGCTGCTTTGCGATTACAATCCGTCCATTCATTATCCCCTGGTGTATAAACCAACGGCTGGTCAAATGTCTCAAAATATTGATGGATTTTATAAAAGTACTCGGTAGAGCAGGGGGTTGAGCCTGATTTGATATCCCCAACATGTACACTAAAAACAGGCTTTTCTTGGTTGATTTTTTTAATTACTCCCTCAAATCTCCCATAATCTTCAGGCAGCTTATAAGGCATATCTCCAAAGGCAATGAAATCAAATTTTTTGCTTTGGGCAAAGCTGCTAATCCCCAATAGAAGGCTGAAAAGGAAGGTGTATAAAAATTTCATAAGATAGGTTTATTGTTTCTGTTTTACTTTTTCAAAAGCGGAATCATAGTCTTCCCTCAAAGTACCCATTACTCGGTCCCAAAATAGAAGATATAAACCATAATTCCCTTTGAAATATTTATGGTGCTGATTATGACTTACCGAGGTATTAATCCATTTTCCAATCCAAGATTTTGAAAATCCAGCGGGGTATAATTCCCAACCCAAATGGCCATAGGCATTGTAAATAATGGAAAAAAAGAAAAACAAAAATAAATGACTTTGATGTATGGGAATTGTAAAGACAAAAAGCACAAAAACACCTGTCTCCACGATGGATTCTAAGGGGTGAAAAGCATAGGCTGCCCAAGGAGATGGATTGGTCGACAAATGATGCACTTTGTGCACCCATTTAAAAATACTAGGATGATGCATGATACGATGCGCCCAATAGAAATAGGTATCGTGCATTAAAAACATCAACAAATAGGCAAACCAATAATAGCCCCAACCCATGCCATCCATCCGATCATATAAAGTGGTATAAGGGCGAACAGCAGGATTTTGAACAATGAAAATGGGTACCGCAGCAAAAAGGATGATAGTCCCTAAAGAATACCCTATTTCACGAAAGTAATCATTCAATTTGGGATAAGCTGCTTGAATTTTTTTACTGGAAAAACCCTTTCTGAAAAGAACATAGAAAATCAAGAAATAGATGCCGGCTACCAAATAGTATCTACTCCCAATACTAAATAAAATTTGAAGAAATTTTTCTAAGGTCATCGGTCTAATTTTGCCTAGTAAAAATATGGAATTCAGGTGGCTTAAAAAACTTTGATGGAGTGAATTCAAACTCATTCTTCAAATTTTAAAATTTATGAAACAGAAAAGCCTAGATTAGCGTTACCAATATGCTTCCTTATCCCATCACATGAGTCAAGAAAATAAAAGGGCTTTCTATTTTAAACTCTATGAGCCTGAAAATCAGAGCCCTTTCGATAAGCTCTTTGCGATTTTCAAAGAATTGATTGTTCATACTTCCGGTGATTTAGATGAAGCGATCGACTGGCTTCGGGAATTAGACAAGGAATATCAACTGACCGATGAGGCCTATACCATCGACGATTTTATCGAAGACCTGAAAAAAAGAGGTTATATCCTCGATGAAACCAAAGAAGACGGAAGTCCGGGTTTAGGCATTACAGCCAAAACAGAAAGAGCCATCCGCCAGCAAGCACTGGATACCATTTTTGGCGACCTAAAACGCAGTGGTTCGGGGAATCATAAAAGTAAGCATCCCGGTTCCGGAGACGAACATACGGGCGAGTTCAGAGAATATCGTTTTGGGGATAGTTTAGAGAAAATATCCTTGACAGAGAGTTTGAGAAATGCCCAAATCAATCACGGCATGGACCAATTCCAATTAAGTGAAGAGGACTTAGTGGTGGAGGAATCCTTGCATAAATCCCAAATGAGTACCGTGCTCATGATAGACATCAGTCATAGCATGATTTTGTATGGAGAAGACCGCATTACCCCTGCCAAAAAGGTAGCCATGGCCTTGGCGGAGCTCATTACCACTCGTTATCCCAAAGACACTTTGGATATTTTAGTATTTGGTAATGATGCCTGGAGTATTTCTATCAAAGATTTGCCCTATCTCAAAGTAGGTCCTTACCATACCAATACGGTGGCTGGTTTACAGTTGTCCATGGATATTTTGAGAAGAAAAAGAAATACCAACAAACAGATCTTCATGATTACTGACGGTAAGCCTAGCTGCGTGAAATTACCGAATGGAGAATATTATATGAATAGCAATGGCCTCGACGAATACATTGTGGATAAATGCTATACCCAGGCCCAACAAGCCCGAAAATTGCATATTCCCATCACCACTTTCATGATTGCGCGGGATCAATACCTGCAGCGCTTCGTGAATGAATTTACCCAAGCCAACCAAGGAAAAGCATTTTATACCGGATTAAAAGGTTTGGGGGAAATGATCTTTGAAGACTACGAAACGAATCGAAAAAAACGCATTAAATAAAGCCACATGTCAATGAACACAATTGCCACTTTAGGAGAACTAAAAAAATCAGGATATACCAGCAGAGGCATCAAGGATGAATTAAGACAAAATTTGATCGCTAAAATCAAAGCGGGCATAACGCCATTTGAAGGGGTGCATGGTTTTGAACATACCGTTATTCCTGAATTAGAAAGAGCTATTTTGTCCAGACATAACATTAACCTACTGGGTCTTCGTGGACAAGCAAAAACTCGCTTGGCTCGCTTGATGGTCAGCCTATTGGATGAGTATATTCCCTTTGTCAGTGGTTCTGAAATCAATGATGATCCCTTCCAGCCTATCTCCCGATATGCCAAAGATTTGATAGCCGAAAAAGGAGACGCTACCCCCATTTCTTGGTTGCACCGCGATGAACGTTTCTTCGAAAAACTAGCCACGCCAGATGTGACTGTGGCAGACCTAATTGGAGACGTTGACCCCATCAAAGCAGCTAATTTGAAGTTGTCCTATGCCGATGACCGAGTGATACATTTTGGAATGATTCCTTGTGCCAATCGCTGTATTTTCGTCATCAATGAATTACCCGATTTACAAGCCCGTATCCAAGTGGCCTTGTTCAATATTCTACAAGAAGGGGATATTCAAATCCGCGGCTTCAAATTGCGTATGCCTTTGGATTTGCAATTCATTTTCACAGCGAATCCGGAAGATTATACCAACCGTGGAAGTATCGTGACCCCATTGAAAGACCGTATTGGATCTCAAATCTTAACGCATTATCCAGAGAGTATCGAAATTGCTAAAACCATTACGGCCCAAGAAGCTAAGCTGGAGAAAGAGCAAAAAGACCGTGTCTATGTGCCTGAATTGGCCATGGATATTTTGGAGCAAATCAGTTTTGTGGCTAGAGATAGTGAGTTTGTAGATGCCAAAAGTGGTGTTAGTGCGCGTATGAGCATTACAGCTTTAGAAAACCTGATGAGCGCTGCTGAAAGACGTTCATTACGTGCGGGAGATGATCATACTTCTTTACGATTGTCGGATTTTATGGGCATAGTCCCTTCCATCACCGGAAAAGTGGAGTTAGTCTATGAAGGCGAACAAGAAGGTGCGGCAGAAGTAGCCCAACAATTAATCAGTCAGGCGGTGCACCATTTTTTCCCGAACTATTTCCCTAAAATAGAGAAGCTGCACAAAAAAGATTTGGTAAGTCCTTATGACCCTCTATTGGAATACATCTTTACCGAAGGCGGCGTGGTGATTACGGATGATTGCTCGGATGCCGAATACCAAAGTAGCTTAGACTCCATTAAACCTTTGGGTGATTTACTAAAAAAATACATCCCAAAAGTAAAAAAAGAAGATCGCTATTTCATGAAAGAACTAGTCCTTTGGGGATTAGCCGAATACCGTAAATTAAGCAAGGAACGCATTACGGAAGGGTATCAGTTTAAGGATTTGCTTTAATAGGTATTAGTTATTAGGGTTTAGTGTTTAGAATGTTTAATTTGTGGTGACTTTGTTATTAAGCAATGATAAGGCTCTCCTTAAAATTCCTCTTTCTGCATTGCATTTAATACCTAATAACTAAACCCTAATAACTAATAAGAAACCACCTGCCCATCTTTTAAAAGTCGTTCTTTCAATAGCGAATAAGGCACTTGCTGGGTGCTAGTTTTTTGCTGGATGGCTAATACGGCTGCGGTGGCAGCGGATTGACCTAATATCATAAAGACAGGTTCCATGCGGATCGATCCATAAGCGATGTGCGAGCTGGAAAGACAAACAGGCACCAATAAATTTTGACATTCCTGCTCTTTAGGAACAATGGAGCCATAACTAATGGAATAAGGTTTATCTGGATGCACCCCAATATCTCCTTCATTTTGAACATAACCATCCGCCGTCACAAATCGCTGGGCATTATGTGCGTCCAAGGAATAGGAGCCCATGCCAATCGGTTCTTCGATCTTCGTTTTTCCCAATGCATCCGCCTCTTTCATAACGTATTTGCCCAGCATTCTTCTTGCCTCTCTCACATATAATTGATGCGGCCAGCCCCCATTATCTTTAAATTCATCTTTGGCTAAACCCCAGGTTTTCATGCGTTCCTGAACTTCTGAAGGCACTCTTGGGTCATTTTGCAAGAAATACATCAATCCCTTTTGGTATAATTCATGTTCCTTAATGATCGCTTTTCTACGTGCATAAGTAGCCTCTGGATAATCGTAGTTTTTACCTATGAAATCGGTACTAAACGGTCCATGATTATTGGTATCTGTCTTTCGGTTAGGTATGGCATCAAACTTATCAAAGGTCTCTCGCCAACCGCTTTCAAAAACCCGGGCATACAGTGTATATCGATCTGGATTATATCCTTCAGGCTTAGGAAAAGCAATCCGGTTGTCGGGGTGATTGCTCAAACACATCCGAAAACAGTAAGCTTGGATTTTATGATCTCCCGAACCATTCGGTCCTGGTTTTTCCGTGGATACTTCGGGCAATAAACCGCTGCTTGGGTCATTGGCAACCTTAAACGGACTAATCTTCGATTTGAAATAATGTCCATGCTGAAATACTCCAACCTGCACCCCATTCCACTTTTCTCCATACACCGAATTCGCCTCTCTACCGACATGATACTTAACCCCTGCTAAGGCCATCAAGTCGCCCTCATATGTAGCATCAATGAACATTTTACCGATAAATCGTTTCTTGGACAGGGTTGTTATCTCCTGAATTTTGGCATCTTTTAAACGAATGCCTTGCCGACTCCTGTCCAAAAATTCCTCTCGCAAAACCTGAATTTGGTATTCTTTAACCAAATCTTCCATCACCTGCTCCGCGGCATGTGGCTCAAAAATCCACATGGTTTTATTGGCGCCATCCATCGCCACAGTTCCTTGGCCCTTATTGCCAAACTGCGATTTCTTTTCCCAAAGCCAGTTTTCTTCCTTTTGATAATGCTGATAAATACGTTGATAAAATTCTCTTGATAAACCTCCAATCACCTCTTTGTTTCCAGTATCTGAAAAGCCCAAACCGCCAGAAGTTAATCCACCCAAATGTTTGTCGGGCGATACGACGATAACACTATGCCCCATTTTTTTCACTTGTACCGCTGCAATGATGGCCGAAGCATTTCCACCATATACAATTACATCGGCAGAATAGGTGCTTTTTTGTGCCCAAGTAGGTAGAAAAAGACAAGTAAGAAATACTACAATTAGAACCTTATAAACTTTCATAATTTGTCAACATAAGATGAAAAAACTAGGCCAGAATCCCTTTGACCAATTTGCCATGCACGTCGGTTAATCGGAACCTACGACCCTGGTATTTATACACTAATTGCTCATGGTCAATGCCCATCAAATGCAACAAAGTAGCCTGAAAATCATGCACGTGCACGGGGTCTTTGACGATATTATAACTGAAATCATCCGTCTGGCCAAAAGTCGTTCCCGCCTTCACTCCAGCTCCTGCCATCCACATGCTAAAGCACTTAGGATGATGATCTCGTCCATAACCTGTTGGCGATAATTTCCCTTGAGAATAAACCGTTCTACCAAACTCCCCACCCCAAATCACCAAGGTATCTTCCAGCATACCTCTACGCTTTAAATCCATGATTAAAGCTGCAGTAGCTTGATCGGTTTGCTTGCACTGATTAACGATGTTTTTAGGCAAACTATCGTGATGATCCCAGCCTTGATGATAGAGCTGAACAAAACGCACATCTTTTTCCAATAGCTTTCTAGCTAACAAGCAATTGGCGGCAAAGCTTCCTTTATCTCGACTGTTGGGTCCATACAAATCAAACACTTCCTGTGGCTCATCCGAAACATCCATCACTTCGGGAACCGAGGTTTGCATTTTGAAAGCCATTTCATATTGGGCTATGCGCGCATCTACTTCTGGATCACCCCAAGATTCATTTTGCAATTGGTTCAATTGCTTCAAATACTCCAACATTTCTTGACGATCCTTGCCATCGTATCCTTCGGGATTTGATAGGAATAAAACAGGGTCTTTACTCGATCTAAATTGAACACCTTGATGCTCCGAAGGCAAAAATCCATTTCCCCAAAGTCGGGCATATAATGGCTGATCTTTAGACGCATCCTTAGATACCATGACAATGAATGCAGGCAAGTTTTGATTCTCTGAACCTAAACCATAACTTAACCAAGAACCGATGGATGGTCGACCGGGTAATTGATGTCCAGTCTGAAAAAAGGTAATCGCTGGGTCATGGTTGATTTGTTCGGTAAACATGGATTTGATTACGCACAATTCATCCACCACCTGAGCTGTATATGGCAATAAATCACTCACCCAAGTTTGACTTTGACCATACTGCCTGAACCCATAGGCAGAAGCTGCCACAGGCAAAATAGCCTGATTAGCACTCATCCCCGTTAAGCGCTGACCTTTGCGAATAGAATCGGGCAAATCCTGACCCATCCGTTTAGTCAATTCAGGTTTATAATCCCAGGTTTCAAACTGGGACGGGCCTCCGCTCATGAATAAATACACCACTCGTTTCGCCTTGGGCGCTATTCTAGGTAAGGCAGACATTATTTGTTGTTCCAAAGATTGGCCTTGTGCCTGATGGGAAGCCAACAAACCATTCAAGGCTATGGCTCCAAAACCCATGGCTGTCTTCTTCAAAAAATCCCGTCGGTCTAGTCCCCAATTAAGCTTTTCCAAATCGGGATGCGATAAACGAAATGGATCGGTATGTTGATGTCCCATAATTTTATCGTTTAGTAAGGCTAGCATCTGAATTCATGATGGCACTGGCTACCACTGCATTGGCTGCTACTAGGTTGCCATCCATATTTCCTTGTACTCGCTTCATTCCTGCTTGCAGCCAGCCTTTAGCTTTTCTTGCATCTTGCTGAAAACGAACCAAACTTTTTCTTTGCAAGTCGACCAGCAAAGCCAATTCCTTTTCCGATGCTTCCCGACTAGTCAGTTTTTTAAAGGTCATTTGTATGGCTTTGTTAACATCTTTCTCTGCGGCCATTTGTTCGCCCAATATCTTGGCTGCTTCCAAAAAGGTAGGATCATTCAAACCTACTAGCGCCTGTAATGGTGTATTGGTTTTTTGTCGACGGACCAAACAAGAACTTCTTGCCGGGGCATCAAATGTAGCTAATGTAGGGTTCGGAACGGATCGCTTCACGACTACATACAAACTTCTACGATATACTGCTGAAGTGGTATCTTGTTTGTAATGGGAGCTATTGATTTCCCATAAACCATCGGGTTGATAAGGATAGACACTTTTTCCACCAATTTTTTGTACCAATAAACCACTGGCTTGAAGGGCATTATCTCGAATCATTTCTGCACTTAATCGGACGGAGGGGCCTCTCGCTAATAAACGATTTTCTGGGTCTTTTTCCCTTTGTTCGGTTGTAGCTTTTGAATCTTGTTGGTAGGTTTCCGACATCACCATTTGCTTCATCATTTGTTTGATATTCCAACCAGATTCTCGGAATTGGATAGCCAATGCGTCTAATAATTCGGGGTGGGAAGGCATTTCTCCCTGGTTTCCAAAGTCTTCGGACGTTTTGACGATACCAGTCCCAAAAAAGTTTTGCCAAAAGCGATTTACGGCCACACGAGCAGTCAAGGGATTATTTTCATGAGTTAACCATTGTGCTAAGCCGAGTCTATTCTTCGGTAAGTTGGCTGGAAATGGTAAAATCTTTTGAGGGGTATTCGGAAATACTTCTTCTCCTCTGGCATCGTATTGACCACGTTGAAGCAAAAATGATTTTTTGGGCTGCGGCATTTCTTGCATGATCATTACCTCCTCTATTTTCTCTGAGGAATCAGCCAAAGCTGTGCGCCAATGTTTGATTTCTTTAGATAAAGCCAATTGGTTACTATCCAAATTCTGTTTGAAATACGCCCGAAAAGCTTCGCCTTGGGGGTTAGTCCATTGGTCTTGCGATTTGTAGACTAACTCTTTCCAAGAGGCTCTTTGAGCTAAAATTTGTATTTCATAAGGAATAAGTTCCCGATTATAAATGGCTACTTCATCGGCTTTGCCACCTTTAAAGCCAAGGCCTCGCCACCATCCCCCAATTTGCAAACCCAATTCATTTTTGGAGAAATAAATAATGTCTTTATACAGCTGATCAATGACCGTTTCCATGTCCGACTTTTCGCCATCGACGAACAAATTAAATCCAGCAGCTTTCGAAGAACCATCATAAGTCAGGGTTAGGTGTATCCATTGGTCTCGTGGGATATCTGATTTCATCACCTTATTGATGGCATTCGATGGAGCGGTATGTGCCATGTTGATTTCCAGTCGATTGTTTTTTAAATAGACATGAAAACCCTTGAAATTATACAGTCGCTCCGCATTACTTTTATGAAAAATTACGCCTTCTTTCATGTCTTTGGGAATATTTACCCACATGGCTATGGTAAATGGTTCCGACTTTCTAAACACTCCAGCAGGGCTTAAATCTGCATAAATATCCCCATCAAAAGCCAAACCTTGCCCCTGCTTTCCTTTCACAAAAACGGGTTGATCGCCCGTCTTGCCTGATTCTCGCTTGATCACAGCGACATGCTTATCGTTCAGTCTATTTTTCAATGCCGCATCCAAATCAAAATAAGCCACCAAGCCAAGTTGAGGTATGATATCTACTGCCAATTTTTCATGGCCTTTGCTCTTTATCCAATTTTGAAAAGGGGCATTGGATGCAGGAATTTGATTCATTTTTTCCTCCATCGTAAGAATCTTGGTTTGAATGAACTTCAACACCTCATCTTTTTCTTTGGTAGGTAACATCAAAGTAGGCGTAGGCAAATCATCGGAATAGGAAATTTGTCCCGCTTCACGAACATTATTAAAAAAGCTGAATAGCTCGTAATAGTTTTTCTGAGAAATAGGGTCGTATTTATGATCATGGCAACGAGCACAACCTGTGGAAATTGCCATAAATGCCTCTCCAAAAGTATTGGTTCTGTCAATCACATATTCTGCTTGAAACTCTTCCTCTACAATGCCTCCCTCCGTATTTTGGGGATGATTTCGATTAAATCCAGTGGCAATCAACATGTCCTTGCTGGGATTGGGCATTAAATCTCCGGCCAATTGCTGATGTATGAAGGTATCATAAGGCATATTGTTATTAAAAGCCTTAATGACCCAATCGCGGTAGGGCGACATATCACGTATACGGTCCACGGTATAGCCATGAGAATCTGCAAAACGCGCTAAATCCAACCAATCAACGGCCATTTTTTCGCCAAAATGAGGAGAAGCAAGCAGTCGATCTACCTGCTTTTCATACGCATTCGGGGTATTGTCTGCAAGAAAATTATCTAGTTCAGAGATACTGGGAGCAAGACCCGTTAAATCAAAAGATAGCCGACGAAGCAGTAATGCTTTGGAGGCTTTGGCACTTATTTTTATTGACTCCTTTTCTAGTTTTGTTTGCACCCAGTAATCAATCACATTCATCCCCTTTTTAGATTCCGGGATAATATGTTTCACCGGTTTAACAAAAGCCCAATGTGGTTTGTAAACGGCTCCGTCTTGAATCCATTTTAGGAGAATGGCTTTTTCCTTGGCGGATAAACTCAAGTGAGATTTTGGCTCAGGCATGACATAACTCGGGTCTTTGGAAAGAATACGATGTGCCAATTCGCTCTTTTGTAGATTACCCGGTGTGATAGCCACTTTACCTGGACTTTCTGGCAATTTGGCATAGGCATTCTCTGGCAAATCAAGTCGCAAGCCCGCTTTTTGTTTCGCTTTATCAGGGCCATGACAAGCAAAGCATTTGTCGGACAATATCGGTTTAATATGAATATTGAAGTCCAGAGCGGTGGGAAGTTGACGATATTCCATAGCCACATCGGCTGGCATAGGCAAGCTTTTAGGTGGCTTAGCGGCCATCAAAAAACAAAGTGGAAATATCAAAAACCCATACCTTTTCATACGCTATTTTATTGCTTTCAAACGATTTGTATCTGGCGGACTAAATTGAAATTTGCCTTCCACAATAGATACGTCGGGGCGGGCTGTTTTCAATCGTTGTAAACCTTCTTGACTAAGCTTACTCTGCCAAATATAAAGAACTTTTAATGCCTTCATCGCAACAATGGCTTTTATCCCCTGGTCAGAAATCCCTGTACCATAGAGATTTAACTGACTTAGATGAGGTAATTGCCCCAAATGTTCTAAATCAGCATCTTGAACATTACTTTGTTCTAGATTCAGTTGCTGAAGGTTCTTAAAATTCAAAAGATCTTCCACTTGGATGTCTTGTCTTTTAGATAATTTAATTTGTAAAACTTGTTTTTGTAAAGCACTTGTCGCTTGCCAAACTTTTGGATCCAGACGCTTAATATTGACAAAATTTAAGCTCAAACCGCCGTTCGAGGATGGATAGGGGCTAATACTAATGCCTTGTTTTTTTGCTTCTAGCAGGGCTTCATCGGATGCGGGTTTTATAGGCAGAGGCAGAGGCATTGCATGCAATGACTTTACAGTCGCATGCAATGACTCTGCCTCTGACTCACCAAAAGGAGCACCCATTTCAATCCATCTTTTAATGATGTCAATCTGCCTTGAGTTCAGTTGTTTTTTACCTTCTGGAGGCATGTGTAAATCATCGTCTTCTGGCAAAATCAAATAACTATATAAATGACTTTTTAGCGGATTTCCTGCATGTAAGATTAGGCCTTCCTTTCCGCCTTTTTTGATAAAAGTCTTGGTATCCAAACGTAGTTTTCCTTTCTGTTTTTTACTCGAATGACATTGAAAGCAATGGCTTTTTAAAATGGGTAAAACTTCTTGCTCAAATGGATTATTTCCTTTCATGCGAACCACTTCAATTGCGGTATCCAGTTCGACTTTCTGTTGAATTGTATCTATGGTGGAAAGGCTCAATTTCTTCACAGGAGAATTTGTCTTTTTACTGGCAAATAAATAGTTAGATCCATAGGTAAGCTCACCACCTAAATGACCCGTGATAGCTATAGCAATGAGTAAAACAAGGCTAATGATTTTTTGATAAGCTTGAAAAAAATAAAGAATGATGGCACAAATGCTTGTTCCTATTCCCCACCATTGATGGGCTAAACCATCTCCTTTTTCATACTCACCTGAATTGGATAAAAGAAAGCCAGAAATAGCGGCCAATATAGCTGCGATAGTCCCCAACAAAAGTAGGATAGAAATGGAGGATTGGGTTTCAGTCTTCCGAATAGCCTGCAACCAAATCATGACACAAGCTAAAACCAATATCCCAATGGGAAAGTGTACTAAAAAGGGATGAAAATGGCCTAACAAATCAATCATTGAGGAAAATTATTTATGATCCAATAATTCCCTTCTGGACCAAGCCTCATCCATGGCGCCTCCTGTAGATTTTTGGCCTTTATGTCGCCAAATTCCATCCTGAATTTGAAAATCAAATATCAATTTTTTGCCAATACTCGAACTGGCTTTGGTAAAAAATACAATCTCTTCTGTATAGTTATTTGCTTGAGTACTATAAAAGCCTCCGCCTGTACCAAAAAATTGTTTTGTTTGAACATTGTAAGCAATCCATTGGAAAGCATTCCCAGTATGCATTTTCATGGTTCTCCTTGGGAAAAAAGGATTCGGTCTTCGCGACATAATATCGCCCGAAAAATTCCCCACAATAATCCATGCACCTTTCATTTTCCCAGACTCCCCTTTGTCCATCGGGGTATAAACAAGTTGTTCTAGTTGAATTTGTCTCTTTTTCTTTTGAAAAGTAATCTTTTTCAATTGACCCACTTGTAAAGAATCCTGCGAATTCCACTCTTGTTGAATTTCCAATTCCTTCCCTTTCATTCGATACGTTCCGCCGTAAGTTGCAATCAGCTTATGGCTATTTGTTTCAAATTGGGTAAAACTAAGCAGTTGATCTGTAACTAAAAGCCAACTAGTTACATCTCCTTGCGTATTGGACCAAGAACCTTCAATGAATTTTTGTGCTTGAATAAAACATGGATACACCAATAAGGCACATACCAAAAAGATTCGTGCTAGCTGTTTCATCATGGGAAAATAGGTTTTAAATCTGGCCTAATTTACAATCTTTTTCTGAATCCCCTAGCCTTAGGAAAGAGTATTGAAGGTGGAATTTCTCCTTAAATTTCTTGTAAATTAGCTGTTTAAATCTACCCCTTATGGAAAACCGATTTCAAGAAACATTTGAGAAGAAATATTACACTGTGGAGGGGTTCCCGAAAGGAGAATATGAAGCTTGTATATTTAAGCATTGTGATTTCGCTCAATTGGATTTATCGGAATATTCGTTCATCAATTGTCAGTTCCAAGATTGCAACCTTAGCCTTGTCAAGATGGGAAATACCAAATGGCAACATGTGACCTTTGAGAATTGCCGCTTGCAAGGTTTGCATTTTGAATACGCCAACCCTTTTTTATTTGAGGTACACTTTGACCATTGCTTTTTAAATCTATCATCATTTTATCAGCGACAAATGAAAAAGGCAAAATTTAAACATTGCTCATTGCATGAAGTCGATTTCGGAAATGCCAATTTGAGCGAGGCTATTTTTGAAGAATGTGATTTGTTGCATGCGCAATTTGACCAAACTAATTTAGAAAAGGCCGACTTCAGAACATCGTATCATTTTGAGATAAATCCTCAAATTAATCGAATCAAAAAAGCCAAATTTTCTAAATCAAGTCTAGCAGGTTTATTGACGAGCTTTGGCATCATCATTGATTAATTCCGCCATTATTTTTAAGTGATGGTGAGTATGGATTCTCAAAAAATAATGGGTGTCCTTTAGATCCAAATCTCCAAAAATAAAATGGTGAAAATAGGTTTTAGTTGGTAGGGTCTTCATCTCTTCCAATAATTGATGCACCTTGGCCAGCGAATCCTTTACACATTGATCCGTTACATGTAAATCCGTTACATGTAACGGATCAATGTGTAAAGGATCAACATACTTCGGGGCTTTCACACGACCCCTTGGAATTTTTTGAGTAAAAAATATCCATGCTCTTCTCCAATTAAATACCCAGCGGTAACTATTGATATCGGATTTTTTTAGGGCACTTATGATACTGATCATCACCAACAGACAATGTTCAATATGCCAGCCAACTGAGCCCTCAGAAATATGGGGATTAGTCACATGCATATGAGACATGTTTTCTTCCAACTGTTGAACTTGCCTTTCTAATGATTCCATGGGTCTTTTTTATACACAAGTAATTGTTGATGATCTCGTACTATGCTCCTTTCAAATGTCAAACTTAGGTGTAGTAATAAGCGTATGGAGCGCACATTATCCTCTAAGGTAGTAGCGAATATAGGTGCTTTTTGATTGGCAAAATAATCCTCCAATACTAAACTAGCGGCTTCATAAGCATAGCCCTTCCCAAAATGAGACGGTAAAAAAGCAAAACCGATATCCGGTTGAGGTAAATAATCTCTTTGAACCAGGGAAATAATTCCAAGAGGAATATCGGCAGATTGAAGAAATACCACTCGATAATGAATCCCAGGATTATCGCGCAATTTGGTACAAAAATCCTCGGCTTCGAGTAAGGTTCTTACACCTCTATCTCCTATAAACTGAATAAATCCAGGAGTATTCAATAATTCCAGTAAAAATGAGGCATCATTAAGACCTAGATCTTTAACATATAATCGTTGACTTTTTAATAGCTTGACCACCATAGATAAAAGGATGGGGCTAAAAGCCCCAAATAATTTCTGTAAAGAAAATAAAAAATCTCGTAGGGTTGTAAGTTGATGAAGCTAAGATGTTTTTGTTTAAACGGCTTGACTAAACTTCAGGGTAGCATGCTCGTCGGATAATAGTTTTAAGTCAAATGCCTTACAAACATTTCGAACAAAGTTGGCTCCTGTGGTAGTCAGAGTTAAACCTTGATAATCCCATTGAATTAATCCGTCTTCTTCTAATTCTGCTAAATAGGGAAAACTATATAATTCTAAGGTTGGAATATCTTCGGATCTAAATTGGGTCTTACCATTACAAGCAACATCCAAAATATATTGTCGCATGGCTTGATCTGTATCAGTCAAAAAATACCCTTTAAATACAGCTAATTTTCCTTGTTTGACTTCCTCATAGTAATCATGAATTGTTTTTTTATTTTGTGCAAAGCCATAAAAAACATCACTGATACTAGAAACACCTAAACCCAAAACCATGCCAGTTTGTTGGACAGTATATCCCATAAAATTACGGTGCAATGTCCCCTGTTCTTTGATTTTATACATCAAATCATCAGGCAAAGCAAAATGGTCCATCCCAATATCTTGATATCCTTGGGCTAGAAAAAGACTTCGACCCAATTGGTACAAAGCTAATTTTTCGGGAGCTGATGGTAAATCATTTTCGTCGAATAAGCGCTGCCCTCGACTTGTCCATGGCACGTGTGCATAACTGTAAAACGCTATTCTATCAGGACGTAAAGAAATGGCATCTTGAATCGTCTTTTCGATACGATCGATGGTTTGGAGAGGAAGGCCATAAACCAAATCAATATTGACTGATTCATAACCAATTTCCCTAGCCCACTGAACCACTTGTTGGACATTTTCCTGAGGTTGAATACGGTTTATCACTTGTTGAACTTCAGGATTACTGTCTTGCATTCCAAAACTCACCCGATTAAAACCGAGATCAAATAAGGTCTTTAAATGAGCATAAGTGGTATTATTGGGGTGGCCTTCAAAGCTAAATTCATGCTCATCAGCAACCTGAGAATCCGAAAGGATGGTTTGAATTAAGCGTTGTAAATTTTCTGGTGAAAAAAATGTAGGTGTGCCTCCACCTAAATGAAACTCCCTAATTAAAGGAGTGGAAGACATTTGTTGGCGGTATAATTGCCATTCTTTCAACACCACCTCGATATATTCGTCTTCTACTTTGTGGTTGGTGGTAATGCGTTTATTACAACCACAAAAGGTACACATACTTTCACAAAAAGGAAGGTGAATATAGAGGCTGATTCCTTGGGAAACATTGCATTCCTCAAATCGCAAAGAAAAAGCTGATTTCCACTGATTAGCATCTATTTGATTATCCCAATATGGCACCGTTGGATAACTTGTGTATCGCGGAATTGGGACATTGTATTTATTCAGTAAAGTGGTATCAATTGGACTCATTTTTAGCTTTTTCTGGGTGATCTGTCAGCTTCATTTAAATCTGTAAATCTGGGAGATTTGTCAACTTTTGAAAAGTTGACAAATCTAAGTTGACATGCCAATGTGGACAAAACTACTCAGATTGGCTGGTTTGATTCCTGAGAAAAGTACCAATTACTTGATAAAAAACTGATATTAATCATGTTCCGCAGCTTGGCGAAGCGTATCCAAGAATACCTGCAAAGGCTGCGCTCCTGGGATTCCATATCGACGATTGAACACGAAAAATGGTACACCTTTCAAGCCCAAGCTAATCCCTTCCTGCGTATCCTGTCTTACTCGATAAGCCAATTCATCATTCACCAAAGCTGCTAAAATGGCCTCTTTTTCTAATCCTACCGATTCCCCAATAGCCACCAAATCCGTTTCTAAGGCCAAGTTTTTCCCCTCCACAAAATAGGCTTCAAAAAGCTTTTCCTCGATTTCATTATCCTTTTTTTGCTCTTTGGCCAACTGAATTAACTGATGTGCTTTCATGGAATTGGCAACCACCAAACGATCAAACTGGTAATTCAATCCTACATGAGCAGCCATATCAGCTACATTTTGGTGCATCTCCTTCGATTTCTCCACACTGATTCCCTTACGATCCGCTAAGTATTCATAAATATTCACTGGCTCCTCGAAATGCATCGGAATGCTAGGATCCAGTTGATAACTTTTCCATTCAATTTCAATCGCTGTGTTAGAATCAAATTGTTCCAACGCCTTTTCTAAATGTCGTTTTCCGATGTAACAAAAGGGACACATGATATCACTCCAAATTTCTATTTTCATCTTGGCTAGTTTAATGTTCCAAAACCGAATTTCGCATATAAAAAGTTCCGATTCGAATATTTGAGTAAATTGTACAAAGCAACTTTAGCTTTTAACCAACTCAATCATCAAGCCATGAAACCTCTCCCATTCAGCATTGCCTATTTTTATCTCTTCCTTTCTATTGTTGGAGGTTCAATCACTTTTTATTTTGTTTGGCTAGGTATGCAAGAACAAAACGGAAATTTTGACGTCATGCAATTTGTTCAAAGTACATGGACCAGTTATTATGCCAAAAGTTTAACTTTCGATTTCTGGACAGGAACCACAGCAGGGACTTTTTTCATGCTGGTGGAAGGCTATCGATTGCAAATGAAAAATAAAGGGTTGTATATCTTGGCAACTTTTCTGATAGGCTACGCTTTTGCATTCCCTCTTTTCTTGTTTTTCAGACATAAAAAAATATCACTCACACCCGCAATATGAAACATTGGCTATACTTATTGATTCTTTCCCCAATTTCTCTATTTGCTCAAGATACTCTGCTAGTTCAGCATGTTACCGACTTCACCATCGATGGTCAAGCGACCCATATGGCTTGGCAACAAAGCAAATGGTATCCTTTACCCGCTAGGAATGAATTAGCTAAGGAACTGGAAACTAGATTTAAAATCCTGTATTCCGACAAAGGTATGTATGTGTATTTGGAGGGTAAAGACCGAAAAATAAGCACAACTTTTCAGAACGATTTTGAAGATTTATACCAAGCAGATGTATTCGAAGTGTTTTTCCATCCAAATCCTTCTGTGCCTCTTTATTTTGAATATGAAATCAATCCTTTGGAAAAAGAACTCGTCTTAATGGTACCAAATTCGAATGGCAAATTTTACGGTTGGTTACCCTGGCATTATGAAGGAGAAAGAAAAGTTCAAAAGAAGGTTTCTTTCAAACACATTCCAGGTGGCACAGGTGCTTGGTCAGCTGAACTATTTATCCCTTTCACTTTGCTCACTCCCTTAGAAAATGTTCCAGCAAAACCAGGATCCATATGGAAAGGCAATTTTTGTAGGCTAGATTATGATTCAGGAAAAATGGCGAAATGGTCCTGGTCTCCATTGCCAGGTACATTCCACGACTATAAAAAATATGGGGTCTTTCTGTTTAAATAGACCCCATACCTTATTTCCCTAGCATAGGAAATAATCGACGAATATCTTGTTCCGTTGGTTGCGTTCCGTATTCACAAATTTCAAATGCTTCGGCATATTTAGCTTGATCAGCACGGGATTTACCGTACCATTTTTCTAAGGTTTTTCTTACCTCAGGATTGGGTGCTTGAACTCGTTTAGCCAATAAATACTCCTTGTGTTTGGCCGGATCTTTTGGCACCTCATTTTCGTAGTTTCCTATCCAAGGCAACCACTCATAAAATTGAGATTGATGAGCATCTAAGCCAGCTAATTTTTTGTCCAGAACTGGTGTTATATCGACAGCAATATCTGCTTGAAAAGGATTAGGCTTTTTGAAATTATCTTGAAAATACAAGAATACTGGGTTCTTTCTCAAGGGTTCTACATCAGGTGCCACATTGGGCACACCTACCATAAAGGCTGCATCTTGAACCAAAACGCCCGTATATCGGTGATCAGGATGGTAGTCATTTGAGCGTGGAGCAATCACCACATCTGCTTTCCATTCTCGTATTTTTCGGATGATTTGCAAACGAATTTCTAAACTAGGTAAAAGCTCCCCATCATGATTATCCAATACATCATAGGAAACACCTAATCTGCGAGCCACCTCTTTGGTTTCTGCAATTCTTCTTTTTGCCAACATCCCTCCACCTTCTGTTTGATGTCCTGCATCTCCATTGGTAACTGATACAAATTTAACATGATGGCCCATAGCCACAAACAAGGCCGCCGTTCCTCCGCTCTTGATATCGCAATCATCCGGATGCGCACCTATCATGATAATTTGCAATGGGCGATCTTGCGCACTAATGTTCCAAGTGACTACACAGGCCATTAAAACGGTTAAAAGAATTCCTTTTTTCATCTGTTATTCAGTTTATTTTGTCATAAATGTCCAAGTAATTTCAGGCAAATACCCAAAGTTCGAATGAGGAGCTACTTGTTTTGGATAAGCTTCTAATTGCCCATTGCTTCCTTGTTTCACCCCAAATTCAGTCCAACTATGAGCGCCCTTTTCAAAATTGAAAGTCCGGCCGTCATCATCGTATAATTTCCAAGTACCTGCTTTCTGACCATAATGTCGAATTTCTAAAGCAAATGCTTGTCCGTCTTTGGGGGCTTGTCGGTGTACTGGCACCATGGGAATCAATGCCCCATCTTTGACAAAAAGAGGAATCTTATCTAAACTTGGGCTAATCTGTATTTTTTGATTTTCACCAGCTAATTTCCCAGTATAAAAGTCATACCATTTCCCTTCAGGTAAATAAACTTCGCGCGTTTTCTCTCCCGCAAACATAGGTGCCACTAAGATAAAATCGCCCATCATGTACTGATCCTTGATATCGTTTTTAACACTCATTCCATAAGGATTTTCCGTTGCATCCACCTTCCCCTTGGCCCCCTGAGGTTTGTAGCCAAATCCATCTACTAGATTCATCGCTCTAAAAGGAGGCTTCCCTTCAAAACGATACTGGGCAAAGGTCGTGTAGAGATATGGAAGTAGTTGCATCCGTAAATTCGCCACATCACTAACTGCTTTTTCTACTTCAGGAAAAGACCATGGTTTTGTCCCATCCGACCAAGCATTCAACATGGCCATGGGCGAAAAACAAACTGATTGCATCCTTCTAACCCATTCCTCTGCCGATTTAGATGCTCTAACTTCTGGTGTCCAAAGCACTCCAATAAAACTAGAATTAACTAATGCCGTTATAAAATCTTTGTGGCTATAATAATCATTGTAAATCACATAGGGCAAAGAACTTGAACCCGCATTGGAAGCACGGATCAAACCATAGGTTCTTTTGTTTTTCTCCTTGTACCAAGAACTAGTCATTTCTTGTACCATCAAACCATATATTTGTCGCATCTGTTCGGCACTCGTTCCAGATGGAAACGTGGCCACATCTGGCCAAATCCAATTGTCGTATCCATCAACCTCATCGATTTTATAGCCTCCCACGCCAATATCCAAATGGTTTTTTACAAAATGATCCTTGACTAATTTTCTTGCCTGGGGCAAAGTAAAATCTGGAACTATTCCATTCCAAACTAGGTGGGAACCCGTGTATTTTTTCATTCCTGCATACAAGGAAGACTTCGGCGAAATATAAGGATTCAACCAGAGATTGGCCGATAAGCCCATGCGGGCTAAGGTATCTAAAAAGGCTTTGGGACGAGGAAAACGACCCGGATCCCATTCAAAAGTACAAGGATAAGACGCAGAATGCCAGCCTGGTTCTACACCAATAAAATCCAAAGGAAATTGATGTGTTTCAAAGCTCTTTGCCTCCTTGATGATGTCATCTTGACTAAACAAAGTCGGAACTCGTTGGGTAAAACCTAATCCCCATTTAGGTGGCAAATAACCTCCACCATTGAATAAATTATACCGCTGAACTACCTGCATAGGACTTGGTCCAGCAAAAACATATATACTAGCTCCATCGGCAGGAATCAAGACTTCCAACACATCTGAAGGGGGTTGTGAATCCCAATTTTTATCCGAATTTCGATCTTGTATGGGAGCTGGACGCTTGGCGTCAGCACGGACATTAGATCCCGCATAAACTGTCATATAAGACGCAGCGTCGATTAAAACACCATAACCTTTGGATGAAACATAAAAAGGAACTGGTGCATGGGTGCGTCCATTATCTTTTCCCCCATAATGGTCTACATGCAAGTTTAAAATCCGTCCTCGTTGATTGACCGTTTGAAAATTCAATCCCAAACCAAAAACCTGCTCCTCTTGACTCAAAGGAAAACGAAGGTATATTTTTTTATCAATTAGCTGAATTTTGATGTCCTCTTTCGACAAAGGGAATTTTTCATTGGGCAACTTGCCTAATGCTTCATGAAGGGCATTAGCGCCCGCTGCTTGGAGTAAACTGATATGGCGGGGATTCCCTATTTGCGTTTTCCAAACACCTGGCTGAACTTCTTTCCACAGACTTCCCTTTTGAGCAAAAAGAGATAAAGAAAAAAATAGATAAATAATGGTCCCCAAATTGCGCATTGGATTCATGTTTTAAAGGCTTAGAGATTCAAATATGTCCAAATATTCATGGAAGAACAAATCAACCTAATTTTGCCTGCTATTGACCGGATTCTCTAGTCATTCATGATATGAAATCTCATTCATTTTCTAACCAGAGACCATTTGTCATAATTCATGCCTCATTTTGAAATATTTAATCTTATTTTGGTCAAAAGGCTTATCATGAAATATCTGTTAAAACTAGAATCTTTAGGCTTATTTGCCTTGAGTATTTGGGCATACATGGAGTTTTTCCCAAATCAATGGGGCACATTTGCTTGGCTGATTTTAGCTCCTGACCTTTCATTTTTAGCTGTTGTCCTTTCAAAAAAATTAGGACTACAAGCCTATAATCTATTTCATCACCAAGGAATAATCGCTTTGGGGATTCTGCTTGGTGGTATTGGACACATACCACTTCTTCTACAAATAAGCCTCATTTTTATGGCGCATAGCACCATCGATAGGGTGCTAGGATATGGCTTAAAATTAGAAAGTTTCGAGCACACACATTTAGGATGGATAGGAAAAAGTAAGTTCAAAAACCATGAGCAATAGACGCCTCGAAGATATTCGCAATTTTGGCCCATATACCACAGGTATTCTCAACCAAATTGGTATTTATACCGAACAAGATTTATTATCGACCGATTATCTGAGCATCTCCGAAAAACTAGTAGAAAAAGGTATTCAACCTAATTTAAACATCTTCTATGGAATTGAAATGGCCTTACAAGGTAAAGTTTGGACCGAAATTACTGGGCAAGAAAAACAAGAAATCAAACAATTATTGGGCCGAAAATAAAAGCCATTCGGTAAATATTTAGTCGACCCTACAGCCATTCTAAGCATTTTGATGTAGTTTAGATTCATCGAATAGACGAATCTTTTTAAACATATGGAAACTAAATATTTATTACATCACGTATTCTTTTGGTTAAATAACCCTGAGTCTACGGAGGACCGAAACAAGCTCATTGAAGGATTAAACACCCTTAAAGGCATTGATGCCATCCAAAAAATACACATTGGGGTATTGGCTTCCACTGAAAAAAGAGATGTAGTGGATACTTCATGGGACGTATCAGAATTGATGTTTTTTGAAAATGAAAAAGATCAAAAAATATATCAAGACCACCTCATTCACCAAGATTTTGTTAAAAACTACAGCCATTTATGGAAAAAAGTCGTGGTTTTTGATGCGCAAGACGTATAATAAATCTCCTTAAAAGAGCCTTTAGGGGCTCTTTTTTTAAACCTATACCATGAAAATAACACGTTGGATAGGCCTGATGGCCTGCTTTCTTGGCTTTAGTATTCAGGCTTTGAGTCAAGCTTCACAAACTGATTACTTACAAGAAATCAAACAAGAGTTGGTCAAAGAATGGCCAAAAAATCGCATAATCAATTTAGTATTCCACGGGCATTCTGTTCCAGCGGGATATTTCAAAACCCCTGTAGTAAATACCTTAGGAGCTTATCCCTACCAAGTATTAAAGTCGCTCAAGGAGCAATACCCTTTTGCAGCCATTAACATCATCAATACATCCATAGGTGGGGAAAACGCGGAAAAAGGGGCCGCTAGGTTTGAACAAGATGTTTTGAGCCATCGTCCAGACGTCATTTTTATAGATTATGTCCTCAATGATCGAGGGATTGGTTTAGAAAGAGCTAAAAATGCATGGGTAAAAATGATTCAAATGGCTCAATCAAAGGGAATCAAGGTCATATTATTAAGTGCCTCACCGGACCAAAGGGTAGATATTTTAGATACAAATTCCATTTTAGACCAGCATGGTCAGCAAGTCCAAGAATTAGCTAAAACTCATCAGGTAGGTTTTGTGGATACATATACACTTTTTCGGAATCAAGTGAAGGCTTCTACTCCTATTTCAGACTTGATGTCGCAAGTAAATCACCCCAATGAAAAAGGGCACGCATTGATTTCTACTGAGTTGATGAAATTTTTCAATAGGTAAGGCAACTTTGGCTACTAAAAATGGTACGCAACTACTTCCAGTCCAACGAATTCCTAACTATGATTTCTTGTGTGATTATAGAAGATTGTAATTAAAAGGCAAAATGCCCCATCAAATTCTATATTTAAAAATAAAACGATAATTTTGTCTTTGATTTAATCCAATTATTTAAGCTACATGTCAAAAAAATTAATGGTTACCGGTTCTCTGGGATTAATTGGTTCAGAAGTGAGCGAATATTTCTTAGAAAAGGGCTGGGAAGTGCACGGAATAGACAACAATCAAAGAGCCGTATTTTTTGGTTCACAAGGTGACAATTCGACGAACCAAGATCGATTAGCCAAGTTTGGAAATTCCTATCAGCATCATACAATCGACATTCGCGACCGTCAAGCTGTCCTAGATTTAATCCCGAAAATAAGTCCTGATGCCATTGTGCACACTGCTGCACAACCTAGTCATGACCGAGCAGCTTCTATTCCATTTGAAGACTTCGATACCAATGCCGTTGGTACATTTAATTTATTAGAATCCTTGCGCAGATACAGTACTTCGGTACCATTTGTTCATTTATCTACCAATAAAGTGTACGGCGATGCTCCCAATTTCATCCCAATGAAAGAATTGGAAACACGCTTTGACTATGATGATGATACCTATGAACATGGTATTGCGGAAAGCTTTAGCATTGACCAATCCAAACACTCGCTTTTTGGTGCATCCAAAGTATCAGCTGATATTTCAGTTCAAGAATATGGACGTTATTTTAACATGCCAACTGCCTGTTTGCGTGGTGGTTGTTTAACCGGACCTAACCATGCGGGAGTGGAATTACATGGCTTTCTTAGCTATTTGATTAAATGCAATTTAGAACAAAAAGAATACACCGTTTTTGGATATAAAGGGAAACAGGTACGAGATAATATACACTCTTATGATGTAGCCAGATTCATTGAGGAATTTATCCAAGCCCCTCGTGTAGCTGAAGTTTATAACATCGGAGGAGGAAAAGCTAATTCGGTTTCTATTTTAGAAGCTTTTGATATTATTTCTAAGATTAGCGGTATTCCCATGAAATATAAATACGATGAAACCAATCGCATAGGTGATCATATTTGCTACTACTCTGACTTGCGTAAAATGAAGTCTCATTATCCAAATTGGGACATAACTAAATCTTTGGAAGACGTGTTCCAAGATATTTACAACCGTTACATGGAAGCCAAAGCATAATGAAGATACTCATCACTGGGGGTTGTGGTTTTGTCGGCTCAAATTTAGCGGCTCTTTTCAAACAACATCTTGTTGATTGTGAAGTTTATTGCCTAGATAATTTGTCGAGAAGAGGTTCAGAATTAAACCTCAATAAAATCCTTCCGCTAGGAGTAAAATTTGTTCACGGTGATGTCCGAATCAAAACGGATTTTGATCGAATTCCAAAAGTAGATGTGGTCATTGATGCGGCGGCAGAACCTTCTGTACTAGCAGGCAGTCAGGCTGGTGAATTGGAATATTTAATTGATACCAATTTAAACGGGACCATCAATACACTGTATTTTGCCAAAAAACATCAAGCAGCATTTATCTTTCTTTCGACTAGTCGGGTATATCCTTACAACAGTTTATCCGACATTCAATACCAAAAAGAGGAAAAGCGTTTTGTTTTATCCCATCAACAAGCCTATGAAGGGCTCAGTGAAAAAGGAGTAGCAGAAAATTTTCCATTAGCGGGATTGAGGTCATTATATGGCGCTACTAAGCTTTCTTCAGAATACATCATTCAAGAATTTGCGCATAATTTTGTAATCCCAACGGTCATTAATCGTTGTGGCGTTTTAAGTGGTCCATACCAAATGGGCAAAATTGACCAAGGGGTTATTGTACTCTGGATGGCTAAACACTTTTGGAATAAATCACTTTCCTACATTGGTTTTGGGGGAAATGGCCAACAAATTCGAGATGTACTGCACGTCAAAGATTTGTTCCGATTGGTCCTATGGCAAATTCAGCACCTAGATTTACACCATGGTCAAATATTCAATGTGGGGGGAGGGCTAGAGAACAGTGTTTCCTTAGCTGAATTAACTGAACTTTGCGTTCAAATTACAGGAAATAAGATTCCGATTAGTTCTTCTGCAGAAAACCGACCGGGAGATCTACCAATTTATATCACGGATAATAGTCGAATTACCGATTTCAGCCAGTGGAAACCTGAAATAAGTGTCCCTACTTTATTGGAAGAGGTTCATGATTGGTTTATTCAGGATCAAGCATTTCTACAACCCATTTTATCCTAGAGGTATGTCCCAACTGAGTATAGTCATACCCGCTTATAATGAAGAAGGTTCCATTGTTGAAACATTGGAATCCTTGTATGCAGCTCTACAAGAAGCAAAAATAGACCATGAGATTGTGGTAGTAAACGACAATTCCAAGGATCAAACGCTGGTAATTTTAGAGAATTTACAAAAGAGCATACCCAGTTTAACCATTTATACCAACCCTGGGCCTAATGGTTTTGGTTATGCGATACGGTATGGATTAGAGCGTTTCAAAGGAGATATCGTAGCCGTAATGATGGCAGACCTTTCAGATGACCCACAAGATCTCATTGCTTTTTACCGTTTAATGGTAGAAAAAAACCTAGATTGTGTTTTTGGTTCTCGATTCATCAAGGGCGGGACAACCTATGATTATCCCAAGCATAAATACATCATTAATCGCTTTGCAAATACCTTGATTCGATTTTTGGTGGGAATTCCATACAATGATTCTACCAATGCCTTCAAAATGTACCGAAAAAATACCATTGAAGGACTTAAACCCTTTCTTTCGGCACATTTTAACTTGACCATTGAATTACCTTTAAAAGCCATCATTCGGGGATATTCGTATGAGGTTTTGCCCAACTCTTGGCGCAACAGAAAAGCTGGACAATCCAATTTGAAAATCAAAGAAATGGGAAGTCGATACTTGTTCATCTTACTCTATATTTTGATTGAAAAATACCTTTCTCGAAACGATTATTTGAAAAAATAAATGCTTCCAATACTTCCATCAACCATGCGCTTACATGAAAAAATTGCTTGGTTTTTGGCCATGGGAGGAATACTATTTTTCCATTTTTATCGATTACAACAGTATACCCTAAATTTCCCCAATTGGGGAGATGATTATGCTTTTTTGGAATTATTGGACTACGTTCAAAAGCATTCCTGGAGAGAGAACATCGACTACATTTTTCATTTCCATAATAACATACATCGAATAGCCTATTCAAGGACATGGATTCTTGTGCAATATACCTTATTGGGGAATTTGAATTTTAAAACGGCGATCATTCTGGCCAATGTCCAGATGCTATTCATTATCATTCCTTTCCATTGGTTCTTGAAAAAAATCAAACGCTCAGCATGGCATTTACTAGGTATATCCGCTTTATTGTTTGCCCCATTTGGGAATTTAGATAACTATAATTTAGTCGGGGTTTTACAACATACTAGTTCCATCCTTTTTTTAGTATGGATTGCCTACGGATTATTTTACTCGGAAAATGCAGTATGGGTCATCATTTTAGCCTTATTGTATCCATTTGTATCGACAGAAGGAATTGCTTTTTTACCCATGGTAGGCTATGTACTTTGGTCCAAAAAATCTGCTCTAAAAATCCCATTCACCGTTTTATCTGTAGCAGTAATCGTTTTCTATTTTCACGATTATGTAGGAGACGGCAGCTCATCTGGAAAGCTATCTTGGAACTTCGTCAAAGGACTTTTTATTTTTATGGGAAACTGGGCTCTCCCTGTTTCAGATTCATTTAGAACTTGGTTGAATTTGTTGGCGGGGGTTCCAATAGTACTTTATTTTATTTGGAAAATAGTGGGTTCTTTTCGAATCAACATCACATTTCCATCTTTGATATTTCTTCAAATCGCCGCTACTGGCTTTTTAATTAGCTATGGAAGAGCGGGCATGGGTAATTTAGAGCTCATTGCCATTTCTGATCGCTTTTTATTATATGGAAATACCCTATTGATGGCCATGTATTGTTCGTTGATTTTGCCTAAGCAACAGTTACTCCGACTCCCTTGGGCTTTATTACTATCGGGAACATGGTTGCTAGCTTCATTTTTTATGGCAAGAAGACCCATGCAGGAAATGAATCAGCGCTGGACAGCAGACCTGCTCGGAGCTTATTATTTTCAAACTTCATCGGCTTACGAATGTCCTCCACAAACTATGCAATTATTAAAAGCCCCAATTTTCAAATTTGATGGAGAAAATATTCCAAAGCAATTACCCTTGTTTGAGATTCAAAATATACCTGAAATCAAGCCCAGCTCAATTCGAATTCAGGATGGTCGATTATCTTTGTCGTGGAATCAGCTTCCTGAAAAAATAGATATAACAGAACGAAGGTTTGTGGTAATAAGACAAGAAGATGTGCCTAGAAAAAAATATTTCATCACATCCTTGTCAAATGACTATCTTGATCGTGTCAAGCACAGTAATTTATTGATTTTCAATACTTTGCCGATATCCCACTTTCAAGTATTTTTATTAAATTTACCAAATAATCAAAATACTAATTACCAATATTTATCATCCCTAACTATTACTAATTAAGGACCACTCCATCAATAAATGCCTTCCTTTCCACGCATAAAACTTATTTCTTTTTTACTTGGATTAATACCTTTTGTATTTTTCACGTGGTCATTATTTACCTTCTCCATCAATATTCCATGGCTTGATGATTTTGAGGCGCCCATGACCATTCGAGCTTGGTTTGCCCAACCAGATTGGTTTGATCGAGTAAAAATGATTTGGTTTCCGAACAATGAACATCGGATTGTGACACTAAGATTGTGGGTGATGGTTCATTACTTTGTATTTCACACCTTGGATTTGAAAGCTTTATTGCTTACTTCTCATATATATATCATCATCATCTTCGTATTGTTTTGGCATAATTTACCGGTAAAAAATCGCTGGTGGTACTTTTTGCCAATTCCATTTCTCTATTTAAACTTTCAATACCACTTAAATACTTTTTGGTTCATTGTTTCGATACAAAGAAACTTAGTTATAGGTTTTGGCTTTTTAGCCATGTATTGTTTGAGTAAAGGCAGCTTAAAATTATTCATAACGGGAATATGTTGTACCATGTTAGCCTGCTTATCTAATTCTGATGGATTACTTTTCATTGCTGCAGGAGGAATGATACTTTTAACCAAATTTGACGTAAAAAAACTAGGTATTTGGATTGGCGTATTCATCACTTTTTTGATTTTATTCTTCTGGAATTACCCAAGTATGGGATCAAATCAAAACGGCCTAATCTATTTGGCGGGGCATCCATGGCAAAGTATTCAAGGCTTTTTTGTGTTTTTGGGAGGCTCAGCAGACTATTTTAATGAACAAGATTCAAAAGTCCGTTTGGTCTTTAGTTTCGCCATGGGTTTATTATTATTCATCATCATCATTGGGGGATTTCAGCGCTGGGTATTTGTCAAAGCAGAAAAAAAATATGCAAGTTTTTGGCAGCGGTGGACATCGGGAGAGTTAGCCAATAAACATCAACTTTTTTTAGCAGGATGCCTTACATTTTGTATTTTGAATGGGGTATTACTGGCCCTACTACGATCTAAATCTGGGCCCTTTGTCTTCCTAATTGGGAATTATAAAATTATTGCCACATTGGCCATGTTACTGACTTATGTCTTGGCTAGCCATCTTGTTTCCTCAAATTTCACTATGAAATTGGTTCTTCCTGTAGCTGTTTTGTTTTGGCTTAGTTCAATTATTACCTATTACCCAGCTATAAAAAACCGAAAAGAATTCCTCCTAAACGATTATCAAACGTTCATTCATGATAAACAAGGCTTAGGTTTCAGTAAGGAAAATGTGAAAAAATATGAACTCCATCTCATGATGGTCCAAATGCTCGATAAAGGGGAATATATCCCTAGTACTAAGTAATTGATATTCTACTAGTTTTATCAATACATTGATTGGGCAATTCCAAAAAAATACCTAATTTTCCCTTAACGCTGTCAAGGTTTAAAACCTTGACAGCGTTGCCAAAATCCCAACTTTTTACTTACCCTAAAACCCTAACTCATGAAGTACGTGAAACTAATTCCAACCATTTTATTGGCCTTTTTATTTTTATTTGGGGGCATTAATTTTTTCTTTGAATTTGTGCCAACCCCTCCAATGTCAGGAAATCAAGCCGTCTTTTTTAATCTGATGGTTCCAACTGGATTTATGAGAATCGTTAAAATATTAGAAATCGTTGGTGCTGTATTATTACTAATTCCTTCTAAAAGAGCCCTTTCATTATTAATTCTCAGTCCAATTGCCCTAAATATCTTTCTCTTAGAATTATTCGTTCTAGGTGGATTAGGTGCTGGGCCTCTATTAATTATCTTAATTGGAATTATCGCTTACCAAGAATTTGATAAGTTTAAGGCATTGCTGTAGCCATTTTTCAAATGGTTTACGTATCCAACTAATTGGACAATAAACCTAATTTTAAATTCGTTCGAACAACGCTGTCAAGGTTTGGAACCTTGACAGCGTTGTTTTAAAAACTCCTAATTCCCTAATAAATACTGTTTAAAACCAGCATAATCAGTTCCCAATGAAGTAGCTACTTTTTCTAAACTTAAAAGAGCAGATAAACGCTCAGGAATCGGTACCTCACTTTCCAAAGTTGATTCAACTGTTGGTAAAAATTTAGCATAATGTGCCGTCGACAATAATATTCCTGTAAATTCTTCATTAACCACTTCTTTATATTGTTGCAAACCATCATAAGCCACAGCTGTATGTGGACACATAACATACCCTGTCCTATCATACACTTCTTTCATTCTTACCTTGGTTTGCTCATCATTCGTAAAGTATCCTTTTACCAATTCCTTTACAGATCCCCAATTTTCGCCAGCCAACAATTTCATACGTATGAAATTGGATGGATTCCCTACATCCATCGCATTGGATAATGTCTCCACGCTAGTTTTGGGTTGATATTCCCCAGTTTTTAAATATTCAGGAACTACCTTGTTTTCATTACAAGCCGCCACAAATGCCTTTACTGGTAATCCCATGCGATAAGCCATTAATCCTGCACTTAAATTGCCAAAATTACCGCTTGGAACACTGAATACTATGGGCATTTTTAATCCCTTTCTTTTAGCTTCAGCATAAGCAGCAAAATAATAGAAAGATTGTGGGATTAATCGGGAAATATTGATAGAATTGGCTGATGCCAAATTAAACTTAGCTCTCAATTCTTCATCCAAAAAAGCTTGCTTAACTAGGCTTTGGCAATCATCAAAAGTGCCATTTATTTCTAAAGCGTGGACATTACCCCCCAAGGTCGTTAATTGCTTTTCCTGAATATCCGAAACCTTTCCTTTGGGATAAAGTATCGTCACGGAAATCCCAGGGGTATTAAAAAAACCTTGAGCCACGGCTCCACCTGTATCTCCAGATGTAGCTACTAAAATGCGTATTTCTCTTTTCGACTTCAACAAATAATGCGACATGATTGCCGCCATGAAGCGAGCTCCAAAATCTTTAAAAGCCATGGATGGGCCATGAAACAATTCCAAGACCTCTACATCCTTTTCTAAGTCAAATAAAGGGGCTTCAAACGTCATCGATTGACTAATAATTCCATGAATTTCTTCCTTGCTTAGATCAGCCCCTAATAAATGTTGGCATACCGCCTCCGCTATTTCTTGAAAACTTTTCTCCTGAATAGTTTCAAAAAATGAAGGATCCATCTTTTCAATAGACAATGGCATATACAAACCATTATCAGGTGGCAATCCACGAAATATGGCTTCCTCTAAAGACACGTCTGGACTCTGATGTTGTGTACTATATAACTTCATCACCTTATTATTAATTAGGCCTTACACCTACTTCATCATTTTACTTATTTCAATACCAATTTATTGCCTTTTAAACCTGGCAAAATTGGGTACACATCCCTCTCTAAACAGAAACTAATATCCTTTTCTATACCCAATCCCAACAATCGATTTACGTGAGAAGAACCCTTCACGGCTTGCAATAAATTAGCCGATGCCTCCCGATATGTACCCAAAGCCATCATAGCAGCGTCATCGGCCACATGATAAGAACCTTGTAATAAATCAATCAGCGCTCCCGCAAATAGGGTATCCTCCAAATTGGGCTTCCCCTTCCAGCCTGCACAAACAATTAAAGCATCGCCTTCCCATTTTTTCAATGCCTCCGCAACACGTGAAATATTTAAAAATGCCCCCACAAAAAGTGCCGGTGATTTTCTGGACTTTCTAATTGCAACAGTTCCATTGGTCGTTGTTACACAAATCTTAGCTCCCTTCACCTTGTCTACTTGATAACTAAAGGGGGAGTTATCAAAATCAAAACCCTCTGGAGTGACTCCATTTCTTTCAGCTGAAGTCAAATAACCTTTCGCTCCATAAGCACTACAAAGGTCCATTTTCTCCACAGGAATGATCTCCTTAGCTCCATGAGCAAAAGCTGTCACCATGCAAGAGGTTGCTCTAAAAATATCCACAACCACTACCGCTAAAGAAGGAACATCATACAAATGAATGAGTTCTGGCGACAAACAAACGTCGATTTTTCTCATAATACTCCTTAAATAAATGGCATTTTAACAACTACAGCCTTCAATGATTTATCTCGAATCTGTACATAAATTTCCGTCCCCACTTTGGCATATTCTGTCTTCACATAACCCATGCCTATACCTTTTGATAAATTAGGCGATTGGGTTCCTGAGGTAACTTCTCCAATGTATTCTCCTGCTTCATTCACGATTGGATAATGTTGACGAGGAATTCCGCGGTCAATCATCTCAAATCCAACTAATTTTTTCTTAGCCCCTTCCGCCTTTATTTTGGCATGGATATCCGAGGCTATAAAGTTCTTATTAAATGAAGTTATCCAACTCAATCCTGCCTCAATGGGTGAAGTAGTATCATCAATATCATGTCCATACAAACAATAACCCATTTCAGTGCGTAAAGTATCTCGAGCGCCTAATCCAATCGGCTTAATTCCAAACTCGGAACCTGCTTCAAAAATCGCATTCCACATAGCTAGTGCTTGCTCGTTTTTGACATAAATCTCAAATCCTCCTGCACCAGTATATCCTGTATTAGAAATAATTACCTCATCTATTCCAGCCATTTGACCTATTTTAAAGGAATAATAAGGCATTGATAATAAATCTACTCCTGTCAATTTTTGTAATGCTAAAATTGCTTTAGGCCCTTGAACCGCGAACAAACTATACTCATCACTTTGGTTTGTCATCTCTACACCAAAGCTATTATGCGAAGAAATCCAATTCCAATCCTTTTCAATATTGGAAGCATTCACCACCAACATATATTCATTTTCCTTTACTCGGTAAACCAATAAATCATCGACAATTCCACCCTGGTCATTTGGTAAGCAGCTGTATTGAACTTTACCATCCACCAATTTAGAAGCATCATTGGAACAAACATATTGAATCAAATCCAATGCCCTTTCCCCTTTCAAATAAAACTCTCCCATGTGGCTCACGTCAAAAACACCCACCTGTTGACGAACACAAATATGTTCCTCAATCAAATTGGTATATAAAACAGGCATATTAAATCCTGCAAAAGGCACCATTTTTGCTCCTAATGCTACGTGGGTATCGTTCAGATGAACGTGTTGTAATTGTTCTGACATATTATTCTCGATATAAAACTTGTAATAAAGTTTGCCCTACTGCTTGTAAGGTTTTAGGATCTATAATGGATAAATTATCTCCATGGGTATGATGATAGGGGCCAAAAATATCTCCCATACTTCCGGGTGCTTGTGGCCGCAAATCAATAATATCAATCATTTGAATTTTTGCTACTTCATTCACCGCTGTATGGTCGTCGGTTATTCCTGGACCCTCTTCTTGAAGAAATAAATGCCCAAATCCTAAATCAGCTGCAGCTGACCAAATGGATCGAACCACTGTAGGTGCATATTGCATGGAACCATATTCCTGAGGAAATACAGCCCCTTTAGCTCCTACCATATCCAATAAAATTCCATAAAAAGGACGGTAATTTTGTGGGAAAATATGAGCAGCCCAATACTGAGAACCCAAAGCCCAAGTATTTTGAATATTAGTATCTACTCCATGTGGTTCGCCTGTATCTTCTAAATCAAAAAATAGAAAATCTACTCCAACGGATGGTTTTTTTGAACTAGAAGATAGTTGCCGTGCCAATTCTATCATCACACCAACACCACTTCCTCCATCATTGGCTGCGTCTATTGGCTCATTTTTTCGAATGGAGTCCTTATCTGCTACCGCTCTAGAATCCCAATGGGCCGCCAATAAAATTCGTTTCCCAATTTCTGGTTGAAACTGGGCCATGATATTGGTTCCCTTTAGTACTTTTCCTGCGTAATTTGTGGCGGTAAATGGCTGAGTACTCACTTGTAAACCATAGGATTTTAGTTTCGCTATCATCCATTCTTGGCATTTTTGATGTGCATTTGTTCCAGGCACCCTAGGCCCAAAATCTACTTGCTGCTTGACATAGGCATAGGCGGAGTCTGCGTTAAAAGTAGGCGTTTCAACCAAAGTAGGTGTTGACGTATTCTCTTCACTTACTTGATTTGAAGATTGAAACCAATAAACTAAGCCTGTTAGAACAAAGACTAGCAACAATAATAGAGCAATCCTAGATCGATTCATGAATAATAGGAAAAAACAAGCTCAAAAGTACTAAATAGAATTAGGATTAGAGAATGATGCTAGGGAATTAATCCCATCCTACGACATTTTACTAGATTGACATCTATCAACACATCACATTTGAAATACTAACATAGATTCAAGCGCTACCAAGGAAATAAACAGCTGATAATCATTCTATAGGTAAAAACCCGTACCTTCGGGTAAGTTTTAAATATCATTTATATGCCAACTTCCCCTAAGGAACAACGTTTTTTGGCTAGTTTACAAAAAGACATCCTAGAGTTTTTTGAATTGAACGACTATCGTTCTTATTCGATTAACCAAATTCATAAGGCTTTTGCCATTCGTGACCGTAAAACCAAAGAGCTATATGCTGATTTGGTACAAAAGCTTGTTATAGAAAATCGTTTGATCCGTCAATCGGATGGTAATTACCGTTTCGATAATGAATCATTTCAAATTGAAGGCCGCGTTGATCATGTCAATGCCCGTTTCGCTTTTGTTATTCCTGATGATGGAAGTAAAGATGTGTGGGTGGCTACGGCAGATTTGATGAATGCAAAAGATGGAGATCGTGTTCGCGTTCAAGCTAGAAGACCTTCAGAGAAAAAGAAAAACGACCGCCCAGAAGGTGAGGTTGTCGAGATTCTAGAAAGAAAATCATACGAAATCGTAGGAGTCATCCAAGTAACTCCACACTATTCATTCCTCATTCCAGATTCCAAAAAAATCTATGAGGATATATACATTCCAAAAACAGAGACATTACAAGCCAATCACTTAGACAAAGTGATCGTAGAGGTTACTAGATGGGGAACCCCTGGCAAAAAAGCGGAGGGAAGAGTTATCAAAATATTAGGTAAAGCGGGAGAAAATGAGACTGAAATGCACTCCATTTTGGCGGAATTTGGCTTGCCTTATGAGTTCCCAGAAATGGTTGAATTGGCCGCAGAAGCTATTTCTACAGAAATTACGAAAGAGGAAATCAAAAAAAGAAAGGATCTTCGTAAGATCCTAAGTTTTACCATTGACCCCAAAGATGCCAAAGACTTTGATGATGCAATTAGTTATCAAAAATTGGCTAATGGTAATACAGAAATCGGTGTTCACATTGCTGATGTTTCCCACTATGTAAAACCGGGAAGTATTTTGGATCAAGAAGCATTTCGAAGAGCAACCTCTGTTTATTTGGTAGACCGAGTAGTACCTATGCTGCCTGAAAAACTATCCAATGGTTTATGCTCTTTGAGGCCCAACGAAGACAAATTAACGTTCTCCACCCTTTTGGAGTTTGACCCCAATGGCATAATCGTGAAAGAGTGGTTCGGTAGAACAGTCATTCATTCTGATCGTAGATTTGCTTACGAAGAAGCACAAGTATTAATTGAAAATGATGGGGAGGAAATCGATGCTTATGAACCTGTCATCAAAGATTTGAATCGTATCGCCAAAAAACTGCGTGATTTCAGATTCAAGCATGGTTCGGTCAATTTTGAAACAGTTGAAGTAAAATTTGAACTAGATGAAAATGGCACTCCTCTGGCAGTATTTCCAAGAGAGCGAAAGGATGCCCATAAGTTAATCGAGGAATTCATGTTGATGGCCAATAAAAAAGTGGCTGAATACGTGCATGAATTGAAAAAAACGGAACCACGCAATACGATGGTTTACCGAGTTCACGAAGCTCCAGACCCAGAAAAATTACGTGTTTTTTCAGCTTTTGCTAAGAAATTTGGGTATCAAGTATCAACCGAGCCTAAGCAAGTTTCTCAGTCATTCAATGCCCTAATGGAAAATGTAGAGGGCAAAGCAGAAGAACATGTATTACAAAGTTTAGCGGTAAGAACCATGTCAAAAGCTCGTTACAGTACAGATGCAGTCGGACACTTTGGCTTAGCATTCCCTTTTTACTCACACTTTACTAGTCCGATTCGTCGCTATCCTGATGTCATGACACATCGATTATTGCAACTTTACTTGGACAAAGGCGCTTCCCCTGAAAGGGCTCCTTTGGAAATTCAATGTAAGCATTGTTCGGATAGAGAAAAATTAGCTGCCGATGCTGAAAGAGCTTCTGTGAAGTACAAGCAAGTAGAGTACATGTCCTTGCATGAACCGCAAATTTTTGACGGAATCATTACAGGTGTCACTGAATTCGGAATCTTTGTGGAAATTGGTGAAACCTCTTGCGAAGGTTTAGTGAGAATGGTCGACTTAAACGACGACTATTACGATTTAGACAAAGAGAATTACCGCATTATAGGTAAATCCAATGGTCGCGTTTTCTCTTTTGGAGATGCAGTAAAAGTGAAAGTTCGGGATACGAATTTGGCTAAAAGAACGATTGACCTAGAGTTAATTGGCATGAAATCGGGCGGTGACCGTTTTGGGAATAACCGTATTCGACGCAGAGAAGGTAGACCCGCCAACGTGATTCCAAGAGGCAAAGATCGCAGAAATAATATTGGTCGAAAAAGAAGGTAGGTAAGTAAGTAGGTAGGTGGGTAGGTAAGATTTGTCAACTTTTAAAAAGTTGACAAATCTAATTGACAAATCTAATTGACTCTAATTGAATACATCTTTCAACAAGCTGCTTACTAAGCTAAGCAGAAAATGAATGAAAAAGCTTCCAACAAATTGATAATTTAATCATGTACCACTGGCGAAGGACGCGTAGTATGGTATAATTCATACCAATCTTGGTGATCCAATTTGACGCTAAAGGAATTCACAATATTGCGAATACGCTTCTCTTCCAAAGTACCAATCAAAGGCAAAGCCCCCAATTTGACAATCCAGGCTACCGCAATGGATTCAATATTGCTTTCATACTTCTCTGCCATTTCTACCAACTTCTTACGCACCTTCAAGGCTAACTCGTCTGTTCCATGTTCTATGCGCCCCCCAGCTAATGGAGACACCGCCAATGGACGCATGTATTTTTGCTTCACATAATCCAATGCACCATTGTCCAGCGCAGAAGTATTCAATAAGTTTAAATCAATGTGGTTTGAAACCACAGGAATAGATAAAAACGACTCCAATAATTGGTGCTGATACACCGAGAAATTTGAAACACCGATATTCTTCACCTTGCCTGAGCTTTTTAACTTCTCCAAAGCTAAAACCGTACTTTCTAAATCCGAAAGTGGGTCTAATTGATCTAATAAAAAAACATCCAAATAATCCGTCTGCAAATTTCTCAACGAGTTTTCTACGCTCGTCGTGATGTGCTGAGCCGAACTATCCACATGTCTCACTCGAATCTCTGGCTTAGATGGATCTGGTATATTAACTCCGCATTTGGAAAACAACACCACATCACTGCGTTTAAACGATTTATTGGCAAGCACCTTTCCAAAAAGACTTTCGCAGCTATAGTTTCCATAACGATCTGCATGGTCAAAAGTGTTAATGCCAAGCTCCAAACACAAATGAACAATTTGGTCCATGTCTTTTAAACTGTTGGCACTTTCCTTTTCCCATCTCCAAAAACCATAAATAGCTGGAGATACTTTTGGGCCGGCGTCACTCAAATAAATCTTTTCCATATTTCTACGATAATATAATGTTAGATGCTGCTAATAAATCTTTCACTAAAAATGTTGCTTGCGTTGGCGTTCCTTCTTCCGCAATTCGAATAGTCCGAAGTCCTGCCCTAGTGCCTGCTAATATATCCCGTTCATGATCTCCTACCATAAATGATTGGGATATGTCCACCTCATACTTAGCCGCAGCTTTCTCAATTAATAAAGAACCAGGCTTCCTTGTCAAGGAAGCACTATCATGCAATTCATGGTAAGGACAATAATACAAATCATCCAATGCGCCTCCACATGCCTCCTGTATCGCATCATGAATAATCTGCACATCTTTCCTCTCGTAAATACCTTTGGCAATACCACTTTGATTCGTAATAACGATCAACAAATAGCCCGCTTCTTTCAATGCTCTCAAAGCCTCCACAACCCCCTCCGGAATAATAAAATGACCAAGATGGTATACGTAATCAACACGGTCTACATTCAGCACGCCATCCCGATCCAAAAAAACACATTTATGACTCATATTACGCTAAACGACTCCAAGGAATACGACTTAAAATCAAAAGCAAAGCAATACCAAATAACAACCAAGCATTCTTGTGCTTTTGTGCATCAGCAATCGCTTTCTTGTTTTTTGAATAAGCCACTGTTACCAAAATAGCAGCTATGATATTCACGGTGATATGCTCCACAGCAATCAATCTAACCGCTGGATCTTTCATCGCAGCACCAAAATCAGCAAAAGCAGCTTGTGTCACTGGACTAAAAACAAAATACAATAACAAGCCAATCAATAGCTGAGTATGCACAGAAATCAAGAAAAATAAGCCTGATTTTCTGTCGGATTCTGTAAATGGAGATCCTGATTGTGCCCCTTTAAAACCTCGGTAAATGGCTAAAATTCCAAGTATCAGAACAAGCCAACGTAAATACGAGTGTACATTCAATAAAATAGCATACATAATGTGGTAGTTTTAGTTATTTACAAAGATACAAATTCCCTTAAGATGCCCGACCGCTTTCAAATTAATCCTTGAATTTTCTTTACCTTTGTCCCTTTAAAACAGAATATATGTCAGATCCATCCAAATTAGCCGCCGTTGTTAAGGCGCGCTGCCCTCAATGCCATGAAGGCAGAATTTTTACTCATAAGTGGTGGAATTTACTGAAGTTTAGCGAAATGCACGAGCATTGTCCATCTTGTGGATTACGCTATGAGGTTGAACCCGGATTCTTCTTTGGTGCTATGTACATTTCTTATGCCTTTACCGTAGGCATCATGATCGTTGGAGGCATCATCATCTACAATTTCTTTGGTGATCCTTCCGCTGAGGGTTATATCATTCCAATTACCTTAGTTTCTTTACTCATGGTCCCATTCAACTTCCGAATGGCGCGTGTCCTTTTCATACACCTGTTTTCTATGGTAAAATATAAAAGTGACGCTGCTGGTACAGCATCTACTAAATAATGAAAATACTGGATCTCTACATTCTGAAAAAATTTCTGAAAACGTATGTTTTCGCTGTTTTTTTAATTGTATTGATTGTCATGGTGATTGACTACACAGAAAAAATCGATGATTTTATCCGTAAGCAAGCTCCCTTGAATGAGATCCTTTTTGATTATTACTTGAATTTTATCCCCTATTGGGCTAACTACATTAGTCCCTTAATGGTATTTATTGCTACGGTTTTCTTTACCGCTAACCTAGCGGCCAAAACCGAAATCATTGCCATACTAAGTTCTGGTGTTAGTTTCACGCGTCTTATGAGACCCTATTTAATTGGGTCAAGTATTGTGGCTATTGGAACCTTCATCATGATTGGTTGGATTGTTCCCAATGCCAATAAAATTCGAGTACCTTTTGAGCATAGATACATCAACAATACCTATTTCTTTGATAAGCGGGATGTTCACATCAAAATTGCTCCAGAGATTTATGCCTACATTGAAAGTTACGACAATAGTACCAATACCGGCTATCGTTTCAGTTTAGAACGTATTTCCAATAATGAGATCAAAGAAAAATTAATGTCTGACCACATTACTTGGGATTCTGTTCGCAAGAAATGGACGATTCACGATTATCGAATCCGAACTTTGGTAGGCAAAAAACCAGGTATTGTTTTTGGTTCAAAAATCGATACTACACTCAACCTATATCCCAAAGACTTTCAGAATAAGCACCTTTTGCACGAGACTTTTACGCTTCCTGAATTGGAAAGACATATTCAACTTGTTCGTTCACGAGGAGCCGATGGTATCGAAATTTTCTTAATTGAAAAATACTTACGCTTTGCGAATCCCTTTTCAGTCATCATCCTCACCATCATTGGCTTTTTAGTTTCTGCACGAAAATCTCGTGGTGGCGTCGGTTTTCAAATTGCTTTAGGTTTCTCATTGGCCTTCGTCTATATCCTTTTCTTCATGATGAGTAAAGGTATTGCCGAAGGCGGGGGCATGCCTCCACTTTTAGCCGTTTGGTTACCCAACATTATTTTTGGTGGCATTGGTATTGGTCTCTATTATACCCTTCCTAGATAATGAGACAGGCCCCACGATTTATTGACTATCTGAAGATTCACTTCATTGTAGTCTTATATGCCTTTACCGCCATTCTTGGTAATGCTACCCAAGCAAATGCCCTCAGCATCGTATTTTTTCGATGTGTTATTAGTTCTATCTTTTTGCTGGCCATCCTGCGTATTCAACAAGTCAGTTTTCAAGTACCTAAGAAAATCCTGTATCAATGGATTTTAAACGGCCTTTTCATTGCGCTACATTGGCTCTTATTTTTTGGCGCTGCCAAAGTATCCACCGTAGCCATGTGTTTAGCTGGGTTATCAACCCAAACTTTTTGGACCAGCTTGTTGGAACCATGGACCAAAAAAGAAAAAATCAAGCGGGTAGAAGTCTTTTTAGGGGTCTTAGTTATCATAGCTCTAATCATCATTTTTTCCGTAGAACAGGCTCAAGCATTGGGACTCCTCATGGGCATCGCCTCTGGTTTTTTTGGCGCACTTTTTTCCGTTATCAATGGAAAATATACCCACCAATATGACCCTCGTCTCATAACAGTTTACGAAATGATTACCGCTGGCATAATCACAGGAATTGTATGGCTATATGGATTTTCTAGCCAAATGAATCACTTTATGCCTTTGGGCCTAGATTGGCTTTGGATCAGTATATTGGCTATTGTTTGTACAGTTTATGCTTACACAGAAACCATCCGCTTATACCGCGTATTCTCCGTTTTCTCTATTAACCTAGTGATTACTCTGGAGCCCGTATATGGTATCTTATTAGCTGTTTTTATCTTTGGAAGCAAAGAAATTATGCATTCCGGATTTTATTGGGGAACAGCACTTTTGGTCATGACTGTTATGATTCATCCCTTCTTGATAAAATCAGGTAAAAAAGAGTAAAAAAATTCGCATATTGCCTTTTAATAAAACGTGTGAAGCTGAATGCATCACTCACATTATTCATTATACTATCTACTATGAAAAAATTTAACGTTGCCATTGTCGGCCTAGGTTTTGGAGCCGAATTTATCCCCATTTATTTAAAGCACCCTTTGGCTAATATGTATGCCATCTGCCAAAGAAACGAGGAAAAACTAAATTCAATTGGCGACGCGTATGGAATTGAAACTCGGTATACCGACTTTGAAAAACTACTTCAAGATCCCAATGTCGATGTAGTACATATCAACTCTCCTATCCATTTACATGCCCAACAAACTCTCCAAGCTTTATTAGCAGGTAAGCACGTAGCTTGTACCGTTCCTATGGCTACCACAGTAGAAGAGTGCAAAGCGATCGTAGAGGCTAGTCGTAAAATGGGCAAAAAATACATGATGATGGAAACGGTGGTTTACTCCCGTGAGTTTCTTTACATCAAAGAATTATATGAAAAAGGAGAACTAGGAAAGATTCAATTCTTGAAAGGTTCCCACCAACAAGACATGGATGGATGGCCAGATTATTGGCCTGGCTTACCTCCTATGCATTATGCAACTCACTGCGTAGGACCTGTAGCAGGTTTACTTCGTTTAGAAGCAGAATATGTCTCTTGTTTTGGTTCTGGGACCATCCGTGAAGAGTTAATTCAACATTATAACTCGCCATTTGCAGTAGAGTCTGCCCATATCAAATTCCGTAATTCAGACCTGAGTGCCGTGGTTTACCGCTCACTTTTTGATGTGGCACGACAATACCGAGAAAGTTTTGAAGTTTATGGTTCTAAAAAAAGCGTGGAATGGCCTTTGATTGAAGGAGAAGAATTAGTCGTACATACAGCCAAAAAACCAGAACCAGAAATTCCAGAAAAAGTAGCAACCCCTGATTTTGCGCATTATTTGCCAGAAGAAATTCAACGATTTACCACCAAAGGGGTTTACGACGAAAATGAAAATACCCACCTTTCCTTTACCCAAGGAGGAGGCCATGGCGGATCTCACCCGCATTTAGTCAATGAATTTTTACAAGCACTAGCTCAAGACCGTGATCCATTCCCAAATGCACCTCAGTCGGCCAACTGGACTTCTGTCGGCATTTTAGCACATGAATCTGCTCTTCAAGGTGGCAAAATCATTGAAATCCCTGAATTTTAATCCTTTCGAATAGGCAAAACACATGAAAAAATTTACTTGTTTCCTTTTATTATTGGCTGCTTCCTTTCAGCTTTTGGCACAAAACCAAAAGCCAAGAAGACTAGAAATGCTTTTTTTAGGAGATCGTGGTCATCATAAACCGCTTGACCGCTTTCCATCATTGCAATCGGCACTTGGTGTTAAAGGCATTAATTTAACCTATACCGAGTCTTTGAAAGACCTAAATCCAAACTATCTAAACAAGTTTGATGGTTTAATCATTTTTGCCAATCATGATTCCATTCCAAAACCCCAAGAAAAAGCATTGTTGGATTACATCGGTTCGGGTCATGGTCTCGTAGCCCTTCACTGCGCTTCTTTCTGTTTTAGAAACTCTCCAGAATATGTGAAAATGGTAGGCGGTCAATTTTGGCGTCACAAAATGGATTCTATTCAAATTCAAAATGTTCAGCCTCAACACCCTGTTTTAAAAGGTTTCCCTGGTATCAAAACCGTGGATGAAACCTATTTGCACAGCCAATTACAAGCCGACAATAACGTGATTCAGTCACGTATCATCGGGCCTGAACAAGCCAAAGACAAGCCGGGTCAAGCCACTGAGCCTTATACTTGGGTTCGTACTTATGGCAAAGGAAATGTCTTCTACACTGCCTATGGACACGACGAGAGAACTTGGGAAACGACTGGTTTCCAAACCTTAGTAGAACAAGGAATTTTGTATGCTGTTGGTAAAGAAAAAGCCACTTTATTAGAAAACTTAAAATTAGCTCCTTTGTCTTATCGCGAAGCTAATTTGCCTAATTATGAAAAAAGACAAGGACCACAGTTGCAGCAATTGCCTTTGAGCCCAGAGGAATCCGTTAAATACATTCAAATCCCCGTTGATTTTAACCTAACCGTTTTTGCCGCAGAACCTGATGTCATGCACCCGATTGCTATGGCTTGGGATGAGAAAGGTCGCTTATTTGTTTTGATCACCAAAGACTATCCCAACGAACGTAAAAACTCTGGGGGTAGCGACTATATTTTAATGTGTGAGGATACCAACAACGACGGTAAAGCAGATAAATTTTCCCGATTTGCGGAAGGTTTAAGTATTCCAACAGGTATGGTATTTGCTAATGGAGGATTAATTGTTTCTCAAGCACCACATATCCTATTTTTAAAGGATACCAACGGAGATGATAAAGCTGATGTGAAACAAGAATTAATCACAGGTTTTGGAACGGGTGATACCCATGCAGGGCCATCTAACTTACATTATGGTTTCGACAACTGGATTTGGGGATCCGTAGGATACTCTGGCTTTAAAGGAAAAGTAGGAAGCGATTCTCTGAATTTTGGAAATGCGTTTTTCCGCTTTAAACCAGATGGTTCTAAAATGGAACATGTAACCAATACTTCTAACAATACCTGGGGATTTGATTTCAACGAAGCTGGAGATGCTTTTGGATCTACCGCCAATAACTCACATGGTTGGTATATTCCTATACCTCACAAAAATATCTGGCAAGCTCCGTATTCTTTCAATGGTAGCAAGAGTACAGATACGCACAAAGACATGAAGTCCATCACCAAAAAAGTACGTCAAGTGGACGTATTTGGTGGATTTACGGCTGCAGCTGGTCATAATTTCTATTCAGCAAGATCCTTCCCTAAAAAGTATTGGAATAAAATCGCTTTCGTTTCAGAGCCAACAGGGCACGTAGTGCACCAAAATAACCTAGTACAATCAGGAAGTGATTTTAATGATGTAGAAGCATTCAATTTATTGGCAGGTGCCGATGAATGGGTTTCACCCGTATTTGCTCAAGTTGGCCCAGACGGAGCCGTTTGGATCGCAGATTGGTATAGTTTCATCATTCAACATAATCCAGTTCCAAGAGGATTTGCTAATGGAACCGGTAATGCTTACGAAACAGACTTACGTGATTATACTCATGGACGAATCTACCGTGTAGGATGGAATCAAGCTCCTGCTTACCAGCCTATTAGCTTGTCAGCCAATGATCCTGCTGCCTGCATTAAAGCCTTATCTAATTCCAATTTATTCTGGCGTTTACATGCGCAAAGATTGTTGGTGGAGCGTGGCAAAAAAGACATTGTTCCCGCTTTACTCACATTAATTGCAAACAAAAAAGTAGATGAATTGGGATTAAATGTAGGAGCTATTCATGCCTTAAGAACATTAGAAGGATTACAAGCATTGGAATTACCAAGTGTAAAAGCAGCATTAAGTCTTGCATTAAACCATCCAAGTGCTGCAGTACGTAAAAATGCGGTTCAAATTTTACCTAGAACACAAGCCTGGGCTAAGGTTTTGGTACAGAAAAACGTATTAAACGACAAAGATACCTTGGTAGCTTTACATGCTGTTTTAGCAAGCATTGAAATGCCCGAAAGTGCCGAATTGAACAAAGCTATGGACGCGAAAATTGCGAAAGAGCAAAATAACCGTGATCGCTGGTTACCAGAAGCTTATTCAGCATGGACCATGGCTAAAGGTGGCCAAAGAATGAAGGATTTCATCGTAACTGAAGGAAAGAGAAAACCTGTTGCCACCGCTGAAAAAGTAGGAAAAGAATTGAATAACCCAAGTGTGGATGGAAACAGCAAAGGACTAGATTTAGTAGTGACTGAGGTCCAAATCAAAGGGGGACAATTCAAATTGAGAGAGAATAGTTCCTTTGTTATTCGTATCAAAAACAAAGGAGATCAGGCTTTAGAAAAAGGAAAAGTTTTACCTGTATTCTTGAAGATTGAAGGTATGGGTCGTCGGATCGACATGGAGTCATTCACTTTTATGGATGGTGTAGCTCCAGGAGAAACGGTTTCTGTAACGAAAAATACGAATGGTCCTTGGACGGGTAATTTTGGTTGGAGTGCCGATGTAGCGGGTTCTTACAACATGGAGATTCAAATTGACAAAACAGGGGCATTGCCAGAAGCAGTACGTAATAACAACACATACCGCAAAGCGCTGGAAGTTAGTGGACCAAGCTCATTGAATGTTTACATGATGGAAAAAATCTTCCGTGGTGGTGCATCTGTTTGGTCTGGAGATGAATTAGTGAATGCCTTAAAAAGTATTGAAATCATCGAGTCTCCTGCTTTTGGAGCTGCTTTGAAAGGTGCTTCCGCAACTTGGAATGCAAGAAAAGATCCAAAATTATCTGCCGACAATTTGGCCTATTTCAAAAAAATTGGTTCGTCTATTCGTCCTAGTGATTTTGATTATTATGAGCGTTTAGCGGCAACTTGGAAAATCGAAATTGCCAATAATGCTGGCTCAGCGAATGTGGTTAGAAAGGTCATCAAAACAGTGAAAGAAGCGATGCAATTTGACATTCGTGAATTCAGTGTTCCAGCCGGAGCCAATGTGGAAATCATCTTTGAAAACATTGACGCTATGCAGCACAATTTGGTGATAGGTCAAATGGGAAGCCAAGAGAAAATTGGTTTAGCGGCTGATAAGATGATTACCGCAGCAGATGGAGCTCAAAAGAATTATATACCCAATATACCTGAGGTGATTGCTTATACTGCTTTAGTGGATCCAGATGGAAGAGCTAAATTGGTATTTAAAGCTCCTGCTACCAAAGGCAATTACCCTTATTTATGTACATTCCCGGGTCACTGGAGAATCATGAATGGAGTAATGAAAGTAGAATAATCCAAAATCAATTATTAAGAAGCGGTACATGTGAACTCATGTACCGCTTTATTTTTTCCCTACCTTTGTGGCATGAAATTTGAGATTCAATCCACAGATGCCCATTCCAAGGCAAGAGCCGGTAGCTTAAGCACCGACCACGGTACTATTCAAACCCCCATTTTTATGCCTGTTGGCACGGCGGGTACCGTAAAAGGAGTTCATATTTCCGAATTAACGGATCCCATTAAAGCCCAAATTATTTTAGGCAATACCTACCACCTGTACCTAAGACCTGGTTTAGAGGTAATAGAAGCTGCTGGTGGACTACACAAATTCAATTCTTGGAATGGCCCTATCTTAACCGATTCAGGTGGATATCAAGTATATTCTTTGGCAGACACAGGTAGAAAAATCGTAGAGGAAGGAGTCAAATTTAAGTCGCATATCGACGGTAGTACGCATTTTTTTAGTCCCGAATCCGTGATGGATATCCAAAGAACCATTGGTGCGGACATCATGATGGCCTTTGATGAATGCACGCCATATCCGTGCACCTACGAATATGCCCGTAAATCCATGGAAATGACCCACCGCTGGTTAGATCGCTGCATCAATAGATTCGAAGCCACAGAGCCCAAATATGGGCATAACCAAGCTTTGTTCCCTATCGTTCAAGGTAGCGTATACAAAGATCTTCGTAAAATTTCTGCTGAATACATTGCCGAGAAAGGCGCATTTGGCAATGCCATTGGTGGCCTATCGGTAGGAGAACCCGTCGAGGATATGTATGAAATGGCAGATGAGGTAACAGATATCTTGCCAAAAGACAAGCCTCGCTATTTAATGGGAGTGGGAACACCGGCCAATATTTTAGAAGGAATCGCCTTGGGAATTGATATGTTTGACTGCGTAATGCCTACACGCAATGCAAGAAACGGTATGATTTTCACGACACAAGGTATCATCAACATCAAAAACGAAAAGTGGAAATCTGACTTTTCTGTCATAGACCCAGCTTTTGCGGATACCCTGCATGGCCAATACAGCAAAGCCTATGTTCGGCATTTGATTCGTTGTGAAGAAATGCTGGGTGCCATGATTGCCAGCGTATGCAATTTGCGCTTTTACCTATGGTTAGTAGGTGAAGCACGCAAAGAAATTGTTCAAGGAAGTTTCACTTCTTGGAAGAATCGCATGATTCCGCAGCTCATGCAACGTCTATAATCAAGGAATTGGTAAAACTTTTGATTCTTTAAAAGTCGATAAAATCACCATGGTCGAAGTAGCTGATACCTCTTCGATTTCATTGATTTTTTCCAACATTAATTTCTGATAAGTGGAGATATCTTTGGAGATAATCTTCAACATAAAATCCCCTGCACCCGTCACGTGATGGCATTCAATCACCTCAGGTATTTGGTTGATTTGTCGAACAAATGACTCCGTCACTTGCTTCTTGTGGCCTGTTAAAGTCACTGTAACAAAAGTAGTTACACCTAAACCTACTTTATCGCGGTCCACTTGGGCATGGTAGCTTTGGATGATTCCAAGACTCTCTAATTTCTTGACACGTTCCAAAGTAGGGGCTGGAGAAAGGCCTATTTCCTTCGACAATTGGGCGTTGGTAATTTTGGCATTTTGTTGCAAAATTTCCAGCAGTTTGTGATCGGTTTGATCGAGTTTTGTGATGTTCATGGAATGTTAGAAAAAACAAAATTATAGAATATTTAAGGGAAATTTACGTTTCCTCTTGCATAAATAAGCAAAGGTTCTTAATTTTGCCCCACGAAAATGCGAAAGTAGCTCAGCTGGTAGAGCGCGACCTTGCCAAGGTCGAGGTCGCGGGTTCGAACCCCGTCTTTCGCTCCACTTGGAAGCACCCCTCGGTGCTTTTGAGTTTTACAGGGCCGCCTGGGTGGTGGAACTGGTAGACACGCAGGACTTAAAATCCTGTGAGCCGAAACGCTCGTATGGGTTCGATTCCCATCCCAGGTACGATAATCGACAATAACCCTTCCAAGCAATTGGAGGGGTTTTTTGTTGGTATAGAGGGTAATAAAGTCCCTTTAGTAGACCTCATTATTTTTCTTCCAGAATTCCCATTATCTTGGGTTAAATTCATTAACCATTTGACCCATGAAAAAAAGTTTATTTACCCTCATCTTAATCAGCATCAGCTTGACCCATTACGGGCAAGTTCTTTCTCCGATCATTAAGCCACATCCAAGTATAGACAATCAACGATTGGCCTATGTAGATACTGTTTTGAAACACTATGTAGATAAAAATTGGTTGACTGGCGCAGTGACCATCGTGATAAAAGACAATCAAGTAGTCCACTATAAAGGGCACGGCTATGCCGACTTAGCCTCCAAAAAGCCCATGCCTGCCGATGCCATTTTCCGCATCATGAGTCAAACCAAAGGCATTACCAGCGTAGGCATCATGCAACTCTATGAAAAAGGGAAATTTAATCTGGATCAATCCATTGGCGATTTTATCCCAGAATTCAAGAAGCCTAAAGTCATCCAAGATTATAATCCTGCCGATACCAGTTTCACCTTCATTAACGCCAAAAGAGAAATTACTTTTCGAGACTTATTAACACATAGCTCTGGAATTGGATATGCTGACATTGGTTCTGAGCGCATGAAGGCAATTTATGCCAAAGCTGGGGTTCCTTCGGGACTTGGAACTTTCCGTGCCAATTTGTTAGAAAAAATGAAAATTCTAGGCAAACTACCTTTGGAACATCAACCCGGGGAGAAATTTACCTATGGCCTCAATACCGATTTATTGGGATGCCTCATTGAGGTCATCAGTGGCCAAAGTTTGGATGAATACCTTCAGAAAAACATCTTTGATCCTCTGGGAATGAAGGATACCTATTTCAATGTTCCAGCTGAAAAGGCGAGTAGACTTCCCAGCGTATATACCGAAGACGCGCAGAAAAATGTCATTGCTTGGGCGCCAACATTTCGGAATATCAACCCCAACTATCCTTTGGATAAAAAATCGTATTTCTCTGGTGGGGCCGGACTTTCCTCCACGGCTTTTGACTATGCCATTTTCTTACAAATGCTGCTTAATGGGGGTAAATACAATGGAAAACAGATTTTAGGAAGAAGAACAGTAGAGCTTATGACCAGTCCGCAGTTGGATTTCATCAAAGATGGGGCTGATAATTTTGGACTTGGCTTTTCCATTACTTCCGAAAAATCCAGCCATTTACATGGTAGAAATAAAGGCTCTTTTAACTGGGGAGGCTATTATGGGACCACCTATTGGGCTGATCCAAAAGAAAACATGATTTGCCTCATCATGACCCAGCATACTCCTAACTCGCATGGAGATTATAGCAGAAAGGTTGAAAATATCATTTATAGCAGTTTGCTGCGCTAAGATTTGTCAAGCTCGAATTGTCGCCGTAGATTTGATTTGTCAACTTAGATTTGTCAAATTTTAAAATTTGACAAATCTTGTATTTATATCATGCAAAAAATTGTCCTTACCATTTGCTCTATTAATTATTTAGCACAAGCTAAATCATTGGGCGATTCTCTTCTACAGCATAATCCGGACTATACCTTTTTAATTGGTTTAGTGGATCGTTTGGACCAATCCAGCATTGATAAATCCCAATTGCCTGCCTATCCTTTGATTGAATTACATAGCATTGGAATCGAGGATCTAGACGAGCTTTGTGAGAAGTACAATATCACGGAGTTAAACACCGCTGTGAAACCTTTTTTCATGGAATATGTGTACAATACCTATCCTGAAGCAGAGATTTTACATTATTTTGATCCAGATATTTTGGTTTTTCAAGCGCTTACAGAGATTGAAACGCCCCTTAAAAACCATAGTCTTGTTCTTACTCCCCACATTGTAAGTCCGTATCCAGACACCTCTCGTCCACAAGAAACGGATTTGTTGAATACCGGTATTTTTAACTTAGGATTCCTGGGTACGAAACGTAGTCCTAATACGCTAGCCTTTTTACATTGGTGGAAAGAACGCCTCCGCGATCAATGCTACATCGATTTAGCCAATGGTATGTTTGTCGATCAATTGTGGGTGAATTTTGCTCCCGTTTATTTTGATGATGTGTACATTAGTCGGCATCTGGGTCTAAACATGGCCTATTGGAATCTACACGAAAGAACCTTGACAGGAGAAAATATTCCATATTCTGTCAATGATGCAGTACCCCTCATCTTTTTCCATTTCTCTGGTTATCATCCAGAAAACCCTACGGAAATATCCAAATACCAAAATCGCTATACCTTTCAGGAAAAGCCCGATGTGGCAACAATTTTCGACCAATACGCGCAGATTTTGATTAAAAATGGACATGAGATGTACAAGAAATTTCCTTGTTTTTACATCAAAGCTCCTGCTCCAAAACCTAGGAAACGATTTTTACGCGTTAGAAAGTACCTAAGCCTCCCTTTCCAAAAGGTCATTAACTTCATTGATAAGGTTCAGATTTAAAAAGCTATTGCCTTAATCATTTGATAGCAATTCCCTAACAATTAGGTAATATTTCTGTGTGTTCTTTGTGCTGCAATAGGCTAAAAGAATCATACATGTTAGTTTTTCTCTACCTGTTTTTCATTACCTTCTCAGAGCCCCAAACTATTCATGGGCATATCAAGGATCAGAGCGGAAACCCACTTGCTGGAGTTAGGATTGATATGAATCACTGCAAGACCTTCAGTGATAACAATGGAGATTTTACCATCAAATCCGCAACAGAAAATTGCCAAATTAGATTTTCAGCTATTGGATATACTACAAACATCCAATCTGTGAAAGCACTTCAACATGAATTGAACGTTTTCTTGAAAGAGCAAAGCCCGGAAATAAGCCAGCAACCTTAATTACAAGATGGCAAATTCCACTCGGCGATTCATTTGTCGGCCTTCTTCGGTTGAATTATCAGCCTTAGGCTTCGTTTTACCATAGCCCTTGGTTCTTATTCGGTCTGACTTGACTCCTAGGTTGATTAAGTAATTTTTAACCGCGTCAGCGCGATCTTGAGATAACTTATTATTCAATTCATCTGAGCCTGTATTGTCTGTATGTCCAGATATTTCAATTTGCAGCGTGGCATTTTCTTGCATCACTTGAACAATACGTTTCAATTCCGGATCTGATTCAGCTGTCAAAGTCGCTTTTCCCGTTTCAAAAAATAAGTTATTGATGGTCATACTTGACCCTTTAGCTATAGGAGCCATCACTAAATCACGCTCATCCAATTCCAAATAACGGCCTCTCAATTTACTTAAGTCAATGTTGATTGAACTTGGCAAAAATCCTTTGGCTTTGGCGGTTATTCCATAGTTAACACCGTAAGGTAATACTAACTTATACAAACCCGTTTTAGGATCAGGCTTGGCTATACCAATGGTTTTACCCGTTTTTAAATCCTCGTAACTGATATTTGTCTCATCGGGAACCTTGCCTGTTTGTGGGTCTAACACTCGGCCAGAAACCAAAACAACGGCTTCCGACTGTTCGCTGGAAACGGATCTAGGGCTTCCTTTGACATCCTGCTGGGCTAATACTGGTTTTTCCTCCGTTTTAGGTTCTACTGACTTAACAGGTGTAGGTACTTCTGATTCCGCTTCTATGGCAATCCGAAAGATGTCTTTTTTCCCTAAAGAACTTTTGGAAGACAAAAAATAGGCAAAATCTCCTTTAGCAGATAAGCTATAATAGGCATCGTATTCTTCCGTATTGATTGGCCCACCTAAATTGATGGGTGTTCGCCAATTGGTCCAACTATTATCCAAGCGCTTCGACATATAAATATCTTGACTTCCTTGACCTCCTGGTCTATCCGAAGAAAAGTAAAGTGTCTTACCATCAGCCGCTAAAAATGGGGTTGTTTCCGAGTGATCCGTATTAATGCTTCTTCCCAAATTCTTGGGCTCAGTCCATTTCCCATCATTCAAAAAACTGACATATAAATCATCTCGATCCGAATTCTTTTTCTCTGAGAAAGCCAACAATAGAGCCTTTCCATCCATGGTTAAATAGGCATATTCATTCTTTCCTCGGCTCAATTTTTCGTAATCGGGAATATCCAATTTTTCAGGAATGGACCAGGAATTCAACGTCTTTTTCGATATGGAAAAACCCCTAGTTTCATAGACTCCTTGCACATAAGCTCCCTTCAATAAGATGGTTTGCCCATCTGGAGAGATCGATAAAATCGTATTGTATTGATCCCGATTTAATACATCAGGCATTCTTTTAGCGGTACTCCACACATCTCCAATGCGTTCACTATACCAAATATCCTGTGAACCTGCTATTGTTTCTGACCCTGAAGTTCCATATTTATTAGATGGGTGATTTTTTCTTCCAAAGTACAAGGTCTTGCCATCTGGTGCCATCACTGGATTCAATTCCGAATAATCGGAATTAATCGCAGAACCCAAATTTTCAGGTAATTTTTGGGCTTGGATGTCTAGCAGACCAAGGAACAACAAGAAAAAAATCACATATTTCATCATTCTTATATGGACATTAAGCGCGGTAAATCCATTTCTTTTCCATCTTCTCTGGCACATAATCCATCATCCAATCTGCCAATTTAGTTGCATCAGATTCCACATGCAAAGCCGTCAAATTACGCTCTTTCAAAAAGCCTTCCTGAATCATATGTTGTAATTGCTGCAACAATAAATCATAATAACCGGCTGTATTAAAAATAGCTATAGGCATTTGGTGCAAGTCCAACTGCTTCCAAGTCAACATTTCAAATAATTCGTCAAAAGTCCCAAAACCTCCTGGCATGGCAATAACCCCGTCAGCCAGCTCGGCCATCAACTGCTTTCTTTCGTGCATGGATTCGGTCACATGGCAGGTCTGAATACCCAAGTGTTTCACTTCCCAAGGCTCCATAAATGAAGGAATAACGCCGATGACTTCTCCTCCTAAGCGCAGGTATTCGTCGGCCATGACACCCATTAAACCAACACTTCCTGCACCGAAAATGATGGAGCAATCATGCTTCTTCAATTCTTGAGCTAAACGTTTAACTTCTTGTTCATATACCGGGTTATTCCCCTTTGATGAACCACAGTAAATCAATATTTTTTTTGACATATTAAGGTATTAAATCCTTTAGGGCTTCTGAAAATCGTACAAATCTAAACGAAAAACCGGCTTCTTTCTGTATGCGATTCGAAGAAACTAAATTTCCGCCTGTTACTAAAAGCGCCATTTCTCCCAACACTAATCGTAAAACAAAAGCAGGAACAGCCGGTAAAAATAAGGGTCTATGCATTGCTCGGGCTAATTGCTTGTTCAAGTCGGATTGACGAAGCGGTTCAGGTGCCACGGCATTATAAACTCCTTTCATGGATTTTTCTTGTAATGCCCATTGGAACATACTTATTAAATCTTGTAAATGAATCCACGACTGCCACTGTTTCCCCGTTCCAATATTGGCCCCAACAAACCAACGAATCGGTTTTTGTAAAACCGGAAAAATACCTCCTCCATTTCCCATGACCAAACCAATTCGGAACTTGACAACTCGAATTCCTAAGCCTTCAATACCTTGCAAACTACTTTCCCAAGCTTGTGTACAAGTCGCTATAAAATCATGGCCAGGTTCAGAATTTTCCTCACATAATTTTTCTCCTGTATCCGCTCCATAATAACCAATACCAGACGCGGAGACAAGGGTTTTCACTTGATGTGAATGCTGTTTCAAGGCCTGATACAATATTTGCGAACTCTGTACCCGAGATTGTATTAACTCTTCCTTTCTAGAATCTGTCCAACGTTTCTCAGCAATTCCCGCCCCGGCTAAATGTATGATGGCATCCACTCCTTCCAAAGCTCGCCCATCCATTTCTCCTTTGTCAGGATTCCAAAGAAAATCACCTCCACGACGGGATAAAATAACTACCTCATGACCACTCTCTTTCAATTGCTTTTGCAATTCTTTCCCGATAAAACCCGTACCCCCAGTGATCAGTATTTTCATGGATTTAGTTTCCTTTCTTGATGGCTTGATAAATTACTTCATTGATCCCTGTCCTAATATTCATATCACTAATCTTACTATTATTTCGGGTTGGATATACCCGATTAGATAAAAAGACATAAACCAAATCATGTGCAGGATCTATCCAAGTATATGTACCCGTAAATCCTGAATGACCAAAACTTTCTGCACTAGCCGAAGCCGCCGCGGAAATCCCAGGTTTCCTGCGGTCAGGTTTATCAAAACCAATTCCCCTACGCGAGTTCTCATCTATCGAGAATGGATAAGATGACCACGTTCTCATGGTTTCTTCCTTGATAAACTGTTGGCCTCCATAATATCCTCTTTGCAAATACATTTGCATCAATTTAGCTAAGTCATTGGCATTCCCAAATAAACCAGCATGACCACTTATTCCATCTAAAAGTGCCGCTCCCTCATCATGCACTTTTCCATGAATTAAGGTCTTTCTAAACAAAGAATCGTATTCCGTAGGCACAATTCTATCCATGGGGAAATGCTTATCTGCCTGGTAAACCAAAGTACTTGCTCCTAAAGGTTTATAAAAAGTGTCCGATAAAAATTCCGTCCACTCTTTGCCTGACATTCGTGGAGAAACTCGCGGTAAATAGTAGTAAGAAAGATCTGAGTATACATATTCTTTCTTTTCTCTTAAAGGTGAGTTTTTAATAGCGGCAAACAATTGGCTAGACAAACTGCTATGTCCCCATAAATTATCTGTAATCTTAATCGGATATTCCTCGGAATATTGATAAGAGATCGTTTTGGGTTTCCAACGAGTAACTTCAGATTTAATGTCCACGCAACTATCCCAAAGCATTTTATACTGCTGCTTAATCAATGCTTTCACACGGTCTTCACCTTGCGTTTTGGTGATAAATTTCTCCACGACTGTGGTTTTCAAATCTTTTTTGGCAAATCGCTCATTGAATTTCTTACTATGAAAAATCATGTCTGTGCTATCTACATATTCTTGCCAAAACGGAATCCAAGCTCTTAATCTAGCCTGATGAGTTAGTACATCTATGTATTTCAAATTCGCTTTATTGGATGCTTTTAAATCAGGAATTAAAGCGCCCATACCTTCTTGAAGTGAAAATTTTCCTTCATCTTCCCATTTCATTAAAGCAGGAATGGAGGTGGATATTTTAGTAATAGAAGCTAAGTCAAAAATATCTGATTTGCGTAATGGAATACTGGATTCATAGGTTTGATTTCCAAAGGCTTTGTGATAAATCACTTTGCCTTCTTTGGCAATTAAAACCACAACACCTGGGGCTCCTTTTATTTGAATGGCTAATTTGGCTAGAGAATCCACTTGCTTATTTAAGTAGGTACTTTGCAGTCCCACTGCCTCAGGCAAAACGTTGTATTGTAAACGCGCTAAAGTTGGTGTAGAAACCCCCATTCCGCGAATATACTTGGCATTTAAAGTCACAGGAAATTTCCCCGAAGCGGCCAAACCACCAAAAATCAATTGAGCCGCCACTTCTTGTTGGGCTATCCCATCTTGATACATGGTTATCAAAGCAGCGGCTTTTTGCAAGGAATCAAACTTGGTTAGGGTAAAAGCATTACCTAGATGCACCACTACAGTCTTAGGGCTTATAAAACGGTCCACCAAGGTTTTGATTGGGGCCTTGATGCTGTAATTATTAGCTGGACGAATGGAAGTTCCATGAATTCCCAAAAGCACGACATCGTATGCATTTAATTTTGTTTGGGTATTAGCTATCGTAGTATCAGCACTCGTCTCATCTACATAAAAATGATCCATTTCCATGTAGTTTTGAGCCATTTTTTGAAACTCCGTCGGGAAAGTACTTCCATAATTGGCCTTACCAATAGCTAAAGTGGCCACTTTCAATTGCTGTAAATTTCGTAAAGGAATCAGATTGTCTGTGTTCTTCAGCACGGTAGCTGTTTTTTCAGCCAATTGTTTATTTAAAACTTCTGAATGAATCGGGTTCAAATCCTCAATCAGGTTTTCAAGGACAATGGGTTGATACTGGTCTAAACCTGCCCAGGCCTTGGCATTCAATATTTTCTTAACCCGAAAGTTCAAATCTTCTTCCGTCAATTCACCAGAAGTAATCGCCTTTTTGATGGCATTAAAAGCAGACGGAACATCCACAAAAGTTTCTAAAATATCATTCCCAGCTAAGATGGCTTTCACATTGGCCGTACCTTCTGGAAACATTTTGGTAGCTCCTTTCATGTCCATGGCATCAGTAAATACCAATCCTTCAAATTTCAATTCATCGCGTAATAAACCTTTGACAATCGGTTTTGAAAGGGTGGATGCCAAGCTTGCTGTGGTATCTAAAGAAGGAATATTTAAATGCCCTACCATGATACCTTGCAAACCTTTTTGAATTAATTCACGATAAGGGAATAATTCTAAACTGTCCAATCTGCTTCTACTGTGGCTTAAGATGGGTAGGTCATAATGAGAATCGGTCCCAGTATCACCATGACCTGGAAAGTGTTTTGCTGAGGTAATTACTCCTCCTTTTTGAAGACCTCGCATATAGGCCAATGCTTTTTGAGTTACTAGATCACGGTCTTCTCCAAATGATCGAAAATTAATGACTGGGTTATTGGGATTATTATTGACATCCACCACAGGTGCATAATTAATATGAACACCCATACGTTTACATTGCTGCGCTATTTGAAAACCCATCTTCTCGATCAAGGCATCATTCCCTTGCATAGCTCCGAGCGTCATTTGATAGGGATAACGAACCGTTGAATCCAAACGCATGTTTAAGCCCCATTCCAAGTCCATACCAATGAAAAGAGGAACTTTGGACATGGCTTGTAATTTATTGACAAGTCTAGCTTGATTAGTAGGATAACCAGCAAAAAACACAAATCCACCCACATGATAGTCTCTCACAATGGAATTCAGGCGGGCAGTATCATAAATAGGCCCTGTATTTCCACGAGGCATTAATACTTGACCAATTTTTTGGTCTAAGCTTAAAGTAGCATAAACGGAATCCACCCATTTCTGTTTGGCATGAGGAAATAAACTGGATTGCGCCAAGCTAGAAGAAGCGATGCTAACTAAAAATAAGAGAAGCAGACTTGCGCAGATGGCTTTGATTTGAAGTTTCATGAAACGGTCGAATTTGAAAATACCAAGCTGTGAAAATACGGCAAAAGCCTGAATCTTTGGGGCTTTGGGATTGATTTTTCGTAGTAATTTTTCTTAAGCCAGAAAGGAATTGTAATTTTGCACACCAAAAAAGATGAACGTATGAGAAAAAAGATTGTTGCAGGAAACTGGAAAATGAATAAAACAGCGGCTGAGGCTGTTGCATTAGCTGCTGAAGTAGCGGCATTAGTAAAATCGGATGTACCATCCAACGTACAGGTGATTATGGCACCTCCATCACTGTTTATTTCTGAAGTAAATAAAGCAACTGAAGGAATTACTAATTTATCTGTATCTGCACAAAATTGCCATGAAAAGGCTTCTGGTGCCTATACAGGCGAAATTTCTGCTCCTATGTTGGCTTCTGCTGGTGTTCCCTATGTTATTTTAGGACATTCAGAGCGCAGACAGTATTTTCAAGAAAGTAATGCTCAATTAGCAGCTAAAGTGGATGCTGCATTAGAAAATAAACTGACTCCCATTTTTTGCTGTGGAGAGAGCCTAGAGTTACGTGAGGGTGGTGAATTTTTAGCGTTTGTAGCTCAACAATTAACAGAAAGTTTGTTTCATTTAAGTGCTGAGGCATTTGGACAAGTAGTGATTGCTTATGAGCCAATTTGGGCTATTGGTACTGGATTAACAGCATCTTCTGCTCAAGCTCAAGAAATGCATGCTTATTTACGTCAACATATTGCTGGTAAATACGGTCAGACGGTAGCAGATGCTTGTTCTATCTTGTATGGAGGAAGTTGTAATGCACAAAATGCGGCAGAATTATTTGCTTGTGCTGATGTAGATGGTGGATTAATCGGTGGTGCTTCATTAAAAGCCGGTGATTTCATTACGATTGCTAAGTCTTTCTAAAAAAATTGATTTTTTCTAAACCTTGCCAGCGTTCCAAACGCTGTCAAGGTTAACGAAATTCTTCTTATTTTCTTATCCAACAAACTGATATATGAAAGTTATCGCCTTTGATGCGGATGATACATTATGGGTCAATGAGCCCTATTTCAGTGAGGCAGAACAACACTTCTGCCAAATGATGGAAGATTTTCTACCCATTCACAGTACTTCACAGGAGCTTTTCAAAACAGAAATGGATAACCTTGATACCTATGGGTATGGTGTTAAAGGGTTTATGTTGTCCATGATTGAAACTGCCACTCGAATTTCTAAAGGAACAATTGGACTGGATGGAATTGAACGTATTTTGGCTATTGGAAAAGAATTAATCCATAAGCCGATTGAAATTTTACCGGGTGTGGAAGAAGTATTAGGTGCTTTATCCCAAAAATATCGTTTAGTCGTGGCAACCAAAGGCGACTTATTGGACCAAGAAAGGAAACTAGCCAAATCTGGATTAGAAAAATACTTCCACCACATTGAAATCATGTCCAACAAAAAGGAACATGATTATTTAAAATTAATCCATCATCTAGATATTCAAACAAACGAATTTCTGATGATTGGTAATTCCTTAAAATCGGATATTTTGCCAGTTTTGGCTATTGGTGGACATGGCATTCATGTACCTTTTCACACGACTTGGGCACATGAACAAGTGTCACATCAGATCATTCATGAAAACTTCCGTGAAGTGAATGAAATGCTTGAAATTTTGAATTTTCTCTAAACCTTGACAGCGTTTGGAACGCTGTCAAGGTTAACGAAAGATTTGATTTTTTCTTGTCCAAGAAACTGATTAAACACCTTCGGCGACAACTTCCTTCACCTGAGGGACCATGCGTGTCATTAAAGCCTCAATACCGGCCTTTAAAGTCATGGTAGATGATGGACAACCCGAGCAAGATCCTTGCAATAATACTTTTACTTGGCCCGACTCCTCATCAAAAGAATAAAAAGAGATAGCCCCGCCGTCTGATTCAACAGCTGGTTTCACATATTGCTCCAATACCTCTTTGATTTTCGCAATCACCTCAGACTCCTCGGCATCAGACTCAGATATAGCACTTTCAGGTAAACTAAAAATCGGGCGCTTCTCTTCAAAATACTTTTTCAAATATTGCTTGATTCCAAAAAGTTCATCCTCCCAAAGCACATGTTCCGCTTTTGTTAAAGTGACAAAATTACTTGTGATGAACACGCGTTTCACAAAATCAAATCCAAATAAAGCCACAGCTAAAGGTGAATTTTTCTCTTTGGTTAATCCATCAGCGGGTTGAATATAATCAAACGACATGCCATCAGGCAATAATTCCACATTGAAAACAAATTTCATGGATTGTGGATTGGGCGTTGACTCGGTGTATATATGTATCTGAGATTGCAGCATAGAATTTTTATTTAACCCAACAAAGGTAGGTGCTTTTTGGTTTCAAACGCACAAAAAAAACCTGATGTAGAAACACCAGGTTCTTTTAATATCAATCAGACAAATTACTCAGCTGCTGGAGCTGCTTTCTTTGCTGGAGCTTTCTTTGCTTTTGGAGCTGCTTCTACAGCGGCTTCCACCACTGCTACCTCAGCTTTTGGAGCTGGAGCTGCTTTCTTCGCTGGAGCTTTAGCAACCGCTGGTTTATCAGCAGCTACTGCACTTGCAGCGATAGGCAATACGTGAACGAAAGAACGGCCTTTAAATCCTTTTTTGAAGGTTACAACACCATCAGATAAAGCAAATAAAGTATGATCTTTTCCTACACCAACATTCAATCCTGGATTGTGAGCTGTTCCTCTTTGACGAACAATAATGTTACCTGCGATAACTGCTTGGCCACCAAATAACTTAACGCCAAGTCGTTTACTATGCGATTCGCGACCGTTTTTGGATGATCCGGCCCCTTTTTTATGTGCCATGTTTTATTATGTTAAACGTATAAAACGTTGATTAAACAATTATTTTAAAGAAATTGACTCGATCAAAACCTTCGTCAAATCTTGACGGTGACCATTCATTTTTTGGTAACTCTTTCTGCGCTTCTTCTTGAAAACCAAGACTTTCTCGCCACGAACGTGAGCTACAATTTTTCCTGTGATTTTAGCTCCCTCTACAGTAGGGGCTCCAACGGTCACATCTCCGTCTTTGTCAACAAGTAAAACCTTGTCGAAAACCAGTGCAGCGCCTTCCTCGCCCGCCAAACGGTGGGTATAAACGGAACGGTCTTTTTCTACTTTAAATTGCTGCCCGGCAATTTCTACGATTGCGTACATTCTTTTATGTATTTAAGTGAAACAATCCCACGAGGCTAGGAATACCTTTCAAAAGCCTTTTAAATGGGGGTGCAAATATAAAAAGTTATTGGCAAACTTGCAAGTAAGCCCTTGATTTAATTGTGATTAATACACAAACTCACCGAATTCACTTCGAATAGTCAACTTCTTGCTTGGAGAAGATTCCACACGACCAATCACTTGAGCTGGTATACCAAAGCTTTGAGAAATCTGAATAATCTGATCGGCAAACTTAGGATTAACATAAATCTCCAACCGGTGTCCCATATTGAACACCTGATACATTTCCTGATAACTTGTTCCACTCTCTTTTTGAATCATCTCAAATAAAGCAGGAACCGGAAATAATTGATCTTTAATGATATGTACTTGATCAACAAAATGCATCACTTTGGTTTGCGCACCACCAGAACAATGGACCATACCATGCAAATGTGGACGCAACTCTTCTAATATCGCTTTAATCACCGGAGCATAAGTTCTGGTAGGAGATAAAATCAATTGCCCTACATTCATAGGTGTACCCGCAACTGCCTCTTCTAACCTTCTGGAACCGGAATAAACCAAATCACGAGGAACTTGAGGATCAAAACTTTCTGGGTATTGACTCGCTAAATAGTGCCCTAATACATCATGACGCGCCGATGTCAGGCCATTACTTCCCATTCCACCATTATAAGTTTTCTCATAATTAGCTTGACCATCAGAGGCCAAACCGATGATGACATCACCTGCTTGAATATGCTCATTAGAAACTACATCGGAGCGTTTTAAACGAGCTACTACCGTGCTATCCACAATGATGGTTCGTACCAAATCCCCCACATCTGCCGTTTCTCCTCCGGTACTGTAAATACCTATCCCATTATCACGAAGCATTTGAAGCACCTCTTCCGTACCTTGAATAATCTCAGCAATTACTTCCCCAGGGATCAAATTTTTATTCCGACCAATCGTGCTGGATAATAACATATGGTCTGTTGCTCCCACACAAATTAAGTCGTCCGTATTCATCACCACCGCATCCTGTGCAATACCTCTCCAAACAGAAATATCTTCTGTTTCTTTCCAGTAGAGGTATGCCAAAGAGGATTTTGTACCTGCTCCATCCGCATGCATGATATTGCAATATGCCTCATCTCCTCCCAACATATCAGGAGAAATTTTGCAAAATGCTTTTGGGAATAATCCTTTATCTAAGGTCGATATGGCCTTATGTACATCGTCTTTTGATGCAGAAACCCCTCTTTGTAAATAACGATCTGAGGACATATAATTACGCTAATTTTAATTGTGCAAACTCTTTAGCAAAATAGGTCAAAATAACCTGAGCTCCTGCTCGCTTAATCGATAATAAACTCTCCAACATAGCCTTTTCTCCATCAATCCAGCCGTTTTGGGCGGCTGCCTTTACCATGGCATATTCTCCTGAAACATTGTAGGCGGCAATCGGTAAATGACTATTTTCTTTCAATAAGGAAATGATATCCAAATAGGCCAAAGCAGGTTTCACCATTAAAAAATCAGCCCCCTCCATTTCATCTAATTCTGCCTCAATCAATGCCTCCCGACGATTCGCAGGATTCATTTGATAGGTTTTTTTATCCCCAAACTTAGGCGCAGATTCCAAGGCATCTCGGAATGGTCCATAAAATGCCGAAGCATATTTAGCCGTATAGGCCATGATGCCCACTTGAGAAAAGCCCGCCTCATCCAAAGCTTGACGCAAATATCCTACTCGACCATCCATCATGTCCGATGGTCCGATCAATTTGCTTCCTGCCTGTGCCTGAGCAATGGCCATTTTGGCCAATACTGGCAAGGTTTCATCATTTAAAATCTGACCATCTTTGACGATTCCATCATGCCCATCCGAACTATATGGATCCATCGCCACATCCGTCAATAAGCTGATTTCAGGGAATCGTTTACTGATTTCATAAATGGATTCCGTGTAAATATTGCCTTTTCTATAACTCTCAGTAGCCATAGAATCCTTTTTAGATTCAGGAATTTGAGGAAACAAAGCAAAGGACTGAATACCCAGTTTGACACAGGATTCAATTTCTGCCAACAATAAATCTAAGGTAAACCGATAAATTCCCGGCATGGAAGAAATCTCCGTTTGGGTATTTTGCCCCTCCATCACAAAAAGCGGAAACATCATATCTTTAACAGATAATCGATTTTCTTCCACCATGGAACGGATTACGGCACTTTGACGATTTCTACGAGGTCTTTGCAACATGATTGATCCAAATTATTTGCAAAGTTACAGAATAAAAATTAACCCCGTTGCTCCAATTTAGCACTCAGCTCGGCTATTTTCTTTTGTAAATCCAGAATTAGTCGCAAGGATTCATCAAATTCCTTACGCATCACAAAACTATAGCCCTCACTTGGATTTACATCATTTGTATTACCAATGGTCAATGCGGGCTTTTCCATTAGGATTTCTCCTAAATCAAATTCCAAAACCTCCGCAATTTGTTTCATTCGAGATAGATTGGGATCTGTTTGACCCCGCTCAATTTTAGAATAAGAAGATGTCGAAATATTTAATTTCATCGCCACGTAATCTTGGCTATATCCTTTATCAGATCTAATTTTTCGAATGCTTTTTGCGAAGTCTTTCATCGCAGTAAAATTCCAAAAGAATTAGAGGATTACTGTGTGCGTAAAATGACATAAAATAAACTTTTATGACATTTACAATCGTTTGACGACAAATTTTGTCATTTATCAGTTACTTGATAAGCCCTTGAAGCCAGTGTTGACAATCTAAGTTAAAATCTTCACTCAATTGATTCAATAATAATCCCTGATCGGAAGACTCCAATTTCAAACCTACAAAATCCAACAACTCGTTCAATGGGCCTTCCAATGGATCATTTCCCTCTACCCACAGATGCCAAAAATTAGTCAAACTAGCTTCATACACTTCTTCCACGACTTGGTATACATCCGCTAAAGCATAACCTTGCTGTTTGATACCAAACCTGTCATTCATGAGAACCATGACATCCCGTATCGATTTACGATGCTCAAATTTCTTACGTATCATCAAATCCATTGCCAAAGCAACAATTGCTCCTTTGTAATAAATAGAAACTCGTTTGCCCGGAATAGCTTTTCCATAGCCGTCCAACCACAAATCAATAGAACTCTCAATCAGCGATTGCTTGGATGCTCCATCCCGCTCAAAATGCAATTTGAGATTCCCCAAAAGTGATGCTAAATATTCTTCCTTTTGATATACCCCAGAAGCCACTAAAAACCAATCTCCTAAATAAGTGGTCACTCCCTCCACAAACCAGGCCGTAGGAAAATAAACTTCTTCCGCATATTGATAGGGCCATAATTCCTTAGGTCGAATGGTCGCGATATTCCACACGTGAAACAATTCATGTGAAGCTAAACCAATTAAATCATCATATAAATCCCGATCTGGTGGGCCCAAAACCATCATAGTAGAACTTCGATGTTCCACGCCATGGTAAAAAGCCTCCTCCTTTATCCAATGCTGAAACCGATATTCACTAACAGGAAAATGTTTCATCCATTCCAACTGGAAAGCCGATATTTTCCGATAGGCTTCCAATAATTTCACTTGAAAAACAGGTGATGGGCCGATACCCTCTGCCCAAAAATGAACATCTCCCAATTCCCAATGATGTTGAAAAATTTCCTCATTTGCCATGAAAGTGGAATCCACCAATTCACGATAAGTAGCAGCTGACCAAAGTCCCGATTTCTTCTCTTTCAAGGAAGTAGATACCTTCCAGTCTTTCGGAATATCAACCTTGACTTCACATGGAATCTCTTCTTGGCCTGATACAAACATCAAACAGGTAATGAAATTCACATATAACATTTCCTGATTCGAAACGCATCCGCCAGCATCCGCTTGTTGGGCATAATAGGCGTATCGCACTTCTACATTTTGACCTTCTTTTCCTTGAAATTCCCAAGCAGAAGTGCCCTTTTTATTGAGCTTGATTTCATCTCCTGTTTCATCAAAAGCTCTTACCTGTGGTATGTTCTTGGAAAAATGCTGAGCCTGATACCTACCTGGTCGCCAAATAGGCAGTTGCAACTTGATATTACCCGAATTAACTACTTGAAATCGAAAAACGATGTTCAAAAAATGCTCCTCCGTTTCTGAAGGAGTTAATTGATAAAATGCTACTTGCTTCATGATGCCATCACTTCTTGTAAAACCTGCCATGAACGAATCTCACCAATGGACTCCATATGCATTTGATAATATTGCAACATAATCGCCACCAATTCCTTGCGCTGTAATTTAGTCATGGAAACCGTTTTCCCATAGCCAGTCCCAATTAATTCTCCTAAAATAGGTGATAGGCTAGCGGTTTTTTCCACTCCAATCCAAGGGCTCATTTGACTAAAAAACTCGACCGAACTGCTTGACCCAAATCCCAAATAGGCACTTAATTCCCATAAAAATTGTATGTGAAAATTTTCCACATGGGCTTCCGCCTTATCCAAAAATTGGAAGGATTCCTCCAAAAAATCAAATAATGGAATGTTCTCTTCCTCTTCTTTCAAAACCTTTCCCAATACCTCACTTAAGAACAGTGCGATACTGGACTTAATGATATCAAAAGGTATTTGCTGATATGGATAATAACATTTGGCCTCAGAAATACGATGCAAGCCTTTGCCTGGTTTATGGTAAACTTCCAAATCCAATAATGTCAAGGGCTGAAAAAGTGCCATTTTATGCTTGGCCTTAGCGGAACGAACGCCATTTTCAATGTAGGAAGCTATACCAAACTCTGCTGTGTATATGGTAATCAGGAGGGAAGTCTCACGATACCGCATGTTGTTAATGACCAAACCCCTCGTTTTCCGCTGCATCGACTAATCAATCTTGTTTTCTTCTTCTAAAGTTAAGCCTACTTCGAATGCAATTTTGTCTAAAATAGCCTCCACCGTATCTTGTTCTTGAAACTGAATAGGTTGACGAAACTCAACTTCTAATTGAGTATTTCGCATTTTTAATAGAAGCCCTTTTTTGTCAAAAGCCCTTCTAAATCCATTAATTCTCACAGGAACTACAATGGGATTGGTACTTTTAATTAAATGGGCTGTTCCTTTGCGAAGAGGGGCAAATGCCCTCGTGGTTCCTTGTGGGAAACTAATCACCCAGCCAAAGCCCAATCCCTTCTTGATTTTTTCTACCGCCTCTAAATCCACTTCTCGCTTTACATTTTCCCCTTTGGCTCGCCAAGATCTGTTCACCAAAATGGCGCCGGCTTGGGCAAAAACTTTAGGCAAAATTCCATCATCCTTCATTGTTTCAGCTGCTGCTACATAAAAAAGATTGGAACGCGGTGCCAGCAAATAAATGGGATAATTAACCGAATTTCTAAATCCCCATTTGACCGAAAAAAAGATATGATACAAACAAATCACATCCATAAAATAGGTCTGGTGATTGGATAAAAATAAAACCCCTCGCTCGGGCAATTCATCCAAATGCTCAGTCCCTTTGATTTTGGTTTTGTTGTACATGACCAATCGACTGTAAGTCAAAAAACCCAGAACCACCATAATGATACGCTTAAACACAATGGGATTACCGAATGGATCTCTTTCTCCAAGACCCAGCGTATCCATAAATTGAAATAAGCGCGTTAATTTTGATGCCATATTAAAATCCTCCTGACTTCGTTTTCGGTTTTGCCGCTGGGGCTGCTTTAGGTGCCGCTTTTGATTTAGGTGCTTGTTTTTTAACCGGAGGTTCTTGCCTGTACAAGGTTAAAAACTTCTTAACAAATACTGCCTTCTCATCACTAGCCGCTTCTACCACGCGAACTTCACCCTCTTTTTTATCTTTCTTTTCATTTTTAACAGCCTCTCTAACGGCAGCTAAAAATTGATTATCCGAGGAATAAACCCCTAACTCTCCGTTAAAATACGCAAAATAATACCAAAGATCTTCGGATAATTCCCAATAACCATAAAACTCTTCTTTACTTGGTTTCTTGATTACCTCCATGTAGCCTTTCAGCGTACTATTCACATCCACAGGCCCGACATTCACTAATGGGATTCCTCCCAAAGAGTAAAAAGCACTCAAATTAGGGGACCAAGCCCATTTCACCGCTGAAAAATTGATGGACTTCGTGAACTCCAAAGAAACCTTATCCAACGCCAAATGGTTTTGATCCATTTTAGATTTTATGGATTCTGGTATCACTTTACCCAAAACCTGTTCCGCTCTCTTTAAATAATCATCCCGCATTTCTGGTTCATCTGCCGAAGCCGTACTCAATCCCTCTTCCAAATTGTGCTTCACTATGCGATCTCCCATGATTTTTAGTATCGTAGGGGCAAAAGGAAACTGTAAACTGGTCCAGGTTTCTAAACGAGGAATCAATGTGTCTGTTGACATAGATATTTTACCAAAGGACGTTAGCAGCTTATTACCTGTAAACAATTGGACTGCCCCTTCTGCTTCCAATCGTCGCTCTTTTACAAATAGCTTCATGTCACTTTGCTTGCCCTTCACTTGATAAAATTCTTTCTCTTCCAAAACCTCTCCTTCGGCACTATACAAAACCGGATCTAGGTCGTCCGATTGTGGCCCCAAAAACGTAGGGTACAATTTATTATCCGCATTAATAAATATTCCCGCCGTAACAGGTCTGCCTGCCTCATCCCGTAAACTTGGATTCAACTTTAAATTAGGGGATTCTCCTCCTTGATTTTCAAATGGAATCCATGCCGCCTTAAAGTTTGAAAGGCCAATAACAGGACGAATAAATCCTTTAAAATTCAAAAATTCCTGATTGGATTTAAAGAAAATTTCTCCTTTAAATTGTTGATGTGCTGATAGGGCCAATGGTACCTTTTCGCTTAAAACAGCTTCTGCTTGTATGAATTTTTCCGCTGCTTTTTTGGCTGTAGCCGGCTCCTCTACAAAGCTAAAATTCCGCATTTTTATCTTGGTACTATCTCCCGATGCACGAGGTAATAAGTAAGTCGCCTCTCCTTTCCATCCATCGGCATTTGCTTCGCTAACTTGCAAATCACTCAAAACATGTCGCTTATTATCTGGGTCCAATAAAGCCCTCGCCCCTACAAATGGCTTAAACTGACCATCCTTCTGAATGGCCAATAATCCTTTAGCTGGGAAAACATAGGCCGGTCCAATACCCACTTGTTTAACCCCTCCCAATTGTAATAACTGAGCTTTCAAATCATAATCTGCCGTACTAGCTCGAATAAGCCCCTTGTCAGAAAAGGCGATTTTCTTTTGTAAAGTAGTAGAATCCTGACTGAACATGGTGGAATCTGCTGACCACTGACTTAGCTCAAAGCCAGATTTTCCTGAGAGCTTAAAACGCTGAGCAGCCAAGTCCCAAGTTGCTTCAGAAATAGTACTTTGATAACCAATGAACGGAAATAACAAGGTACTATTCTCATCTGATAATGCCTTGGATTTCTTAGCACGCATGATCACTTTTTGTGAGCCCATAACTGCCTCCACCGAAATGGATTGCGCATATACAGACGGTTTAAATAAATTCATTTGACGACCAATCTTCACATCACTTAAATCACTTTGCCATGCATTGGAGCTAAACACAAAATTCTGAGAACTAAATACCCCATCACCATAGAAAACTTGACCCTGTCCAAATACCTTTTTTTGATGAAAACCTAAATTACCCGCCAATTGAATCTGGTTATTAAACAAGCTAATTCTATTTTTCTGAGGATAAATCCACAAGCTATCCACGGCGGGATACCAATGTAAATGATGTGCTCCAAAACTGGCTGTTGGAAAAACATTTTTACCCTGATACATACTGACTAATTTTCCTTCAATCCCTTTAGCTACTAATGAATCGGGATAAAAAGTGGTGATTTTGGTGTTGGAACTTAAACCCCAAATACCCAAATTACCCGATGCATGCAGCCCTTCCCGGTCCATAATTAATGCCTCTTGTAAGGTAAACTTGGCTTGACTTTTGTAAATATCTAAAGGGCTTTTGACAGTATACTTAAATCCAAAAGATTGATCAGGCATCAATTCTAATTTGGTTTTTAACACAGGTAATAATCCATCGGAAAAAAAACTTCCATCGAAGGTGATGTCTTTCAACAATAGGCTATCCAATTCAATTCGTGGTACCTTGAAGTAATACTTTTTCCCATACAAACCTTGAGCCCGCCAAGATTCATCAAAATAGGTTGTCACTCCTTTAGGTATAATTAACTTGGGATATGCCGCTACACCTAATCGACCCGATTTATTATTCGGTGGACTTAATTGCAACATACCCGACTCATACTTAAAATGACCGCCTAACTCTCTTGTTCCTAATGAACCATCCTTTAAACGAGGTAAAAAAGTAATGGAATCAATTTTTGGAAAATTGACCGTAAAATCAGCAAAATTGAACTGGAAGTTTGGGCCTCTAAATTGATAATTCCCCACTTTAATCTCTCCCTGAAAATCAAAGTCGCGCCCTTTGGTAAAGACGATTTGTTTATTTTGTGGTACAAAATTAGCCTTCAAAGAATCTGAAACCCGTATTTCATCGATTCCCCGAACTATCAACCTTTGTCTAGAAAGCTCAAGGCTTATATTGGCCGAATCTTTCTCAATCATGTCAGCAAAAGAAGCCACATAAAATCGATCAAAATCCTTTTTTTCAAATTGGACCAGCGCATAATGACGACCCATGTTAGTAAAAGAAATCTGATCCGTATCATCCCGATACAAGATATAACCCGCATCTCGGTACATCATAAACCCTGATTTCAATGAGGCATAATCACGTTTATATTTGATTGCAATATCCCGAAGATAAACCTGGGGACTTTTCGTCTCTATGATTTGATTATATAGAATTCGCAAAGGGTTATAATTTAAAATACCCTGTAAGGCAGTCAATCGGCTTTCTTCAAAATAATCAAAGGATTCTACCCAAGCTGGAACTTGATTTTTTCCAGATAATCGGAAAAAATCTACCTTTTTTGTTTCTGGATTTAAAATAGCTAAATCCGCAGAAATCCGCACTTGATGGTATGTATCTTCAAATAGAAGGCGCTCCATTGGGCCTACATCAATTTTCCGAATATGCAATAGTTCTTGAAGTGGGTACCAATTTGCCCGAATGCTCGGATGCTGTAAAGTATCCCTACTACCAATATAGGCCGCAAATTGACCTTCAGGAATACTTACATTTCCTTCGGCACTGAGCCACATTAATTTCGTTTTTATCTGTCCAACTACCTGTTTGTTAGAGAGCACTTGAAAATAAGCCGATTGGCTCGTAGAAGAAATCAAGCCTCGCTTATTTCCCAAAATCCATAAACGTCCATTAGCTCTCCACGACTTCTCTTGAATGGGGGAAGCCATGACATCAATGGAACGAAATTCAAATGGGAAAATGCTAGAATTTGATTTTCTTTTCAAACTGAGTTTTCCTTTCCCCGCCAAATTCTTTTCCAATTGAATCCAATCGCCATCTAGGCCAACTATTTGCCCCCTTTTAGGCAGGATTTCAAATGATTTAATTTTCCATTTAGCATCAAGATAACCCAGTAATTCTCCAGAAATTTCCGCATCTGTTCCTTTTCCAATTTTATTTACTACGGACCATTCAAAGGTTTTTGGCGAGAAATAAAGGCTATCTCTGCCTGTTTTATAGTTGAGTTCTGGAAACTTCCACAAAAGCACTGGTCCACCTGTTTTTGTCTCAACAAGCCAATTTTTATCCGAAGCATTAGGTGCTTCAACCTCTGATGAACCCGGGGTATCCCAGCCATCGTTGTCAAGAGATTTCTGACCCAAAGAATCTGCTTGTAAGACACCACTAGGCCAAGTAACAAGCAATCTTCCTTTTACACGAATGGACATAGAAGCCAAACCTGGTATCTGCTGGTTATATTGCCAATTTTCCACCGTTTCTGCCAAGCTTAAAGCCGTGCGAAAATCCTTCTTTTCAACTAATTTCTCCCAAACTTGGATAAGGCTTTTTAATGCTTCCGCATCATCACTAAACTGAACCGTACAGCGTATGAATAAGTAGGCTAATTGAGGAGATTTAAAGCCCATGGAGGGCATGGTTTTTACCAGTTTTTCAAACTGATTTTGTTCTGAAGCATTTAAATTAGAATAAGGCCATTTTGTCATCCACAATTCGGCAACAGCTGGCGCTTCTTTATTTCTACTCAACAGCATCCAGTTTTTAACCTCAGTAGAAAAATCTCCTTTGGAATTGGAAAATTTTTGTGCCTGAGTGGATAAACTCACCCCCAACCAAACAAAAACAAAGAAAAGTAGGGTTCGAAACATATTCAGCTAAACCTAGGGATAAGCAAGTAAAAATAAGCAAAATTTTAAGATATTTGCGGGAAATAAGCCCATTATGCAAAACGTCCTTTCCCTGTTTAATCGTATAAAAGCCTTTGTTTTTGATGTAGATGGAGTCATGACAGATGGCCAAGTACACGTACTTGAAACAGGTGAACACTTTAGAAGTTTTTACATCCGTGATGGATATGCCATTGATAAAGCCAGACACGCTGATTATCAAATGTGCGTCATAACAGGTGGTAGCCATCCTGGTGTTCAAAAAAGATTAGAAAATCTAAAGTTTCAACACATTTATAGCAGCTTAGGTAGTTCCAATAAAACGGCAACTTTTGAGAAATGGTTACAAGAAGTTGGCCTTGCTGAAGATGAAGTATTGTATATGGGAGACGATGTCCCTGATTTGGAAATTCTTTCCAGGCCTCATATTTTGAGTACTTGTCCATATGACGCAATTCCAGAAATTCACCAAGTAGTAAAATATGTTTCCCCGTTTAAAGGTGGACAAGGTGCCGTTCGAGATGTCATCGAAAAAGTGATGAAACTACAAGGAAAATGGCCTAATTAATATCTTATGGCAACAATATTAGCAGTAGAAGGTCATTTACCGCAATTCGGCGAACAGGTTTGGTTAGCCCCTAATGCCACAGTTGTTGGAAATGTGTCCATAGGAAAACATGGTACAGTATGGTTTAATGCCGTGATCCGTGGGGATGTCAATCGTATTCAAATTGGAGATTATAGCAATGTACAAGACGGGGCCGTGATTCATTGTACTTATCAAAAAACAGAAACGATTATTGGAAACTATGTTTCCATTGCTCACAATGCAATCGTTCATGGTTGCACCATCGAAGACCGTGTTTTGGTGGGAATGGGTGCCATCATCATGGATGGGGCTTATGTAGAATCTGGAAGTATTATTGCTGCAGGGGCTGTTGTTACACAAGGTATGCGCATTCCTTCAGGAAGTATTTATGCCGGAAATCCCGCCAAATTTTTAAAACCTGTTAGCGAAGAAGCGGCAGAAGTTTTCATGCGTACTGCGATGAATTATGTCAAATATGCTAGTTGGTTTGAATAGGAGTATTCACTTTCCCGAATAACCTTTATTCCATTCTTAAACCCAACAATCCCTCGGCTAATATTCGATCATTGGATAAACGAGGAACCTTATTTTGCCCCCCCAATTTCCCTTGGGATTTCATGTATTGAATAAAGGATCCCTTGGCTAAGGATTGAATTTGTAATGGCTGAAGGATATTGCCAACAATCAAATCTTGGTAATAGATATTTTGTCGCTGCATGGAAGCATCCAAGGTCTTTTGAAATAATTCCAAATTCACTGGCGCAACATCAAATTCCATCAACCACTCATGGTGAGGCATCAGGCCATCCTTAGGGTTAATGTTGGGCGCAACTGTAAATTCCACAATCTTAGTTTCTGGACATGCCTCTAGGGCTTCCTTCATGGCCAATTCCACTTCCTCCGCTATCACATGTTCACCAAAAGCAGAAATAAAATGCTTGATTCTGCCCGTTACAACTACTCTGAAAGGGTCTAATGAGACGAATTTTACCGTGTCTCCAATGGAATATGACCACAAGCCAGCATTCGTAGTCATTAATAGGGCATAGTTGACTCCAAGCTCCACCTCTGATAGGCATAGTCGGGTTGGGTTGGCAGAGAAATACGTATCTGTTGGAACAAACTCATAAAAAATTCCCGCATCCACCAATAAAAGTAAGCCTTCTTCGCCTGTAGAATCTTGAAAAGCAATAAATCCTTCTGAGGCAGGATATGTTTCTATGACATCCACTTTTCTACCGATGGACTGCATCAACTTATCTCGATATGGCTCAAAATTGACTCCCCCAGTGACAAATACTTCGAAATCTGGGAATAGTTCGCCAATCTTTTTACTAGTTTGAGCCTCTAGTCGATCAAAATACATTTGTACCCAAGGTGGAATTCCAGAGATCAAACCCATGCGCTGATCTACCGTCTCTCGAACAATCGCTTTTAGTTTTTCTTCCCAATCTTCTATGCAATTGGTTTCATAAGAGGGCAATTGATTGGTCCGTAAATAGGAGGGAACATGGTGATTGACAATGCCCGAAAGTCGGCCTGTTGGCACTCCATTCTTTGATTCCAATTCAGGAGAACCCGATAAAAATATCAATTTCTGATCCAAAAATGAAGCTTTTCCGCTATGATGTACATAATGTAATAAAGCATCCCTTGCACCCAAAATATGAAAGGGCATAGACTCTGTACTAATGGGAATGTATTTCGCTCCAGATGTAGTTCCAGATGTTTTAGCAAAATATGCGGGCTTACCTGGCCATAAAATATCCTTTTTGCCAGCTACCGCTTCCTCGATATAAGGCTTAATATCTTCATATTCAAAAATGGGGACCTTTGCCTTATAATCAATGTAATTTTGGATTTTATCCAGGCCAAAAGCTTTTCCAAAAAGCGTTGATTTCGCTTTTTCTAAATTTGAATTTAACCAAAAGTGCTGTTTATCAATGGCTTCGGATGGAGACATCCGATACTTGTTGACTACCCAATGGGCGAAAGGTTTAGCAAAAAAAGAACGAATACCCATAGCTCCTTTCTATTGATCATTTAAAAATACCCTTGGGATCCGGCATTTTTTCCATGAGTTGCTGTGAGAAATTTAAATCCAATTGGGTCAAATCTAAGGCCCTACATTCATGAAAATAGCTCCAGGCTAACTCGTATTTCTCTTGCAAAAATGCCACTTGACTTTTTTTCATCCAAGCATTGGCATTGGTCGGGTCCTCTTGTAAAGATTGACTTAATAAGGCATCAACCTCTTCCAAATTACCACAATCCATGCCTTTTAAATAACAACTTAGTTTTACAATGGCATAGTCTACCCGCATGATACTCAACTTCGGATTGATTTGTAAACCTTTTCCTAATAAATCAATGGCTCCAGGAAAATCCAAACGTTGAAAAGCAATAACACCTAATCCCCAGTAGGCTTCCACACTAGTAGAATCTAAGGCGTGAACTAAATTAAAACGAAATGTTGCCGTATCTAATTTTCCCTCTGAAACATATTCCCATGCTCTTTCTGACAAAAATTTTACCCCTTCAGCACGGTTTGGGAAACTTTGATCTACACTGCTAATAATTTGAGTAACCTCCTCTTGATCTTTTTTATTTAGTGGCTTTTTGCCAAATAAAGCTTGATATCGTGGTATTCTAATCAATGAATCTACCGACATAGCCGCCAACATGGGCGTCGATAAACATAACAATAGTCCTATTAAATAGGCTTTTCTTCTTAGCATCATATCACAAATCTACCTTTTCTTTTTAATGGAGGATGTATTTGAACGAAATTTTGATGCACTTTTAGGCTTTCCTTTGGAATTATTTCCTTTAGATGGCCCCTTAGAAGACCCTTTGACACCTGCCTTAGCCCTAGGTTTATGCTTCTTCTCATGAAAAGCCCCTTTGAAATCAGGATCTTCTCTTTTCCGCTGATCATCCACAGCCCGTAACATATCCTGTTGTTCTAAAAACGGAGTATCTTCTTCATAAATCCCTGAAGGTAAATGCTCTATCTCTATCTTCTGTTGAATTATTGTTTCAATTTTTGCCCAATGATAGCGCTCCGCCAAAGTCACAAAAGTGATAGACTCCCCAATTTCTGCCGCTCTACCTGTCCTACCTATACGATGCACATAATCTTCATAAATCAATGGAACATCAAAATTGATAACATGAGAAACTTTAGGTATATCGATACCCCTGGCCGCCACATCGGTTGTTACTAAAACCCGCACCAAGCCTTCTCGAAATTGCTGCATGGCATTAATCCGTGTATTTTGACCTTTATTGGAGTGAATAACTCGAACTTGATCTTCCGCTAATACCTTTCGGCTCAAAAACTTCTCAACTTGATTAGCCACCTCCTTGCTTCTACAAAAAATCATAACTCTTTCGAAATCAGGATTTTGCATAAAATAAGCCAAGGCGTTTATTTTCGTTTTCAAATTGGGCGCTTCATACACGTGCTGTTTCACTTGACTTGCTGGAGTCGCTTGAGGTGTAATTTCAATCTTATGCGGAAACTCCAAAAACTCATGTGAAAGGTTTTCTACACGCTCCGGAAACGTAGCAGAAAACAAACCATTCTGGCGTTTCTTGTAAGGTATTACTTCCAATATTTGACGAATCTGAGGCATAAATCCCATATCCATCATTTTATCTGCTTCGTCAAGCACTAAGTGCTTCAACTCCTTCACTATAATCACTTCTTTCCGGTACAATTCTAAGAATCGACCTGGCGTAGAAACAATGATATCCACACCTTTTTCTATTGCTTGAATCTGAGGCTTTGGACCCAATCCTCCATACAATGCCAATAATCGCAAGTCGGTAAATTGCGCCAAACTTACCATAACCTCATAAATCTGCATAACAAGTTCTCTTGTTGGTGCAAGAATTAAGGCTCTTGGATTTTGCCCCTGAGCATATTTGCATTGCATTAAAAGAGGTAAAACATAGGCTGCTGTTTTTCCAGTACCCGTTTGAGCAATTCCCAACACATCATGTCCTCCCAAAAGCAAAGGAATTGCCTTTTCTTGAATTGGTGTAGGTTCTTGATAACCCAAGGCATCACATGCTCTTTGCAATTGTGGGTTCAATCCCAAACTTAAAAAATCAACCATTTCGTAGAAAATTATGCATACAAAGGTAGCTAAATTCATCCGATTTAGTGGAAAAGGCTGAATAGCTGCTTATTGGCTGTATTCCTTCTATTATTTCCCTAACTTTGAAATAAATATGACAATAGCTTGAAATCAGCTTCCCAACTTTGGCTTAGTAGAATTTGCATGGGATTGGCCACTTCCTTCCTAGTGGGATCTGCTTCTTCTTTGTTTTTATGGGGATTGGAAAAAATTCAAGTTTTTCGAACAGAGCATATTGCCCTCTTGTATTGTTTACCCATTCTTGGTGTTGCATTTCAATATCTGTCTCAGCTACCCAATTCGTCGAATAAATTAGGAACAAATGATTTGATTGATCGAGTCAACCAAAAAAGAGAAGACATCTCTTGGACCCTAGGACCTTTCATTTTATTAGGCACTTGGTTGAGTCAGGTTTTTGGCGCATCGGTTGGAAGGGAAGGAACGGCTGTTCAAATGGGGGGGAGCATAGCACATCAATTTTCCCAATGGTTACAATTAGAAGAATTCGAAAAAAGAGATTGGTTGCAAGCTGGTATGGCGGCAGGCTTTGCTTCGGTGTTCGGAACACCTTGGGCTGGATGTCTTTTCGGACTTGAAATCTCAAAAGTAGGTCAACTTTCCCTTCGAGGTATTTTTCCGTGCTTAATTTCTGCATTTGGAGCAAATTGGGTAAGTCTTCACGTGTGGGGCACGAATCATACCATTTATCCGAACATTTTTTTACCCGAAATAAATGGGTTATTTTGGCTTAAATTAGCGTGCATTGGCCTATTTTTGGGTCTTATTGGGTTGATTTATTCGCGCCTAGAATCGATTATTTCTAAAAGCTTCGCCCGATTACCCATTCATTACATTCTCAAAGGGATTCTCGGGGGCTTAATTTTACTACTCATTTTCCAATTTCCCTATTTTCAAGAAAGCATAGGCTTGGGCTCATCTTATTTACTCAGACCCTTTGAAACGGGGGATACCTCCAACTTCGCCTTGAGTAAAACCCTTGCTACCAGTTTAAGTTTAGGATTAGGATTTAAAGGAGGAGAAGCTACTCCCTTATTTTTAATCGGAGCTCATGCTAGTAGTGCCCTACATGAAATTATTTCACTCCCCATTCCATTGTTGGCCGCACTAGGTTTTACTTGTTTATACACGGGCCTTGCCAAAACTCCTTTAACTTCCATGGCTATGGGAATCGAATTATTCGGTTATGAAGCTTGGTTTTGTTTCTTTATTTGTGCGCTCATCGTGATGTATATATCCGGGAAAAATGGCATTTTTAAAACACAAGCTTGGGCAAATTGGGTTCCTAAACCTTTATATTCATGATGTTTGATTTATTATTTGATCACTACGAGAGCTTTCATGAGAAGCGAATTTCTACTAGGAGATTTACAGAAAACACCTGGCAGGAATTGCTACAGGAATGGGCAGAAAACGAACAGCTTAACTTTCGAAAAATAGGTGAAACTTTTGAAGGTAGATCCATTCAAGAAGTCCGTTTTGGACAGGGTCCAATCCACATTGCCGCTTGGTCTCAGATGCATGGAGATGAAGCAACAGCTACCATGGCTTTGGCTGATATTTTTCTTTTTTTATCCCAATATTCCACAAGTTTTGTTGATTTTAAGAAAGAATTGCATCAGAAAGTAAGTATTTTCTTTCTTCCACTATTAAACGCTGATGGTGCAAAAAAGTGGACAAGAGAGACTGCATTGGGAATAGATATGAACCGAGATGCCTTAACTCAAAATAGCCCAGAAGCTAAAATTCTTGCTGATTGGTTAGGCGAAATTAAACCTACTTTCTCTTTCAATCTACACGATCAGAATCGCTTATATTCTGCTGGAAAAACGCCACATCAAACTCACATAGCCTTACTGGCTACAGCCGGAGATGAACATGGTACTTGGACTGCATCAAGACTTAGGGCTGCCAAAATCACGAATCGAATGGCAAAGCACTTAAAACCATTTTTGGGAGAAAAAATAGCTAAATGGTCGGATGAATATGAAGCCCGCGCCTTTGGAGATTATGCCCAAGGAAAAGGTTATGGATTGGTACTTTTGGAATCAGGTGGGGCAGGATGGGACTTAGAAAAACAGTCTTTGAGAAAATACAATGCTTGTTTATTGCTAGATGCCTTTCATTCCATTGCAACTGAATCGTGGAGAACGGAAGAAACAAATCTATATCAGCATTTACCAACGAACGAAAGACAAATCTTTGACATCCTCATTAAAAAGGCTCCATTAAACCAAGATGAGCCTATTTATCGCGCAGACATTGGATTAAATATTCAAGAAAATGCACGAGAAGACGGTTCTATCCAATTTTCTTGGATTATTGAAGACCTTGGCGACTTAAGTCCTTGGTACGGATTGACAGAAATCAATGGGGAAGAGTTACATTTGCATTCAGAAAAAATGCTGAAGAAAGAAGGAGTATATCATCAACTTATTCTAACAAAAAACAATCAAGTAGCATTTGATCTAAGTACATACACACAAAAAATCAATTCTTAATATGACATCTTTACCTGTAATCATCATAGGCGTTAATCCTTTTGCTTTAGAAGTTGCCTCCATTTTTCAAAAAAATGAGGTTGTTATCTACGGCTTTTTAGATGACGATCCTAAGAAAAAGGATACACAAGTGGGGGAAATTCCTGTATTAGGAGGAACTGAAGATGAATCCTATTGGGGATTAATTGGTAAAAATTGTGGTGTTTTCGTAGCCTTAGAGAATCCTACAGAAAGAAAAAAGATGATTGAAGCTATTATGGAGGACCGTCAAGTGAAACCCGTTAACGCTATTCATCCCTCTGCCATCATTGCTGACGTTAAAAACTTAGCATATGGCGTCTATATTGGCGCTGGAGCCATCATTCAGCCTGAAGCAAAACTAGCAGATCATTGTATGATTGGCGCTGGAGCCATCGTTGAAACAGGAGCCCAAATTGAAGAATACGTACAAATTGGAGCTGGGTCCGTGATTGGTAAAGAATGTAAATTAGATACCAATTGCTTTATTGGTATTCAAAGCACCCTAGTAGGAAGCATCAAAATAGGAAAAGGTGCCACAGTAGGAGCGGGAAGTGTGGTCATTGAACCAGTTCCAGCATCCAAAAGAGTCTTCGGGAATCCAGCTAAATTGTTGTAATCCGGTCTATATTTTTCTCTTCCACCATTTGTAAAAAATGATAGCGCAAATACAATTGGGCTAGCGTAACTACGTCTTCCACGCAATAGGCTGCAATTTTTGCAATATCGTTTTCATGGTAATACACCCCATGAACCTTATCACCTGTTAAATTGGTTTTAGACCCAGGAATCCCCAATAATTCGGCCAATAAATCCAAAGAAATATAAACCTTTCTGTCGCCAAACTTCCACAATTCCATCGTATCCTGATGCAAAACTTCCCAAGGTTTTTTGCCATGTAATTGCAAAGGTTTAGGAATTTCCAATCCATTGACCAGCATCCTTCTGCACAAATAAGGGAAATCGAATTCTTTTCCATTGTGTGCAACCAAGGTTAATTCCTTGTTTTTATAGGTACCATTGATAAACTCAATGAATTCTAAAAGCAGGGATTTTTCGTCCTTATTGGCAATAGTCTTAACTTTTAAGCTGAGCTCTTTCTCTTTATTTTGATATAAAAAACCCATTCCAATCACCACAATTTTTCCAAATTCCGCGAACAAGGCAGCCCTATCTACGTACAACTCTTCTAAAGAAATATTTTGTGGATTACTCACATTCTTCGCCTTTTTTAGCCAAAAAGATTTCATTCTTTCAGAAAGTAGGGAAAAATCCGATTCTCCTGAGACCGTTTCAATGTCGATGAATAAGGTGTTTTTAAAATTCTTTTTTGGCTCCATGGCTTATTGATTTAGGGTTAGGTTCAATGTTTCACGTGAAACATGTTTTAATTTCCAGTCGAACAATTGAGTTAAGTGTTCCAATACCTTTGTTTTAACCTCGCTTATATTCATTAATCGACCTAATTCTTGTTGTAAAGAAGTTACTCCTCGCGTAGCTATACCGCAAGGAACGATGTGAGAGAAATAAGACAAATCTGTATTAATGTTCAAAGCAAAACCATGCATGCTAATCCAGCGGGAGGCTTTTACGCCTAATGCACATATTTTTCGAGCATTTTCAGACTCTGGATCAATCCAAACGCCCGTTAATCCATCAATTCTCCCGGCGACTAAACAATAATCTCGACAAGTCAAAATTATTGCTTCCTCAAGCATCCTTAAATACAAATGTATATCCGTGTAGAAATTCTCTAAGTCTAAAATAGGGTAGCCCACAAGCTGTCCTGGACCATGGTAGGTAATATCACCACCTCGATTTATTCGATAAAAACTAGCCCCAATGCTGTCCAAGAAAGGTTCTTGCATCAATAAATGGGACTCGTCACCACTTTTGCCTAAAGTATACACATGTGGATGCTCACAGAATAAAAGAAAATTCGGGGTTTCAACAGATAATTCCTCTCGACGGTTCTTCAATTTAATTTGAGCAATATGATCTAGGAGCATTTCCTGCAAATCCCATGTTGCTTGGTATGGAGTTAATCCAATATCAACAAATTGAACTTCTTTATTAGGCATCTTACATTATCAAGGGATTAATGAAAAGGAATAGTTCCCTTATATACCTTGCTTCACAAAGATAAGAGAATGGCAAAACATTTAAAGCTTGGCAGGCGAGCAGAAGGGATAGCTGTGGACTATTTACGTAGAAATCACTACCAAATACTTGATAAAAATTACCGAGCAGGTAAAGCAGAAGTAGATATCATTGCTTTAGACAAACAAACATTGGTCTTCATTGAGGTAAAATCCCTTAAAAAGACTCAATTTGGCTATCCAGAAGAACATATCAATACTCACAAAACCAATATGCTCTCACAAGCTGCTAACCAATATCAAATAGATCATAATTGGGAGAAAGAAATACGATTTGATACGATATCGATTACTTTTTTACCACAAGCAATCAAATTAGAACATTTCGAGGATGCTTTTTTGTAAATTAGCTCTTTGAATGAAAAACCATGATACAATTTTGCTCAGAAGAGATAGCTTTTTCACTGCCAAACAAAAACAAGCATAAAGCCTGGTTAAAAGCAGTAGCCACAGAAGAACACAAAACCATAGGGGAAATAAGCTATATTTTTTGCTCTGACGACTACCTTTTGGAAATCAACAAAACGTATTTAAATCATGATACCTTAACAGACATTGTAACGTTTGATAACTCTGAAGACTCCAAAAAACTAGAAGGAGACATCTTCATTTCTTATGATAGAATACAAGAAAATGGCAAAAAACTAGGTACAGAGAACAGTGAATTAGAACGCGTAATGGTTCATGGATTACTTCATTTGGCAGGATATAAAGACAAAAAGAAAGAGGACAAGGAGTTAATGACTGCCAAAGAAGATTACTATTTGACCCAATATTTTAAAGAACAATAAATGTTTCACGTGAAACAAAATAGAAAATGCAACAACAAGCATACGATGTAATTGTAGTAGGAGCGGGGCATGCCGGTTGTGAAGCAGCACACGCTGCAGCTCAAATGGGGTCAAGCGTTTTGCTAATCACCATGAATATGCAAACCATCGCACAAATGTCTTGCAACCCAGCAATGGGTGGTGTCGCTAAAGGACAAATTGTACGAGAAATAGATGCGCTTGGGGGAATGTCTGGTTTGATTTCAGACAAAACCATGATTCAATTTAGAATGTTAAACCGTTCTAAAGGCCCTGCAATGTGGTCGCCTAGATGCCAATCAGATCGAATGAGGTTTGCTGAAGAATGGAGAATGGTATTAGAACAAAACCCCAAAGTAGATTTTTGGCAAGATTCTGTTCAACAATTACTCACTAAAAACAATGAAGTCTGTGGTGTCATAACCCGTATGGGAATTGAGTTTAAAGCTCGCACTGTCGTATTAACCAATGGCACCTTTCTAAACGGATTAATCCACATAGGAGAGAAACATTTTGGTGGAGGAAGAATGGCAGAACCAATGGCACAAGGATTAACAGAGCAATTAGTTCAACTAGGCTTTGAATCAGGGAGAATGAAAACAGGTACACCGCCAAGAGTAGATGGTAGAAGTCTGGATTATTCTGCGATGGAAGAACAAAAAGGAGATGAAAATCCAAGTAGTTTTTCCTATTTAACTGAAAGCCCCATACAAGAACAACGCTCTTGTTGGATCACCCATACCAATACCAAAGTACACGAAGTATTAAGAAAAGGCTTTGATAAATCACCCATGTTTGCTGGCAGAATTAAAGGCCTTGGACCGCGGTATTGCCCCTCAGTAGAAGATAAAATAAACCGATTTGCCGATAAAGACAGCCACCAAATATTTGTCGAACCGGAAGGATGGAATACAGTAGAAATATATGTCAATGGATTCTCCACTTCCCTCCCAGAAGAAATACAGTTTGAGGCGATTCGACTAATCCCGGGATTTGAAAAAGCAAAACTTTTTAGACCAGGATATGCCATTGAATACGACTACTTTCCTCCAACACAACTGTTGGCAACACTAGAAACGAAGCTCATAACAGGCTTGTTTTTTGCTGGACAAATAAATGGGACAACTGGCTATGAAGAAGCCGCTTGTCAAGGACTTATGGCAGGAATAAACGCCCACCAAAAAGCACAACAACTCGACCCATTCACACTATCAAGATCAGATGCCTATATCGGAGTACTAATAGATGACCTGATCAATAAAGGGACCGACGAACCTTACCGCATGTTCACTTCAAGAGCAGAGTTTAGAACGCTTTTGAGACAAGATAATGCGGATGAAAGACTTACGGCAAAAGGATATGAATTAGGGTTGGCTACGCAGAAAAGAATGGATAAATTCCAGCAAAAACAACATGATGTAGCCCAACTGCTTGACCAAATAAAAACAAGCAAAGTTAAGCCTGATGAGATGAATGCCTGGTTAGAACAACAAGGGAGCTCAAGTCTTAGAGAAGGAACACCAATTGTCAATTTATTGAAACGATCAGACTTAAGTTTCTCCACTTTATTAGAACACCCCTTAATTAAAAACATAAAAGATAACTACTCACAAGAAGTTATCGAACAAGCAGAAATCATTGTCAAATACGAAAGCTATATTGAAAAGGAAAGGTTGATGGTGGATAAAATGAAAACCATGGAAGACTTAAAAATTCCAGAAACTTTCGATTATGATAAAATTAAAACCCTATCAACAGAATCAAGAATTAAATTAAAATCCATCCGACCACAAACCATTGGACAGGCCAGCAGAATATCTGGTGTATCTGCTTCTGATGTATCAATTTTACTTTTATTCATGGGCCGCTAACTATGGAAGAATTACACGAATGCCCGGCATGCTCAAGCATAGAATTTACACCCATTCTTCGTGCCAAGGATTATACCGTATCGCATCAAACATTTCAACTAGTGGAATGTCAGACTTGTCATTTACGATTTACAAACCCAAGGCCCAAAGCTGAAGAAGCGGGTCCATATTACAAATCAGAAAATTATATTTCTCATAGCAATACAGAAAAAGGATTCATAAATCAATTGTACCAACGAGTGAGAAATATCACACTCCGGCTTAAAACAAATTGGATAGAACCAGAAAAAAAAGGAGAAAAAAATTTACTCGATATTGGCTGTGGAACAGGTCATTTCTTACATGCATGCCAAGAGAGAGGATGGAACATCCATGGTATGGAATTAGATCCGGATACCGCTCAGAAAGCAATGCAATTAACAGGGCAAAAGGTTTATTCACAGTTAAGTCATATTCCTGAATCTGCACGTTTTCAAGTGATAAGCCTTTGGCATGTACTAGAACATGTGTACGAATTACACGAATACTTTGCATTCTTTAAAAAACACCTAGCACCCTCAGGAAAGTTATTATTTGCTCTGCCAAATTGCAATAGCTACGATGCTCAATATTTTCAAGAGTTCTGGGCGGCATACGATGTACCAAGACATATTTATCATTTTACGCCAGAAACAATTCAAGCCATAGCCAAACAATACGGGTTTACATTAAGAGAAAAAAAAGGTCTAATTTTTGATAGCTTTTACATTTCTTTAATGAGTCATGAATACAAAAGTTCTTCTAAAAAAATCATAGCATCATTTATCATAGGCCTTGTATCCAATATGAAAGCTTGGATAGGGAAAGGCAATTATTCTAGCAATTTATATATCTTCGAACATGCTCAGTAGGCTTAAAAATATAGTCCTATTTACTTTTCTTTCAGGATTGTATATCGTCCTGATTCTACAAAGCTGTGCCCAAATGGCCAATCCTCCTGGTGGTAAAAAAGATACACTAGCTCCCAAAATCAGCGAATCTATCCCCTTAAATAAAAGCAAAAATTTTAAAGGGAAAAAGATCGAACTCACATTCAATGAATATGTTGGGATTAGAAACCTAAATCAAGAACTTTTAATCACCCCCTCTGTAGGAACCTATCAAACAAAAATTAGACCTCAAGGACTAAGTATCTTATTAGATAGTAACCTGAAAGAAAATACCACTTATACCTTTAATTTCAGAAATGCTATTGAGGACGCATCCGAAAGAAATGTTGGCATAAATATTAAACTAGTTTTTAGTACCTCCAATGATATCGATTCCTTACAAATTAAAGGGAATGTGAAACAATTACTAACTCAAAAACATCCAGAAAATGTTTTGGTGGCTCTATATCCTTGGAATGATTCCCTCTCCATACAAAATACCAAACCCTATTATTTTGTTAAAACCGATACCTCAGGAAACTATCTATTAGAAAACCTGGCTAAGGGTAAATATTATATGGCGGCATTTAACGACCTCAATAACAATTTACTATATAACTCCAACAAGGAATCGGTAGATTTTATAACAGATAAATACATTGACTTAAGCAAAAATCAAGAGCTAAACTTTGCTATAAGCTTACAAAATCAAGATTCATTAAAATTAAGTAAAACAACAAGTTCGGCTAAAACGGTATTATATGAATTCAACAGAGGAATTAAATCATTCTCTTTACAAAATGCGCCTAATGCCCAATTATATCACCAACAAGAAGACAACAAAAACATTCGTTTTTATCTATTGAATCAAACTAGCACAGACACCATTTTCGTTCAAGCCAACGTGACAGACTCTTTGGATAGAAAATATAAAATACCACTTAAAATCAAATTCAGAGAAGTAACAAGAAAAGAAAAAGTACAGAAGCTAGATCTAAATTTTGAAGTAAAACCAGCGCCAGGGAAATTACTTTCACCCACCGATTCTCTACAAATAAAATTTACTAAACCGGTGCAGCAATGGGCTTCCACAGGAATTCTTTTTAAAACAGAAGAAGGTGAAACACATACACTTCCAGATCAAGCCTTTCAATGGAATCAATATCAAAACAACTTAACCATAAGAAATGCCTACTTGCCTAGTAGAACAAAGTTTGAATTAAGCATCAATAAAAATGCATTCATTGGAGTAGAAGCCGACTCCAGTCAGGCCTACGTTCAAAAGATGGAATGGCAAGATGGAGAAAATTATGGAAGTATAGATGGGCAAATTACAGGCCAAAACACATCGAATCAATTCATTGTGGAATTGATCAAAGCAGATACTTTTGAGCCTTATATGACCGTTAAAACACGTAAGCGATTTGAATTTATTCACGTGGAACCAGGATTATATCAAATACGTGTAATTACAGATTTAAATAATAACGGATATTGGGATATTGGTAATTTTAAACAAAGGAAAAAATCAGAACCAGTACATTTCTTTGAAGGTAAAATCAAACTGAAAGCCAATTTTCAAATATCTGATCTGTTGATAAATACCCAAAAATAGTGTGGATAACCTGTTAATAAGTTAAGAAAAGAGTGAACAATTCATGTGGAAATTGTGGAAAGAAAATTTGAGAGATAAGTTGTGGACAATTTGAAGCAACTATCCACAGTATTTTTGAAACTTATCTACATAAAACAACCTACCTTAAAAAACATATATAATTTATTATCAAATAGTTACAAAACAAATATCCGCTTATCCACTTATCCACATTGAATAACAATAAGAAACAAAAAAGAGATTTATATAAATTTTATTTTTTTTAAATAAGTCATGTGGAAAACATTTTATAACTCTTATATATATCTATTATTTCTGATGATTGGCTTGCTTCATCCTAATCAGGCAAATTCCTATGTTAAAAGTTCTGATTCTTTATTTGTAGATAGATTACATCAAATTGTTAAAATTAAGAAAGAGAAGAAAAGGAATAAGCAATTGGATGATTTGTTTATAAAAAGCACAAATAATGGTTCTTTTTTAACATTATACTCCTTTAATGAAATACTGAAAGAAAATTTAGCACCGTTATGGATTAAGTATTGTGGACAGATTGTGGATAAGTTAATAAATACACAAGGCTTAGAAATAACAAAAGATTGGTTAATTAGTCTAAAGGATCAAGGAATAGCTAATCGAGAAGTAGAACAAATGCTAGTTTCTTTAATTCAGGCATCACCAGAACAAGCCAATCCAGTTGAACTGATTATTCATTGGTATGCATTGAATCAACAGTGGGAAAAGGTTTGGATGCAAAGAAAGGCATTAGATATTCGATTTAAATCTGGAGGAAAGGAAGTGAGTGATTTTGGTATAGCTAGCTTTCAACGTCAACAATGGCCATTGGTTAATCAGATTTTTGATTATTTGATTAAAACGTATCCACGTTCTCCACAAATTTTAAATTGGAAGCAATTGTTATTGGCATCTAGAGAACAAAGTATTCAAAATAAAATGGTCATTGAGAAAACGGAATTTTCTAATTTGATTCAGTCTTATCGAGAATTGAGAAAAGATCGGGGAGCGAATGCAAGTACTGCTGAGACCTATTTAGCTGAAGCTAGGATATTCATGTATCAGTTAAATCAATTGGATTCTGCTGAAAAAGTATATCAACAAGGGATCGTGTTATCGGAATCTAATATCAATTTACAGGCACAAATGAAATTGGAATTAGGGGATGTGTATTTATATGCTGGTAGAAAATACGATGCTTTGATTCAATATGCACAAGTTGAAAAATTGGTCAAAGACTCACCCATTGCCTATGAAGCGAAATTAAAGACTGGTAAATTATATTATTTCACGGGTGATTTTGAATTAGCCAAAGCCAATTTTGATGTCTTAAAACAAAGCACACAAAAGGAAATAGCCAATGATGCATTGCATTTGAGTTGGGTCATTGAAGACAATACAGGAATAGATACGCTGGAAACGGCATTAAAATCATTTGCTACGATACAGTGGCTTTATGAACAAAAGAACGTGCAGCAAGCAGATAAGGCCTTGGAAGAATTAGTAAAAAATCAAAAAGGCCAGAGTTTAGAAGACGATATCTTGTATTTGATGGCACAAAGGGCTTTAGAAAAAAAGCAAATTGAACAGGCAAAACTATTCTTTAAAGATGTATATGATCGTTTTGATCAAGATATATACGGTGATGACTCCTTATTTCACTATTTACAATTGATGGATTTTAAAGATAAGGACTTATGCATACAATTTGTAACAAAGTACCCTAGTAGTATCTATTTGCCAATTATTCGAAAACATCTATCTACTCCTTAAGGATATAAACTCAATCCTAAAATTTATTCTAAATCTCACATTTTGTTTTTAGATTTAGCTAACTTTGATTTGTTTATACTAGACCATTTATAATATGAAACACACTTCATTGACACGTGTATTTGATTTATTAGACGTATATAAAACTTTTCATAAGCCGGATTTATTCAATAAAAAAGAAGATGGATATTGGAAAAATTATTCTACTTCTGATACCTTAGAAACTATTGAACAAATTGCTCTTGGTTTACTAAGTTTAGGAGTAAAACCTGGGGATAAAATTGCTATCATTTCTACGAATAGGCCCGAATGGAATTTCGTGGATTTTGCAGTTCAATTGGTAGGGGCGGTAACTGTGCCTTTATATCCTACGATTACAGTCGAGGATTATGCCTTCATTTTTGAAGATTCAGGAGTGGAATTCATTTTTGCTGAAAATGAGGAATTATACTTAAAAGCGAAAGAAGCAGCGAAAGGAAATACAAGGATTAAATCCATTTATACCTTTAACCCAATTGCTGGGGCTAGTTTGTGGACTGAGGTAAAAGAATTAGGTCAGGGTAAAGACGCAAGTGTATTAGAGCCCATTAAAGCTTCTGTTCAGCCAGATGATTTATTAACTTTAATTTACACCTCAGGAACAACCGGTAGACCTAAAGGTGTGATGTTAACTCATCATAACATAATCAGCAATGTAAAGTCTTTGGACCGAGGAGAATTTTTCCAAATAAATTCTCAGGATAAGGTATTGAGTTTTTTACCGATGTGTCACATATATGAGCGCACTAACATTTACCTATATGTTTTTTATGGTGTTTCTATCTACTATGCCGAAAATTTAGATACCGTGGCTGAAAACATCAAGGAGGTAAAACCTGCTATGTTTGCTACGGTTCCAAGACTTTTAGAAAAAGTGTATGATAAGGTGTTGGCTAAAGGAAATGAACTTACAGGAATTAAACGGAAGCTATTTTTTGCTGCCATTGATTTTGGGTTGAAGTATGATCCCATGGAAAAATTGGGATTTTTTGATGGAATCAAGTTGGCCATATTTAGAAAATTGATATTCAGCAAATGGCAAGAAGCATTAGGCGGAAATATCCGTGCTATTACTTCTGGATCAGCGGCACTTCAGCCTCGCTTATCACGTATTTTTTGGGCTGCCGACATTCCCATTGCGGAAGGATATGGATTAACAGAAACCTCTCCCGTAATATCTGTTTCGAAAATTTGTCCTCCAGATTTTAAAGTAGGTTGTGTTGGAACCTTGTTAGATTGTGTTCAATTGAAAATTGCAGAAGATGGAGAGATTTGTGTAAAAGGAGATTCTGTCATGCCAGGTTATTACAATAATCCAACCGCTACAGCTGAGGCTATTGACCCAGAGGGATGGTTTCATACTGGAGATATTGGGGAATTAGTGGATGGTAAATATTTAAAAATCACGGATCGTAAAAAGGAGATTTTTAAGACCTCTGGAGGAAAATATGTAGCCCCACAATTAGTGGAAAATAAACTTAAAGAATCTACATTTATTGAACAATGTATGGTGGTAGGTGAAGGGCAAAAATTCCCTTCGGCACTCATTATACCTGAATTCAATGCACTTCAAATATGGTGTAAACAACAGAATCTTGTACTTAGTACGCCTGAAGAGATGATTGCACATCCAAAGGTAATTGAAAAAATGAATGAAGAGGTTTTGATGACTATGGCATCGGTAGCACGCTTTGAACAGGTTAAGAAATTTGTCTTGTTGCCAAGATTATTTACGATTTCCGATGGGGAATTGACCCCAACATTGAAATTAAAACGTAAGGTAATTGTATCCAGATATGAAAAACTGATACTAGGTCTTTATGATTAGAATTGGCAATTCATGGATTCCAATGAATAAATAATCCTTTGCACTCGGAAATTTTAGTAATTTTACGCGTTATAGGTTTTTAGAAAGGAACTTTGCTTCCTTTCTTTTTTAATTTAGAATCAAAATTATATGTCTCAAACGCAAAAAGTGGCTTTAATTACGGGCATCACAGGACAGGATGGAGCGTATTTAGCTGAACTTTTATTAGGAAAGGGTTATCGTGTACATGGAATAAAGCGAAGAAGCTCTTTGATTAATACCCAAAGGATAGATCATCTTTATCAAGACCCTCATGTTGACTCCTCTAATTTTCATTTACACTATGGTGATTTGAGTGATTCAACCAATATCATTCGAATCATTCAAGAAGTACAACCTGATGAGATTTATAATTTAGGGGCGATGTCTCATGTTAAGGTCTCATTTGATGAGCCTGAATATACCGCCCAAGTAGATGGAATTGGAACATTGCGTATTTTGGAGGCTGTTCGTTTATTGGGATTAACACAAAAAACGAAGATTTATCAGGCTTCTACATCAGAATTATATGGGTTAGTTCAAGAGGTTCCACAATCTGAAAAAACGCCATTTTACCCACGCTCTCCCTATGCCGTAGCTAAAATTTATGGTTACTGGATTACAGTAAATTACCGAGAAGCGTATCAAATGTTTGCGGTGAATGGTATTTTATTCAATCATGAATCCCCTTTACGTGGCGAAACATTTGTTACACGTAAGATTACTCGGGGGGTGTCCCAAATTGCACTTGGCCAACAAGATAAAATCTATTTAGGAAATTTGGATGCCAAGAGAGACTGGGGTCATGCGAAAGATTATGTAGAAGCGATGTGGTTGATTTTGCAACAAGATCAACCAGAGGACTTTGTGATTGCTACTGGTATTACCACAACTGTTCGTGATTTTGTTATCATGTCATTCAATGAAGTGGGAATAGAATTGGAGTTCAAGGGATCAGGAATAGATGAAGTGGCTTTGGTTAAAGCTTGTCATAATTCGCTTTACCAGGTTGAAATAGGAAAAGAAGTGGTAGCTGTTGACCCTCGGTATTTTAGACCTACCGAAGTGGAATTATTAATAGGAGATCCTACCAAAGCCCAAACTAAATTGGGTTGGAAATTGAAATATGATTTACCAGCATTAGTCAAGGACATGATGAGTTCGGATATTCAATTGTTTTCTACTCATAAGTAAAATCCTAGGTATTTTGGATTTATGACTATGCAGAAGTAAATTTTAATGAAGGATTAGTTTTAAAGAAAATTATGGCCTGGTATGCCTTGTATACAAAATCACGTGTTGAGAAAAAAGTAGCATTGCGACTGGAGGAACAAGGCATTACGTGCTATTGTCCTTTGACCAAAAAAAGAAAGCAGTGGTCAGATCGAAAAAAATGGGTAGAAGAGCCATTGTTTAAATCGTATGTTTTTGTGAATATCGATTTAGCCCAACAAAGTAGTCAAGTTAGGCAAGTGAATGGGGTAGTCAATTTTGTCTATTGGTTACACAAACCTGCTGTGATACAAGATGCAGAAATTAAATCCATACAGCATTTTTTGTCTGAACATGCCGAAGTAGAGGCATTGGGAAATGTAGTCAATATTGGTGATTTTGTCACCCTAGATTCTGGAGCTTTGGCAGGACAAAAAGCCGAGGTATTAGGATTTAAAAATAAGCATGAAGTTCGCCTTAAGATAGAAAGTCTCGGTTTTGAGCTTGTCGCTTACATAAATCGAAGTCAGTAATTTCAATTTTTCAACTATCTTTGAATTGATGAGTCAAATGAGCCATATGAATCAATTAAAACAAATGATTGTGAGGAAAGGTATTGTAATCATTTGTTTATTCATTTTTTCAAATACCCTGTGGGCTCAACGAGAAATCAAATCTGATTTTTCTCTAGGAATGGGAGGAACAGTGGGGGGTGTTTATAATCCTCTCTGGTTAAGAGCTAATCAATATGGTTTAGTTCCAGCTTCTGGATCTTACGGTTTTGCGGGCATATCACATCATGTAGATTATCGTCCAAAGAAACTGGTCGATTGGGCTTATGGTTTCTCATCTCAAGTGAATTTAGGAGAAAATAAAGCGGATGTATTTTTTCCTGAAATGTATGTGAAAGGGAAATTGGGGATTTTTGAATTGGTTGCAGGCCGTCAAAAACAAATTTTCGGATTAGTCGATTCAACACTTAGTTCTGGTTCATACATTTGGTCTGGCAATGCAATGCCCATTCCCAAATTGGAATTACAGGTAAAGGAATATTGGTCTCCAGGGTTCTTAAAGGGAGTTTTAGCATTCAAAGGAAATTATTCCCATGGTTGGTTTGAAAATTCAAGAGAGGATGTCAATGATTTCTATTTGCATCAAAAATCCTTTTATGGTCGATTGGGTAAACCCAATTGGAGAGTAAAATTTTATGCAGGATTTAATCACCAAGTTCAATGGGGAGGGAGATTAAAGTATGCAGATCCATATAATGTAAATGCAAAAAATGGAATAATCCCATCTGATTTTACAACCTACGTATCTGTCGTAACAGGTCGATCGAATGCAGTTAAAGGAGATACTGCCACTTATGGATATAACGATGGTTTTAATCGTTCAGGAAATCACTTAGGTACGGTAGATATTGGAATGGAAGTGGAATTGAATCAGGCAAAGATTTTCTTTTATCGCCAAAGTATTTATGAAGATGGCTCATTGTATTATGGAAATAATATAACGGATGGTTTGCATGGATTATCTATGTCCCGTAAAGCAGATCAAGGTCTATTGAAAGTTGTTTTTGAATATTTAAACACTACCTCACAAGGCGGGAACATATTCAATGATTTTAGTAAAATTCGTGGCTATGATGATTATTTGAATAATGGAGTATATCAAAATGGTTGGACATATTTTGGAAAAGGAATAGGATCCCCATTATTAACTTTAGATTCAGAATCGGATTTGAATCCGACCAATCGTATTTATTATGATAATAACCGTGTAGAGGCCTTTTATGCCGCAGGAGAATTTGCTTTTGGAGATAATAAAATTCAAATTAGAGCCAGTTTATCCAATGCCATTGGTTGGTTTGGAAATGAATACATCCCGGTAAAAAAACAGTATTCTGGAGGTATTTTATGGCAAAGGCCTATTCAAATGGCTGGATTTCCAGATGCAATATTAAAAGCCAATCTTGGAGTTGAAAAGGGAAACCTGACTCAACCTACATTAGGAGGAAATATTGCGATTAGCTTTCCTTTGAATTAGTCTATCCAAAAAATAAATAGCTCACAAATATTGCGGTAATAATACCTGCCAGATCAGCAGTTAGCCCTGCCCACAAAGTATATCGTATATTTTTAACTTGGACAGAGCCAAAATATAAGGCGATCACATACAAAATCGTTTCGGCAGAACCTTGGAATACACAGGCTAACCTACCTACAAAAGAATCTGCCCCAAAGGTCTTCATTGTATCAATCATCATGGCCCTAGAACCACTTCCGCTTACTGGATGTAATAAAGCAGTAGGCATGGCATCAATAAATCGAGTATCCAAGCCGGATTGGTTAACCATCCATTTCATCCCTTCGACAATGAAATCCAAGGTACCAGAGTTTCGCAAACAGCTGATAGCTACTAGCATACCCACTAAATAAGGTATAATTTTTACAGATGTTTCAAATCCCCCTTTTGCCCCTTCTACAAATGTGGAAAATATGTCAATTTTCTTCCAAAAAGCCGCAACTATAAAACTGAGTATTAATGTGAATAGTAATCCATTGCTGAATATTTTGGATTGAATTTCAATTTGTTCCTTACTAAGTGAACTGAAATAGGCCAAAATACCCCCAAAGAACAGCGTTAACCCCACAAGCCAACTTAAAAGTACAGGTTCTAACAAATTAATTTTTTGTTTTACAGCCACAAACATTAATCCCACGAGAGTTGCGGCATATGTGGCCATTAAGCAAGGAATAAAGACATCAGATGCATCTTGTGCACCATAGATAGCTCTTTGAGCCATGATACTCAATGGGATTAAAACGGGCCCTGCACTGTGCAAAGTAAGAAACATGATTTGAGCATTAGAAGCTGTTTCTTTTGTCGGATTGATATCCTGTAAGCCTTGCATGGCTTTCAAACCAAAGGGTGTTGCGGCATTGTCTAAGCCCAATAAATTAGCAGAAAAATTCATGATCATTTGGCCATGAACAGGATGATCTGCGGGTATTTCAGGGAATAATCGTGTAAAAAATGGTCGAATTCGTCTGGCTAAAAACTGAATGGCGCCTGCTTTTTCGCCAATTTGTAAGATTCCCATGAAGAAAGTCATAACACCTGCTAGTGGAAGAGCAATTTTCATGACAGCCATTTCTGCGGAATCAAACATGCCATCCACTAGAATTTTAAATATTTCAGCATTTCCAAAAAATAAAAATTGAATCAATGCCACCACAAAGGCCACCCCAAAAAATAAAAACCAAATCCAATTTAATGCCATATAGAAAGCTTTGCAGAATGCGAGCTCTGCCTATTTAAAATTTGGCTAAATTTAGGGAATTTCTTGATTTTTATGAGCTATTCTTTTTCCATTACTTCTGCATTCATCCTTAGTTTGATGTTACATCCACTCATGGCGCAACAAAAGCCTTGTATGTACGAAGAGAAAATGCGGAATCAAGGTTTAATAGAAGTTCAATCTGAAATAAAGCAAGTATTGGTTCAATTGAAGTATGCGACAACAGATAATTTCATGCACCAAAATGTTTATGGTTGTTTAACAAAGGCATTTCTACAAAAAGAAACAGTTAATAAATTAGCTCAGGCGCAATCTTTATTAGAAATAGAAAAGCCAGGTTTCCACTTGTTGATTTATGATGCCGCTAGGCCTTTATCCAAACAATGGGACCTTTGGAATGCTTTAAGTCAATACCCACCTAAAATACGCAGAAACTATGTTGCTTCCCCGCAGGAGCATTCCATACACAATTACGGTAGTGCCGTGGATTTAACCATTGCCGATGAGCAGGGGAATGCATTGGATATGGGAACACCTTTTGATTACTTTGGAAAAGAGGCCTATCCTAAAGCAGAAAAAGAATTATTGAAGAAGGGAATACTAAGTAAGGAAGTTTACCAAAATCGTTTATTACTAAGGAAAGTGATGCAAAAAGCAGGATTTTTACCAATCGAATATGAATGGTGGCATTTCAATGCTTTTTCCCGAGCTGAAGCGAAGAAAAGATTTCAAGTAGTTCAATAAGTGGGATTTATCCTTTTGGCTTGCCGTTTATCCAAAATGTACCCATCTCCCCATCTAAAAATAGTAACATTGTGTTAAATACTTTTCATTAGCTATGTATCGGAATTCATTCCCCACAACTGTATACCTTTTTCTCTTGCTTTTTTCCTTGGCATTTTCTTCTCTAGGACAAACTGCGATTCAGGGAAATGGAACCTTAGTGAAGCTTAAGTTGAATCAAGCTGTCGATATTGCATTACAACATAATTTGAATGTTAAATCGTATCAAATTAGCATGCAAAATGCAGAGCTTCAGTTTCAACAAGCCAAATACAACCAACTTCCCTCTTTATCAGGAAACATCAACCAGTCGGCGAGTTTTGGACGTAGTATTAACCCATATACCAATGGGTATGATTCAAGAAATATCAACTACAACAACTTAGGTCTGAATGCGAATGTACTCTTATTCAATGGAGGACAACTTAAGAATAATATTTTACAAACAGAATTCGCCTTAAAAGCCACGCAAGAAGATTTACAATCCATACGGGAAAATATATCGCTGCAAGTTGTTCTTTCTTACTTGTCAATATTAAATGCAGAAGACCAATTATCCATTGCTAAAACGCAGACAGACATCACCAAATTACAGATAGAAAGAACCCAGAAGTTAGTTAATGCGGGTTCGGTAGCTATTTCAACCTTATTAGATTTAAAAGCGCAATTAGCTAATGAGGAATCCAATGTGGTGAGCTTTCAAAGTTCCTTAGATATCAACAAATTGACCTTATTGCAATTATTGAATGATTCGGCGATTAGTCAGTTTGAATTGGAACGTATCCAAGTGCCTGTGCCTAATTCATCTGCGTATGAATTGAGTATTGCGGATATATATGCCAAAGCAGTGGACGCACAACCATTAGTTCGTGCTGCCGATTTTAGAGTACAAGGAGCTGCCAAAAGTGTGGATGTGGCTAAAGCCTTTCGTTTACCTACTTTGAGCTTAAGTGGTAGCTGGTCGGCAAATCAATCCAATGCCTTAAAATCAGTTCAGTTATTAGGAACTCAAGATGTTACTTTAGGTAATGTCAATGTGGGCGGAGTTAATTATCCCTTAACTTCCACACAACCAAAATATGGTGAAGGTTCTACTGTTGGTTATTTTGATCAATTAAATAACACACAAAATAAAGTTGTATCCTTGAATTTAAGTATTCCAATTTTCACAAGATATCAAAATAGGACTCGGGTTTCTCAAGCGAATTTACAGAAAGTCAATGCGGAAATTGAAGCCAATAAAGCCCGATTGACCTTACGTCAAAATATTGAGCAAGCTTATGTCAATATGCTGAATGCAGCTAAAAAATATGAAGCCGGGGTTACACAAGTTTCTGCTTTGGAAGAGTCATTTAGAGCTTCTGAAAGCAAATTTAGTGCTGGTACAATTGATTTTGTAAGTTATAATTTACAGAAAACAAACTTGGATAAAGCCAAGCTTTCTCTAGTACAATCGAAATATGATTTTGTATTTAGAACAAAGATTTTGGATTATTATCAAGGTAAAAATTTAACATTTTAATTTTCAAAAATTTTAAAGAGATGGCAAAGAACAATAGCAAGCGGACTTGGTTGTTTATCGGGGGTGGAGTAGTGGTGATATTTTTAGGTTTATTTCTTGCCAAGCAGCAAGGGTGGGTTGGAAAAGTAGAACCTACTGTGGTGGAATTTGGTAAGGCTAAAAGAGAATCCATTGTAGAAAAAGTATCTGCATCAGGGAAAATTCAGCCAGAGGTAGAAGTTAAAGTTTCTCCCGATGTTTCAGGAGAGATAGTTGCTTTGAATATAGCTGAAGGAGATTCTGTAGTAGCAGGACAAGTTTTATTAAAAATTCGCCCAGATAACTATGTGTCTCTTTTAGCTCGTGCGGAGGCTCAGCTGAATGCTATGAGAGCGAGCATGGAACAAAGTAAAGCGGTGTTGGCGCAGAGTGAAGCCCGTTTGAGCAAATCGAAGATTGATTATGACCGTAATTTAAAATTACATAATGATAAGGTTATTTCGGATGCAGATTTTGATCAGTTCCAATCTGCATATATGGTAGCCAAACAAGATCTTGAGTCGGCGAAAGCGAATGTGAAGGCTGCCAGTTTTAACGTGAAGAGTTCGGAAGCGGCCTTGAAAGAAGCGACAACGAACTTAACGAAGACAACTATTTATGCTCCACAAAGTGGTATTATTTCTAAGTTGAATGTGGAATTAGGGGAGCGTGTGGTAGGAACATCTCAAATGGCGGGTACAGAAATGTTACGTATCGCGAATTTGAATAATATGGAAGTTCGTGTGAATGTCAATGAAAATGATATTACTCGAGTTAGTATAGGAGATACTGTAATTATAGATGTAGATGCATTTACGTCTTCTGAGCGCAAGTTTAAAGGGGTTGTATATGAAATAGCTAGTTCGGCGAATCAATCAGGTACAGCTACTTCGGTAACGACGGATGCTGTGACAGAGTTTGAGGTGAAGATACGTGTATTGAGAGAATCATATCGAGATTTGATTAAAGGAAAATTATCTTATCCATTAAAGCCCGGTATGACCGCATCGGTTGAGATATTGACGAACCGCAAGGATAATATTTTAACAGTTCCATTAGCAGCAGTTACGACGCGTGAATTAGGAGGAGAAGTAGCTCAGAAAGATGGTAAAGATGCACCAGGAGGAGCTGCGGAGCCTGCAAAAGAGGAAACGGCTCAACAGACCAAAAAACGCAAGGAGAAGATAAAAGAGGTAGTCTTTATCAGTGAGAAAGGAAAAGCGAAAATGGTAGAAGTGAAAACGGGTATTTCTGATTTTGATAATATCGAGATTATTTCAGGATTGAAAGAAGGCCAAGAGATTATTTCAGGTCCATATGCTACGGTAGCTAAGAATTTGAAAGAGGGAGAAATGGTGAAAAAGAAGGATGCTAAGGCAGAGGAAAAGAAATAATGTAAGATTTTAAGAAAAAAATAGGTGGCCTTATTGCATATATGCATAATGACACCTATTTTTGCAGTCCCAAAAGGATACAAATTCCTTCTTAGCTCAGTTGGTTAGAGCACATGACTGTTAATCATGGGGTCCCTGGTTCGAGCCCAGGAGAGGGAGCGGATATAAAAGAAAAAGGGTTATACTTGTATAAGTGTAACCCTTTTTTGATTTTATGAAAAAGTTTTTTGTTTTCCTTCTAATATTATTCTCTTTAAATTCGAATGGGCAATCAGTTCAAAATAGGAATTGGGAGTATTCAAAAGTTGTGTACACCCCATCCTCCAAAAAGAAAATAATAATTACAAATAGTTTACCTAAAGGAGGCGGAATCGTTTCCTATAAAGGAAAAGAGTACTATTATTTCATTTTTTGGACTAATGTACGTAATGAAGCAACATCGCCTCTGGATTTAAAAATTAAATTTCCGACAATCATTTCTTTTAAATCTGAAGAATCGTACGCTAAAGTTGCCTTTACAAAGTCAAATATGACAATTGACAAAGTGCAGGAGTTCGATTATGGTCTTAAGGGTATAACAACTCTTTTAAATAATGAATCAAATCAATTAAAGGATTTGAATAATAGAATTTCACCATTCAATAATTATTTATTTTACAGCGCAATTTTCATCCATAAAACAAAGTGGCCGGTTAGGGCAGAATATATATTAAAAGACAAAACACTATTTTACAAGATTACAGCCGGTACAGATGTTGTAACGGTTCCCTGTGGTAGTCTTGATTTTAAGAATTAATTAGTACGATTTTTGCTAATAGAAATGAACCTCCTGCAAAATTGTACAAAGTTCAACCCTTCAATTTCCTAATAGTCACAAACTCAATCATCGCATTATAGCTGCATCTTTCGTCTGTAAGGGGAGCCAAACTGGACAAGCCATCAGAAATGATGGCTTTTTTTGTTTATAATCCATCTCTATTTCTTCTATTCATCGATTTTCTTGGTTCGAGCCCAGTAGAGGGTTTTGAGTATTTTTAATCTTTTTCAATGGTAGTTTTACACAAGGTATTTTCAATTTGTGCCAAGAATGTGCCAAGAGTTGGTTTTAATCATTGTGGCTTCAACATTTTAAAGTGATAAAGTATCCTGCAAATTGAAGGAATTAATAAGGGGTTTGTACATTAACAACTCAATAACATTCTTTTTTCCTCTCTAATTTTTTCTAATTTTAAATTAGTATCCATTAATTGAATTTCGTAATATTCATTTTTTGTAACACCTCTCATGGAAATATTTTTTATTTGCTGATCATGTATTTCATGGATATTTTTCATGTAGGTGATTTCTAATTTGATAATATCTTTAAATTTTAAAACTTCATTAAGATTGTTCCCTATGTAAATTATTTTATTTACTTCTTGATTTTTCCACTTACCTCCCCAAATTTCTTTTAAAACCAAAATTGTTTTTATTATTCCGATTTGTAAATCTTCAAATGCTTTGATTTTTCCTTTTACTAATTCAGCATCGGCAAAAAACTCCTGACCAATAATATCCTTAGCCCAAAAACTACCAGTATTTATAATATTGCCACTTATAACAGTGGTTATAAACATTTTGTCAATTTCATCGTCAAGAAAGTGCATAAAATAACATTGTATTAAAATAATTAGATGTAGGTACAATTACAAAATATATACATTGTTAAAGTTATATTTTATCTAAAAACTTTTGTTCTCGTATTTTTTGATTTTTTAATTCTTTTTTCTTTAAATCTTCTATTTGTTTTTTACGAATCGACTTATCCTTTTGAATTTTATCAATGAGTGATTTAGTGGTAAAATCAGCTATCAAATAATAATACATTGAGTATTCTACAATTACTTTATTCATTTCTTTATTTACTACCTCATTATAAAAATTTTGGTTACCCAAATTAATTTCAATATTTTGAAGTTTTGAATTATTTACATCTCCCCAGCTAGGGTTAAAATTGTTTTTATCAAGATTGGATGTAAATGAGCTGTCCTCACTATTATTTAAGTTAGGTGGGCCATACTTTTTGATCAATGCATCTTTCAATAATATTAGTGGTTTAGATTCTAATTCATTTATTTTTAACCTTTTATAAACTATTGCATCTAATTCATACCTTAAATTATTTGATGTAATAGAAGTTCTATAAATTTTTTGCCAATCATAATAGCATTTGAAGTAAGTCAACCTGTATATTACATTATCGATAAAAAAAAGTCTAATTTCATCAAATTTAATATTACCAATTTTAAAATTATAAATCTTTAAATATTTTGCATGTGAGTAGTTATTTAGAACATCAAAATTGTGTTTATATTCCGGTTTGGTATAAAATTCGTTTAAAGAATTTTTAACAGGATCATTCCAAGTGGGTATTAATAAAGGAGTATGTTTAATGGAATTTGTAGCTAAATATTTTTCAACTTCAGAATAAGTCATTCCTTTATGTAGGAAGAAAAATGACGGAATATTATGAATATTTATTTTTTTCATTGAATTACTAGATTCAATTTTATTTTCTTTAGTTAAACAAGAAAAACCAAACAAGCTGATTGTAAGTAATATGAAATATCTAGTCATTCAAATTTTGAATTTATTAAATAGTTTTAAAATGATATTATAAGTGTCACTAATTACTAGAGAGTTTAGAACTGAAGGATGTACATGTTTTAAATATCGCAACGATTTCAATAGACCAATTCTCAATGTACTTTGATTCAATTTAATACATATTTTAATAGAATCAACTTCCTGTATTTTACACGAAGTTTGTCAAGTGGAGTTAATTTGAGGATAATTGAAACTTAAATCAATTATCTTTAACAAAAAGTTGATTTCCAATCAATTTAGATAGTTTTATCGTTAATGATGGCTGCAACATTCCTCCTATTAAGGGAGCAATAATGATAAAAAGGTTATACATTTATAATGTAACCTTTTTTATTTTATGACACCGAAAGAGATATTACAAAAATGGGTTGAAGCATTCAACCGTTACGATTATGAAGCGTTAGGTGAATTGTACGCAGAAAATTGCATAAATCATCAGACACCCAATGGTATTACGGAAGGGAGAGTCAACATCAAGATTATGTTCAAGGATGAATTTGAAAAATTTGAGATGGTATGTATGGTGGAGAACATATTTGAGGATGGGAATGTAGGGATGTTAGAATGGAAAGACCCTAAGGGCCTTCGTGGATGTGGATTTTTTTGGATTGAAAATGATAAGATAGTTTACCAAAGAGGCTACTGGGATAAACTATCCTTTATGGAACAGCAAGCAAAGTAGTCAGGTAAACCTTCTGCAATTTGACACGAAGTTTAACCCTTTAATTCTCTGATAGTCACATATTCATTCTTCGCATTATTTTACATCTTTCTTCGGTATGGGGAGCAGAATAAAAAAAAGGTCAATTTGACTAATTTTTTCTTTCAAAACCTTTTCAATTTGATTCATTGTTCACCCAGAGTGCTAGCTTCTTTTTTTAGATTTGTATGGATGTTTCAATAGATATCTATGGTAAAAATCAATTTTAATTCACTTTTAAAGAGGATAACTGAAAATTATTTTTCTTTCTTTTATCTATTAATAGGATTATCAAGTCTGTATTTTTTCACATGGACCGGAAAATACCTAAATACTATATATCCTGACAAACATAATTTAGACACAAGATTTAGAGTTATGTTGAGAAGTCGACATATTTTTATCCTATTAATAAGTTTAATTGAAATAGGAATTGGGGTATACATCCAGCCATGTCGAACTAAATTCTTTCTATTTTTACAATGGCTAACATTATTATTAATCATTACTTCGCACCTCCTTTTTATATATGCCTTTTTTTTCGAGGTTGAAATTATTCATGTTCCAAAAACACCAATATTGCATTATGCAACCTACATTGTTTTAGCAAGTGTAATTCCCCAAATTTTAACAAAATGGGAATCAAAAAAATAGATTAATTCGGGTTCTGAGTCTTTTGTTTAAATTGAAGTCTTATATAAATCAATAATATCTTCTAAAATGAAAAATATAGCCTTATTCATATCAATTTTATTGTTTGCATTTTCTGTAAATGCACAGGACAATATTAATATTAGCTTCTCAAATGACTACCAAGATGTATACCATCTCTCTCTTATTATTTATACTCCAGATGGAAAAATTCAAACAAGAGTAAGCAACCTAAATCCAGACCAAATCAAAGCATATTCCTTACCAGTCAATACCGAAATTTATATCGCCGATTGGAAACAAGAAGCATTTGCTATGAAGGGAAATGACATTAAGTCCACGGGCGTGAAACCTTACATTGTTCTTAAAGATTCGGATGCCAAAAGAACGATAAAGCTGAGTTCGATTGATCAGAATAGAAAATCAAGCCTTTAATTTTCGGATTGTTACAAGTTTACTGACCGAATTAAAATAGTAAACATCAAAAGGTGGTCAATTTGACCACCTTTTGATGTTTTAAACACCTTATTTTTATAAATTTTATTGACTGACAAGAAACTTATTTACATCTAGCCAATGCATAAAAGCATCAAACCAGCGATTACTCGTTCTATTCGGATTGCCTAAACCAAATCCATGCCCTCCATTTTGATATAAATGAAACTCTACCGGTCGACCTGCTTTAAACCAGGAATCAATGATTCCAAATTGGGAATTAAATAAGAAATCATCTGAGGCAATTACATTGAACATGGGAGGAGCATTTTCAGGTACTTTCACCGGCCCCATTCCTCCATAAATTGGGCCAATAAATGCTAGTTTCATTGTTTTGGAATGTAGTGTGGCATGCATAGTCAAGCCTGCCCCCGCAGAAAAGCCAATCATCCCTATTCGCTTGGTATCAATTCCCCATTCATTGGCGTTTTTTAATAGCATGGCATAAGCCGCTTCGGCATCTTGCAATTGATTTGTCAGATCCATTTGTGCCATGGGATTCGTATTTTTTGCAGAGCTGTCCGTTTTTATGGGAGCCGGACGCGGGCGGTTCATCCAAGCGGTAAAATCATCCAATGACTCTGCCGTAGGAAACAACCTATATTTTAAAACAAACGCGGCTATTCCTTTTTTAGCTAGGGCCTCAGCTACCTCCCAACCTTCATTTCCCATGGAAAGCCAGCGATATCCTCCACCTGGGGCAACAATAACTGCCGCTCCATTACCCTTGCCTTTTTCAGGTAAGAAGGGGGTTAATGTGGCTTTGGAAATATTTCTGGCCATGGGGTCTCCCCACTGTCTGAACCAAGTCTCGGGTGCTGGTTGGTCTTTCACAGATCCAGTTCCCAATGGAATAGCATTGGGTTCTTTTGGAGCCTCAAGGGGATAAATTTTACCATCCTGACCCATGGCATTCCATGTGATACATGGTAGGATAAGTACTAAAAAACTTTTGCGGGCTGTGGTATAAAACTTTTGCATGATTTTTAGATGATGGGGTATAGGTAGCTTATAACAATACTGGGGTAGTTTCGTACATTTGAAATACAAGTTAAATATTTCTCGCATGTTTCAAACTCGGTATAAAGTCTTATTATTTTTCTAGTAAATCTAAAATAAAAACAACTTGTTCTATCCCTGGGAGAATTTTAATCAACCACCAACGTTTATCAACCCTTTCATTTTAATTTCAAAAACACATACATTTTTGCGACATTACATCGATGAAACAAATACTTTTTGCCTTGACCATATTTTTATGTGGAAGTTTATCTGCTCATTATTCGCTGAGTTCGGACACGTTTAAACCCAAAGAAGTATATCATTCAGAAGATTTGGTCATCATTCAGATTTCTGAAAATGCATTTGTTCATACCTCATTTTTACAAACAAATGATTTCGGGAAAGTTCCTTGTAATGGTTTAATTATTCGGGATTCCAAAGAAGTGCTTGTGTTTGATACCCCCACCAACAATCCATCTTCTGAGGCATTAATCCAATTCATCCAAAAAAAGCTTCAATGTAAAATCAATGCCATTGTTCCCACCCATTTTCACGAGGATTGTTTGGGTGGTTTAGCCGCTTTTCATGAACATAATATCCCTTCTTATGCAAACATGAGGACGATCGAGTTAACAAAGGCCAATCAAATTATTTCACCTCGAAATGGATTTAAAGATTCCGTGCAATTGAATCTTGGAAAGACCTTTGCTAAGGTTACATTTTTTGGAGAAGGACATACCAAGGATAATGTAGTAGCGTATTTTCCACAAGAAAAAATACTTTTTGGGGGCTGCCTAATAAAAGAATTGAATGCCACCAAGGGATATTTAGGCGATGCGAATGTTGGAGAGTGGTCAAATACGGTTGAACAAATTAAAAAAGCTTATCCCAATGTACAACTTGTCATTCCAGGGCATGGAAAAATAGGTGGCAACGCCTTAATGGATTATACCATTACATTATTTAAAAACTAATCCAGAAAATTTGAGTTTAATTTAGAGGCTTTTGTTTTGGCTACTACTTAATCAATCGTACTCGTATTTTTTCCCAAAAATGACTCAAAAAAAAGTATTAATCTCTGGTGCAAGTATTGCTGGACCCACTCTTGCTTTCTGGCTTAATCGATATGGTTTTAAAACGACCATTGTAGAACGTGCTGAATCATTAAGACTTGGTGGACAAAATGTAGATATCAAAGGAGCAGCACAAAAGGTGGCACAGTTAATGGGCATAGAAGATGAAATTAGAGCCGCAGACACGGGTGAATTAGGTGTTCAATTCGTGAATGAAGCTAATGTGATACAAGCTGCTTTACCAAAAGGGGAATCTAATTTGGGAACTAGCGAATTGGAAATTCTCAGAGGGGATTTAGTAAAAATACTATATAATCACACTAAGGATGATGTGGAATACCTTTTTGGGAATCAAATAATACAGTTGGACGAAATAGAAGAAAGTGTAAAAGTGACCTTTCAGAACGGTGAAATCCGGGTTTTTGATTTAGTTATTTGTGCGGATGGTATTCGCTCACGTACGCGAGGTTTAATTTTCGGAGAAGAACCTGTAGTCCGCCCTGTGGGTCTTTATGTTTCCTATTTTACCATTCCTAGGGCCGCATCAGATAGTCGTTGGGCTAGATGGTATAATGCAAGTAATGCTCGAGTTATAGTCATGCGGCCAGATAATGAAGAGACTACAAGAGCTTCATTTTCTTTTTTATCTGAACCCATGGGATATGAAAAATTATCCACCATGGAACAGATATCCTTACTCAAACAAAAGTTTTCAGATGCGGGTTGGGAGGTCAAAAGAGTTTTATCTGCATTGGAAAATAATACGGACATCTATTTTGATGCCATCAGTCAAGTAATAGCCCCTAGATGGTCCAAAGGTCGGTGTGCTATGACTGGAGATGCCGCTTTTTGTCCTTCACCATTGACAGGCATGGGCGTAAGTCTTTCCGTTTTGGGAGCATATATTCTGGCAGGAGAACTTTCCACACATACGGATCACCAACAGGCCTTTGCTGCTTATGAAAAAGTATTTAGGCCTTATGTAACCAAGATTCAAAAACTTCCGCCAGGCGTTCCCAAATTGGCACATCCCAAAACGAAAATGGGGATATTCTTGTTGAACACGATCATCAAAATTATCTCTAGCAAGGCCGTTCAAAAATTGGGTTCTCTTTTTTCTGGAAAAGAAAAGTCATCCACCGATGATACGATTGAACTACCGGATTATTCGAAACTAGTAAGTGTTTAAAAAGGGGGGAGTTAGATATATGAAATTATTTTTTCAATTCTGATTCTCTCTTTTTATAGTATTGATTGTTCATCCAATTCACTTCACTTTCACCACAACTTTTCCTTTGGTTCGTCCATTAGAAACATAGTCCATCGCTTCATTCAGCTGGTCAATAGGATAGATTTTATCAATCACTGGACGGATAGCTCCCGACTCAATCAGATTGCTAATTTCTGCCAATTGTTGACCATTGGCTTTCATGAACAAAAAGGAATATTCTACGTTTAATTTCTTGGCTTGCTTTCTGATTTTGCTACTGATAAAAAACATAATAACCTTCATCCACCAAGCTAAATGGAATTCTTGGGCATAAGCGGGATCTGGAGGACCGGAAATGGAAATGACTTTTCCACCTGGTTTTAAAATTCGCATAGACTTTTCTAGCGTTTTTTCGTCTTGGCTATTTAAGACCACATCATAGTCTTTTAATATGGTTTCAAAATCTTGTGTTTTGTAATCAATGATTACATCTGCCCCTAAACTTTTCACTAAGTCCATATTAGCGGCACTAGTACTAGTTGCAACGCTTGCACCTAGATGCTTCGCCAATTGAATGGTAATGGTTCCTACGCCGCCAGAACCTGCCTGAATAAAGATTTTTTGTCCCTTTTTCAGTTGGGCTTTTTCCACCATCGCTTGCCAAGCTGTAAGTGCTACTAAAGGAAACGAAGCGGCTTCTTCAAAAGAAATGCCTTTAGGTTTTAGTGCTATATCATTTTCATTGACAGCAATATATTCAGCAAAAGTACCAATGTGATAATCAGCAGGACGAGAAAAAACCTCATCTCCAACGTTGAAACGGCTAACTTTGGAACCAATTTCAACAATAGTCCCTGCCAAATCATGTCCTAAAATCAAAGGAAATCTATAAGGCATGAATAGTTTAAATTCCCCATTTTTCAGTTTGAAATCCAATGGATTTATGCTTGTAGCATGTATTTGAATTAATACTTCGTGGTCTTTGGCTGTAGGCTGTGGGATTTCTGATTGTAGAAATTTTTCTTCTTTACCGTATTTATTTATCGTGTAGGCTTTCATTTTATATGTTCTTGAGGGTTATATTTTAGAGTAAGAAGGTCAATTTAGAATTATAAATTCCGCTTCTTTTTTTCTCTGATTGCATAATCCACAGCTCTAGCTGTCAGGGCCATGTAAGTCAAAGAGGGGTTTTGGGTAGAAGTGGAAGTCATGCAAGAGCCATCTGTGACAAACACATTTTTACAATGATGCATTTGGTTAAATGCATTCAACATAGAGCTTTTAGGGTCTCTGCCCATTCGCACTCCTCCCATCTCATGATTTTCGTTTCCTGGTAAACGTTTGGTATCAATGGGCTGTATATTTTTGAAACCGGCCGCCTCATACATTTCGGTAAATTGCTGATGAAAATCTTTTAACATCTTCTCATCATTTTCATCATAAGCTATCGAAACGCGGAGCTGGGGAATCCCATACTTATCTTTTAGTTCTTTGTCCAAACGAACAGTAGAATGAGCTTTGGGAATGGTTTCCCCCATCATGCCGACATTGATGTGCCAATTTCCCAGCTTTTGCCTTATCAAAGATTGCTTCAATGATTCTCCTATAAAATCTTGAGAAGGATTTTCCGTAACCCTGCTTGCCGAAAGGTTACTGGCATAGCCTCTCAGAAAATCTGTTTCTTGTTTATATACATTTCTAAAGCGAGGGATATAGCCAGATGTAGGCCTTTTCCCCTCTGTTTTAAAACCTAATTCCCCCTCATACTCTGCGGTAATCCTACCACGATAACTATGAAAAGCCATGTGTGTTCCTAAAATTCCAGCATCATTCCCTAGTCCGTTGGGAAAACGAGAAGAAATGGAATTCAATAAGATTAAATTAGTGGCCAAAGGAGAAGCATTTACAAAAATAACAGAGGCAAAATATTCCTCCATTTCATGAGTTAATGCATTCACTACTCGAACCCCAATGGCCTTGTTTTTATTCTCATCAAAAATGATGGAATGGGCAATGGCATGTGTTTTTAAAGTTAAATTTCCCGTAGCGTAAGCGGCAGGCAATGTGGCTGAATTGCTGCTAAAATATGCCCCATAAGGACAGCCTCTTTCACAAAGCGTTCGATGCTGGCATTGACTACGACCTAGGGACATGTGGATTTTATCTGCCTGACTTAAATTGGCTGTACGTGCTATAATGACATGTCGATCTGAGTACTTATTTTTTAATACTTGGCCAAAATGTTTTTCGACACAGGAAAGCTCAAAGGGCTTGATGAAGTCTCCGTCGGGTAATGTTTCCAATCCATCTTTATTTCCAGAAATCCCTACAAATTTTTCAACATAGCTGTACCAAGGCGCTATATCTTGATAGCGAATGGGCCAGTCGACAGCAAAGCCATCACGTGCTGGACCTGTAAAATCAAAATCACTCCAGCGCTGCGTATGTCGGCCCCATAACAGGGATCTACCACCCACATGGTAGGCTCGAATCCAGTCGTAAGGTTTTTCTTGAATGTATGCCTGTTCTTCATCTTTCGTTAAAAAATGAGAGGTAGCTTCGGAAAAAATGAAGTTTTTACTGGCAATTTGATACTCCTTTTTAATTTCCAAAGGAACTTGTCCTCCATGGGGGAAATCCCAAGGATGATGCATGGCTGTAGGGTAATCGGCCACATGTTTTACATCTCTACCTCGATCCAGTAAAAGTGTTTTTAAGCCTTTTTCTGTTAGTTCTTTGGCAGACCATCCACCACTGATACCTGAGCCAATGACTATGGCATCAAACGTATTTTTATCTTTAGAGCTCATTTTTTACTGCCAAAATTTGGAAAAGTTTTTTGAGAAATGGGGAATGGCAATTTCTGGTTCTTGTATTTCTGGATGCCAAAGTTTTTCCCATTCAAAACTATAATATCCCGTATAGCCTCCTGATTTCAATGCAAGAAGAGCCTCTTTAACGGGGGCATTTCCTTCACCCAAAAGCGTGTATTTTTCCCCTGAATCTGAAACGATGGCGTCTTTTATATGCGTATGTAAAATATACTTTTTCAAAAGGGAATAGACTTGAGCAGGGGGTTCTTTTGTAATGGACCACATATTAAAAAAGTCCCAAACCAAACCCACTTGGGCATGATTTGTCTCTTGCATGATATGGAGTAACATATCACTTTTGATCACTTTTCCGTGGGATTCCAACAGGACTTTTACACCAGAAGATTTGGCAAAATTTCCTAATTCTATCAATGATTGAATGATGGCTTGGACGGTTTCTTTTTCATCTTGATCCTTGGGTAGGTCATTCGGAAATACGCGAATGAATGGGCAGGATAATTGACTAGCTAGCTCGATGAATTTTTTAGCTTCATCCAAATTGCTTTGCTTCTTTTTAGGATCTAAAAAATGCATGTTGGCGGATGAACCCAAATTGACAATTTTCAAACCAGCATCTTGTACTTGCCTCTTTGTGGATGAAATATTCGACTGGGAAAATATAGGATGAGTAGGAAGGTCTAAATTTCCTTTTATTCCTCTTATTTCAATTCCTGAATAGGCATTTTTTACGGCATGCTGTATGACTTGAGGAAAATCCCAAGCAGGGCAGCCTAAAGTGGAAAAGGACAAAAGAGCTTTAGGTGCTTGAAATATATGCCAGGCTGATAGACCTATAAGTCCTGAGCTTTGTTTTAAAAATGCACGCCGGTTTTTCATTTGTTCACCTAGATATGACGTTCAATGTAATAAAATTATCTTTATAACTTGCCATGAAATGACATAAGGCATTTAAACGAAAACGGTGATTCCGTTTTGATCAATATTTTTGTTTTAAATTGAAGTCATAAACTGAATTTATCGTATGAATGACATTCTTTCGTTTAAAGAAACACTAAAACAATCATCGCCTCCCTCCAATTTTGACTTGATTTTGAAGAGTCTTTGGTACGATGCCAAGGGGGATTGGGATAAGGCGCATGCGCAAGTAGATCAATTGAATGATCGAGATTCTGCTTGGGTACATGCCTATTTACATCGAAAAGAAGGGGATATTTGGAATGCAGACTATTGGTATGCTCGTGCTAAAAAAAGCCGTCCCCATGTTACTTTGGATGAGGAGTGGGAAGAACTGATATCGTTTTTTTTAAAGAATGAAAAATAATGGATGTATCATGATACAAAAAAGGCCCCAAGCATTTAGTTTGAGGCCTTTTTGTTGGAATGAAACCTAGGTTTATTTAAAGAGCAAAGGTGCAAAATTGTTCAAGTAAATTCGCCAATTAGACCAAGTATGGCCTCCAGAATTGACAAAAAACGTATGTTTAAGACCATTTTCTGTCAAGGTTTTATCCAAAAGTCTAGCAGGCTCAATTAAAAAATCGGAATCTCCACAAGCCAAGAAATACAATTTATAACCCGCTTTTTTCAGGTTTTGAAATTGTAAATTGTAATCTGCTTTTGCTTTTTCATCTGCTATTCTAATGCCATTGCTTAGTGGGCAGATATAGCTAAAAAATCCGGGATTCAAATTGGTAACTCGGATGGTATGTCCAGCTCCCATGGAAAGACCAGCAATGGCTCTTGATTTAGGATTGGCAATTACCTTAAAGTTTTTTTCAATGTAAGGAACGATATCTTTGATGATACTATTGACATATAAGTCGGCAAATTTAGGATCATTTCTATCAAAGGTTTTTTCGGGTAACATGGAAGTTTTAGCTGCTTGTTGGCCAGGGTTTCCATTAGGCATGACAACCAACATCGGTTTAGCTAAACCTTTCTCAATTAAATTGTCCATAATTTGACGGGTGCGACCCATGGTGCTCCAAGCATCTTCATCTCCTCCTGCTCCATGTAATAGGTAAAGTACAGGATATTTCTCTTTGCTTGATTCGTATCCAAATGGGGTATATACAAACATTCTTCGGTTTACGCCAATGGTTGGAGAGTCATACCAAACCTGAGATAGGTTTCCCCGTTTATTGGCTTCAAAATAGTTGGCACTTAATTCTCCTGGAATAAGCAATACACTTAAATAGCGGGTTCCGTCACGCTGCATAAGAACGTTATAGGGATCTGTTACAGTAATTCCATCGACGATAAAATGATAGGTATAAAGTTCTGAGCTGGGTTTTGAAATGCTAACAGTCCAAAGTCCAGTTTTATCTTTTTTCATCAAAACAGATTGAGTGGGTTTTTCCATCCAAGAGCCGTAAAGTTTAACGGTATCGGCATAAGGATTTGAAATCCTAAAAAAGACTTCCTGATCTTTAATTTCAGGAGAAATAATCGGTTTTTGTCCAGCAAAATTGGCTAATTCTTGAGCATAAGAACCCCATGCTAAAAGGACGAAAAGTATTGAAAATAGATGTTTCTTTGTCATGTGATCAATTTTTTAATCAAGTGATGATTCTCTTATTTGAAAAGTAGTTGTCCAAATGTCTTTAAATAGATTCTCCAGTTAGCCCAAGTATGACCTCCAGGTGAAACATAAAAAGTATGTGGTAATCCATTTTTAGTTAAGGCCGCTTCTGTGGTTTTGGCCATTTCCCATAAGAAATCATCACTTCCGCAGGCAAACCAATATAATTTATATCCAGCTTTTTTTACTCCTTGAAGTTTTGCTTCAAATTCTGGAGTGATAGTCCGAACTCCAATACTAAGTGGACAGATGTAATTGAAAGTACCAGGGAATTCGTTGGTGACGCTAATCGTATGTCCTCCACCCATGGATAGTCCGGCTACGGCTCTTGAGTCGGCATTTGGAATAGCTCTAAAATTAGTTTCTACATAGGGAATGATATCCTTTACGATACTTGTGATGTATAAATTTTGAAATTTTGGGTCATTCCGATCATAGACTTTTTCTTCCATCAATGAAGTTTTAGCAGCCTGTTGACCAGGGTTTCCATTGGGCATCACACATATCATGGGAACAGCTAATTTCTTTTCAATCAAATTATCAAGAATTTGAACGGCTCTACCCATAGTACTCCAAGCATCTTCATCTCCACCGCCACCGTGAAGTAAATAAAGAACTGGATAATTTTGATTGGAATTTTCATACCCATATGGAGTATAAACATACATATGTCGATTGCTACCAATGGTTGGAGATTCATACCATACTTTTTTTAAGTTACCCCGTTGATTTGCCTCAGAATAAGTAGCTGTTTGTTCACCTGGTACCAGTAAAACACTTAAATATCGAACGCCATCTCGTTGCAAAAAGATGTTATTTACATCATTGACATTCATTCCGTCCACGATGAAATGATAGGTATATAATTCGGCATTGGGTTTTGTAATACTTACAGACCAAGTGCCTAGGGAATCCTTCGACATGTTTGTTGATGAATCAGAACTCTTCATCCAAGAACCAAATAGGCGAACAAGTTTGGCTTTTGGGGCAGATATCCGAAAGGTGACGGTCTTTTCCCCTATTTCCGGAGATACAATGGCTACTCTTCTAAAATTGGCTATTTCTTGGGCTTGAGATGTAATGACCGAAAAGAGTATTATACCTAGCAGCACTAAAGAAAATGAAAAGGAGGATTTTGTTTTCATAACATACGGTTATTGAAAATGTTGCTTAAACATGTAATTATAATATTTTTAATTTACAGATAATTTTGGTCGCATGATAAAAATTGCGACGAAAACAGTGAAATTCTCGAAATAACCAATTCTTTGTTAATTGTAGATTCTAATTTAACCTCTTATTCTCAGGAGAATGTTGGTTTCCTCTATCTAAATGGAATTAAATGGAGATTACAAATTTCCAACTTAGCAGGAAAGGGAGGTTGTTGATATATAAATCGTATAGATCGAGAAATGGAAGGTGATTTGATGTCGAACAGAAGGAGGTACCTGGGGATGGGTCGAAATATGTTACTATTACCTAATCGAAAATATAGAAATTAAAGTATGTTTATTTGGCAAAACGATACAAATATGGAGCCTTGTTTTGAGCACCAGTAAATTTTTTTTCTAATCTTTCCAATACCTTTAAATCAAGTATTTTCTTTTGGAAATTATTAATAGCAAAGCTTCGTTCATATACTGCTTCATAGAGCTCTTGAATTTCCCTCATGGTGAAGACTTCTGGCAGAAGGTTAAAACCAATTAATTTAGAATCTAAGTTAAGTCGTAGTGCAGTTAAAGCTTCAAGAACAATGTCATTGTGGTCATGCATCATGACCGGTAGATCATGAATATTTCGCCATTCCAATAGTTCATCAAACTCACCTGTTTGAGTGGTTACTTTTTGGATATCAACTAAGGCATAGTAACCTATACATACAAATCGATCTGTTAACCAAGAAATAACCTCATCTGTAAACCTATTGGAATCATATTGCCGATAACCAGCTCTCATGGTTTCATTAAAACTACTTTGAATAATCCTTGTCTCACTTCCAAAAACTCTAAACTGTTCTAAATAGATGTTTTTTAAATCAGTCCTTTCAAATAAAATCCTACTTGCTGCATTGTCGATGCTTTCCGTCTTTTTGATGTAACCACCAGGCAAAGCCCAAAGGTTATCTCCGAATTTTGATTTTGAAATTAGAATTTTTAATTCCTTTCCTTCATAGCCAAATATGACACAGTCAATGGATAAATGGGGTAAATATTGTTCTAAATTAAATTCTTTCATGTGAGGCGATTCCCAATTGGATAATACGAAAGTAAGATAAATCAATAATTTCAGAGGAAAAACTTTCTTGTATTTTTTATTATCTATTTTTTAGATAATAAAAAATTCTTCTATATTTGGCCGAACCAAAATATAACATCATGAATCTTTTACAACGCTTTCAACTTATTCATAGGCGAATAAGAACGGTATTAATTGTACTAGCTATCCAAGTGCTAAGTTTTCAATCACAGGCCAGTATCATGGCTGATACCACTAGTTTCATTCATACGATTGATATTAAAACAGGTAAATTAGACACCTTGAAATCCATCAAATCGCATGTTGAAGCACCGAATTGGCACCCAGATAATTATTTGATTATGAACAGCTATGGTAAATTGTATCGCTTTGATTTGAAAACACGTCAGATGTCAGAAATTAGTACAGGTTTTGCTACTGCTTGTAATAATGACCATGGGATATCACCAGATAAAAAATGGTTAGTGATCAGTCATAATGATAAAAATGATCCTTCTCCTAAGTCTTATAAGTCTGCGATTTATGTATTGCCTATAAATGGAGGAACTCCCCGACGAATTACTTCAGAAGTGATGTCATTTTGGCATGGATGGTCGCCAGATGGAAAAACCTTGGTCTATTGTGGAGAGCGAAATGGAAACTATGATATTTATTCAATTGGTATAAATGGAGGGAAGGAAACAAGACTTACGGCATCGGAAGGCTTAGATGATGGACCTGATTATTCACCTGATGGGAAATACATTTACTTTAATTCATATCGAACAGGAAATATGCAAATTTGGAGAATGTTAGCTGATGGATCGAATCCCGAGCAATTAACTTTCGACAATAATTCAAATTGGTTTGCACATCCATCGCCAGACAATAAATGGATTGTTTATATTGCTTATACTTCTGATGAAAAGCAGCGACATCTTTTTGGAAAGCAAGTAAAACTTCGATTGATGAATGTACAAACAAAGGAAATGAAAGATATTACGTCAGTATTTTTTGGAGGCCAGGGAACCATTAATGTTCCTTCTTGGAGTCCAGACAGTCAAAAAATTGCGTTTGTTAGTTATTCCGTTAAATAATAAAACCTTTGATCTAAAAGTATGAAAAACGAAAATGCAAATTCAAGAAGAAAATTTCTTCAACAAATCGGAGCTACAAGCTTGTTGGCTTCTACATCATCTATTGCCACTTTAGGAGTTAGTGCTAAGGCAGAGGAGCGGATTTTGACTTATGAAAAGAAAATTACTTCCAATGATAAAATAAGAATTGGAGTCATTGGATATGGAGTTCAAGGACATTTTGATTTAAGAACTGCACTGAAAGTACCTGGAGTTGAATTGGCTGGTATTTGTGATTTATATAATGGTAGACTTGAAAACGCAAAAGAGCAATTTGGGAAGGAATTATTTACCACCAATAATTACAAAGATTTATTAGACAGAAAGGATATTGATGCCGTATTAATTTGCACTACGGATGTTTGGCATGCTAGAATAACGTTGGATGCTTTAGCTAAAGGAAAACATGTCTATTGTGAGAAGCCCATGGTTTATAAAATTAGTGAAGGTTATCCAGTCATGGAAGCTGCAAAAAAATCAGGGAAAGTATTGCAAGTAGGTAGCCAACGTGTGAGTAGTATCGGTTATGCAAAAGCCAAAGAATTAGTAGCCGCTGGAGAGATCGGCGAGCTCAATATGGTGAATGCTGTTTATGATCGACAAAGCTCTATTGGTGCTTGGGAATATACCATACCTAAGGATGCGAGTGCTTTAACTACAAATTGGGATAAATTTATCGAAGCTACTGAGAAGATGGCTTTTGATGCCAAGAAATTCTTTTGGTGGAGAGCTTTTAAAGAGGTGGGAACTGGAGTAGCTGGCGACTTATTTATTCACTTATTGAGTGGAACACATTTTATGACCAATTCCAAAGGCCCTGAAAGCATTTATAGTACGGGTCAATTTAGCTATTGGAAGGACGGGAGAAACTTGCCTGATGTAATGTCAGGCGTTTTGCAATATCCTAAAAACAAAGACCATGCGGCATTTTTAATGACTTTGCAAGTTAATTTTATTAGTGGTACAGGAGGACAAGAGATAATTCGCTTAATTGGTTCAGAAGGGGTGATAGAAGTGAGCGGAAATAACATCACTCTGAAACATAGCCTAATGCCTGAAGCACCGGGGTTTGGGGGCTATGATTCATTATTTACATTCTCCAAAAGCATGCAAGAGGAAATGCAAAAAGATTATGATGCAAAATGGACTCCAGATCAACGAAGAAGAAAAGTAAAAGAGGATATAATATTTAAAGCACCAGTTGGTTATGATGATCATTTGGACCACTTTACTAATTTCTTCGATTCTATCCGGACAGGGAAACCAGTCGTGGAAGATGCTGAATTTGGATTCAGAGCTGCAGCACCTGCATTGTCATGCAATGAAAGTTTTTTAAGCAAGAAAATTATTCAATGGGATCCTGTAAAAATGAAGCTGAAATAAACCGTTTTCTATTTTAATAATGATCAAAAAATTCACCCAAATTAGGTGAATTTTTTGATTTTATAGAAGGCTCATTAAAACCTATTTCGCGTTGCATAGTATGGCAAAAAAGATAGGGTGTGGTATGATTTATACCGCGGTAGAAAACGCTATACTATAATCAATTTAGGAAGTAAATTCCGCAGGATTATTGAACAGCTACACCGTTTGATTTAAATACTTTTTGAAAGAATAAGAAATGACTAGGTAAAGAATTCTGCCAATACTCCCAAGTATGAGCCCCTGGTCTTTCAGTATATTCATGGGGAGTATTATTGTATACCAAACGTCGGTGTAATTCGCGATTCACATCAACAAGAAAATCATCGACTCCACAGTCTATGATGATTGGTAAGCCATTCTTTTTAATAATGTCAGTCATGTTAACAACCGAATTGTTTACAAAAATATCCTTAGAAGTATCAGCCGTTCCCAATAGTTTTGTGAAGCGATCTTGTAATGATTTGGCGAATGATTCATTAACGCGAAATTTGGTAAAATTCATATCTAAAGCACCACTCATGGAGCCTGCAGCACTGAATACATCCGGGTGTCGAGTAGAAAGGTACATGGCTCCATGTCCACCCATAGAAAGTCCTGTAATGACTCTCCCTTTAGCGCTTTTTACTGTCCTGTAGGTTTGGTCAATGGTAGGAATAACTTCTTTGATGATATAACTTTCAAATTGACTGTTCGGATCGAACGGGCTATCCAAATACCAACCAAAGGTTTCCCCTTCAGGCATCACCACGATCATTTGATATTGGTCCGCTAAATTTTGAACGAGGGATTTGTCGGGAGTTAACTTTAACCAATCACTAAAATGCCCCCCTCCTCCATGCAAGAGGTAAAGAACGGGAAATGAGTTTTTTGATTTGGAATAATCAGATGGTAAAACAACCGCAGCTTTATAGGCCTTTTTCATGATTTTACTAGGTACATCTAGGCTATCTACTTGGGCAGAATACGCAGTATAAAATGGACTTAAACAAAACAGAAATAAAAAGTAACGTACTTGTTTCATGGAATTGAAGTATTTGGTTTGAGATACAATATGGCTTATTCAACGGTTTTTTGCAATATTTTAAGCATATTCGACAAATTTCGAAGAAAAACAATTATTGAGTCTTTTAAGTGAACTAGCTTGAAAATTGGTTTTTGACTCAAAGTCCTTTTGTTTTTATACATCGCTGAAAATAAGGAATTTATAAGGAGGATTTTTTCTGAAAAACCCATTTAATAAACGCTTATGTAGGATAGCGGATATATAAATTATTTTTATGATAATTATAACAAAATTTAATTTTCTACAGTTATAGCCAAGCTATATATTGCATGCCAATTAACTGTCACTCAATGAAATAGAATATAGTGGTGGTTTATTTAATGAAAAAATATTTTTTAAGGCCAGACACTTTGTGTTTGGCTTTCTTTATGAAAAATACTTTTTGGAAATCTGTTCTTTGTTTTGGGCGACAAATTGCAAAAAGGCCTCGCTTACAGGAGAATGTTTTTTATTGAGATTCCAAACTAATTTCCATTGCGTTGTTATTGGTAATCCTTGATGGGGAATGATGACTAATGATCCATTTTGAATTTCATTTTTTATACCAATGATGGGCATGATGGAATAACCTAAACCTGCAATAACGGCTTGTTTTACTGCTTCATTGGACATCAATTCAATTTTTTTGGTTATCTGGATTTCTTGATTCTTTAAAAAATATTCCATGGTTTTGCGGGTTCCTGATCCAGATTCTCTAAATATAAAGGGCAAATTGGAAGGCAATTGTTTTTGGTTAAATCCAGGATTTTGGGAAAGAAGTTCTGGGTTACCGACTAAATAAAGTTCATTATTTAGCAATTCCATGTATTCATAATTATTCCCATCAATGGGAATTGACACTAAGCTAAAATCAACTTCATTTTTTTCTAAGCTTTCAATAACCTTTCCTCTATTACTGACATCCATGGACAATTCAACCCCAGGATTTTCTTTTAAAAAACCACTTAAAAAATAGGGGATCACATACTTACCTGTAGAAACAATGGAGATTTTTAGTCGACCGAAAAGTTGCCCTTTGAATGCCTTCATTTTGTCATTAATGGCATTCACTTGATCGATAATTTCTTGGGCTGAAATGGCTATTTCTTTTCCAAAATCCGTCAGATAGACTTTTTTGCCTAGGATTTCAATAAGGGGTAAATCAAATTGTGATTGGAAATTTTTTATCTGAATTGATACTGCAGGTTGGGTAAGATTTAGCTCTTCGGATGCTTTGGTGATGCTCTTGGTTTGCGCCACTGCAACAAAAATTTGAAGTTGATTTAAGGTGTATTTCATAAAATTAATTTATACAATTCATTATAAATTTAAATAAATATTTATGATTAATTGGTATTTACTTTGCACCCAGTTTAAAAACCCCCATATGAACATAAAAAAATCGTCTACTATTTTAATTCATTTAGTGTCCATTGTTATTCTACTTTTTTTAATTAAATCAGGCTCAGATCCTTTTTGGGATAAATTAGGGATAGCCAGTGCCATATTCATCGAATTGAATTTACTTAGAATTTTACAAGAACCAGTAAGCAAATAGCCACATGATCAATTTTGAACTGCTCATTTTTAATCTCACCAATCCCACCTTACTTTTTTTTATTTTAGGTATGTTGGCCAAATTTCTTAAAAGTGATTTGGAAGTACCTGCCGCGTCCAAAAGTTTTATTGCCCTTTATCTTTTGTTTTCCATCGGTTTTAATGGTGGAACTGAATTGGCGGCTACTGGAATCACGGGAGAAATTGTCAAAAGTCTTGTTTTTGGATTATGCTTGGCCAGTGTCATTCCGATTTATGCATTTTTTATCCTTAGAACCAAACTGAACTCCTATAATGCAGGGGCGATAGCTGCTTCATATGGTTCTGTAAGTGCCGTGACATTTGTGAGTGCTGTGGCGTTTTTGGAAATGAATCAGATGAAATTTGGAGGGGAAATGGTGGCCGTTATGGCATCTATGGAATTTCCAGCCATCATCATGGGACTATTATTAATGAGCTTATTTCCTTCTGAGCAGCAAGTGGAGCAAAGGGAAAAGTTTCAATGGAAAAAAACCATACATCATTCGTTAACGAATGGTAGTGTATTAATGATTTTAGGAAGTTTATTGATTGGATTTGTTTCAGATTCGAATCAAACGGCAGGGATTAAACATTTCACTTCCGATATTTTTAAAGGCTTTTTAGCCATCTTTTTGCTGGATATGGGGATGGTTGCGGCTAGTCGAATTTCAGCATTTAGACAGCAGGGTTATTTTGTTTTATTCTTTGCCATACTGCTTCCTTTGTTCAATGGTTGCCTGGTGGCTTATATCAGTCAATTTATTACCGATAACCCAGGGAATCGATTAATATTTGCCATTTTAGCGGCAAGTGCTTCTTACATAGCGGTACCTGCAGCCATGCGCATGGTGGCGCCCAAAGCGGATCCAGGAATTTATATCCCTATGGCTTTGGGAGTTACATTTCCATTCAACATAACCATTGGAATGCCCATATTTTTTCAATTGATACAGGGATGATTTTGCCTGATCTTTATGAGGGTAAAACCTTACTGGTGGCCACCAAGCATCAAAAGGAACGAGTCATTGGTCCTCCATTTCAAAAGGCATTTGGCTTTCAAATATTGATTGGGGATTTGGATACTGATTTGCTGGGGACCTTTTCGGGAGAGATTGAAAGAACCTTACCTCCCATAGAAGCTGCCAGAGAAAAATGTCTAAGGGTGATGGATTCCATGGGAAGTGATTTTGCCGTGGCTTCTGAGGGAACATTTGGAGCGCATCCATCTTATTATTTTGTTCCTTCGGGGACGGAGTTATTAATGTTCAAAGATCGAAAAAATGAGGTGGAGATTTGGGTGCAATCTCGGAGTACAGAAACCAATTATGCTTGGATGGAAGTACAGTCCATTCATGAAATGGCTACCTTTTTAGAAAGAGTAAAATTTCCATCGCATGGATTAATCATGAAGAATAATCGAGAGGATTTTACTTCTATGGAAAAGGGAATCTTGGACAAGGAGAGCTTATACCGATTGGGGGAAGAATATGTAGAAAAATTTGGTCGATTTTTTCTAGAAACGGATATGCGGGCGATGTATAATCCTACGAGGATGGAGCAAATAAAATTACTAACGCAACAATTAATTGATAAGATAAATACATTATGTCCGCACTGTTCATTCCCTGGTTTTTCCATTAGTGATGTTCAAAGAGGATTATTATGTGCACAATGTTTTCTTCCCACTCAATCCATTTTGAAAACCATTTATCGATGTCAAAAATGTTATTACGAGGAGGAAAAATCCTACCCAGCATCTAAATATTTGGAAGACCCCATGTTCTGTGATTATTGTAATCCTTAAAAATCAGGACTCATTTGTTCAAACAATTTGGATAATAATGACGTTTTCCTGACTATGAAAAATCACATAATACGACTAAAAAAAGAACTGGAGATAGAAAGGAATAAACTATTATCCCATCCGATTTATGCTAAAATTAGCGACTTAGCAGGATTACAGAATTTTACTCAAATACATGTTTTCGCTGTCTGGGATTTCATGAGTTTGTTGAAATCCTTACAAATTAATTTAACATCTGTACATCTTCCATGGGTTCCAGTAGGTTCAGCAGATACGCGGTATTTAATTAATGAAATTGTATTGGGCGAAGAGTCAGATGTAGATGAACAAGGGAATAGGATAAGTCATTTTGAATTGTACAAGAAAGGTATGGTTCAAATGGGGGCATCTACGTTTTCCATTGATTTGTTGGTAGAAAAAATTCAGCAGGGAATCAGTATTCAAGAAGCTATACGAGAGGCCAATTTGCACCCGCATGTACAAGCTTTTTTGGAATATACATTTGAGATTGCTTTGCATGCTCCAATACATGTAAAAGCGGGAGTATTTACTTTTGGTCGAGAGGATTTAATACCCTCCATGTTTCACCAATTATTAGATCGCTTATATACCGAAGTGCCGGAGCAAGTTTCAATTTTTCGATATTACATAGAAAGGCACATTGAAGTGGATGGGGATCATCATAGTCATTTGGCCATAGAAATGGTAAATCAATTATGTGGAGACGATGATGGAAAATGGGAAGAGGTATTGCAGGCTTCTAAAAAGGCTTTAGAAATGCGGTATTTATTGTGGGATGCTTTGTTATAAATTCAAGAGGCCAAAAGAATATGGCCTCTTGAATAAGCGGTAGGAATTTTAAAATGAATAGGTAAGTGAAGCCCAGAAATTTCTAGGTAAGATGATACGACCAATTTGCAATGAACCTTGAGCAAAAGCGCCATTTAGTAAAAACTGATCTCCACGAACATTGCCTTCAGTCATACCTCTACTATTGAGTAAATTATTTCCCCAAACTCGAATCCCAATAGCTTTAGAAACAGCATATTCCAATCCAGCTGTCCATTCATTATATGCACCTAATTGGTATACATTAGAAGGGGCACTCCAAGTATTTCCTATAAAGCGAATGTTTGAGAATGCATCAAATTTTCCAGCTTTATAGTTAATAGCAAAATCGATCATATAGTTGGGAATACGTTCAGCAAAGTTTCCATCCCAAATGAAAGGTTTATTGGCTAAGTCTGCTCGAGCATTTGATGGAGCGACAACTTGGTAGGAGGTATATTTACTGTTTTGAAGAGTCGCGGTTAATCTAAAATTTAGATTGCTGGAAGCAGTATAAATTGCTTCAATTTCTGCGGAAATATTTCTACTTGATGCAAAAGTTGGAACGGATAAAAAGCTTCCGGCCGTATTCGGGATTAACATAGAGGATGCAATGTTATTTAAATCAGCATATACCAAAGAACTAAACAATGAGAACTTTTGGGAGTTGATTTTATAACCTAACTCTGCCATATTAATGGTTTTATCTTTGACGGCATCTGGGTTGTATGTAAATGCTGCATATTGGCCAATGGTGAGAGCACTATATGTTTTAGTATATCGACCATAAATCGCATTTTTTTCATTGATTGAGTAATTAAAACCCAAGGATAATGTGCTTAGATTTTGGGTTTCATCGTAATCTTTTGTTGCGGTCCAAGGTGCAGCATTAATGAGTCTTTTTCCTTTATTAAGGAATTGATCCATACGGAAACTTCCATCCAAGATTAATTTATCTAAGTTCCATTCATCGGAGGCCCAGAATGAATTAGTTATGGTACTTCCGTCAATAAAACTTGAAATATTGGTTCCTGTGGCAGGAGCAATGGTTGGCGAACCTACTAATATAACCTTGGGTTGGTTGGCTATTTCAGTATTAAAGGCAGCACCTACAGTAATTGCATCTACATCGTAGCTATGTATACCTGCTCCGAAAGAAACAAAATGGTCATTGATTTTTTTACTAATATCTAATTTGTCAATGAACTGCCGATCGGTATTGATTGTAGCGGTAATGGATTGACCCGTATAAAAACCAATTGGATTGGTCATTTCTTGACCTCCAATGTAATAGTATTTTCGATTAGAAGCATAGGCCGTAGCTGCGGTTACAATGGCTCCGTTGAATTTACTGTCCGTAACTTGGTAACGGATATTATTTCTAATAGACCAATGATTATTCGTCTCATGTTTCCAGTCAGCACCAAAATATTGACTATTCATTTTTACACCATCTGCTAAATCGATGTTATAGGTTTGACTATTAGGAGCGGATAAGCTAAACTTGGTATCTCTAGGAGTTAATATTTGAGTGAATAAGTCAAAGCCTTGTGCAGCAGTTCCTAATCCTGATCCATCCCATCCATAATAAGCAGGCACAAGCCAAGTAGTTTTATCGTTTAGGTATTTACCATAAAATCGAAGATAGGAGTTGGGTTTATAGTTATAAGAAATGTTGGCTTTAATTTGTCCACCTTCATTTGCTCTAAAAGAAGGAGGTCTAATTCCGTCATCTAAGCGTAAAAATCCAGCAACATTGTAATACCATTTGTCAGTAATTTTACCACCCAATTGAAAGTCGTAACGGTCAGCATTTTGAGAAAGTCCTCGTGTATATCGAAGCTTACCACCAAACTTTTCTCCGCCAGTGTTGGAAATAATGTTTAACATAGCCCCTGGGGTATTTGCCAAAATAATGGCAGCATGTCCACCCCTAATGGCTTCTACGGTTTTGATACTTAAGTCTACTTTATAATATTGGTCAGCAGAAGGAGAGGTTGAAAATCCAGTTGGTAATACGGGCAAACCATCTTCCATGATTCCCATTAACGTTAAGCCTCCTCCAGGTAAACCTCGGACACGAACTGAACCGGGACCATCACCACCACTACTCTCAGCAGATAATCCAGGAATAGCTTTCAATAAATCCATACTATTTAACGGAGGTCTTTGTTCAATTTGTTTGGCATTGATTGTAGAAATTGCGACACTAGATTCAAACTTTTTTCTTTGTGTACCACTCGATGTAACCACCACCTGCTCTAATTGTAAATTATCTTGTACTAATTTAATTTGAAGGTCTTTATTTCCTGCTTCTGTTTCTGTAGTCTTGTAACCTACAAATGAAAAAACCAAAATGGATTTGTCATTATCAACATTGATGCTAAAACTTCCATCGGAGGAGGTTGTTGTACCTTTACTCGTACCTTTTAACATGATATTTACTCCGAGAATCCCTTGTCCATTTTCATCAACCACTTTTCCTTTAATGGGCTTATCTACTTTTTGAATCTTATTTTCTATGGTAGCGGGTTTGTTTGATGTCTTTGTTTCAATGGGCACTTTCTTTAAAAGTATGTGATTTTCAAGGACTTCATATTGAATGAAATTTCTGCTTAAAATATCATCTAAAATTTGACCCAACTTCATATTCTGAATGTTCAGACTAACTTTTTGTTGGGCATTAATTTTTGTACTGTATACAAACTTAACATTAGCTTGTTCTTCTATTTGATTTAGAACGGCAGAGAGTTTACTGTTTTGAACATTGATTGAAATGGATTTATTTAGAATTTCTTGTGCCTGTAAGTCATGTGCAATACTGACACTGGTGCATAAAAGAATAAACAGAATTGGGATAATGGATAACTTCATCATTACATGAAAGTGCTTTTGGGTTCTTGGTTCTCTTTTCATTTTAGGTCTTGTTTAAATTTTTAATTGCAGCTACCTCCTTGGATGAATATAACTGTTCCTCGTTTTTCATAATTGGCATCAATCGATCGGCAAATAAGGTCGAGTTGGTTACTAAGTGGTAGGCCGTTTAAGTCGGCAGTAATTTGACAATTTTGGGCAACAGGATTATTGAGAATAAACTCGATACCATATTGTTCATGAAATAAATCTAGGACTGTTTGAAGGGGTGTGGATTGAAAGATAAAAATTGAATTTGTTTTTTTTGATTCTTGGTTTGGAGTGGGATTATCCACTAAACTCGTGGTGATTTTTTTGGAAATTAAATCATAACTTACTTTCTGATTTCGAGTGATTATTACTCCGTTTCTTTCATTCTTTTTGTTAACATCTTTATTGTAGACGGAAACTTTTCCACTCGCAACAGACACTTCGATATTACTGGATTTTTCCGTTGAAACAATTCGAAAACTAGTACCTAAAACTTCGGTTACCAAGTCTCCTGTATGCACCAAAAAAGGTTTATTTACATTACGTTTTACATTAAAGAAGGCTTCTCCGAATAAAAATACTTCTCTCTTTTCCTCGTTAAAGTTTTTCCCGTAGACTAAAGTTGCACCATCCTTTAGCTTCACAATAGTGCCATCTTTTAATTCGATTTCTTGATCTAAATGGGTGGTATTTTTTACTTGAATACCTGTTTGTTTTACCAATTCAATAGACTTATCAGTTGTCCCAACAGGAATTTTCATCCAAATAAAACCGAGTAAAATCATGGCAGCTACTCCTGTTAACCAATACTGCCATTTAATGGCTCTCGAAGGCAACTTTTCTTCAATTTTATGCCACATTCTTTCTCCAATTTCCTCGGATAATTCTGAAGAAATGGGGGACTGTTGATCCTTCAACCATTTCATTAATTGCTCCTCTTCCTCTTTGCTTGTTTCTCCAGCGAGGTAGCGTTTTGATAAGAGATGAAACTCGTTAATATTCATTGTTTAGTTGGCAGAATAGTATGTTTTCAAATTTTCTTTAATAAATCGAAGTGATTTGGTAATGTGGTATTCTACGGCCTTCTCACTTAATTCCATTTCTTCAGCTATTTTTTTAACGGGTAAATCTTCAAATCGACTCATTCTAAAAGCTTGTGCACTTTTTTCAGGGAGAAGACTTAACACTTTTTCAACAGCTGCAGTTAATTCCAAATAGTTGACAATACTATCCGTTTCGAAATGCAAATCGACTTCTTTCAAAATGATGTACTCTTGATATTTCCGATAACTTATTTGAGATTTAATGAAATCGTAAATTTTATTTTTAATCGATAAGGTCAAATAGAGGTCAAGATGTTTTATTTGGGCCGTTTCTCTCCTTTGCCAAATCCCAACAAATAAGTCTTGTACCAATTCCTCTGCCTCTTCTTTTTTACCAGTTTGATGAAAGGCAATGTTGTATAGTTTCCGCCAATACTTTTTATATATTTTCTCAAAGGCAGACTTCTGGCCAGTTTGTAGCTTGGCAACAAGTTCTTGATCGCTTTGAATGGTATGATTCATTTAATATTGGTTTTGCTTACTAAACACTAAAGTCTGTTATTTTTCAAAAATCCCTAAAGCAGATTGTAATTTTCTTAGAAAAAATTTAATAATAATCCTCAGATAATACGGAAAGGTTATTTCAAGGGCATTTAATTCAAATTTTTTGAGAAGCCTTTGTCATATATTTTTTGAAAAAATGGAATAACATCTATGAAATAGGGATATGGATTGTGATTTTTTAGAACAGAACCTGTGGTAACCTTATTTATTAAAGAATTTATAATAATTTTAAACCTATTGAATCTTTTTGATTCAATACTCTTAAAAATGAATAAACCCGTATAAGTCATGTTATATTTTCAACAGAATGCTCGAACATATGGAGAGGCAATCGCCCTATTATCTGGTTCTAAAGCATATTCTTATTCCACACTAATAGATCAAGCAGAAAATATTGCAGGGATTTTGTTGGAAAATCAAGCTGACCTGCATCAATCTCCTGTGGCTTATATGGTGGAGCCTGGATTTGCCTATGTTTCTGCTCAGTGGGGAATATGGTTAGCAGGAGGAATTGCGGTACCTGTAGCCTTAGCCCACCCTTTGGATTCCATCAAATACATCCTTCAAGATACGGGAGCCAAGACTTTTATTTGTTCAGCTAGTTTTACTTCCTTGCTCTCAGACTTTTGTCGAGAGGCGGGTGTCCGATTGATTGTTTGGGAAGATAAGCCCGAATCACGTCAAGTTTCATTACCCGAAGTGCCGATAGATCGAGGAGCTATGATATTGTATACCAGTGGTACCACCAGTCTTCCCAAGGGAGTGTTGAGTACTCACCACGGTATAGAAAGTCAGATTAAATCCTTGGTAGAAGCATGGAAATACACGACCAATGACCATACACTCTGTGTCTTACCTTTGCACCATATTCACGGTATTATCAATGTAATTTCAGCCACATTGTATGTAGGTGGAAAAGTAGAATTTTTGCCCCAGTTCTCTCCGGAGGAAATTTTCACCCGATTTAAACAAGGTGCATTGAATGTATTCATGGCCGTTCCAACCATCTATTTTAAGTTAATTGCATATTTGGAATCATTAACGGAATCAGAAAGAAAAGAGCTAAAAACGTGCATGCAAGCTTTCCGATTAATGATATCTGGTTCAGCAGCTTTACCGGTTTCCGTGATGGAAAAATGGGAAATTTTAAGTGGACAGCGCTTATTAGAAAGGTATGGTATGACAGAAATAGGCATGGCCATCAGTAATCCTTATGAGGGGGAACGTCGGGCGGGGCATGTAGGTATGCCATTGCCCAATGTGCAAGTTCGGTTGGTGGATGAAGAAAATAGAGTCGTGGAAGGTCAGCCAGGGGAAATACAAATTAAAGGCCCAACGGTCTTTAAGGAATATTGGGGAAAAGAAAAAGCGACGCAAGAAGCATTTACCGAAGATGGCTGGTTTAAAACTGGAGATGTGGCTGAACTAGCGGATGGGTACTATCGAATCTTGGGTAGAAACTCTACGGATATTATTAAATCGGGAGGATATAAATTATCCGCATTGGAAATAGAAGAAGTGTTAAGAACACATCCATCAGTAGAGGATTGCTCCGTAGTAGGTTTGCCAGATGAGGAATGGGGAGAGATTGTAGCAGCAGTAGTTGTGATGAAATCTGATATTAGTTCAGACGCATTGAATACTTTTATGCGGAGTAAAATGCCTGCATACCGTGTACCAAGAAAGTATTTATTTCTATCTGAATTGCCTCGAAATGCGATGGGTAAAGTGACTAAAAACGATTTGAAAGTATTGTTTACATAAGTGCTTTTAGTGCTAAATAAAAGACACTGGGACAAAGCAAGCAACCTAAACCCGAATAGAAAGTGGCGGTTAATGCTCCATAGGGTACAAGTTTTTGGTCTGTGGCGGCTAAACCTGCTGCCACTCCACTAGTGGTTCCCATGAGTCCTCCAAAAACCATAGCTGCATGTGGATTGTCTAATTTAATTTTAGTCGCGACCAAGGGAGTAAACACAGTTACTACAATGGCTTTGACGACTCCTGTAGCCACACTTAACGCGATTACATCTGAACTAGCTCCTAAAGCTGAACCCGTTACAGGACCTACAATGAACGTTAAAGTTCCTGCCCCAATCGTGGCAAGACTTTCGGCATCCTGATATCCAAAGGCCAATCCTACACAAATCCCTACAACAAACGAAACTACCAAACCCAATGCCAAGGAAATGATACCAGCTTTCCCGGCTTGTATCATGACAGGAAAGCTTACACCTAAAGCTGTGGATACGATGCAGAAATCTCGAAACATGGAACCACCAACTAGTTTAAAGCCACTAAATAGAGGCAAATCTGCAATTCCTTTTTCTCCCCCGGTAATCATGCCTCCATAGTAAGCCAATAGTAATCCCAATAAAATGGCAATCGCAGATCCAGGTATTTTTTTATGTAAAAGTCTAGTTGAAATTTGTTCGGCTATCAACATGATGATAGCTATGATGAGAAAACTAGTAATCATACCATTTTTCTCAAAAAAAGAAATGACATTCATGAATGGGTGGTGGTTTTAATGCTCGAAATAAGAGGGACTAATGCGAAGCCAATGATGACAATCAGAGTGCCAGCTACAATGGGTAGTATTCCATTGTTAAAAGCGAGTAAAGCATTTTGACTAGCCGACATAGCCACGATAACAGGAATATACATATTGCTCCAAAATCCGATTCCATCGTCAAATTGGGCTTTGACCCATTGTTTTTTCTGAAAATAGTTATGTAAAAGAACCAGCAATAGCATAGCAAATCCCACCCCGCCTACATTGGCTTGAACGCCAATCATTTCACCTAAAACATCACCGAATAATTGACCAGCTAAATAGCTAAAAGCGAGTAAACCTAATCCATAAATGAGCATATAATCGAGGGCTAAAAAACGAATATAAGAAATTCCTTGTTGACCGTAAACTAAATACTCAGGCTTATTTAAATTGTTGTAGCCATTTTATAGCATCTTGATCATTATTGAAACTTTTCATTGGAATAGGTGGCCTTTGAAATTGAAAGACCATTTTCATGATTAACTGGGCCAGTCCAGGTTCTGAAACCATGGCCATGGCTGAATAAATATGTGGTAATTGTTCTTTGGAATAGACTCTTGTTGCTTTATCTGGCACGGGCGAATTACTTAAATAAATGAGCAAAGGCATTTTAATATTTTGGGTAAATTCTTTGACTAAAGCCACGTTTTCTGAAATATTTTCTACTGTTCTTTTCATGGGCTTTGAAAGAGAAAATAAAATTCCATCTTCTATCCAATAGTCCGCAATTTTTCCTGATACAATTTTTTTATGGGTGGGTAGAGTTACCATAAGGATAAGTTATTTATCCAAAATAAAGTGATTTTTTGGATTCATTAGGCTTTTTGAGCTGACATGCTGGCTAAATATTCTTTTGGCAATAATCCTGTCCTTTTTTTAACTGCCGTGATGAAGGAAGTTCTAGAACCAAATCCTAACGATGTTCCAATGTATTCGATGGAGTATTTGTCAAAATTCTCATCATTTTCTCTCATCGTAGAGATGTATTGAATGCGTGCATCATTGATAAACTCATTAAAGTTTTTATCAAACTCCTGGTTGATTACGGCAGAAACTAAATACGCTGGCACATTGATTTCTCTTGATAAATCTGAAAGGCAATAACCTATGGTAGTGAAAGGATGATTTTGAAGGAAATGATTTTCTATAGATGTCAAAATGTTTTTTCCATTATGGTAAGAGATGTAACTAACATCGTCTTCTGATTCCTCATCTACTGGAGTGCTGTTTGAAGTGCTATTCTCAATGGACCTAATGGGTTCATTTAATTGTATCCAACCAATCATCCCATATAGAATTTTGGGTTGAGCAAATAAATAGGCGCAAATGAGGATAATTTCTAGAGCCACACTAAATACGATTAGACGAGCCATAAAATATCCAGAAAAGACTTGAATAAAAGTGAAAATGAATACGATAATTGTTCCTGAAAACAATAAGGTAATAGCTACCCAAAGGAATTGATAAATCTGCTTATTTCTTTCGATTTGAAGACCTTGTGTATAAATTTTTTTGTGCCAATTAATCAATAAATAAAATGCAGCAATAATACTAACCAGTAAGACCGTTACTCGATAAATCGCAATCCAACCGGGTGGGAATAGCCCTTCTGGTTCATTGACAAATTCAATTCTATTTTCAATCGCTCTCTTAACTAAAATTAGTTTTTCCTGAACTGGAAGTAGATCGTAGGAAAGTCGGTGAATTTGGTAACTGAGTGCGGGGATGAATAACAGTAAATCTTTTTTAAAGAGGCGATAAGATTGATTCAGGACTGTACGTATATACAGATAGGTTAGTGGGCCAATGCAGAATGTAACCCAATTAAATATTTTGAAATAATACGGGTATTGTAAATAAAAGTCGGTCAAGGCCAAACTGTTTCCAGAAGCAGTTATAACCATGCTAAGTAGAATTCCTGCTAGCAATTTGGAACCTAATGTGGAAATACTTTGTCCAAACAGCAGTATCATGCTGACAATAAAGCCAATCGAAGAGGCTATTAGAATAAAAATAAAGAAAAGCGACTCAGTCATTTGGAGAAATAATGGCAGAATCAAATTTCTGTTTAATTATTCTTAGATTCAGGTGTAAAGCAATATTTTAAGTCTATATTTTAGATGATTGGATATATTTAATTTTGAGAACAAGGCTATTTGCCTACAGTAAAATTTACTGAAAAACAAGTTTAAACATTTTAAATTTTGTCATTTTTGCAGCCATATTGTTGGTGTAAATAGACTTCAATTTGTTCAAAATCCTCAAAACTGAACAGTGTCTATTTTTAGTCTAATGGAATTTAAAGCAAATTTGTATCCCTAATTCAAGAAGGAAGTATACCCCTGACATAAATTTTGTATTACACTAAATCAACAAACTAGTATTAAAAGGCTGATGTTAACATATCAGACCTTTGCAAAGAGCATATTATAATTTATAGAACACAGGTTTGGAAATCCTTTGGCTGATAGCTAAAGGGTTTTTGGTTTATGGAGATGGATATTTATTTCCGAAATGCCTTAGTTCAGATATACTTGCTGATAAAAGAAGTTCAAACTAGCGGCATCTGGAATTTTACTTTTTTCAACACGTTTATCTAGTCGAATGATTTCTAATGTTTTGGCATGAAATGCAGGCCAAATTGGCAATCCCTTCGCATTGGGGTTACCTAATTTAGCGAAGTTCACCCAGTAGGAAGACATGGTATTGGCAAGTGCTAAATCTTCTTTTTCCCAAGGACGATTGACCAAATGCAAAGTATTTAAGGCATATGGAACTTCCCCAGTATGAAAGGCTTTGAATTTTTTGTATTCTCCATCAGCAGGTACTACTCGTGTAAATCGATACACATATACGGGATGGCCTTGATCACTATGCAAATTGGCCAGTATAAAATTAGGAGCCCCAAAAACCAAGTCTCGAGAAAGTCTATTTTGAGAATTGACTGCAATGGAATCATGGTCAGCTGGGTAGAATTTTAGTAATTCAGCAGCATATTTTCCATACTGTTTTTCAATATCCACTTTAAATGCTTCTGCCTTTTTGTAAGGCCCCATGACTAGACCTTCATCTTCATTCCATCCGGTTAGTAAATGGACTTGATTTTGTTTCTTCTCATTAAATATCCGTTCGATGCTTTCGGGCATAAAATATCCATCTACAATAACTCCACTTCTACTAGAAACTTTTTTACGTAATTCTTCAGTAGGCATCGCCCTCATTTGATCTAGGGTTTGCAAACCGATTGTTTCCATGGCTTTTTTCCCTTGTTCCTCTGATTCTTTTAGACCTACTAATGCTTGCTTCGATACCAAAGGATTTCTAGGTAATAAGCTCGCCCCACTTTCCGCTATGGCTTTATGAAAGAGACCTTTGGCTAAAGGAGATGCTATCAAACTAACTACCGCCATAGAACCAGCTGATTGTCCAGCAATGGTGACATTAGCAGGATCACCCCCAAATTGAGCAATATTGTTTTTTACCCATTGTAATGCTGCGATTTGATCTAATAATCCATAATTGCCTGAAGCTAGATTGGGAGATTCTTTGCTTAAATCAGGATGTGCGAAAAACCCAAAAATACCCACACGGTAGTTGATGCTCACATATACCACACCTTTGGCAGCTAATTTTTCCCCATCATAAATAGGAACAGAACCTCCCCCTGATGAAAAACCACCACCGTGTATCCATACTATCACAGGTTTTTTATCACTGGTTTTTTGGGCATCGGTCCACACATTGAGGTATAGGCAATCTTCACTAATAGGCTCTTTAGGAATTAAAAACTCTTCTGACCACATATAAAAGGGTGCTGGCGGCGCCTGAATGGCACTGGGGCCAAAAGCAAGACATGATTTTACGCCTTCCCAAGCCTTGACAGGAGCTGGAGCTTTCCAGCGTAAATTGCCTACAGGTGGAGCTGCAAAAGGAATTCCTTTAAAAGATTTAATTCCACTTTTTTCTGATTTCCCCTGAATGTAACCTGATGTTAATTTGATGGTTAAACCCACAGGTTCACTAGCAAATAGGGAGGGAATTCCAATGAAATATAGAAGGAGGAAAATGAAAGAAAGTAGAAGAGGTTTTTTCATGTTAAAGGTTGGTATGGTGGTTTAATGTAATTGATTCTCTAATTGTTTGGCTAAATGAGAATTTCCCCATTTCGCAACTTCATGCATTAATGGCAGAAGACTTTGTCCTGCTGTTGTTAATTTATATTCCACCCGAGGAGGCAACTCTTGAAATTCCGTTCTCTCAATTAATGTTAAAGCTTCCAATTCTTTTAGTTCATTGGATAAGACCTTATTGGAAATTGCTGGCATGAGTTGGTTGAGTTTTCCGAAACGAAGCGACTTATCACCCAGGCAATTGATGATGATGGGTTTCCATTTTCCCCCAATGATGGACATGGTCCGAGTAACTGGGCATTGATAAGGGTTGTCGATAAAACGCATAGAAAATTTCTAGTTACTAAAAGGTTACTACTATTCACTTTTTTTGTTACTAAAGTATACTAATGGAAGTAAATTTGTTGAAATATTTATCCAATAGCAATGCTCAAAATGAAAAATAGGCTACTTTTTTTTGTTCTTTTATTCCTCCCATTTTTGTCCCCTGCACAAACTGGGAGTATTGAAGTAAGTTCAGGGGGATTTTCCTTTATTCCTGCCTTTACTTCTTGAGAACCTAATCTTATTCTTAATGCTGGTACTAATCCCCAAAAGCGGTTGTCTGCGCACATCATGTACATGGTTCGATTGAAGAGTATTACCCCTACGGGAATTGTCTTGATTTCAAGATATAAATTGATTAATCAGAAATTTAAAGCAATAGTAGGTTTACATTTGCCAGCTATGCAAGTGTCTGAAAACTATCAAGTTACTAGTATTTTTGGACAAGAATTGACCTTGTCTTACCCTATTGCAAATAACGTTTTGCTTGGAGCCTTTTTTTTACATGGAAAGGGGAGAAACAATGATTTTAAAGCAACCTTTTCTTCCATTCATGCGAATTACCAAAAGAATAAGTGGAATTTTTTAACACAAATGTATTATTTAGATTTAGGGGATTTGACAGGAGTCGCTGAAACGATTTCATATGACATTAATACTCATTTTCAAGCAAAGGCTTTTGTCAATTTTACACCTAAAGACCAGTTTTTTATAAGTACAGTCGGTTTAAAATATACTTTATAGGGGGGTAAATTAGATTGAAATACAAAATAAGTAAGCCCATATAAGTATCCCCTTCGGCATTTACATACATTAATAATGATATCTAAAAAGACCTATAAATTATCAATAAAAGGTTGACTGTAATGACGTTTTCCTGTGGCCTTATACAAGGCATTAGCTAATGCAGCAAAGACAGGTGGATAAGCGGGTTCTCCCATACCGCTAGGATCTATTTCATTGTTCACAAAATGAATATTCATGGCTTTGGGGGCCTCATTCATGCGTATCATGCGGTAGGTATCAAAGTTTTTATGCTGAGGTACGCCTTGTTCCATGGTCATTTTCCCAAATAGCGCTGTCCCAATTCCATCCACTACGCCTCCTTCTACCATATTTCTGGCTCCAGTAGGGTTAATAACAATGCCACAATCGATAGCAGAATGAACTTTCTGTATAACAGGCATTCCGTCTTTCATTTCTAACTCAATGACATTCGCAGCATAGGAGTCATGGCAGAAATAAGCTGAAACGCCTACTTTTTTCGTGGATTTTATGTTTTTCCAGTTTGATTTTTCTTTTACCAATTTCAATACTCCAGCATATCTTTCTGGTTCGTATTCATTGTTTTTACCAACGGGTTTTTCCGATGCTCGCTGGAGTAATTCCAAACGAAAATCGATGGGATCTTTTCCCGCAAGTTCGGCAACTTCATCCAAAAAGGATTGCTCTGCGGCCGCCATAAAATTGGAGCGAGGAGCTCGGAATGAACCCACTGTAATGTTAGAATCAATGGTCCACTCTTCTGCCAAATAGTGATCTACGGCACCAGCAGGAAAGCGATTGGGATACAATGGAGATTCAGGAATTCCACCTGCTTTCACATGGAATGCAATCAGGTTATTTTGAGCATCTAAACCGGCCTTATAAGTAGCAGAATAGGTTGATCGATAAACACCGGAAGTCATGTCGTCTTCTCGGGTATATTGTAATTTAACGGGTGCTTGTACTTTTTGAGAAATCAATGCGGCTTCAATCATCCAATGGGCATAAGAACGTTTGCCAAATCCACCACCAAGGCGAGTCATTTGAATATTGATTTTATCCAAAGGAAGACCTAGTCTAGCCGAGAGCGACTGCTCCGTTAATTCAGGTTTTTGAAGTGGGCCAGATAAATTCGCAGAGTCAGCTTTGACATCTGCAAAAAAGTTCATGGGCTCCATGCAATTATGAGCTAAATAAGGTCCATAATAGGTTTTTTCTATGATTTTTGCTGCCTGTTTAAAGGCAGCCTCTACATCTCCATCTTTGCGCCTTACCGTGGCATTTTGATTTTTTTTAGCCGACATTTGGGCCAAATGCTGGCTGGTATTTTCTAATCCAGCTGGAATGTTTTCGACCGTTTTTCGGCCTAGCATGTTTCTGTTTTGGGAATAGCTTTTAATCTCCTGCCATTCTACTTGCAAGGCTTTTTTGGCTTGCATCACTTCCCAAGTAGAATTACCTACAATAGCCACCACCTGGTTGAAACTAATGGTATCAAAAAAGGATTTTTCATAGCCCTCCTTAAATACCTGAATGGGAAATATATCCTTAATGCCAGGCATTTTACGGGCCTCGGAATCGTTGATTGATTTTAGTTCCAAACCAAATGCGGGAGGATGAACAATCATAGCATACAGCATACCTTTTACTTGGGTATCAATTCCATACAAAGGCTTACCTGTGACGATCTTCTTTAAGTCAACATTTCGTTTGGATTTCCCTATAATTGAAAAATCTTTTACTGCTTTTTGTGGGGTATTTTTGGGAACAGTGATCTGAGCGGCTAAACTTGCCATTTCACCATATTTGGCGGATTTTCCACTTTTTTTATGATGTAAAATGCCAAGAGAAGTACTTATTTCTTCCAAGGGAACTTGCCATTGTTTGGCAGCGGCTTCCATCAACATCCTACGGGCCGTAGCACCTGCTTGTCGGAGGGGCATCCACCCTTGATGAATAGCTTGGCTCCCCCCAATGTATTGTCGAGTAAAATGTTTGGTATCTAAATCTGCTTGTATCACTTGTACCTGCTTCCAATCCACATCCAATTCCTCCGCTACAATCATGGGCATGGATGTTTTTACTCCTTGTCCACCTTCGGGGTTTGGCGACATGATTTGAATGATGTTGTCTGAGGTAATTTTAACAAAACCGTTTATTTCATGTAGCGTTCCTGAAGCAGCTTTCGAGGTATTTTCGGAGGAGGCAAAACTGGAGAAATAGCTAAAACTTAACATGAACCCACCACCACTTAAAGCGGCAGATTGTATAAAGGATCTACGGTTTAGTTTTTTCATGATAATAGTTGGGTAAATTCTTAAGAATCCGAGGTAATGTAATCTTGTGATTAACGCTTAATTCAACCCTTTATTTTTAAGAAATGTATATAAAAGCTCTGCTATTTCTACATTGTTTAAATCAGAAAAAGGGAATAATTACTTAATTAGGGTTATTTAGTTTGGTGAAGGAAAGAGATCCTAATTTCCAAGTACCATTTTGTTTTACATATACTTCAGTAACTTCAAAAGGATTAGTCACTTCATTTCCACCAACCACAGCCAACAAAGTAATTCGATTCAATAAAATGGCGGTGGAATCAATGATATTCACGGAAACGGAATGAATATCTGCTTTTTTATAATGAATCATACCTCCTTTAATGATGTTTATTTCTCTGTCCTTTCCCCAACTTCCGCCCATGTGGACAAAAACGGCTTTTTCGTGGAAAAGTAGACTCAATTTATCGGCATCTTTATCCGCCATCCATTGCCATTTATCTTTGGATAGTTGAATAATCTCTTGGTCAGCAGTTGAAGTTTGTGCCAACATTCCTATACTAGCACTTAGGATGAAAAGGAAAGAAAATAAGGTATTTTTCATGTTAGTTGATTTGAAATTAATGTGTATATCACAAGATTAATGCTTGATTTGGTGGGTATCACGTACACTACTAAATGATAAGGCTAGTAATTTCCAATCCTTATCTTGCTTCTGAAATACTTCAGTTACGGTAAACTCTGTTGTTACATCATTTCCTCTAACATTTGCAACTAGGGTAATTCTACTCCAAACAATAGCGGTATTTCCAGAAACTTCTACAGCAGTATCATGTACTTTAGCTTCTTTGTACCAAATGCTACCCGTTTTAATTATTTCTAATTCTTCAGCCTTTTTCCATGTACCGCTCATGTGCAAAAACTTCGATTTGTCGTCAAAAAGGTTGGCTAATTTCTCCACATCTTTATCTGCCATCCATTGCCATTTATCTTTGGATAATTTGATGAGGTTTTGTTCTTCACTGCTTTGTTGGGCTATACCCATTTGAACGAATAATAAAGCAAATACGAAAGTTAGGATAGTCGATTTCATGTTAAGAATGAGTAATTCGTTGGAATATATATTTTAAACAAATGTCCTATTATTATTTTTCACACAAGTATATAAACTACTGAATTTTCTACCATTTTTACTCATTCCTTTACTAAGTGGAATCAGCTATAAGTGAAATAGTTACATTTGAGCCAAATTTGAAAATTATGGAAAAAGTAATTGAACTTAACCAAATTAGCGAGTACAACGCAGCTAATAATCATACCACACTTCACCCATTAGTGAGCGTTATTGATTTTTCTAAGGCGGATCTTCGTGATTGGGGTCAGTCTGTAACTCGTGTCAAATTTCAGTACGGCTTGTATTGTATTTATTTGAAGGATGTCAAATGTGGGGATATCGTGTACGGGCGCCATTCCTATGATTACCAAGCAGGGACTTTAGTGTTTTTTGCGCCAGGTCAAGTATCTGAATTAGAGGTGCCAGCTGAACCTTATCAGCCTAAAGGTCATGGGCTAATTTTTCATCCCGATTTGATTCATGGGACTGATTTAGCCAAAGCGCTGCCTTTGTATCATTTCTTTAGTTATAAATCCAATGAAGCATTGCACATTTCGGATGCGGAAAGACAAGTGGTCTTGGATTGTCTATCCAAGATTGAATTTGAACTAAATCAAACGGTAGATAAGCACAGCAAGAAATTGATTACGGCTAATATTGAGCTGTTCTTGAATTATTGCGAACGATTTTATGACCGTCAATTTATTTCAAGAGAACATGTCAATCAAGGTATTTTGGCCAAGTTTGAAGAGTTGTTAAATATGTATTTTTTGTCGGAGAAACCTCAAAATTTGGGATTACCTTCCGTAGCTTATTTTGCGGATCAATTACACCTATCTCCCAATTATTTCGGTGATTTAATTAAAAAAGAAACGGGAAAATCCGTCAAGGAAATGATTCAAAATAAATTAATTGATGTGGCTAAAGAGCGCATTTTTGACGGAGCAAAATCCATCAATGAAATAGCGCATGATTTAGGGTTTAAATATCCACAGCATTTTACTCGGGTTTTTAAACAGCATGTTGGCAATACCCCTTTGCAGTTTCGTCACTTGAACTAAGTATATTTTATGCAGTATGTAGAATTAAATAATGGAGTAAAAATACCCATTTTGGGTTTTGGTGTATTTCAAATCGCCGATGCACTCGCTTGTGAAAAAAGTGTTAGCGAAGCCTTGGATTTGGGTTATCGTTCCATTGATACTGCTGCATCTTATGGAAATGAAGCAGCGGTGGGTTTGGCCATTAAATCTTCTGGAGTGGCCCGTCAAGACCTTTTTATCACCACCAAACTTTGGATTCAAGGTAATGGATATGAGGGCACTTTGGCAGCCTTTGAAAAATCCATGCAAAAACTGCAGCTTGATTACCTCGATTTATACCTTATACATCAGCCTTATGGGGATGTTTTCGGAGAATGGCGTGCCATGGAAAAGTTGTACCAGGAAGGTCGAATTCGTGCCATTGGTGTTAGCAATTTTCAGCCTGACCGTATTGTAGATTTACTGAATCATACAGAAGTGATTCCGGCCATCAATCAGGTTGAAACTCATCCTTTTCAGCAGCAAATTTCGAACCAACAATTTCTCCAAGAGCATCAGATTCAAATAGAATCTTGGGGACCTTTTGCTGAAGGTAAAAATGGGATGTTTGAAAATCCTTTGTTGGCATCCATTGCTCAAGCTCATGGGAAATCCATTGCCCAGATTATTTTGCGCTGGCTGATTCAGCGAGGAGTAGTCGTTATTCCAAAAACCGTTAACCGAAATCGCATGGAAGAGAATTTCCACGTTTTTGATTTTAGCTTAAAGGAAGCTGAGATGGATTTGATTCAGTCTTTAGATACGAACGTAAGTAGCTTTTTTGACCACCGTGATCCGGCCATGGTTAAATGGCTAGGAACGAGAAAGATAGATTAATGAAAATGTTTGATTTGTGTAATTTTTACTCTTTCCAATTGAATACATTTGTACACCTTTTTATAAATATCAAACCATGATAAAGAAATTCACTTTGCGAATTAACAAGAAACCCCACACTGTAGAGGCAGATGAAAATATGCCACTTTTATGGGTTCTTCGTGATGTATTAGATTTGAAAGGAACCAAGTATGGTTGTGGCGTGGGTTCCTGCGGTGCTTGTACCGTTCATTTAAATGGGATCGCAGTTCGGTCTTGCCAGTTACCAATTTCTGCTTTAGCTAATCAAAATATCACGACCATTGAAGGCTTGGCTGAAAAAGGAGATCATCCAGTTCAAAAGGCATGGTTGGATGTGGATGTAGCGCAGTGCGGATATTGCCAATCTGGACAAATCATGAGTGCGGCTGCTTTATTAAAAAGCAATCCTAATCCTAGCGAGGAAGATATCGACAATTTTATGTCAGGGAATATTTGCCGCTGTGGAACTTATACGCGTATTAAAAAAGCCATTCAACAAGCAGCAGCCAAGAAATAATATGAAAAAGACAGATAACACATATAGCAGACGCTCGTTCTTGAAAGTTTCTTCGCTTTCAGGGGGTGGATTTATGTTAGGAATCTCTTGGTTGGCTAGTGCTAAACCAGAAGAAAATTTGGCGGCATTGAATGTTGAACCCATTTGGCAAGAGTTGACGAGTTATATCAAAATCACGCCTGAAAATGTCATCAAGATTTTTTCTCCTAACCCAGAGTTTGGACAAAATGTTATGACTTCCATGCCCATGTTGATTGCGGAGGAATTGGACGTTGATTTCAAAAGTATTGTCGTAGAACAAGCCAGTTATAATCCAGCGCTTTTCAACCGTCAGTTTACGGGAGGAAGCCAGTCGATCCGCTCAGCTTGGAAGTTACTTCGTACAGCAGGGGCATCAGCTCGACAAATGATTTTGACGGCGGCAAGTCAGGCTTGGAATGTGCCTGTTTCTGAATTGACAACATCCAAAGGCCAAGTAAAACATGCGGCAAGTGGTAAATCAGGAACTTATGGGTCTTTCGCTACTGCGGCATCTAAATTACCTGTGCCTAAGGACATCGTGTTAAAAGCGAATAAAGGATTTAGACTTTTGGGTACTCCACAGAAAAATGTGGAAGGTCCTAAAATTGTTCATGGACAACCTTTGTTTGGCATGGACTATAAAGAGGCGGGAATGCTCATCGCTATGACCGAACGTCCACCTGCTTTTGGTATGCGTTTGAAATCCTTTGATGCTACGGTAGCCAAGAAAATGCCTGGTATAGTGGATGTATTCACTATTCAAGTATATGAGCCGACCCAAAAATTGGCCATGTTTGATACTCGTTCATTCAATGAGGTCATTGCTGTGGTGGGTAAGACTACTTGGGATGTCATGAATGCGCGTAAAAAATTGAATGTGCTTTGGGAAAATGCCCCAGATACCAAAGAGATTATGAACAACCGTGAAACGATTGTTCCTGGAGGATTGGAGAGTACCACCAAACATTATGCTGATATGCTGGCCATGGATAAAAAGCCAGGTCAAATTCAACGAAAAGATGGTGAGCCAGAGAAAGCGTTTGAAGTTGCTAAGCACGTCATTGAGCGCACCTATACCGCACCCTTTTTGGCACATAATATCATGGAGCCAACGAATACTTTTGCGCATTTTCAGGGAAACAAAGTACGGTTTGTAGCCCCTATTCAAGGCCCCGATTTCATTGCCAATACCATTGCAACACGTTTGGGCATACCTAAGGAAAATGTAGAAATCAATCTAGCTCGAATGGGTGGAGGATTTGGTCGTAGAGCGTATGGGCACTATATGGTGGAGGCCGCCTTGATTTCCAAGCAGGCTAATGCCCCTATCAAACTGGTATATAGTCGGGAAGATGATGTAAGTGGTGGTATTTATCGCCCAACGTATCAATTGACTTACCGTGCTGCATTTGATGAAAATAAGCGTTTAACAGCGATGCACATTAAAGGTGGAGGCATACCTGAATCACCATTGCATGCGAATCGTTTTCCTGCTGGAGCTTTAGATAATTACTTGGCTGAGAGTTGGTCTATTCCTTCGAATATTACGGTGGGGGCATTTCGTGCGCCGCGCTCTAACTTCAATGCGGCTGCGGAGCAGTCGTTTTTGGATGAGATTTCTGAATACATGGGTAAAGACCCAATTGCATTCCGTTTGGAATTATTACAAAGAGCTAAAGCCAATCCAGTAGGTAAAAACAATGATTACGATGCATCCCGTTATATGGGAGTATTGGAATTAGTACGGGATAAATCGGGATGGGGTAAGCCAGAAAATGCGGGTAAAAAACGCGGGGTATCTGCTTATTTCTGCCATAATTCCTATGCGGCTCAGGTCATTGATTTGCATGTGAAAGATGGACAAGTGATTGTAGATCGAGTAACTTCTGCAGTGGATTGTGGAGTAGTCGTAAACCCAGAAGGGGCTAAAAACATGGCAGAAGGTGCGGCCATTGATGGAATTGGAAATGCTTTATTTGGCAACTTAACCTTTACCGATGGACGTACTGATCAAAAGAATTTTGATACCTATCGTATGATTCGTCATAATGAAGCACCAAAGAAAATAGATGTACATTTTGTGGCCAACGAAACGGACCCAACAGGATTAGGAGAGCCACCATTTCCTCCGATTTTTGGTGCCATGGCAAACGCTATTTACCAAGCAACAGGTAAGCGTTTATATAAGCAGCCCTTTGGCAATCAGTTGTCATAATTAAAGAACAAAAATTGCAATCAGCACATCAGTAGGTGTGCTGATTTTTTTTATCTGTTGCTTTAATTGATTCTTTTAAACAAGTGATTAAAGTTGTAGTTCAAACCAACACTCCAAAGTAGATCGTCACCTGCTAAAGCAGAGCGTAGTTTTTTGCTAAACATGGTCGTTAAAGTAAATGGGCTTTTTTTCTTCGAAATAACTAAAGACCCACTAACATAAGTGCCATCGAGATCATCCATTTTCAAATAAAAGAACTGGGGAGTAATCGTGGCTTGCCAATCTTTATACCAGTTGAGGTTGGAGAAAATCGTTTTAAATGATAGAAAAGTGGTACTTTGAGTTACATCTTTCGTCAACCCAGTCGAGCCTAAATAACTAAATCCAAAGGCAATGTTTTTGTGAACAGATAAGATAGGTGTGGCTTCCCAAGCAAAGAAACGTTGTGCTTTTAAATAACTAGTATTTACTCCATTGACATTGGCTTCTTCTGAGCGGAAGACAAATGCAGGGTGAGCACCTACACTCATTTTGAAGTTCTTTTGTTGAATTGCTTTATATCTCCACCAAAGCACGAATGCCCAAGGTTTTCCATCCATAGCAAATCGTAACATGGGGTCAAAGCTCAAGCGACCTTTGCCCAAGGAAAGATCAAATAAAATGGCGGGTTTACCCAAGGAAAAGGAGGGAATTAACGATACACCATTGTTGGTGGCGGTTATTTGTCCTGCAAAAAAAGAAGGCGTTTTGGTTGAATCAGTTTGAGCGAATAAATGGTTAACACCTGCTAGGAAAACTAGCAAGAGCGTGGTTTTAAATTTCATTGGGATTAATTAAAGAGAGATACAAAGTTCCGCTTTTTTTTAATAAAATGAAATTATGGCTTGATTTTACCTCCTTTCAAGGGATATACGAGCTTAATATTCCATAAAAAAGGCTTGGATCCTTCAACCTTAGTTTCAAAGGTTTTATTTATGGTGGATTTAATGATGACGGGAAAATTTTGTAGGCTTAGACTTATTTCCGAGGTTAAATAATAACCATGATTACCATCGATATTGAGGTAATACAATTGAGGACTTATGCCCAATGTTGCTTTTTTACTCAATTGAATTTGAGAAATTTCCGTGTATAAAGTGACAAAATTTAAGGCATTTAAAGTTGCAGGATCTAAACCGTGAGACCTTAAATAATAAACACCCATGGTTAGGTGTTTGGAAAATTTGTAACGAGGAAATATTTCTAAAACTAAATAACGATCTGTTTTTTGAATTTGGATGGAATCTTTAGCATTTGGAAAGGGGATGTTTACAAAATTGAGTCCCAAATGTGTCCCAACATTCATGTTGAACTTTGATTGTTTGGGGCTCAGGTTGTAGCGAAACCAAAAAAGAGAATACCAAGGTTTGGCTTCCAAAGAAAAAGCTAATTCTGGATCAAAACTGAACCTTCCTTTAGCAATAGACATATTAAATACTGTCGCCGGTTTTTCCAAAGAAAAGGAAGGAACTATGGAAATACCATTGTTAGTAATGCTCATTGATCCCTGTATTTGGGTCGGATTAGCCTGTTGGCTTTCTTGCGAAAAAGAGCTTATTGAATGAGTTAGGAATAGACATATCAGATAAACGCCTGTATTTTTCATTTCCGTTATATTTGCTTTAAATTGTAAAATTAGCCTGTTTGAATAGCTAAAGACTTATACATTTTACCGAAATGATTACCATTTTTTAATCCTATGGAGGAAAAAATCAAGGATAAGGATATTGCCATAAGGAATTTGGATTCCGTTGATTCATTTAATGCCTACAATGAACATAGTACCTTGAACCCTTTGCTTAGTATCATTGATTTTTCAAAATCTACCCCAAAATGTCGGGAATGGATGCGTTTAGGTTTTTACTGCATCATGTTAAAAGACATACATTGTGGAGATTTGAAATATGGCATAAGTCAATATGATTACGACGCAGGGACTCTCTTATTTTTTGCCCCCAATCAGGTCTATAAAGTGGATAAAGTAGGAAGCATGTCGATGCCACAAGGGCTTTGTCTTGTGTTTGATGAAGAGTTAATTCGAGGGACGTCTTTGCAGAAGCAAATTCACCATTATTCATTCTTTTCTTATGAACATAATGAAGCTTTGCATGTGGATGAAGAAGAAAGAAATAATGTGATGGAAATACTGACTAAAATTAGTCGTGAAATTAAACCTGAATTGGATGCATTAAATAAGAAAATACTTGTTACAAACATTGAGCTATTATTGGATTATTGTAGTCGATATTATCAAAGACAATTTGTCAATAGAAAACCCATGCATCAACTGATTTCGGATAAATTTTCTGTTATGGTAAGGGAATATATAATGAATAGTAAATCAGATGGTTATGGTCTACCAACGGTCAGTTATTTTGCTGATAAATTACATGTTTCTACCAATTATTTGGGAGATATAATTAAGAAAGAAACGCATCAAACTCCCATTGAAATGATGCATCAAATCATGATTAATCTCGCGAAGGAATTATTGCATGATTTTGAGAAAAATATAAGTGAAATTTCGCATCAATTAGGCTTTACTTATGCGGCACATTTTACTCGATTTTTTAAGAATAAAATGGGAATTAGTCCGAAGGAATATCGACGAAATTTGAATCGCTAGATGTGTAGAAATAGCGTTATATTTTTTCGTCATAAATGATACTTAAATGCTTGAAAATGGCATTTAATGTAAATCGATGAATTTTAGCTTTTGGTCGCATACTCAATTGATGACCGCACCTTTCTTGTTTTTTGTCATATTTTTATCAAAATAATTCAAAAAATATGATCTCCAAACCTTTACTCATTCCTGCAGTTCTATTCTCTCTTCTTTTGTTGGGATGCGTCAAGAATCTAAATCAAGTGAATCATTACAAGCAGTTTAATCCTGTGACACCCTTAACTGCTCAATCTTTTGCCAACCCTACTTTTGCGGATTATCCTTGGGTAAGGTGGAATTTTCCACCAGAAACAGCCGATATTGCTGAATTGGAAAAGCAGCTTGTAGAACTACAAGCGGCAGGAATTGCAGGTGTAGAAATTGGTCAGGGAGGGGAACCCACCTTAAAGCAAGTTGAAGCCATATTAAAAAAGGCGAATGAAATTGGAATGAAGGTAAGCTTGAAATATAAAACCGGTGCTCCAATTCCGGGTAATTTTTCAGCTACTCATGATTATGTCCGTAAGACTTTAGCCGTAGCCGATACAATTTTATCGAGTGGTTCTGAATTTCATGATGCCCTTCCAGGGAAAGGAACTATTTTAGCCGTTCAAGCTTATAGAGTAGTTAAAATGCCAGCCAAAGGGTCTAAACTTTTGACCATTGATCATGCTTCTGGAATCAATTTAACGGGGACATTAAGTGACACGAATAAAGATGGTTTTTTTGCTGGGACCACTTCTGCAAAATTACATTGGAATGTTCCAGCAGGGAATGATTCTTGGGTTTTAATCGCTTTTAGGGTTGTTAGCGTAGACCCACAGCCTGAGGTTTTTAGTAAGGAGGGTACCCAATTACTGATACAAGGTTATGAAGCGTATTGGAATGATTCGGTTAAAAATTTGCTGAAACAAAATGGTGGTGGCGATATTTTTGTGGACTCGCATTCTATCGATGGTTTCGGGGCACCGAGTGATGTGTGGAGTAGTAATATGGCGAAGGATTTTCAATCTCAAGTGGGCTATGATCTAATTAAGCATTTACCAGCATTGATTGATTTAGGCATAGACCGAGTGTGGGGTCCACGGGGAGGAGGTTTGGATATTGATCATTATTATACGTATAGCAATCAGCAGGATGTAAAAATTCGGGCAGATTACAATCGAGTAAGAACGAATTTGTTTGTTGAAAATCGAATCAAACCATTTACCACTTGGGCGAATAGCTATAATTTGGCATTACGACTTCAACCTGAAGATGTACCTGTAGTGAATACTCCCGATCAATTGGATGTCACGTATTTTTTGAATCGTCCGGAACATGAAACCTTATCATCAGGTGATCAAATTGATGTGTACAGACCTATGGCTTCTGCCAATCACATCAGTGGGAATACGTGGTATTCAAATGAATTGGCGGCTGCTCGGTCTTTGAATTATGCACAGACTTTTCAGGATATTATTGTCCGTATGAACAAATGTTTTGCCAGCGGACAAACCAAGGGGGTATATCACGTATATCCATATACGTTCAACCCTAAATCGGTTTGGCCGGGGTATAATACGTTTGCTGAAGGGAATTTTTCCAATAGTTGGGGACCAAGAAATCCCATTTGGTTTACAGAAGCTAAAAACGTAAATCAATGGATGGCTAGAAATGAGCAAGTGTTAAAACAGGGTGTGGCTAAAATTGATGTAGCCGTATATATGCAAAACTATTCCTTCCCCGCTCCTTTTGTTGCTGGAGCAGGAAATATTCGTTTTTGGAACGACTTAAGTCTTCAAGAACAAGGCTTCACCTGGGATTATTTAAATCCAAGTTTACTCAATTTACCTCAAGTGACTGTATCTAATCAGCGCTTATTCGAAGCGGGTCCTTCCTATAAGGCATTTATTTTAAATGGTTTATTGCAAGTAGGTTCTAGCTTTAATCCAGCCAAAAATACCTTACCAGTTGCCATGGCCAAAAAGCTTTTAGATTATGCTAAAAAAGGGCTTCCTATTATCATCGTAGGGCCACTGCCAAGCAGAACTCCAGGAAATACGCCATCAGAAGATGCCGCCTTGAAAGCTACTTTGAAAGAACTATTAGATCAAAAATCGGTGCATTCCATTGCTAGTGAAAAGGAAGTACCAGGGCTTTTAAAATCTCTGGGGATATCTCCTGCAGCTGCAACAGAAAAAGCTAGTGCTATGATGTCGATGCGTCGACATGATGCAAGCAGCAATTCCGATTATTACTTTTTATACAATCAAGGAGATGACCAAATACCTCCAACGGGTTATAGTACCGAGGAAAAATATAAGGGATTATCAGGTACGCCAGGAAACATCTTTGAAGAGCCTAACACAGTTCGTATGAAAGGTCCGAATTTTGGCACCAAAATTGGATCTAATTTGAGGATGAAAGTTCGCCTAGAAGGACAAGGTCAACCGTTTATTTTGAACGCTAGTTCGGGGGAAATTAAACCAGTGGCATCTTATACTTCAGATGGTCAATCCGTATCGTTTCAGGTAAATTTGGAAACGGATGAATCTATGTTGGTTGGTATTTCTAAGAATCCTGGTCAATTTGGGATTTCTCCAAGTTCGGTATATGTGAGTCAAACGGATGCTGATGGAGTAATTCAAACGAATCAAGGAGAACTAGCCATTATGGCGAGTAAAGCAGGAAATTATACAAGCCAATTAAGTAATGGCCAATCATCAAAACTATCCATTGATCAAACCTTTGACCCTATGGATTTAACGAATGCTTCTTGGCAATTATCAGTAGAAGATTGGCAGCCTAAAAACAAATATGGGTCTGTAGGCATAGCTAGTTCAGAAACGAGTAAGTCCATCATTCAGGTTAATTTAACAGGACTAAAAGCTTGGCCTGATGTAGAGGAATTGAAAAATGTATCTGGTGTGGGCACCTATACCTATTCTCTAACTTTACCTGCCAATTGGAATAGTTCCAAACATGGAGCGACCATCAGCTTGGGTCAGGTAGTAGATGCCTTTAGTTTACAAGTGAATGGTCAAAAAGTTCCTATTGATCAAATTAGTGCAAAAGCAGATTTAGGCTCTAGTTTACAAGCAGGTGTGAATAAGATCGAAGTTCGTGTAAGTACAACGTTAAATAACCGATTATTTTCCTTGAATAAGGCTGTTGCAGACCGAGGATTGATTCAAGCTTATGGATTGCTTGGACCCGTTATTTTTCAACCGTATACCAAACAAGTTTTGAAAATCAATTAGAAGTAAAATCCTCCTGAAAGCATCATTTTCAGGAGGATTTTATATCAAGTTTTTTACCTCGCATGTTTATGCGAACCATCACAAGTCGGCATTTTTTGAGAAAGTCCACAAATGCAATCTCCTAGTCCTTTGCCAATGAGTATGCGATTTTTGTTTTTTTCTATTCGAGCTATTCGAGTAGCCTCTTGTTTTGCTTCGGCAAAATGCGTCAAATACATTCTTTGTCTACCTGGAGTTAATCTTGCAAAAGCTGTTTTTAGGGCTTCATCCTCTTCCAAGGCACGTTGAAACTCCTCCGGAACCGCATATTCCTCAATTTTTTTTAAGGTCACTTTAGCCCCTGATTTTTCTACTTCAATTGCCTCTTTAACATAGGCTTTAATTAGGGCTTCTTGGGAAATGATATCGTCTAAATGGGTAAATCGAATTTGTCGGCTTGACTGCGTATTTTCGCCCGGTTTACTAAAAACCTTAGCAGAATCTTTCAGTAAAACACCCTTAAAAAACAGGAGGGCAAAGTATTCTTTGAAACCTTGAAGGATCACTAAATTCGATTTTTCCAAAGAATAACATGGGGAGCCCCATTTCAAATCTTCTTCTAAGCCCATATCCAAAATCACACTTCTTAACAAGCTTAATTCAGCTTGCCATTTGTCTAGTTTAACGATAAAGGCATCTACTTTAGGACTCATATACGACATTTTTTTACAAAGAAATGAAATTTATCACATGTCCGATTTTGGTTTTAACTAAAAGTTCAAAAATTGTAGAACAATAGCGCATCTCTTATTTATAGGATAAGCCATGCCCAAATGGGAATAAGCCATAGTTTGGTCCTTCCATGTAGCCAGGAACATCGGATTTATTTTCTTCTACCGCTTTCATGTTAATTGGTGTGGTAAATGGCATTTTACCGCTAGGGTAAAATTTGCCTGTCACGATATCCATTAAGGCCTCTTGGGTAGTACCAAAAGTAGCTAGTATAGAGTTGGTTTTTCCTTTATCAATTTCTTCAATGACCCATGGATTGGTATAATTGATTGCCACAATCGTCGGTTTGCTATTGATTAATTCATTGACATGATTCACATCAATTCGGTTGGCGGATAATCTTAGATCAATTTTTGTGCCTTGGGAACTGAATAATCCTCCACCATTTGGAATCAACCAAACTAAAATAACATCAGCTTCATCCTTATTGGACACAAATTCTATTTCGGGATATTGAGGCTTAGCCACTTTGATGATGTCTGAATTTCTACCGGTGTTAAAATAGGTTTCAAAATACACTTTGGTCTTTTTCTTGATAGGTAAAACTTGTTGGTCATTGCGAAGTAATACAATGGATTTACGAAGGGCCAAATTGGCTAATTCTGTGGAGGTATTATTTCCAATAATTTGACTAGCTTCTTCTACCGAAACATAAGGATTTTCAAATAAGCCTAATTCGAATTTTTCTTTCAACAATTTGGTAACCGACTGATTGATTCGATCTTCTGAAACCAATCCTTTTTTTACGGTTTCCAACAAGGTGCTAGGATCTGCGGCACCAGAAAAAATATCCACTCCAGCATTCAAGGCTTTTTGATATCGTTCAGCAATACTCAATTTTTCTACTCCCCAAGGCATCATTTCAATAGGGCCTGTATCTGAATTGATGATGCCATGAAAACCTAATTTACTTTGAAGCAAATCGTTGATCATCGCTTTATTAAATGAGAAACCCACTTCTTCAAATTCTTTGCCTTTAGGGGCAGAATAGTAGGGCATGATAGCCGAAGTACCAGCTGCAATAGCCGCTTTAAATGGCTTTACATGGTAATCAAACATGCCTCCAGGATAATGGGCAAATTTACCCCAATCAAAATGGGAGTCTTGTCCGTCCAATTGAGGACCTCCTCCGGGGAAGTGTTTTGTCGTCATGGCGACGGAATTAGCCCCCAATTTTTTTCCTTGAAAACCCACAATGATTTCTTGAATCATGCGCGAGGTTAAATCAGCATCTTCTCCAAAAGTCCCTTCTACGCGTTGCCAACGAGGCTCAGTGGCTAAATCGGCCATGTACATATAGCCTTTTCTCAGCCCTACTGCGCGCCATTCCTTGGAGGCAATTTCCGCGAATTGACGTGTCAAAGTAAAATCTCTCATGGCTGCTAATCCTAATTCTCCTGGCCATTTGGAAAATGCGGTTACTCCCACACTTAATCCTACAGATGCATCGGTCGTCACATGATTTCTTGGGTTGGAAGCCACAATAGCTGGTATTCCTAGTCGCGTATCCTCACACAAGGCTTGCAGGTTGTTAGACCATTTGGCTAAGATTTCAGGCGAGGCATTGGCTCTCAAAATAAAGTGACGCAAATGAAGTTGATTTACCCCTTTAGTGGTTCCCGCTGCTGCCATATTGGGAGCTCCTAATGGTTTCCGAGTAAACATATTGGTGGTTTGAACTAAATCTTCTTCATTAAAACCATCGTTGATCGGCGTAGCCGGACCTGCTGCTGTCGCCCCTCCAAAAACATTGTCACCACCCATACGCGTGGTGCTAATTAACATGAAACCTACCTTTTCTTCCAGGGTCATTTGAGAAACCAAATCCTTGATTCTCTCTGAAATGGGTAAGCGCCAATCCTCATATCGATCCAGCTTTTTGTTCTTATTCAGGTCTTTGAAAGATTGATTTTGAATGCGAAGGATTTCAACATTTCGACTACCTAAATTAGGTTGAGCTGTTTTCTGCTGTGCTTGAATATTGGTAAAAGACAAAACAGTGAAGAGGCTAGCTATTACCTGTTTTTGGGAGAATTTGTTTGACATATGATAGGGCTATATGGTCTAAAAGGATTAATTAACTGGTTTCTAATGGCTTATTTTGTAAAATATTTAGATAATGGTTTACCCATTCATCAAATTATGGTAAGTCGGGAGAAATAATTCAAATAGGATTCCTATATTGTAGCAATTCGATACAATATAGAATTTTTGTAAAGTAAAATATCGGAAAAATACCAAACCTTACATTTTTAGCGTATGAAGAAATGGATACTAAGTATAAGTTTGCTATTGAGTAGCTTACTTGTTTTGGCTCAACCTTCCCGGCCAGCACCTACACCTAATGACACATTGAAGTCTGTAGAAGCCTTAGCTTCTGGGCAAATTGTATTTCGAATATATGCTCCAAAGGCTAGTCAAGTGATTGTTTCTGGTGATTTTTCGAAAGAATTTGGCCCTATAAATTTGACTAAAAATGAGCTAGGAGTTTGGTCATATACCACAGCGGAGGCTATCGCTCCTGATTATTATACCTATGATTTTAGCGTAGATGGGGTGAAAACCTTAGATCCTAAGAACACCTTGTTGAAGGAAGGTGAAAATGGCTATACCAATATCATGGAGATTAAAGGGAAGGAATCTGCATATGCTTCCATTCAAGATGTCCCACATGGCAATTTGGAGAAAGTCTGGTTTCAATCTAAAGTTACGGGCAAGGCCACACGTTTTCATGTGTATACGCCTCCAGGATATGAACAAATGAAAACCAAACTTCCTGTTTTGTATTTACAACATGGAGGGGGAGATAATGATGCTTCTTGGTCAACGGCCGGTCGGGCAAATTTTATCATGGATAATCTGCTGGCAGCAGGTAAATGCCAACCCATGGTGGTGGTGATGCCCATGGGACATCCGAGTTCTGGTTTTTACATGAATCCTGGGATTGAAGAAGACCCATATTACAAACAAATGTTTGAAGAAATCATGCCTTTGGTCAATGTAAAATATCATGTGATGACAGATCGTAATCATACGGCTTATGCCGGACTTTCTATGGGAGGATTGCAAGCATTGAACATGGCTATTTTTGCTCCTGAGAAGTTTGGATATGTGTTACCTTTAAGTACCGGATATTTTCCACCTCAATTGAAAATGTTGGAAGAGAAATATGTCCAGAGTTTGAAAAATCCAGAAATTAACCGACTGAAGCTTTTTTGGATTGCCATGGGAGGAGAAAGAGATATAGCCTATAAAAATGGATTAGGTGTAAATGCTGTGTTTGATAAATATGGTATCAAATACCAAACGAATACTTACGATGCCGGTCATACATTTATCACTTGGCGTCATAATTTAGTTGAATTCGCCCCATTACTTTTTAAAAATTAATCGCATGAAAAAAACAGTATTATTCGCCCTCGCTTGTGTCGTTTTTATGGCTCAAAATAGCCTAGCACAAACTGCCTCTGCCAAGCATTTACCTATCATAGATGTACACGTGCATGCCATGAAAGTCAATGCTAATTTTGCCTCGGATATGTCGCCATGGTTTTTAAGTAACATGCCAGGAACAGATCCCAATGAGCCTACTCCCAAATTTTTGAATGCAGATGGAGCTATCATGTTGAAGGCCGCCAAATCTGATCAAGAATTTCAAGATGAGTTGATGCAAACCATGAAACGCTTGAACATGACCATAGTGGCTTCAGGAGATCCTCAAGTTATTCGAAATTGGAAAAAAGCGGCAGCTCCTGATAGAGTAATTCCATCCATTGGTTTTAGTTCGGCAAGTGGTATTAGCGTGCAAGCTTTTGAAGATTCTTTGAAAACAGGTTTTTATAAAGTGGTAGGAGAAGTAGGTTTACAATACCAAGGTTTATCGCCTAGTGATCCATCAGTGGATAAGTATTTTGAAGTTGCAGAGCGATTAAATGTGCCTGTGGCTATTCACATGGGGACAGGTGGAAATGGTATGGCTAATTTGACCTCACCTAAATACCGTGCATCCATGGGGAATCCCTTATTGCTGGAGGATTTATTAGCCAGACATCCCAAGTTAAAGGTATGGGTAATGCATGCTGGTTATCCGATGATTGATGAAATGATTGCCTTGATGGGCGCCAATTCTCATGTTTATGTGGATTTGGCAGGCATGATTTGGAGCTACCCTTTGGAAGAAATACACCTGTATTTGAAAAGATTGGTGCAAGCGGGTTTTGGAAAAAGAATCATGTACGGCACAGATTTAATGGTTTGGCCTAAATTGTTAGAGACTTCCTTGGGAGTTATTGAAAATGCTAATTATTTATCATTTGATCAGAAGAGAGATATCTTTTTCAACAATGCGGTTCGCTTTTTCCGATTAGATCCTACAAAGTATCAATAGCCTACCAAATAGCTAGGTATAAAAAAAGGGCATCTTCCAAGTGAACTGCACCCAATTGTTTGGACAAAATTAAACAATTGATTTTAGATAATGAGCTCGGTATTGTACCGGGCTCATTGCATTTAAGTTCATTTTTATTCTTTCATGGTTATAATAGTTAATGTACTG
>NZ_JAANOG010000007.1 GCF_019923745.1 Aquirufa aurantiipilula
TACATTAACTATTATAACCATGAAAGAATAAAAATGAACTTAAATGCAATGAGCCCGGTACAATACCGAGCTCATTATCTAAAATCAATTGTTTAATTTTGTCCAAACAATTGGGTGCAGTTCACTTTCGGAGACCTTTTTTTATGGTTTATGCCAATTAAACAATGTGCATAAATAGTTCTTCTTTAGGCCAGCGAACCTTTTTGGCATTGACCATAAAGTCAGATACTTCATCGCGCTCACCCACTGCCAACATTAAAACAGCATGTAAACCTTTTTCTTTCAGATTTAAAATAACATCTACTTCAGCAGGTTTGAAACCTTCCATTGGAGTACTATCTATCTCAAGTTTAGCTGCTGCAGCTAAAGCTGTACCCATGGCTAAATAAACTTGTTTATCCATCCACTTAACTTGGTCTTCTACAGGTCTGCTAAGTAAAGAGCCAGCAATGGCATCTTTATATGCTTTTAAGTCAGCGATGTCAACATTTCTAGTTTCTGATACCAATTGAATGAATGCATCAATTTTTTCTGCAGTTACTTCATTCCAAGCAGCAAATACTAATAAATGGGAAGATTCAACAATCTGAGGTTGATTAAAGGCAGCAGGTTGAATCTTTGCTTTTAAATCTTCATTTTCGATCACTAAGATTTGGTATGGTTGTAAACCAAATCCAGACGCAGATAATTGAATAGCAGATAAAAGCGAATCAATTTTAGATGAGTCTACTTTTTTTCCGTTCATTCTTTTGGCAGCATAGCGCCATTGCAAAGCATCTACTAAGGACATGTTTTTTAGGGTATATAATGTGGAACAAAGCTTAGCCCTTCTAACAGGCTAAGCTTAAAAATTGTTTTATTCAGAAACCAAATTCACAGCTAAAGTGAAATCGTCAAAGATGGCCTTGTCACCGATTGATTCAAAGAATTTCTTAGAACCAAATTTGATGTCATAATCCGTACGGTCAATGGTGATATTCGCTTTTGCGCTCACTTTGCCCTTGTTTACAGCTATCTGAGCAGGGAAAGAGATTGCTTTTGTAATTCCTTTGATGGTCAAATTGCCAGAAATTTGGTTACCCACTACTTTGGTGATAACAAACTGAGCTGTTGGGAATTTTTCAATTTCAAAAAAGTCACCTGAAGAAATATGACCTACAAATTTCTTGTTGTATTCTGGATCAGTAATGTCCTTACATACAATCGATTTCATATCAATGGTGAAATTACCACCCGTGATTTGATTTTTGTTTACTACTAATTTACCTGCTGAAATACCAATTGTTCCTGTGTGTTCTCCAGTTACTTTTTTAGCATTCCAAACAATGCTACTCGCTTTTGTGGAAACTGGACTTGTACTAGGTGCAGCAATTGTTTGATTAGTAAATGCCATGAAGGCTAAGGCGGAAAGAATAAAGCTTACTTTTTTCATTGTTGTTAAATTTTAAAAGGGTTGTAATTAATTGTTAAAGAAATATATTGTTGATGAAAGTAATACGTGTTTAATTTCTAAAATGGTCTAAAAGTTCATTTAACTTGACTAAATCATCTTGGCTCATATGGCTAAAACGATTAACCCATTGATTTTGAACTTCATCCAATTGTTCGAGTAGAGCTAATCCTTCTGGAAGTATCAGTACGTCCACTGCTCTGCGGTCATTAGGGCACTCCCTGCGTAATACCCATTTTTTTTCTACCAATTTGTCGACTAATCGAGAGGCGTTGGAGGTACGATCCATCATGCGTTCAATGATAGCCAATACCGTCATAGGTTTCCCATTTTGACCTCTTAGAATGCGAAGTACATTGTACTGTTGCATCGAAAGGTCGTAGGGTTTCAATAATTCCTGTTGCTGGTAAGCCATCCAGTTTCCTGTAAAAATCACATTGACAATCGCTTTGGCCTCTTCTGAGACAAAGTTGCTTTGTTGCAATTCGCTTTCAATTCCCATATCAGTATAAATTGATGTTGCAAAATTAAATGTAATTACATTAAATACAAATGTTTTTAAATATTTTTTTTCAAAATAGGCCTGAATGAAGCAAAATCATGTATTTTTGAATCATGTCAAGTTCACTTTCTTTACAATATCCCCTGATTTTAGCGTCCAATTCTCCTCGTCGAAAGGAAATATTAACGCAAGCAGGTTTTGATTTTTCGATTTTACCTGCGGACATCGATGAATCCATTGATGCCTCTTGGCAGATTAACGAGGTGCCAGGGATATTGGCAGAAAAAAAGGCAAAGGTCTTAGCTGAATCTTGCCCCAATCAATTAATTCTGGCGGCTGATACGATAGTAGTGGTTGAAGGCCAAATACTAAATAAGCCGGTCGACAAGCAGGAAGCAAGAGACATGTTGTTGCAATTATCAGGTAAAGACCATGAGGTTTATACAGGGATATCTTTGATAGGACCAGGAGGAATTGATACTCAGGTGGATCGGGCCATAGTTTCTTTTAGAAAACTATTAGATTGGGAGATTGATTGGTATGTCAAAGGAGGTTCATCCTTGGATAAAGCTGGAGCCTATGGTGTCCAAGATTTTATAGGTATGGTAGGTATTAGTCGACTCGAAGGATCATTCTACACCGTTATGGGGCTACCTATACATCGAGTATACCACATGATGCAACCTTATATCTTAGAAGGCCGTCAGTCAATTCTAGCTTTTTAATGAAATTTTAAATAGAGAAACTTTCTCCGCAACCACAAGTACGTGACGCATTCGGGTTTTTGAATTGAAATCCTTTGCCATTTAAGCCATCAGAAAAATCCAATTCAGTGCCAGCTAGATAAAGTATAGATTTTTTATCGACCATCACTTTAACTCCTTTATCTTCGAAAATCATATCAGAGCTTTGTGGTTCAGCCGCAAAATCCAGTTGATACATTAAACCCGAACATCCACCTCCCTCTACCGCTACACGGATATTGTATTCTTCCGTTAAACCTTCTTTAGATCTTAACTCTTTAATACGGTCGGCTGCTAAATCAGATATCGTTATCATGGTGATGAATTTTGAATTGGATACAAATTTAGAAAAAAAATGGAGAATAATTGCTATTGTTTAGAGTGAATCTAAATAAGCTATGGTTTTTCCAAGGTATAGGTTATAATTTTGTGATTCAAAGCAAGAATCAAATACAAACATTATGCTGTCAATTAAAAATTTACATGCTTCTATTGGAGAAAAAGAAATATTACGTGGAATTGATTTAGAAGTAAAAGCTGGTGAAGTACATGCCATCATGGGACCTAATGGTTCGGGTAAATCTACTTTAGCGTCCGTTTTGGCGGGTCGTGAAGATTATGAAGTGACTGAAGGTTCGGTACAGTTTTTAGGTAAAGACTTGTTGGATTTAGCTCCTGAAGCTAGAGCCGCAGAAGGTATTTTCTTAGCCTTTCAGTATCCTGTTGAAATTCCAGGCGTATCTACTACCAATTTCTTGAAGTCCGCTGTAAATGAAATTCGAAAATACCGAGGAGAAGATCCGATGGATGCTGTTCAGTTTTTGAAGATGTTCAAAGAAAAAATGGCTTATGTGAATATCGACCAATCTCTATTAAGTAGAGCCTTAAATGAAGGTTTTTCAGGAGGGGAGAAGAAGCGTAACGAAATCTTCCAAATGGCTGTTTTAGACCCTAAATTAGCCATTTTAGATGAGACTGATTCTGGATTAGATATTGACGCTTTGCGCATTGTGGCTGAAGGTGTGAATAAATTGAAAAGCCCTAACAATGCAACTATTGTTGTAACCCACTACCAACGTTTATTGGATTATATCGTTCCAGATTATGTCCATGTACTTTATAAAGGGCGTATCGTGAAGTCGGGAACCAAAGAACTGGCTTTGGAATTAGAAGAGAGAGGTTATGATTGGATTAAATCTGAAGTAGATCAATAAGATATGTTATCAGCTGAATTAAGTACCACATTACAAGATATTGCCCAAACCCTTGGTTTAGAGTCAGAACAAGGTAAAGCTCTAAGTCAATTTTTGGCCAAAGGTTTTCCTACATCTAAATGGGAAGAGTGGAAATATACTTCATTGAAAGATTTTAATGGAATTGACAGGAATTGGTTTCCCAAAGGAAAGTCAAATATGCCTGTTTCAGCCGATTGGGCAGAATTAATCATTCGGTCTTCGGATGCTCATTGGAGCATAGATAAGGCTAGTTCAAATGATGGAATTGAGGTCTTAAGTTTTGATGATTTTATTCAAAAATGCCCTGAATTTCAGGAAATTTGGGCCAACAAGAATCCCATTTTAGATCAAAATTCTTTATATGATTTAAATGTGGCTCTTTGCCCAGAGCATATTGTTATTTGGATTAAGAAAGATGTTGAAATAACACAAGCAATTCTACATCAATATCAAGTGAATTCCAGCGATAAAGCTACTTCTGTACAATCGCGACTATTAATTTATGTAGAAGAAGGAGCGAAAGCTAGCTTTATTGAGCAACAAACTTCCACTGGTTCGGCAGATATTCTATCGAATTTCGTTCAAGAGATTTTTGTTTCCAAAGGTGCTCAATTTACCTATTTGAAGGATCAAGATTTTCAACAAGGAGTTAGTCACATAGATCATACGTTTATTTATCAAGCAGAAGGTAGCCAGGTTGATACCTTTACTTTTTCCTTGAATGCATCGTTGATTCGCAATAATTTACATTTTTATATTGATGGTTCGCAAGTAGTATCCAATTTGAACGGTTTATACGTTCCTGGAGAAAATCAATTGATGGATTCACATACAGTAGTAGATCACCGTATGCCCCATGCAGAATCCAATGAATTATACAAAGGAGTATTGATGGGAAATGCCACAGGCGTGTTCAATGGAAAGATTTTCGTTCGTCAAGACGCACAAAAAACCAACGCTTTTCAATCGTGCCGAAATGTATTAGCCTCTACTCGAGCTACTATGAACACCAAACCACAATTGGAAATTTGGGCAGACGATGTGAAATGTTCACATGGTACTACCACAGGCCAATTGAACGAAGAGGCCTTGTTTTACATGCGTTCTAGAGGTATTTCTTTACCAGCTGCCAGAACTTTATTATTGCTTGCATTTGTTCAGGAAGTAATCAACAAGGTAGAACATCCTGTTTTGAGAGAGTCTCTAACCGAAAAAATAGTAGCTAAAATTCAACAGTCTGTTGATTTGTCAAATTAGTACCATGGCCAGCATTGAACAAATACGTAAAGATTTCCCTGTTTTAGACCAACAAGTCAATGGTTCGCCTTTGATTTATTTTGATAATGCTGCCACCACACAAAAACCTAAGCTTGTTCTAGATGCGTTGAATAAGTATTATTCGGAAGATAATGCCAATATTCATAGAGGTATACATGCTTTGGCAGAAAGAGCTACTGCGGCGTTTGAATTGACACGTAAAAAGATTCAATTATTTTTACATGCAGCATCTAGTGATCAAATCATATTTACCTCAGGAACTACGGCTAGTATCAATTTGGTAGCTCAAACTTTTGGTAGAGCTAATTTTGAGGCTGGAGATAAAATTCTTGTTTCTAATTTAGAGCATCATTCCAACATTGTACCTTGGCAAATGATTGCATTAGAAAAAGGTGCAGAGGTTTTGGTTATTCCTGTGCTGGATTCAGGAGTATTGGATTTAGATGCATACCAAAAATTATTGCAAGAAAATACGGTTAAGCTTGTTGCAGTAAACCACGTTTCCAATGCCATCGGAACAATCAATCCCATTCAAGAGATGATTGCTTTAGCTCATGCCCATGGTGCTAAGATTTTAATAGATGGGGCTCAATCCGTAGCTCATATGGAAATGGATGTGCAACGCTTTGATATGGACTTTTTTGCCTTCTCAGCCCATAAATTATTTGGCCCAACAGGCGTAGGTGTTCTGTATGGTAAACGAGACTTATTGGAATCTATGCCTCCATATCAAGGAGGAGGAGAGATGATTAAAGAGGTGAGTTTTACTGGAACAACCTACAACGAATTACCTTATAAATTTGAAGCTGGTACGCCAAATATAGCGGATGTAATTGCCTTTTCGGCCTCTTTTGATTACCTGAATTCTTTGGAAAAGGGATGGGTAGAAGAGCAAGAAAATGCATTATTAAGCTATGCAACAGAACAATTAAGTCAAATTGAGGGTTTAAAAATAATTGGAACAGCACCTAATAAAATTGCGGTTATAAGTTTCCTGATTGAAGGAACTCATCCTCAAGACATAGGTGTATTGTTGGACAAATTTGGAATTGCGATAAGAACAGGGCACCATTGTGCTCAGCCTTTGATGCAGCGATTTGATATACCTGGAACTTGTAGAGCTTCATTCTCGTTCTACAATACCAAAGAGGAAATTGACCGATTTGTTGCTTGTTTGAAACGAGTAGTAACGATGTTATTGTAATATGGCTTTGAGTATAAACGATACACAGGAAGAATTGATTGAAGAGTTTGGTCTTTTTGACGATTGGGCTGATAAGTATGAATACTTGATTGATTTAGGTAAAAAATTACCTGGTTTGTCAGATGAATTTAAGACCGAAGAAAATGTCATTAAAGGTTGCCAAAGTCGCGTTTGGCTTCATGCTTTCATGCAAGATGGAAAATTGATTTTTCAAGCAGATTCGGAAGCTGTTATTGTAAAAGGATTGATTAGTATGTTGATTCGAGTTTTATCTGGGCACAGTCCAGCTGATATCATGAAAGCCGATTTATACTTCATTGATCGGATAGGAATGAGTCAACATTTGGCTCAAACTAGATCCAATGGTTTGTTGTCCATGGTAAAACAAATGAAAAATTATGCACTTGCCTATTCTTCACAAGCTTAAGATATGGAAAATACCACACCAAGTTCAGTGCTAACTGAGGCAGATTTAAAGGAAAAGGTTGTTCAGGCCATCAAAACAGTATACGATCCAGAGATTCCTGTAGATGTATACGAATTGGGTCTGATATATGAAATCAAGATATTTCCAGTCAATAATGTTTACGTTTTGATGACCTTAACTTCTCCATCATGTCCTTCGGCAGAAAGTATCCCAGTGGATATTGAAAAGGCAATTCGAGAGATTGAAGGAGTAGCTGAGGTTTCCGTAGAATTGACTTTTGATCCACCATATTCTCAAGATATGATGTCGGAAGTGGCCAAATTAGAACTTGGCTTTATGTAAATGATTATCACATTCAAATTTAAATAGATTAATATGTATCCAGAACATTTAGTACATCCTATGAGGATGGATATCGTAGAAGGGGGATTTCAAGAATTGAAACAAGCCTCTGAAGTTGAAGAAGTTTTAGCTAAACCAGGTACAACTTTGTTGTTTATCAATTCAGTTTGTGGTTGTTCGGCACGTACGGCTCGTCCAGGTGTGAAAGAAGCTGTAGCAGCATCAATCAAAAAACCTGACACCTTGGTCACTGTTTTTGCTGGTGTAGATCAAGAAGCTACGCAAAAGGCGAGAGAATATACTTTGCCTTATCCTCCATCATCTCCATCCATCGCTTTATTTAAAGATGGAGAGTTAGTTCACTTTGTTGAGCGTCATCATATAGAAGGCCGATCTGCTGAATTAATCTCAGCTCATTTGGAAGGCGTTTTTGAGGAATTTTGTTAGTATAAAAAAGCCGAAGCTTAATGCTTCGGCTTTTTATTTTATATGAGCCCAAGCACTTCTAGGTCTTTTGGTTTTGATTGAGCCCTAGAACTGCTAGGGCTTTTGGTTCTGATTGAGACCTAGCTCTTTTGGGTTTTTAGTTCTGATTGAGCCCTAGCATTGCTAGGGCTTTTTGTTCTGATTGAGCCCTAGTACTTTTGAGCTTTTGGTTCTAATTGAGCCCTAGCGGTGCTAGGGCTTTATACTAGGGCTTAGGAGCACCGCCTACAGCACCTGTATTACTTGGTGCAGTTTCGGCTTTAGCTGCTTTTTTCTTAGCAGCACCTTCATAATCTCCTGCTTTGATCAAAGACATTTTTAATAAGTCCAAGGTCTTGCGTGTTGCTTGCAAGATTTGATCAGAAGTTAATGAATTTACTTTTTTGTCTAATTCTTCAGAGAATTTTAAACTACGATTCAAGAATAAATTGTTATTCAATGAATTGCTTAAAGAATTATCCTGAGAACGAGCCACCTGTCTAGCTTGTAACCATGATTTCTTAGCTTCTTCGATTTCTTTTTCTGTATAACCATCTTTTAAAACCTTTTCTACCTCCTCCTTGAAAGCAGCTTCCAATTTGGCTAAATTCTCAGGTGCATAGATAGCATAAGTTAAGAAGCTACCTGATTTATCAATTGGGTGGGCGCTAAATTGAGATCCAACTCCATACGATAAACCTTCTTTTTGACGAATTCTTCCCATTAAACGGTTAGCAAGACCAGGACTTCCTCCTAAAATGTAATTACTAATTTCCATTGCTGCATAATCCGGGTCAGTATCAGATATTTTCAATGGTTGATATGCAACAAAAAAGGCATTTGCTTTATCAGGAGTTTCAATGGATTTAATAACTGGTTTAACATCAGCCACTATTTCTGGAATTCTAGTATATGGCTTTGGTGATTTCCAAGTTGAAAATTCCGTTTTAATTAATTCTTTTACTTCATTCTCATCAAAATCTCCAACCGCTGAGAAAGTAGCTGAACTTGCACCATAAAAATTCTTGTAGAATGAAACCGCTTCTTCTAATTTAGCTGCACTGTAAAGCGCAGTTTGCTCAGCCAAAGTAGGATTATAACGTACATCATTTTTAGCATAATGTCCTGTTCTAACTTGGTTTAATGCCTCTATAGCTTTCGCTTGTGGGTCACTTTTTTGAGCATCAATTTGCGTTAAATTTTCTTGTTTTAATTTTTCAAATTCATCAGCTGGAAAAACAGGTGTTTTTAGCGCCTCTGCAACTAATTTCAAGGCAGGAACCAAATTATCACGAGTCGTTTCTATAGATACATTAGCCTGAGTAGCTCCTCCTGTAATGGAAACACGTGCTTTTAACTTATCTAATTCATCTTGGAATTGTTGACGGGTATGTTTTGAAGTTCCTTTGGTTAACATATCTGCGGCTAAATCAGCTGCTGTTGCTGTTCCCAATAAGGATTTTTCATCGCCAAATCTCAAGGTCATACGAGCATACACAGAATTACCTCTTGTTTTCTTAGGTAATAAAGCAACTTTAACCGAACCAATGGTTTCTTTTTTAGTTCTGGCATCAATGTTGCTTGGAGATGGATCAAATGCTTCACCCTCAGCTACGGCTGCTCTTCCTTTGAAATCTTTTAAAATATCTTCTGCGTCTTTAGCATCTGGAATTTCAGCACGATCGGGTTTTTCTGTTGGGTAGAAAATACCTGAAGTTCGGTTGGAAGCTTTGAAATACTTTTGTGCTACGCGTTGCACATCTTCTGCTGTAATTTTCTCAACGATATTTCTCGTATGAAAAAGTAAACGCCAATCTCCTTGAGCAATGTATTCTGATAAACCTACGCCAACACGTTGAGCATTGTTTAACAATAACTCTATGTTTTTGATGTTTTTTAGTTTAATACGATCAACATCAGCTTGAGTAGGAGGGGTCTTAGCAAATTGCTCAATGGTCTCCAACATGATGGTTCTCACGGAATCAGCTGATTTATCTTTTGGTACTTCGGCACCAAAATACACCAAACCTGGCTCTTTTAATTGGAAACTATATCCAAATTGAGAAGCTGCCTTTTTCGTATCAATCAAAGCTTTGTAAAGTCTTCCTGATGGGGCATCGGTCAACAAATCTACAAATACATCACAAGCAATGTAGTCTGGATGCAAACCGGATGGAATGTGGTAAGCAGCACCTACAGCTTGAACATCTCCTACACGACGAAGTGTAACTTGACGCTCTCCATCTTGAGTTGGTTCTGCAGTAAAGGTCTTCGTTAATACACGTTCAGGTTTAGGTATAACTCCGAATTTTTGATTAATTAAACTCAAGGTTTTCACTGGATCAAATTTGCCAGCAACCAATAAAACGGCATTGTCTGGTTGGTAATATTTCTTATAATATGCTTGTAAGTTCTCGATAGGCACTTTTTCAATATCAGAACGAGCACCAATGGTAGAATTACCATAGTTGTGCCATAAGAAAGCTGTAGAAACGATTCGGTCACTTAACACAGAACCAGGATCATTTTCTCCCATTTCAAACTCATTCCTTACCACTGTCATTTCAGTTTCTAACTCACTTTTGGCAATTCTAGAATTAATCATTCGATCTGCTTCCATATCCAATGCCCAATCTAGATTTTCATCCGTGGCAGCAAATGTTTCAAAGTAATTAGTACGATCTAACCAAGTTGTCCCATTAAACTGAGCTCCGTGATCCGTGATTTCTTTTGCCACATCTTTATGTTTCTCTTTGGTACCCTTAAATACCATATGTTCCAATAAGTGTGACATACCTGTTTCACCATATCCTTCATGGCGTGAACCGACTAAATAAGTAATATTTACAGTAATGGTTTGCTTGGAAGGGTCTGGAAACAATAAAACTTTCAAACCATTGCCTAAGCGGTATTCCGTGATTCCTTCCGCAGAAGTGATTTTTTCAGGAATTGTTAATGAACTTGTTTTCGCTGCAACATTGGATGTTTTAGGTGCAGAGCTTATTGTTTTTGATTTTTGTTGAGCCTGTATGCCTTGAATACCAATTACATACAAGAGTGCAATGAGAAATGTTCTTTTCATAAAAATTAGGGTTGGGAATTAAATAAGTATGGAAAATGCCAAAATATGGAGGAATATTCTAGCAATTAATTACCAATGGTTTTAAAACTACATGTAAGGTTATTTCTTATACTGCTGTATTAGTTTAAAAATAGCCTTTTGAGTCTCTAAATTGGGGAAAAATTCAAAAATGACTTCATGTTTATCATAATCCAAAAGAAGTCCAGATTCAAGAAAATGAAATGCATCTTTGAATTGACCAGCTTTGATTAAATAAACAGCAGATCGATAATATAATTCTGCTTCTTCGGGTAATTCATCTATGGCAGATAACATGATGTCTGCCGATTTTTCATAATCTTCTAATTCAAAATGCAATTGAGCCCATTTAATCCAGGTTGGAGCAAAGAATGAATCTAATTCAATGGATTTTTGATAGGCTTCATCTGCTGAAAGTGTATTGCCTAAGTAGGCTTCTACATCCGCTAATCCTGTCCAATAAAGTGGATTAGTCTCATTCAGTTTCAGTGATTTCTTTAGAAAATGAAGTGCTTCAAACCATTTGTCTAATTCCGTTAAGCACACAGCCAAACCATAATAACCTTCATCCCATAGTGGGTCGATTTTAATGGCTTCTTTGTAGAACTCAATAGCCTCGTTAAATTTCTTTTGTCGTTCTAAACTTGCTCCTAAGCAGCAATACAATTCCGGATTGGGCTCATCATATTTTAGGCATTGTCGGTAATTTTCTTCCGCTTGCACATAATCCTGAAGGTTCATGTGCGTATTACCAAGATTGAATAAGGATGAACCAAAAGTCGGCTCAATGGCCAATGAATACTCGTAGGAATCTATCGCTTTTTCGTATTGCTTAAGTTTTGAATACGCAATACCTAAATTATACCAAGCGGTATAGGAAAAAGGGTCCTCATCGATAAATTGCTTATAAAAAGGGATACTTTCCTCAATCTTGCCAATATCATCCAAAGAATTAGCCAATTCCACGAGGGCATTTTCATTTTCAGGATTGATTTCCAGGGCTTTTTTGAACATATCCACCGCCTCTCTCGGTTTGGACCATGCATGATAGGTTAGTCCTAGTCGAAAATAGACTTCATCTTTTTCTTCAGCTATTTCCAAGGCAACCAAAAACACTTCTACGGCCGCTTCATGCTGTTGCATTTGACTCAGTAAAGAGCCTTTTACCAACATGATTTCTAAATCAGTTGGGAATAATAAAATGGCGTTTTCAATTAATTCCATTCCTTCCTCGGGCTTTTGCATGTCCCCAAGAATCTGTGCTTTCAATGAAATTAACTCCAAAGTATATGGGAAATGAGTCAAGCCTAAATCGCAAGCCTTTAATGCTTCTTCGAATTTGGCATGAACAAAATAGTGCTCGGCAATTTGTTCTAAGGTCTCGACATCAAAAAATGAATTTTCATGCTGATAAATCATTTTTTCGAAACGCTGAACGGAAGATTGTAAGTCTTCCTTGTTTTCATCATAGTTTGGATCCAGCATAAATTTTTGTTGAGATGGAGGAAGCGAACGTTTCCTCTAAAATAAAGAAAATAATTCAGGACTTTAACCTCAATTGGGATTAATTTTGTTCCAAAATAGAAATAATGATGAAGCCTCGAGCGATAATAGACTTAGGTACGAATACGTTCCAATTATTAATTGCACAAAAGAGCGAATCTGACGGAAGAATGAACGTTTTGGCACATGAACAAAGACCTGTTTCTTTAGGGAAAGGTGCCATGGGATCGGATATATTACAAGAAGATGCCATAGAAAGAGCGATACTTACCTTGAAGGAGTTTAAGCAAATTGCCAATGCGTATCAATGTCCAGATAATCAAATTAATGCGCTAGGTACCAGCATCATTAGACGAGCTAAAAATACACCTGAATTCTTGGATAAAATTCAAGAGGAAGTAGGGATTCAAGTGGAGGTCATCTCGGGAATATGGGAGGCTGAATTAATTTATCAAGGTATTTGCTCTTCCTTACCTGATCCTTGGAAAGCCACTAGTTTAGTGATGGATATAGGCGGCGGAAGTGTGGAATTTATCTTATTTCAAGGGAGTCAAGTACTAGGAAAAATAAGTCTAGAAATAGGTGGCCTTCAATTACAATCTTTATTTCACGATCAAGGAGAATTTCATGAGCGTCTGTCAGGACCTTTAGTGGCATACATCCAACAAGCTCTGGGGCCTTTAGATCACTTGTGTCAACATAATAAGCCTCAAGTTTTAATTGGAGCTGCTGGAGCATTCGAAACATTGCTTGACCTACAATTGGCTCAAGCAGGTACGGAGAAGTTGTCCTCAATGAGCGCCTATCCCTTGTCAATTCCTCAATTTTATGCAAATAAGGTTCATATTGAGCAAATTTCGTATGATGAAAGAGTCAAAATGCCAGGCATGAAAAAGTTTAGAGCCAGCATCTTACCTTATGCAAATACCCTAATTTCTCAAGTTTTACAAAGATATAACATACCTGAAATGTGGATTTCAACGTTTAGCCTAAAAGAGGGATATTGGTTTTATTTGCAATCTCAGGCCGATAAATAGGACTAGAGATTTTGAAAAAAAAATCGTAAACTTGTAAACAATTGTAAACCTTATTTAAGACTAATCTTTTATGGCTTTATCGCTAGCTTCCATTCTACTTCAAGCAGGTTCGACTCTCGATTCAGTGTCCGCTGCCGTTTCCGATTCCATTGTCAATGCTCAGCCCGTTCAACAAGCTACCAAGGTGGTTGAAGAGTTTTCTGTGCTTGATCTTTTAGGAAAAGGAGGATATGTGATGTATCCAATCGGATTCTTATTTGCTGGAGCGGTATTCCTATTCATTGAGCGCTATTTGTACATACGCAAAACAGCCAAGTTGGATGAGAATTTCTTGCATACGATAAATGATATGTTGGTCAATGGGAATGTTCAAGGTGCCATTACATATTGTAAAACTTCACAATATCCCATCGCCAAATTATTAGAGAAAGGTTTAAGTCGCTTAGGTTCTCCTATTCGTGATATTGAAACGGCTATTGAAAATAAGGCTAAAGTGGAGATTTATAACATGGAAAAGAATTTAGGAATCTTAAGTGCTATTGCACGTATCGCTCCTATGTTTGGATTCTTAGGAACTGTTACGGGTATGATTCGTACGTTCCACAATATCTCCATTTCCAATAAAATTGATATTTCTACCATTGCAGGAGGTATTTATGAGAAAATGGTGACCTCGGCTTCGGGCTTAATTGTAGGTATCATTGCCTATGTTTTATATACCTTATTAATGACCATGATCGATCGTACGATCAATAAAATGGAAATTACTGCGATTGATTTCTTAGATATCCTTCATAAACCAGCTAATAAAGTTTAAGAGGTATGAATTTTAGAAAACGAAATAGAGAAGCCTCGGAAGTTGAAACAGGTGCATTGGCAGATATTTTATTTTTCTTGCTGATGTTCTTCTTAATGATTTCTACCTTAGCTTCACCAGATGCCATTAAGTTATTGCTTCCAGAAACAGCAAAACCTGCGCCAACTCCAGCCAATGAAGTGGTTCGCTTGACAGTGGATGAAAATCGGAATTACTTTATTGATGATAATCCTGTTGATTTTTCCAATTTAGAGTCGGAATTGACGCAAGCTGTTTCTGCTAAAAAAGCAGCGACTTTAATTGTAAGAATGGATCGGAATCAAACGGTTCAGGAATTGACGAATGTATATGATTTAGCCGCTAAATTGAACCTATCTATGGTGATGGCAGCAGAAAAGAAAAAATAACATGGAGGGCTATATCCTTATTGCCCTTAAATCAATAGCCGTCTACGTGTTCATCGTGGCGGCTATTCGTCTTTTTGGGAAGCGTGAGTTTGCTCAATTATCGGTGGTAGATGTGGTCTTCATCTTACTGATTTCCAATTCTGTACAAACAGCCATGGTGGGAGAAGATGCTAGCTTAATGGGTGGCTTGGTGGCTGCCATGGCACTTTTTTTGATGAATTTTCTTTTCAAGAAAATTATTACTTCCAATAAATCATGGTCTAAGGCCATCGATGGAGAACCCATTATGTTGATTTATCAAGGTGTTTTAAAACCTGATGGTTTGAAAGAAGCAAGTTTAACTATTGAAGAATTGGAAGCCGCTATTCGTGAGCATGGCGTCGAAAAAATGGAAGATGTCAATCTAGCCGTTTTTGAAGTCGATGGAAATATATCCGTTCTTTCAGAAAACTATCGAAAAATATCCAAAAGGAGACGAGGCGGCCATCGAATTATAGGGAATAATACAGCCTAATCTCGTATATTTGTCGAATTCTTGCCTGTTTGTAGAGGCAAGTATCATTTTCTCTTCTTTATTAATGGAAAAAATTTTAAAATTCGGAGGGACCAGTTGTGGAAGCGTAGAGAGTATCCAATCCGTCTTATCTGTCATTGAATCCAATTGGAAATCATCAAAACAGTTTGCCGTGGTATTTTCCGCAATGAGCGGAGTTACCAACTCGTTGTTAGAGGCAGGTAAATGGGCATCACAAGGTAAAGAACCTTATTTGCCATTGATTGAATCCATCGAAACGAGGCATTTTGAGGTCATCAAGCACTTCATTCCTCTTAAAGGACAATCCCAAGTTATAGCTCATATCCGAACCTTAGTCAATGAATTAAGGGACGTTTTAAAGGGTATAGCCTTAGTCAAAGAAAATTCTCCCAAAACCTCCGACCTACTGGTTAGTTTTGGTGAGAGATTATCTACCTCTTTGATTACGGCTATTTTAAAAGAAAAAGGCTTGCCTGTTCTTTTTGTTGATGCCCGTCAGTTCATAAAAACCAATGATACCTTTGGTAAATCAGAGGTTGATTTCAATCAAACCAATACCTTAATTCAGGCATTTTTTGAGCAGCACAGCAACGAAATCTGTTTGATAACTGGATTTATTGGGTCCAATGCTCATGGTGAAACAACCACATTAGGTCGTGGAGGTTCTGATTATACGGCTTCGGTTATTGGTGCGGCTTTGGATGTAAAAGAAATAGAAATTTGGACGGATGTGGATGGCATGATGACTGCCGATCCTCGTAAAGTGACAAATGCCTTTACCATTCCTTCCATAAGTTATGCGGAAGCTATGGAATTGACTCACTTTGGGGCCAAAGTGATTTATCCTCCTTCCTTACAACCGGCTTTCGCAAAGAATATACCTATTCGGGTTTTGAATACGTTTAATCTGAACTTTAAAGGAACCGTTGTAAGTAAAGACCAAAAGCCTAATCCTTACATTATTACGGGAATCAGTTCCATCGATTCTTTGGCCCTAGTCAATTTACAAGGGTCTGGAATGATCGGTGTAGCTGGTGTTTCTGCTAAACTATTTACCGTTTTAGCTCGTGAAAAAATATCAGTTATTTTAATTTCCCAGGCTTCATCTGAGCATTCGATTTGTTTTGCTATTGAGCCTCAAAATGCTGACCGAGTTAGAGAAATTTTGGAAGCAGAATTCGCTCAGGAGATGTTAATGGGTGATATTGAAGGGATTGATATTCAATCCAATTTGTCGGTTATTGCTGTCGTGGGAGAAGGGATGCGTAAGCACACAGGTGTCAGCGGTAAACTATTTTCTGTCTTAGGTAAAAACGGAATTAACATTGTGGCAACTGCCCAAGGGTCTTCCGAATTGAATATATCTGTTGTAATTGAGCAGAAAGATTTATCCAAAGCGTTGAATGTTATCCATGAAACCTTCTTCTTCTCGAAGTTAAAAACATTGCATTTGTTTTTAGTGGGTACTGGATTAATTGGAAAAACATTATTGGATCAATTAGCAGGTCAAGAGCGCTATTTAGCCAAATATCGCGGACTAAAAGTGAAATTGGTTGGTATTGCTAATTCTAGACAACAACTAATTCAAGAAAAAGGAATTGATGTCAAAACAGCTTTGGATCAATTGGCTCAGCATGGTAAATCTCAAGATTTGCCGGCATTTATTGAAAAAATAAAAGCACTCAATTTGCCTAATTCAATCTTTGCGGATTGTACGGCTGATAAACAAATTTATTCGCATTATTTAGGTTTATTCAAATCGAATATATCTGTAGTAACTCCTAATAAAGTAGCCAATTCGGGCCCATATCCATTGTATGCTGAATTACACCAAACTGCTTTAGAAAAGGGGGTTAAATTCTTGTACGAAACCAATGTTGGTGCAGGATTGCCCGTTATTAATACTTTACAAGGTTTAATTGCTTCAGGAGATCGATTTGAGAAGATTGAAGGTATATTGTCTGGTACATTATCCTTTATATTCAATCAATTTAAACCAGGTCGTTCATTTGCGGAAGTATTGAGAGAAGCTAAAGCCAAAGGTTATACAGAACCTGATCCTAGAGAAGATTTAAGTGGAATGGATGTGGCTCGTAAAATCTTAATTTTAAGTCGTGAAATTGGTTTAAAACTTGAGTTCTCCGATATCACTATTGAAAAAATCATTCCACCTGCCTGTGAGCAAGCAGCTACTGTAGATGATTTCTTTTTGGAATTAGAGAAAGCCAACGATTATTTTGAAAAAATGGTAGCTTCGGCTGCGGAAAGAGGCCATGTTTTACGTTACATTGCCGCATTAGAAAATCAAAAAATCAATATTGGTTTGCGTGAAATTGATGCACAACATCCTTTTTATCAAATGGATGGAGCCGATAATGTTATTGCATTTACGACCAAGCGATATCACGACAGACCCTTGGTGATTAAAGGACCAGGAGCAGGTGCCGAGGTGACTGCCTCAGGAGTATTTGCTGATATTGTTTCAATGGGTAGCTATTTAGCATAATATGGAAAAGATACGTGTTTATGCCCCTGCAACGGTAGCCAATGTAGCTTGTGGATTTGATATTTTTGGTTTTGCGGTGAATCGACCTGGAGACGAAATTGTCTTAGAAAAACGTGCTGAACCAGGAATTAGCATCATTGAAATTACAGGTGATGAGGGCCGCTTGCCATTGGAAGTAGCTAAAAATACGGCAGGAATAGCCATTCAAAAATACTTAGCACATATTGGTCGGGAAGATCAAGGATTTAATTTGTCTTTGCATAAAGACATGCCTTTAGGTTCTGGATTAGGCTCTTCAGCAGCTTCAGCGGTAGCTGGAGTTTTTGCTGCCAATGAATTAATGGGTAAGCCATTGACTCAGAAGGAATTACTTCCTTTTGCCATGGAAGGTGAACGAGTAGCCTGTGGATCAGCTCATGCCGATAATGTAGGACCTAGTTTATTGGGGGGATTCATCATTATTCGAAGTTATCAACCCTTGGACATTATTCAAATTGCTACACCGCTTGATTTATATGCAAGTATTGTGCATCCACACATTGAAGTAAATACCAAAGACGCTCGAGGTATTTTGGATAAAGAAATTTCCTTATCTACGACCATCACTCAGATGGGAAACGTAGCAGGTTTGGTCGCAGGATTAATGTTGCCTGATTATGATTTGATAGGTCGATCTTTGGTTGATGTCATCATAGAACCTTCTAGAGCCATTTTAATTCCTCAATTTGCTGAGGTTAAAGCAGCTGCTTTGCAAGCTGGAGCTTTGGGTTGTTCTATTTCTGGTTCTGGTCCTTCATTGTTTGCATTATCTAAAGGAGAAGAAACGGCTAATCAAGTAGCTGAAGCCATGAGAAATCAATTTGCTTTCGTGGGAATTGGATCGGATATCTTCGTTTCTCCGATTAACCAACAAGGCCCTATGATCTTGCCGAATTAGGCTTTTGGGTGAGCTTGAGCATAAATTTCCTTGATTTTTTCCATCGAATTGTGAGTGTACACTTGTGTGGCAGCTAGGTTAGCATGTCCCAATAGCTCTTTAATGGCGTTTAAATCAGCCCCATTGTTCAATAAATGTGTTGCATAGGTATGTCGTAGTACATGGGGAGAAAGTTTCTCTAAAGTGCTTATCTCGCCTAATTGCTTTTTGACTAGTCTTTGTACGTACATAGGATACACAGGTTTTCCTTTGTTGTCGACAATTAAATGCGCATTTTCAAAGGGGCAAATTGTCAAATATGTTTGAATCAGATGCAACAAAAAAGTAGGGATGGGAATAATCCTTTCTTTATTTCTTTTCCCCAATACCCGTAATGTTGCTTGAGGCAGATTTATGTGGCTTTTTTGCAAGGAAATAAGCTCTGCCAAACGCATGCCTGTTCCGTAAAGTAAGTATAAAATCAGTTGGTCTCTGATACTAGAAAAATCTTGATTTGTATCATCCATTTTTGGAATCCCGGCCATTTCACTTTCCCGTAAAAACTGAGGAAGCTTTTTTCTCGTTTTGATGGTTCGAATGGCTAAAAGGGGATTTTCCTGAATAATGCCTTTTTGTAATAGAAATTTATAAAAGGTACGTAGACTAGCTAATTTTCTATTAATGCTACGGTTTTCAAGGGAGTTCTCTGATAAATGAACCAACCAAAGTCGAATTTGACTGGATGATACTTGACTTAAGGGGGGAGAGCCATGCTGCTCTTTTAGAAAGAGGCTAAACTGGTTTAAATCAGTCGCATAGGAGGTAATCGTGTGCGGACTGCATCGCCGCTCCACCGATAGGTGTTCTAAAAAAAAATTGACTACGTCCGAATTCATCACTCGAAAGTAGTCAATTATTAGAAATTAGGGGAATTAGTTATTGATATTCCCGTAAGTTTTTTGCTTGTAAGACGCACGAATCAATTCAGTACGGCGAGCGATAGATGGTTTTTCGAAAGCAGATCTTCTACGCAATTCTTTAACTACACCCGTCTTCTCGAATTTCTTTTTGAATCGCTTTAATGCTTTGTCTATTGACTCGTTTTCTTTGATTGAAATTATTAACATGTACGTAATGATTTTTAAAATGTCCGCAAATATAACTCTTTGTTTTTTTACATGCAAACCTTAATTCAAGATTTTAAGAGATTTATTCGAGTTCAAAATGCTGTTTTTTAGCTAAATTTGTATTTCATTTTACTTATAGATATGTCAGAATTTAAACGAACTACTGTTACTGCAGCATTAATTTATGCCAATGGGCCTATTCATATTGGTCATTTGGCCGGATGTTATTTACCTGCAGATATTTATGTTCGTTTTTTACGTCTACAAAATAAGGATGTAATTTTTGTTTCTGGAACCGATGAACATGGTGTTCCAATCACCATTAAAGCTCAAAAAGAAGGAAAAACTCCACAAGAAGTAGTGGATTACTACTATAAAGAAATTAAGCAATCATTTGAAGATTTTGGTATTTCCTTTGATATATATGGTCGAACATCAGATCCTGTTCATCACAAGCTTTCTCAGGATTTCTTTTTGAAGCTATATCAAGAGGGTAAATTCATTGAAGAAGTGACAGAGCAGTTTTACGACGAAGAAGCTGGTCAATTTTTAGCGGATCGATACATCACAGGGGAATGTCCTAGTTGTCACCAGCCTGGTGCTTATGGAGATCAATGTGAGAAATGTGGTACCACTTTGTCGCCCAATGAATTGATTAATCCCAAGTCTACTTTAAGTGGATCAGCTCCATCATTACGACCAACCAAAAACTGGTTTTTGCCTCTCGATCAATGGCAGCCAGAATTGGAAAAATATGTGGCCTCGCATCCAGAATGGAAACCAAACGTATCAGGTCAAGTGAAATCTTGGTTAAATGATGGATTAAAGCCACGTGCCATGACCAGGGATTTGTCTTGGGGTGTGCCTGTGCCAATTGAGGGGAATGATGGGAAAGTATTGTATGTTTGGTTTGATGCTCCCATAGGTTACATTTCTATGACAAGTCAATTAAGACCTGATTGGGAGAAATACTGGAAAGAAAAAGATACGCGCATTGTTCATTTTATCGGAAAGGATAATATCGTATTCCATTGTTTGATTTTCCCAGCGATGTGTATGGCTCATGGGGAATATCAATTAGCTGATCAGGTTCCTGCTAACGAATTCATGAATCTAGAGGGAGACAAAATTTCCACATCTAGGAATTGGGCGGTATGGTTGCATGAATATTTGAAAGAGTTCCCAGGTAAACAAGATGTATTACGCTATGCCTTAACGGCTTCCAGTCCTGAGACTAAAGATGCTGATTTCACCTGGTCAGATTTTCAGACAAAGAATAATTCTGAATTAGTAGCAATTTTAGGCAATTTTGTCAATCGTGCATTTGTGCTTTTAGATAAAAACTTTGAGTCAAAAGTGCCACCTAAATTGGAAGATACGCAACTTGAAATTGAACTAAAGAAAGCGCTTGCTGAAATTCCAGATAAATTAGCTGCGGCCCTGGAAGCTTATAAATTTAGGGATGCTTTAGTGTATGCTATGGAAGTAGCTCGACTAGGAAATAAGTATTTAGCGGAAGCAGAACCTTGGAAGATGATGAAGGAAAATCCTGAAAAGGCAGGGCATGTACTCAATTATGCTATTCAATTGGTTTCACATCTAAGTATTGCATTAGAACCATTTTTACCATTTACTACCCAAAAATTGAGAAATGCATTGGGAATTCAGAAAGCAGAATGGTCTCTTTTGGGTGATTTTGATAGTATACCTGTTGGAACAACCTTGAATAACCCAGGTTTATTATTTGAGAAATTAGAGGATGATGTCATTCAATTGCAGGTAGAGAAATTGAATCAAACCAAGCAACAGATGTTATTGCAGTCGAAACAGCCTAATCCAATCAAGGAAACTATCGATTTTGATAGCTTCGCCAAGATGGATATTCGTATTGGTCAGGTGATTGCGGCTGAAAAAATGGAGAAAAGTAAGAAGTTGTTGAAGTTGACTGTTGATGATGGTTTACGTCAACGTACTATTTTGAGTGGAATTGCCGAGCATTTTCAGGTAGAAGAAGTTATTGGAAGAAAAGTTACCTTCTTGGCTAACTTAGCTCCTCGTAAAATGATGGGATTAGAAAGTGAAGGAATGATCTTAATGGCAGAAGGACAGGATGGCAAATTGTCCTTTATTCAACCTGATTCTGGAATTTGGAATGGTGCTTCTGTAAGTTAAAAAGGGGCTTTTAGGGCATAAAAATAAGGTCAGAAGATGCTTCTGGCCTTATTTATTTAACCTCTAAACCTATTTAACTATGAAAATTTATACAAATATATATGTTTTCTTAGAATAATATAAGATTAATGCAAAAAAAATTATTGTATCATTTAGATTAAATAAAAAAGGTGTCGTTATGAACAACACCTTTTTTTATTACCTCTAAACCTATTTAACTATGAAAACTACTTACAATCTAATTTTTGAATACAACAATCAATTCTGGATTTTGTTCGAATTCAAAATCTAATTTTGATTCGATTACCGGTTCCTGACCTAAAATTGCCCAGATAGTGTTGATGGCTTTCGCTGATTTGTTAATCTCTTTCATCCAGTTTAACGATTTTTCATCAGAGAAATTTTGTGCCTGACGTGAAATCGACTGAATAGTCTGGTTAAAAGTGATTTTATCTTGTTTGCTTACACTTAAGTACTCTGCTTTTCCATTTTGGTAATCTTCTAATATAGAGATTGTTAGGCTTGCCGCAGATGGCTTAGTTGCGTTGTGATCTTTCTTTATAAAATTCTGAATTACTTCAGATAAAGTTTCTTTCTTGATAGACAAATTACTTGTCGACGTTTCGTTGTTACGATTTGTACCGCTTGCTTTTGTTTCCGCTCCGATTAGGCTTAGTCCAACTAAACAGCTAATCACTAATAAATTCTTTTTCATAAGTTTTGTTATATTTATTTCCTAAATCAACAATACAAAATTATTGTATTTTTTCGATATAGCAAAACTTGAATTTAGACAATTTGTAATACAAAAATTCTAAAAATTTGTTATTTGGATTTAAATTCAGAATTTATTAAAGGTTTATTGTTTATAATCAGAATATTATTTGGCAATACATCTCGATACATTTTGATAATTCTAATTTAATTATTTAGGAATAATTCAAAAGTTCTTTAAAAAGTACAATTACTGATTGTATTTATTCATTGTTTGTTGGATGCCTTCCAAGCAAAATGTTTCAATGAAGGGGAGGGATCTTTCTAAGACCTCTGGAATTAGTCCTAATTCTTCTTCGGAAAAGTTACTTAGTACATAATCCGCTTGTCGACCCTTGGGAAAATTGTCGCCAATACCCATTCTTAGTCTTGGGTATTCACTACTTTGTAAGCTTGCCTCAATGCTTTTTAACCCATTATGCCCACCGCTAGATCCTTTTGGCTTTAAACGAAGTGTTTCAAAGGGTAGTGCTAAGTCATCTACTAGGATTAATAGGTTTTCTTTGGGCACTTTGAGGTGTTGCATCCAATAATTAACAGCCTTCCCACTAAGATTCATGTAAGTGTTTGGCTTAATCAGGTGTATTTGATGACCTTTTAGCTTGTAGGAGCATTGACTGGCATATCTATCTGGAGCGAATTTTAATTCTTTTATCTTGGCTAAATAATCCAAAGCCATAAATCCAATGTTGTGACGGGTAAATAAATATTCAGGTCCAATATTGCCCAATCCTACTATGAGATAATTCATAATTCAATTTTTGACAAAAGTACAAGCAAATTTTTTAGAAGACAGCTTTGACCTTAACTTAGTGGAAAAATTTGATATGAATAAAATTGCTTGTATAACAGGTGCCAGTTCGGGTATTGGCTTTGCCACATCAAAAGCTTTGGCGGATTTAGGTTATCATTTGATTCTTTGTGGTCGACGTCGTGATCGTTTGGAAGAATTGCAGCATTCTGTACAAGTACCTAGTTATATCTTAACTTTTGATGTTCGAAATTGGAAAGAAGTAGAACAAGCCTTTCAAAGTTTACCCCTTGCTTGGAAAAATATCGATGTATTAATCAATAATGCGGGTAATGCACATGGCCTTGCACCAATTCAAGATGGTACCTTGGAAGATTGGGATACCATGATTCATGGGAATGTCAATGGTCTTTTGTATGTATCTAAAATGGTGATACCTGAAATGATACGTCGTGAGCAAGGACACATCATTAATATATCTTCTATAGCGGGAAAACAAACTTATGCGAATGGAAATGTGTATTGTGCATCTAAAGCAGCAGTAGAAGCGCTTTCTCAGGGTATGAGAATTGACTTAAATCCATTCAACATTAAGGTTTCAAATATTGCACCTGGAGCAGTTAATACAGAGTTTTCAGCTGTTCGATTTAAAGGGGACTTACAGAGAGCTGAATCTGTTTATCAAGGCTTCGCGCCATTAGAAGCAGCGGATATTGCTAGTTTAATTGCTTATATGGTTTCTTGCCCTGCCCATGTGAATTTGGCGGACGTGACTATTTTACCTAGCGCGCAGGCTTCAGCTACTCAAATCAAAAAGGTGTTGTAAATTTTTTAAAGTCTTTGACGCAGAGCTTCGTAGATGATGACACCTGCGGCAACCGAAACGTTTAATGAACCTACTTGACCGCTTTGCGGAATTGCAGCTAATTCATCAGCCTTTCGAATGATCTCATCTGAGATACCATCTTCTTCTGAACCTAGAACGATGGCAGTTGGTTCTGTAAAGTCTTTGGCATAAACAGAGTCTTTTGTTTTTTCTGTACAAGCAACAACCTTAAGACCTGAATTTTGCAGAAATTCTATAGTGCTAATCAAGTTTTCTTCACGGCAAACCGGTAAGAAATTCAAAGCTCCAGAAGATGTTTTCATGGCATCTGCGTTAATTTGAGCAGCTCCACGAGAAGGAATAACAATGGCATGAACGCCAGCGCATTCAGCGGTACGGGCTATGGCACCGAAATTTCTAACATCGGTAATGCGATCTAAAATGAGAATTAAAGGTGTTTGGCCTTTCTCAAAAGTATCGGCAATGACATTGTCAATTTTGGCATAATGAATCGCTGAAACAAAGGCTATGGCACCTTGATGGTTTTTGCGGGTAATGCGATTAAGCTTTTCAATGGGCACCTTTTGAACCTGAATGCCTTTTTCTTTGGCTAATTCTAATATTTCAATACTTCCCAATTCCCTTTGTACTAACAGGCGGTCAATTTCCTTTCCAGCACGAAGCGTCTCCAAAACGGATTGTATTCCAAATACAAATTCTTTGTTATCTGTTTTCGGAGTAGTAAAATGCCTAAATGGCTTTTTAAATGGCTTGGGATCTTGATCGAATGACACGTTGAATAGCTATAATGTCCCGCAAAGGTCGTGATTTTTTTTCATTTTTCTTTAAAATCATTCATTATGGCTAAATCATACGTCGAAAGGTTAGGTTGATTCGTAGACCATTAACCTTTTTGGATTTAGGTAAAGCATGTTTCCAATAATCTTGTATTACTCCTTCCATATTGATTAAATGACCATTTTCTAACATTAGACTTCTTTTTTCGCCAGTTGAGAGATGCTTTAGATCAAATCTTCTTTGGCTCCCTAAGCTCAAAGAGGCTATACTAGATTTAGGAACAATGGATTTTTCGTTATCAGCATGCCATCCCATGCCCTCATTGCCATCATGGTATAAGTTGAGAAGGCAAGCATTGTATTCGGCTTGACAAATTTCTTGAACTTTTGATTTGATTTCCCAAAGCAATGGAGTCCATGCATGGGCTTGTTTTTCACTTCCTGAATATCGATAACTTCTTCTTTCGTCTCCATACCAAGCTACTTTTCGCGCAGTAATATGGGTCTTTCCAAAAAGTCGTACTTGGTCATGTTCCCAAACAATACTTTGTAATAAAGTATTTAGCATGAATTTTGATTGTTCTTCTGAAAAGATTATTCCGTAGGAATATAATTCTCCATCAAATGGTAATAGATTTTCTACGGATTGACTTGTTTTCATGATGTTCCAAACTTATAAAAAATCCTGACTCCTAAAAAGAGCCAGGAAATACAATTTTGCCCAGTTGAATCAATTGATGCGGCTTATAGGATGGTTAGGTATTGTTTTCATTTAAATGGAGGTATTTTTTGATGTTTTCTACATACACTTCAAAAGCACTCTTTCCTTTTTCAGAGATATTGATGATGGTTAAGGGGTAATTGTTTTTAAATGTTTTTTCTATTTGAACATAGCCTGCTTCATGCAGCTTTTTTAATTGATGACTTAAATTTCCTTGAGTAGTTTGTGTTTCTTTCAATAAGTCGTTGAAGTGTGCATGTTTTACCGTGAGTAAAATAGACATAACGGCTAGTCGAATAGGAGAATTTAATAAAGGATCTAACTCATTAAACATGATGTGAAATTAGGTTGGGCATGACATTGCCTATAATCATACAAGCGCCATTAAGAAGTAATTGCTGTTGAATGGGGAGGTATACACAATATATGGCACCCAATCCAAAAATTATACCACATAGAACAAATAGCCTATTTTTCATCAGGAAACCTGATATACTTGTTCCAATTCCCACACAGATAAGTAAAAAAGGGAAGGGGCTAATTTGATTAAATAAGGAAATGAATAAAGATAAACCCATGGCTATATACAAGGTAAACCACATGGTTAATACAAAATGATTGTAATAGCTTAAGGAAGAGTTTTTGCTCGAGGAACCCCAAAAAACACTCAAAATAAGTCCAATTCCTGGAAATAAGATCCAAGGCGAAAACCAAGGCAAGGATAAAATTTGGTTTAAAATAGCATACTGAGAAAAGCTAGCTACTGCTATAAGCATACCCCAAAGGATATAAAATTTTCGTTGAATATGATAATCTTGGCGTGTGGAGTTCACTACTTTTTGGATTATAGCTAGGCTCTCATTGGGATTCAGTACCGATTCAGACATGTTTTAGTGGTTTAGTGTTTGCAATATTAATGTAGTTTGTAATGCAAACCAAATTATTTAGAAAAAAATATTTATTTGAATATTCCTACCTTTGTAATTAAATTCTTGAATATGTATAAAACAACTGAAATTGCTTCCTCTGAGATTGCTTCGGATAATCCGATTCACCAACGTCTTTTATTCCCTTATTTGCATGTAAGCCACTTAGTATCGGGAGATGTATTGGAAATTGGATGTGGTACAGGAAGGGGAGTAGGCGTATTAGCCCCGCAAGTCAGTCATTATACAGGAGTGGATAAGAATACGGAATTGATGCAGGAATTAAGTAAAAACTATCCTTCATTTAACTTCATTGACATGTTTTTACCACCTTTGAAAGATTTACCTTCGAATCACTATGATTTTGTGGTAACCTTTCAGGTAATAGAGCATATTGAAAATGATGATTTTTTCCTTCAAGAAGCTGCTAGAGTATTAAAACCAGGGGGTAAATTGTATTTGACCACTGTGAATAAGAAATTTTCTTTAACCCGTAATCCATGGCATGTGCGTGAATATGATGCCCAAGGACTGAAGAACTTGATGGAGAAGCATTTTACTACGGTTATTACAGAAGGAATTCATGGAAATGCCAAAGTGATGGATTATTATGAAGAGAATAAAAAATCCGTTCAAAAAATCACTCGATTTGATATCCTAAACCTTCAATACAGATTACCAAGAACTTGGTTACAAGTTCCTTATGATATTGCCAATCGTATGAGTCGATTGATTGTTTCCAAAGCCAACAATCAATTAGTGGATTCCATTCAAGTGGATGATTATTCACTAAATCAAACACCAGATTCTTCTTTCGATTTCTTTTATACCGGTATCAAATAATACCATGGAATTCATAGATCCAGCCATTGATGCTTATTCTCGTGCATTTACTGAGCCAGAAAGTGATTTATTGAAACGTCTAGATCGGGAGACGCATGCTCAAATATTGCAACCTAGGATGCTATCTGGACATTTGCAAGGTCGGTTTTTAGCTTTGATTTCTTCTCTAATCCAACCAAAATTAATTCTTGAAATAGGGACTTATACCGGTTATTCGGCTCTTTGTTTGGCAGAGGGATTAGTACCTACTGGGAAGATCATTACCTTAGATGTCAATGAGGAATTAGAACGATTTACTCGCTCTTTTTTTGATCAATCTCCCCTGGGTCCACAAATTGATTACCGTATTGTGGATGCTAAAGAAGAAATTCCATTGATTCAGGAAGAAATTGATTTGGTTTTTATCGATGCGGATAAGCGAAATTATGCGCTCTATTTTGATTTAGTAGTGGATAAAGTAAGAAAAGGGGGTTTAATCATTGTAGATAATGTCCTTTGGAGTGGAAAAGTGGTCGAAGAATCTGCTAAAGATAAATCCACCCAAGCCCTAAGGGATTTTAATCAAAAGTGTCTAGATGATGTGCGGGTTGAAAATTTGCTTTTACCCTTGCGCGATGGACTTTTGATTCTTAAAAAGAAAGATTAAGGCTGAATTTTCAACTTTTGCCCAACCTGTATTTTGGGGTTTTTTCCAAGTTTATTCCATTCAGCTAATTTCTGAACACTGATGCCATATTGAGAAGCTATTCTAAATAGCGTTTCTCCAGCTTTAACTTGGTGAAATGAATTATTCGCTTGTACATTATTTATTTTAGCGACGGATTTTGATTCATTCATTACAGGAGTTTTTTCAACGGGCGTTTTTGGTGTTTCTTCCACCACTTTAATTTCTGATTTTTTATCTTTTTCTGGGTTATCTGAGCGAATGGTAATCTCACGACCAACAGCAGGGTCGATGTAAACAGAATTCCCTGTACTTTTAATGTTTACCTTAGGTTCTTCGGCAATCTTTTCTTCTTGCTTTTCTATTGCCTCATTGACACGTGCGCTATTGGGTGATTTTTTTGCTTTTTCATCCAATTGTTCTGCTATTAATTCCAGCATGGGTATTTTTCTCGATACCTTGATTTTTTGACCCAAGCTAATCATTGAGCTCATTTCTAAGTCGTTTAACTTCAGTAAATCGGGAAGTTTCATCTCATATTTTCGCGCAATTGAACTTAGGCTTTCTCCAGATTCAACCGTGTGAAAGCGGGTTTCCACTTTGTCGCTTAAAATAGGTTTATGCTTTTTCTTAGGGTAAAGTGCCTCTTGAGGGACTTCAGCCTCGACATACAATTTATTGGTATCATTGGAAGCTGTTAATGCCATGCTTTGAGCTGCCAGACTTACATTGCTTTTAGATTCAAAAATGGACACATTGGAAGGGTGATACAGTGTATATTCTTTATCGTCAGGTACCCAATCTTTCAACACCCAGGAATTGTATTTTTTTAAATCATCATAACTTACCTTCCATTCATCGGATAATTCCATCAGGTTTTTACCTTTGACTTGCTTGTAGGTAATCATACTTGGTATTTCCGCTGAAACACTTTCCGCGGCATTTAATTGTAATTCCGTTTCCCAAAAATGTTTATAAGCTAAGAAACGTAAGACATACCAGTCTGTACTAGAATCAACTTCAATAATGGATTTTCCTAGCCAATCCGTTGCTAATGGCATTTTCTTTAGGGTTCCTAAACCTAAACGATAGGATAGTAATGTGCTTAACCAATTATCTAAAACCGTATTATTCCGACTTAAATAATTGACTGCCCCTTTGGTGGCTTCCATGATATGACGTCTTTCGTCGACCTCTTTGTTTACCTTCAAACCGACATCCTTGGCTGTTTCTAATTTAAACTGCCAATATCCCACCGCATTTGATGTGGAAACTGCATTCGGGTTCAATGAGCTTTCTTGGACACATAGGTATTTGAAATCATCTGGGATATTTCCATCTTTTAAAATTGGCTCAATTAATGGGAAAAAAAGCCGCATTTTGTCCTTCATCATACCCACAAATTTTTTGTTGGCTCCTAACATAGCCCATTCCTTCTCTAAAATGGGTCTAGCAGATGGATGAATCGCAACACGTAAATTCCCCAAACTTAAGGTATCTGGGCGATTGCTGGCGCGAACGGTAATGGATGAACAACTTACCAAAAACAAAAAAAGAAATAGTAGCTTTTTTTGATTCATAGATGATGGATTAATAAAGCAATGAAAGCTGTTGAAGCCTATTTATTGTAAAATTACCAAATATTCTCATTTAACGGTTTTAAAATAGGATTATTGCTAATTGACCATTTGTTTTAAGAGCTTGGGAATATCTTTACCTTTGTGAAAAATAGGATAGAATGATTTTAATTGATGATACGGTAATTAGTGAAGATGTAGCCGATGAGTTCTTTGTTTGTGATTTAAGTAAATGCAAGGGCGCATGTTGTGTGGAGGGTGATTTAGGGGCACCTTTGGAAGAAGATGAACTAGCGATTATTGAAAATATTCAGGATCAAATTGCTCCTTATTTATCCGAGGAAGGTAAAGCTGTCATTAAACAAGTCGGTACTTGGGTTAAGGATGAAGATGGGGATTTTTCCACTCCTGTAATAGAAGGCAGGGAATGTGTCTATGCTATATACGATGATAAAAAATATTTGAAGTGTGGGATTGAGCAAGCTTATTTTGATGGTAAAATCGACTTTAGAAAACCTATTTCTTGTCATTTATATCCCATTCGAATTGCTAAATTGGCTGAATATCAGGCATTAAACTATGATCGTTGGAGTATTTGCTCCGATGCTTGTTCTCATGGTAAACAATTAGGAGTACCTATTTATAAATTCTTAAAGGAACCCTTAATCCGTAAATTTGGAGAGAAATGGTATCAAGAATTAGAGAAGGAAATTGAAGAGAGAAAAGAAGAGTAAATAAATTATACGTTATAGGTCATAAGTTTTAGCTTTTAGTATTAAAATGGCTGCCAGTCTCAATTCCTTTGATGCGATTTATCAAGTTGTACAACTGATTCCCACAGGAAAAGTGACTTCTTATGGAGCTATTGCTGCCTATTTAGGTATGAAGGGAGGAGCAAGAATGGTGGGGTGGGCAATGAATGCCTCACATACCTTAGAAAATGTACCTGCTCATCGGGTAGTTAATCGAAATGGATTGTTGACCGGTAAGAATTTCTTTGGAGGAAATCGAATGCAAGAGCTATTAGAATCAGAAGGTATCGAAGTAAAAGATGATAAAATTCTAAATTTTCACCTACATTTTTGGGATCCCAATTCTGAATTATAGGATGAATGGCCTTACACCTTTTAATCGATCTGGCTTACAAATTTCTTACCACCTAACATGCGCATTTGTCGCTGTATCGTATTGGTTCTTCGCTGTACGTAATTAGAAGGATTTTGAATGGAGAAACGAATGGGATTGGGTAAAACTGCAGCAATTCTTGCAGCTTCGGCTCGACTAACTTCGGACGCTGAATGACCATAAAATTTACGACAAGCAGCCTCTACTCCAAAGGTCATTTTGCCTGTTTCAGCTACATTGAGATAGACTTCCAATATCCTTTGTTTTCCCCAAATTAACTCTATCATGAAGGTGAAATAGGCTTCCAATCCTTTTCTTAAATAGCTTCTTCCTTGCCACAAAAATACATTTTTGGCCACCTGTTGAGAAATAGTACTAGCTCCTTTGATTCGTTTTCCTTTCATATTGTGGCGCATAGCACCCCACATGGCTTCAAAGTCAAACCCATTGTGTTCAGGGAAAAGTTGGTCTTCAGAGGCAATCACTGCTAAGGCACAGTTTTTGTCTATTTCAGCATACGAAGTCCAGTTTGAATATATTTTACTTGGTTTTCCTTCCATGATTGCATCGATTTTACGACTAGCCATGGTGGGAGTGAAGTAAATGGGAAGAAATTTGAATAATACAATCATCACCAAGGAGGCAATCCAAGCATAAAATACTAACCAAGCGAACTTGATGACATATTTTTTGAAAGTACTGGAAGATTTTTGACTAGTACTGGTATTGACTTTTCCGAATTTAGACGATTTGCTGCTAAGTCGCGTTTCTTTCGTTAAGTCAATTCTTTTTGCCATTGAGATGTTGAGGTATAATAGATTGCAAAAATACAATCTTAATTGAAATGCCGGGTTAAATTAGAAAAATATCGCTACTCAATTTATCGGCAATTAATTTTCCCGAATCGGTTAAGATTAAAAATCCTTCTTTCTCTATCGCCCATTGTTTCTCTTTCCATTCCTTAAATTCTTCCGTAGGAAAGTGTTGGTTAATTTGATCAAATGCCTGTTTTAAGAAGTTAATATCCAAGCCCCACATAGTTCTTAGTCGGGTCATGATGTATTCATTGATCCGATTTTCTGGACTTAAATATTCTAGTTCAAAATGTGATTTACCTTGTTCTAAAGCCAATAAGTAGGCCTTATTATTGGCAATATTCCATTGACGGCTTTGATAATTAAAACTATGTGCAGATGGCCCGATTCCTAGGTATTCTTCTTGGTTCCAATAACTGGAATTGTGTCGGGAATAGCATCCGTTTTTGGCAAAATTGGATACTTCATAAGCCTCAAATCCTGCCGATTGTAATAGTTGATGAACTAATTCAAAATGGGCAGCCATTTGATTATCAGGTGTTTCTTTGAGCAAACCTTTTTCTTTTTGCTTTCCAAAAACGGTTCTAGGTTCAATGGTCAAACTGTAGGCAGAAATATGGTTCACATTCAGTGAAACAGCTTGTTGTATGTCAAACTCCGTATTCGACAAATGATGGTCTTTTAGTCCGTAAATAATGTCAACACTGATATTTTCTAAACCTACATCTTGAGCATTCTTTATAGCTTCAATGGATTGTTGGCTGCTATGATTGCGATGTAATTGACGTAGACTTTCATCATGAAATGTTTGTATTCCTACGCTTAAACGGTTAATCCCTATTTTTTGTAAGGTTTGAATATACTCCTTGGTTAAATCTTCTGGATTTGCTTCTAAGGTGATTTCAGCACCTTTGTTGATTGTATAGGTGTGCTTAATTTTATCAAAAAGCTGATTTAGTTGATATTCAGATAATAGGGAAGGAGTTCCTCCACCCAAGTAAATCGTATCAATATGCTTATTGGATAAATATTCTTTCTGAATCTCTAATTCTTTAAGCATAGCATTTACCATCACCTCTCTTTGAGAAAGCACCGTCGAAAAGTGGAAGTCACAGTAATGACAGGCTTGTCGACAAAATGGAATGTGAAGGTAGAGATGCAAGGGATTCCTTAAGGTTCAAAGATTAGGTAACTTAGCTGATCAGGCACAAACATTTCTTGTGCTAAGGTTTGCAACTTATCCGAAGTGATTGCATCTATTTGTAGGAATAATTCATCCAAACTTTCAATTTTTTCTCGGTCCAATAAGTTCTTAGCCATCATGAGCATGAAGTTCAAATTCCCTTCTTCTGCCATGGCCAATTGACCTTTGAGTTGCGATTTGATTTTCTGTAAAGCGGGTCCTGACAATGCTTTTTGCTGAAGTTTGTCGAACTCCCTCATAATCAGTTTAATGGATTTGTTTACTTGATTTGGTTCTGTACCAAAGTAAATAGCCCAAAAACCGGAGTCAATATAAGAGGTAAAGCAAGCTTCAATGGAATAAACTAATCCATGTCTTTCTCGGATGGAAACGTTCAATAAAGAATTCATTCCTGGTCCACCTAGTAAATTAATTAAGGTAAAAAAGGCCATTCGATTGGGATTAGCTAATGCATAAGATTGCCTTCCCAATGCTACGTGTGATTGAGTTACCCCCCTTTTGACAATCTTTTTTTCAGGAAGCATCAAGTTGGGTTGCATTCGTTTTAATTGTTGCTTTTTAGCCTTAATTTGACCCAAATGTTTTTCAGCCCAGGCAAAAACTTTATCATGAGGTAATTTTCCGATAGAAGAAAATACGATGCGGGAGGTATCCATATTTCTTTCGATGAACTGAATCAAATCGGATTGCTGAAATCCTTGAACAGTTTCATTAGTTCCCAAAATATTCATCCCTAAGGAATGATTAGGAAATAGTAATTCATCAAAATCATCTTGAATCGCATCTTCTGGAGAATCATAATACATGGACATTTCCTCCAAAATCACACTTCGTTCTTTTTCTAATTCTTTTTGAGGGAAGGTAGAATGAAACGTGATATCCGCTAAAAGTTCCAAAGCTCTTTCGTAATAGGGACTTAAAACAGAAGCATGAAAGCAAATTTTCTCTTTGGTCGTATATGCATTCAATTCACCTCCAATAATTTCCAAACGATTGATAATCTGAATATTATTCTTCTTTTGAGTGCCTTTGAAAGCCATGTGCTCCCAAAAGTGAGCCAGGCCTTGCTCAGAGTCATTTTCATCCCGACTGCCTATGTCCAACATAATGCCTACATGCGAAATTTCGGTATGTACAACTTGTCGGTGGACAAGGATAATGCCATTTGTAAGCGTTCGGGTTTGAATCGAATTCATGTTTTAATTGGATAAAAATGTCCCAAATTTAACTAAATTTATGGCCATTTCATTCATTTTTTTATATGCTTAAGCATTCCAAAGTTCTTTTAATTCAAACTGCTTTTTTAGGGGATGCTGTTTTAGCTACTGCTTTGTTGGAGAAGATTCGCATGGAATCTCCCGATACAGAAATTCATATTTTGGTAAGAAAAGGGAATGAAAGTCTGTTCAAAGCCTATCCTTATCCCAACCTAAAAACAGTCTGGTCATACGATAAATCTAGAAAATGGTCTTCTTGGTTGGAGCTCAGGCGCGATCTTTCTAAAGAGCATTTTGATGCTGTTTATGTGATTCAACGGTTTTTGGGTATGGGACTTTTGAGTCTATGTGTAGGAGCAAAGCGGGTGGTTGGTTTTGACAAAAATCCTATGTCTTTATTTTTTACGGAAAAAGTGAGACATGAGTGGGGTACAGGTATTCATGAGGTAGAAAGAAATACAGCATTGGTTAAATCTTGGTTAGGAGAGAAGGTATTTAAACCCTGTTTACGAGCCCCCAATATCGACTTAGCTACAGAAATGCAGAAAAAAGAATATATCTGTATTTCTCCGGGAAGTGTTTGGGAAACAAAGCGACTGCCTATTAGAATTTGGATAGAATTCATAAAATTGTTACCTGAAAATCAGGTAGTTGTCTTGATGGGTTCTCCAGGTGAAATTGAATTATCCGATCAAATTGCGGCTGCCTTCCATGGAAGTAATAGAGTAGTATTGAATGAAACGGGTAAGCATCCTTTATTGGCTTCTGCCTACATATTTCAGCAAAGTAAAATGAGCTTTGTGAATGATTCTGGGCCAATGCATATATGTTCAGCTGAAAATGTACCTACGGTAGCAGTCTATTGTTCTACAATCCCATCCTTTGGATTTGGACCATTAGCTGATTGGAATCGAATCGTTGAAACTAAGCATGTACTAGATTGTAGACCATGTGGAGACCATGGAAAAAAGAATTGTCCTTTGGGACATTATGCTTGTGGAGAAGGAATAGAGGCAAAATCCTTATTGCAGGCTTATCAAGATTACCTAAGCTCGGGATGCTAATAAGTATAAAACGGCCATGCGAATAGCCACTCCATTCTCAACTTGATCTAAGATGATGGAATGGGGGGAATCAGCAGCATCCGAACTTAATTCTACTCCTCGATTGATTGGGCCTGGGTGCATCAAGACAATTTCTTTAGGTAATTCATCCAGCATTTTTCTAGTGATTCCAAAGAATTGGGCATATTCTCGTAAGGATGGGAAATATTTGATTTGCTGGCGTTCTAGTTGAATTCTCAAAACATTGGCAGCGTCGCACCAGGCTAGCGTTTCTTTTACATCATGAGACACTTCAACACCTAAGCTTTGTATGTGCTTGGGAATCAAGGTGCTTGGGCCGCATAGGCGAACTTGTGCTCCTTGTTTTTTCAAAGCATAAATATTGGAAAGGGCTACTCTCGAGTGTAAAATATCTCCAATGATGGCTATTTTTTTGCCAGCTAAATCCCCTAATTTTTCTCGAAGAGAAAAGGTATCCAAAAGTGCTTGAGTGGGGTGCTCATGCGTACCATCTCCTGCATTGATGATATTTGCTTTGATGTGTTTGGATAAATAGTGAGGGGCACCTGGGCTAGCATGTCGCATAACAATCATATCCACTTTCATGGCTAGAATGTTGTTGACGGTGTCTAATAACGTTTCTCCTTTTTTGACCGAACTTCCTGATGCTGAAAAATTGATGGTATCAGCAGAAAGTCTTTTTTCGGCTAATTCAAAAGATAAGCGAGTACGAGTAGAGTTTTCAAAAAATACATTGGCAATGGTCACATCGCGTAAAGAAGGCACTTTTTTAATAGGTCGGTTTAGAACCTCTTTAAATTCTTTGGCCGTTTTTACTATCAGGTCAATGGATTCTGCATCCAGGTCTTTTATTCCTAATAAATGTGGCGATTTCAACATATTTATTTCATCATGGATGAGTGATTAACCAAATTTTATCTGCTTCATGGCCCTGTTCGGTCCACTCTACCAGTACTTTTTCGGTTGAAAGTGTATTGACACTTTTTCCGATATAATCAGCATTAATCGGTAAATCTCGGTTGTAAATTCGGTCGATTAACACGCAAAGTTCTACTTTAGCAGGTCTGCCAAATGCTGTCATTGCATCTAAGGCTGCACGGACCATTCTACCAGTGGCTAAAACGTCATCAACTAAGATAACTCGTTTATTTTCAATGATAAAGGGGATATTGGTGCTATTGGGAGCTACGGTATCTCTTCTTCGGAAATCGTCGCGGTAAAACGTTGCGTCCAATTGACCTATTTGTGGAGCTTCAGGAAGGTGCTTACTTAATTCTTTAGCAATTCTTTCGGCAAAGTAAATTCCTCTTGGCTGAAGGCCTAGAATGACAGTTTCAATACCTTGAATTTGATTTTCAATGAGCTCTTGGCATAACCTGGATATGGTTATTTCCAATAATGGGCTTGATAAAATCAGCTTATGAGTCATTGGCACAAAGGTAATGTTTTTCAGCTAATCTCTTTTAGAAGATTCGCTCATCAGCACTAAAATCTGGTAAAATTTGATCTTTATCTGAAACGATGGGTTCAGCTACACCCCAATCAATGGCTAATGTAGGGTCATTCCAACGAATTCCAGACTCTGCTTCTTTATTCCAGAAATCTGTGCATTTATAGACAAATATGGTTTCTTCTAAGGCAACAAATCCATGGGCAAAACCAACGGGAACATAGAGCATGTTTCCCTTGTCAGCATCTAAAATGAATTTTTCATGTTGACCAAAAGTGGGTGAATCATGTCTTAAATCAACAATCACGTCCATTACCTTTCCAGTCATGCAACGAACTAATTTCCCTTGACCATGTGGATTTTTTTGAAAGTGCAAACCTCTTAAAACACCTGGGGTAGAGAAGGAATAATTATCTTGAACAAAATCTTCTGCAATGCCATTTGCTGCAAATAATTTTTGGTTATAAGACTCATAAAAATGGCCTCTAGCATCAAAAAACTTCGTTGGGATACATTCAATTACTCCTGGGAGCTGGTGTTTGATAAATTGCATAAATTCGAGATCGTGATTGCTTTCCTCTTTTTTTGATATTGCTTGGAAAGAACTTAATTTGCGCCAAAATTATTCATATTTCGGCATTTAAACAATGTCCTTTCCCAATCTCTATGAATTCATCAGAATTAGTTAAGCAAATTGAACAAAAACGGTCATTTTTATGCGTTGGTTTGGATTCGGATATAAATCTGATTCCTAGTAAGTTTCGAACAGAAAAAGATCCCATTTTTGCATTTAATCAAGCCGTCATTGATGCCACGCATCAGTTTGCAGTAGCCTATAAGCCCAATATTGCTTTTTATGAAGCTATGGGCCCTCGAGGTTGGGAGAGTTTGCAGAAAACAATGGAATATATTCCCAAAGATATATTTACGATTGCTGATGCAAAGAGAGGGGATATCGGAAATACGGCATTAAAATATGCCCAAACATTTTTTGATCCAGCAAGTAGTGGTTTAAATTTTGATTCGCTAACCGTAGCACCCTATATGGGCCGAGATTCTGTGGAGCCATTTTTGACTTACCGAGATAAATGGGTGATTTTGTTGGCTTTGACTTCCAATGTGGGGAGTCATGATTTTCAAATGACGAAATCGGAAGATTATATGCCCTTGTATGAACGCGTAATGAAAACAGCGATGACATGGGGCTCTCCAGAACACTTGATGTTTGTGATTGGAGCTACTCGTTCCGATTTTTTACAAAAAGTGCGGGAAATTGCCCCGGATAATTTCTTTTTAGTTCCTGGAGTAGGAGCCCAAGGAGGAAGCTTGGAAGATGTAGCCAAATATGCCATGAATTCCCAAGTTGGCTTATTAGTTAATTCTTCCCGAGGGATCATTTATGCTGGAGAAGACACTTTCGTTTCCGCTGCTCGGGAAGCCAAAAAAATACAAGAGGAAATGGATCGGTATTTGGATGAATACCGAAGATAAATTTTAAATTGTAAATTATGATTTATAGATTATAAATGGTGAATTGTGAATGAAGAATTGTGAATGGTAGATCATCTTTTATTCATGGGGTATTTTGGTTTTTTAATGCCATGATTTTCAGGTATTTATTCGTTTCTTTTCATTATTTTAAAAAATATCTATATTCCAATAATTGAACATTCATATTAATTGAAACACCAATTTAATATTCAAAATTATCCTTTTTTAAGCCCGAAATAAACGGAAATATTAAAACCCAATTCCATAATTTATAATCCATAATCCATAATTCACTATTCACTATTTACCATTTACAATTCACCATTTACAATTCACCATCTACTTTCTCCCATTTATAATTCATAATTTATAATTTACAATTTCCTCATGGAGCTTAGCATCTCAACACCCGCATTATTATTTTCTACTGTATCATTATTGATGATTGCATTCACCAATCGATTTATGTCGATGGCTTCATTGATTAGAGATCTACATTTAAAGTTTCAAAAGAATCCAGAGGACGCTATTTTTAAGCAAATAGAGAATTTACGATTACGCATGAAACTGATTCAATCCATGCAAATCATCGCAATTTTCAGTTTATTGTTGAGTGTCATTTGCATGTTTCTCTTATTCATGAATGAAGAAATGATTGCGCGATGGTTTTTCGGAATAGGACTCATTGGAATGAGTATCGCACTGAGTTTAAGTGCTTGGGAAATAACCATTTCGACCAAAGCGTTGGAAGTGGAACTCTCTGATATGGAGGATATCATCGCCAAACGAAAGTAATCCAAGTTTATTTTTATTTTTTATTCGAATAATTAAAAATATTTTTTAATGCTATTTTAAGTATTGAATATTAATACTATTTTTGTGTACAATTTCAATGAAAAATAAGACGAAATTGTATTGAAACAGAATCAAACATTAAAAATACTACTTAGGCGGATTGAATAAAGGCTCGGAATTTTTCTGAGTCTTTATTGTTTTTAGGCCTTCAGTATGATGGCTGCCATCGGAGGTAAGTTTAATGAAATGGAAAAAGCTTTTCCCTGCCAATTGATTGCTTCTGTCATTACGGCGCCCGAAATAGGGTAGTCGCTACCTCCAAACTCACTTTTATCTGAATTGAAAAGTACCTTCCACACTCCTGGTAGAGGGACACCAATGCGGTAATTTTCTCTTGGAGCTGGAGTTAAGTTTAAGATAACTATCACCTGTTGCTTCGCAATTTCACCTTTACGAATATAGGTAATGACAGAATTGCCTTGATCATTGGATTCTATCCACTCAAAACCTTCATGAGAGAATTGTTTGCTGTATAGGGCAGCTTCTTCTCGGTATAATTGATTTAAGGCCTTGACAGTCGATTGTATGCCTTTGTGGTAGTGGTTTTCTAGTTCATGCCAATCCAGTGATTGATTATGGTTCCATTCTTCTTTTTGGCCGAATTCCCCACCCATAAATAATAGTTTACTTCCAGGATGGGTAAACTGCTCACTTAATAAAACACGGAGGTTGGCAAATTTTTGCCATTCATCTCCTGGCATTTTATTCAATAAAGAATTCTTTCCATATACTACTTCATCATGGGATAATGGTAGGCAGAAATTTTCTGTAAAGGCATAAATGAGAGAAAAGGTTAAATCATTCAAATGGTATTTCCTGTGAATAGGATCCTTATGAAAGAAATTTAAGGTATCATTCATCCAACCCATCATCCACTTTTGCCCGAATCCTAAACCACCTTGAAAAACAGGTTTGGTTACTCCGGGAAAACTGGTTGATTCCTCTGCAATCATTTGAATATCAGGGAATTCACCATACATGTGAATATTGAGTTCTTGTAAGAAAGAAATGGCTTCTAAATTATGATTTCCTCCATACACATTCGCTTCCCATTCTCCATCATTTCTGGAATAATCCAAGTAAAGCATGGAGGCCACCGCATCTACCCGTAAACCGTCTATGTGGTATCGATCCAACCAAAAAGCGGCATTGGACATTAAAAAGCTTCGAACTTCATTTTTCCCGTAATCAAAAATATAGGATTGCCAATCTGGATGGAAGCCTCGCTTAGGATCTGGATGCTCATATAGACAGCCACCATCAAAGTTACGTAAACCATGGTCATCACCTGGGAAATGGGAGGGAACCCAATCCAAAATTACACCAATACCTTCTTGATGAAAACGTTCTACCAAAGTCATAAAACCTTGAGGGTCCCCAAATCGAGAGGATGGCGCAAAGTAGCCCGTAATTTGATACCCCCAAGAAGGAGCATAGGGATGTTCCATGATTGGCATGAACTCCACATGAGTAAAGCCCATGTCCTTGACATATTGTACTAATTTATCACTTAGGTCAGCATAGCTAAGGTATTCGTTTTCCAATGTTTTTTGCCATGAACCCAAATGTACTTCGTATATGGACATGGGTGCATTTAAAGAATTCTTTTGACTTCTTTCTTGCATCCATGTTTGATCTTTCCATTCTTTGTAGGTATTCCAAACAATACTGGCTGTTTTAGGAGGTGTTTCGCAAAAAAGACCCATTGGATCTAATTTTTCCAGAATTTCACCTGTCTTGCTTTTAATCCAATACTTATAAGTTTCTCCGGTTTTAACATGAGGGATAAAACCTTCCCAGATTCCAGATGAATCCCAACGAGGATATAGCCCGTGAGCACTAGAATCCCAGAAATTGAAATTACCTACCACAAATACAGATTCGGCGTTTGGAGCCCAAACAGAGAAATAAGTACCTATTTCCCCTTCTAACTCGATTTCAAAAGCACCTAATTTTTCATATAAACGGGTGTGTTTACCATTTAAAAAGAGGGCAATATCAAAATCGCTAAAAAAAGAATGTGGTTTAACTATAGCCATAAGAGGGTGGGTTTCAATGTAAAGGCTAAAATAATAAAATTAAATTGATTAAAACTCGCTTTTTTTTTCGTGCAGTATTTGAATTTTTAAAGGAAAGCTCTACCTTTGTGCCACCAAATTAATAATTGGTCCGTTCGTCTAGGGGTTAGGACACGTCCCTTTCACGGATGAAACACGGGTTCGATTCCCGTACGGACTACTTCGGTAGACAATTTGACCCTGTAAATGAATAATTTACAGGGTTTTTTGTTTTAAAGCATCTCCCAATCCCATTCTTATTTAGTTGATTCACGAAAATTTAACTCGGAATTTTATTTAAAAAATGAAATGTATAAATGGTTAAATATGTGGATTTAATCCTAAATCAATTGTGAATCATTTTCCGTGTTTTTGCATTTTCCCTTGTTAATCAAAAAATAATTTTAACAATTGATTCAATTTTCATTCATTTTATTTCCATTCAGGGGTGGTGAATTGGAATCGATGACCATGGTCGTTTGAATCAAAGTCTGTCCTGAATTCCTTTCAAAAAATCAGTTCAATTTCGTTGAAATGCCTTTAAAAATATTATTTTTATATAGGTCATAAAGGAAACCTAAAGTACGGTTTTTGTGGATTGAAATATTATTAATGCTTAGGTGGTAGATTGTTAAATTACAGAAATGAGACATTGTTGTGACAGTACATATTTTGTCTAAAATTAGCCTTATTGTTAAATTGAATATGTTTTCCCTATCCTGTGTTCAAAGATAAATTGATTCATGAAATGGTTCATTTTATGATGTTCTAAATTATATGTTAGTTAATCTATCTAAATCCTATGAAAGTTTTCTTTGGCACAATTATTTGTACTTTATTAATCTCATTTATTTTGGCGTGTAATGAGCATAAGACCATGGAAGTAGGTTTACATTCTAGCCATGTCAAAACTCATGATTCTTTACTTATCGTTAGGCAACTGAATCTATCCAAGAAAAATCTCCTGAAAAATTATAGTTTAAGTATCTCAAAGGCCATTGAAGCTTCAAAAATGGCTGAAAAATTAGGCATACCTGAGCTTCAATATCAATCTTACACTGAAGTTATTCGAGGAGCTATGTTTGCGGGTCTTTATGATGTAGGAGCCTTGTATATGAACAAGTATTTGGATTTGGCAGAACTTGAAAATAATGAAAAGATGATTGGTCGTGCTACAGCTAATTTAGGGCTTTTGCATATGTTTTTAGGTGATTTGAATCAAGCAGATAGCTTATTCAATAAGGGATTAACCTTGGTACAACATTACGCTAAGGAACACCATGAAGAAGTTTCTTTGGAGGATCAAATAAATACTTTTTTAGACTTAGGACATATTTATTTGGGGAAAAAGCAGATTGATAAGGCTGAAAAATTCTATTTAAAAGGCCTCAGTTTGTCGAGAAATAAAATGGAATTCCAATTAGTCTCTGCTCAGTTAGCTCAATCCTTAGGTATTTTATATACTCAGCAGAATCAAAAAGAAAAAGCTAAGGCGTACCTAGACTTAGCTTTGAGCCAACAAAAGTTGTTGAATAATCATTCCATGATTTCTTCGTGTTATATGAGTTTAGGGGAATTTTCCGATAAGTTCAATTTAGAAGGGGAGTCGTTAATTTATTATCAAAAAGGTTTAGCACTTGCTCAAAAATCTGAATCAGTAGAATTAATTAGTAGTATATCTGATAGGCTATATGAAATTTTTCAAAAGCAAGGAAATCCAAGTCTGGCGCTTAAGTATTTGAAGATGAATTTGGATGCTAAAGCCAAAATGAAATCTGAGCAAGCCAAGGAATCATTATTCCGAAAGTCTTTTGCTCGAAATATTATTAAAAACGAGGAAGCTGAGAAATTGAAAGAGAAAAAAACTAAAATCGTATTAGGTTTATTTTTGTTTTTCATTTCAATGATTTTCATTCATTATTTTAGAAAATATTGGAAATCTAATCGAGAGTTAAAGGCCATTCAACAAAGGAATCAAGAAAAAATAGATAAAAGTCAGGAAGAAAATTCAAAATTATATGAAGACTTGGCTGTAGTAAATAAGCAAATGGCTTCAAGTGCTTTGCATGCCATTCAAAAGGAACAATCACTTAATCAGATTGTGAATCGAATTAAATCGACGAAATCTGAGAATTCAGATTCTGTTCATTTGTTAAAAAGTATTTCTAAAGATATTGAAAAGGTTAATTCTACTAAAAATTGGGAGGAATTTGAAATTAGATTCATTGAAATACATTCCCATTTTTTTCCTAAACTATTGGAAGTGCATCCCAATTTGAGTTATAATGAACGCCGACTTTGTGCCTTTTTAAAGCTAGATATGAGTACAAAAGAAATTACAAATTTGACTGGACAATCGTTGAGGGCGGTGGAATTGGCACGAATTCGTTTGAGAAAGAAATTAAATTTAACCAATTCTGATACAACAATATTTCAGTATCTATCTGATTTTTAGCACGTTGTATTTATTTTCTTTTTGAGACAATCATGTGACAGTGCTTTTTTTGGTGCTGCCTTATCTTCATCCTTTATTTGTAACATCTTTAATGATAGAACATATTAAAGGAATAGAACACAGAGATTGTTGAAAGCTCAGCCTAATTTTAGGCTGAGCTTTTTTATGGTTTTAGAGCTTAATGAATTTTTACCGAGCAATACGATTTTTCTCCATTTTCGTTACGTTAAATAAATAATTGACCAATCAGTTTCCTTTGAATTTACTTTTAATGATTTAATTTAATAAGTTTACGTATCTCCGTGTCATTACATCATACTATTTATAACCTCATAAATAATATTGGTAAGAATGAATTCTTGGTCACCGGTAGATTATTTGTTTTATTTGAGCTTTGTTTTCTTTGCCTTTGGAATTTCTCTATTCTATAAAAAAGGGCTAATAGCAACAAAATTTCTAGGGATACAGTTTTTGGGTTTAGCCTATCAACTTTTTGCAGGCTATTTTATTCAACCTAGTCATATAAATGATTATCCCCATTTTTTTAGAACGGTATCTCCATTTTTCTATCTTTTAGGGCCTTTAGCGTATTTATTTCAACATTATTTACTTTACCCCGAAAGGAAATTCCGTTTGGTTCATCTACTGCATTTTTTGCCTTTTATATTACATGTAGTTGAATATATTCCCTTTTATATTCTCCCAGCAGAGTTAAAATTACAAGAGGTAAGGTACGTATTTCAACAAAATACCTTCTTTAATCCCTTGTCGTCTTATGGCTGGATTTCTATGCGTGATCACCTATTCATTAAAACCATTTATTACCTAGCCTATATCATTTGGACTACCTACGAATTATATAATTTTTACAAAACTACATCTCGCTCTTTCCTGAAAAAGAATTCGCTGATTGTCTATTGGTTAACAGGTGACATGATTATGAAATTTATTGTGATTATTTTACATTGTTTTAACTTGATTTTTGCGAAAAAAAAGCATTTAGAACTCACCTACATGGATTACATATTCGTTCTTGAGTATATAACCATGATGGTATTTATGTTGTTGAATCCTAAACTACTGAAAGGGCCAAGTCTGAAAGGATTAGTATTTCAGCATTCCGCTGGTTTTAATGAAAAAGAATTGATTGAGTCCAGTAGACAAGAAAAAGCCCATCAAAAAGCTTCTCGCGATAAGTCCGTATTATTTACTTTAAACCGATATTTTGAAACGGAACAATTGTTTCTTCGTCCAGATATTACCCTAGCTGAAGTAAGTAGATATTTGAAAATTAAACCAAGAATTATACGAATGGCTCTTCAAATGGAATTGGAATTGTCCTTTTCAGATTATGTCAATACTTGGCGAATTCAATATGCTGAGGAGCAATGCAAGGAAAATCCTAAATGGAAAAATTATAAATTGGAGGTTATTGCCATGGAGTCAGGTTTCGGAACCCGACAAAGCTTTAATTCAGCCGTTAAAAAAATCAAAGGCGTTTCGCCTGGTAAGTATTTTGAAGATATTCTTCAACCTTCGAATAAATAAAAAGGCAATCGGTGGAATTATCAGTCAAATTCCAATATATTCAAAGGTGAAATTGAATAAGCCATTTAAGATATAGCCAAACATGTCACCCATAGATTATTTGTATTATCTGTGTTTTGTTTTTTTTGCTTTTGGAGGATCATTCTTCTTTAAAAAAGGAATCGTTGCTACTAAATTTCTAGGTTTACTTTTCATTGTTCTTGGGCTTCAAACATTTTTGAATTATTACATCCGCCCTGAATATCTTTTAATATATCCCCATTTTTTTAGAACCGTATCTCCATTGATGTTGACCATAGGGCCACTCTATTACCTATTTCAACAATTTTTACTATATCCAGAAAGGAAATTTAAGCCCGTATTACTATTGCATTTTTTGCCATTTGCTTTGCATGTAATTGAATACATTCCTTTTTATATTTTACCCACTGAGGTGAAAATTTTAGAAATAAAGGAAATGATTTCTGAAAATACCATTTATACCATTCATTCAAAATATGGATGGATAACCATGAGAAATCATTTATATATTCGATTCTCTTCTTTTTTAATCTATGTTACTTGGGGCTTTGTCGATTTACTTAAATACTATCAATCAGCCTCCAAATCATTCATAAAGAACAATTTGTTAATTGTTTATTGGTTGTTCTTTAATATGGGTATGAAATTCATTGTGATGGGTCTTATCATATATAATTTGATTTACCCAGATAAAAAACAAATCAGTTTACCCTGGAAAGATTTTTTCTATTTAGTAGAATATGTATTGATGATGTTATTCATGCTGTTTAATCCAAAATTATTGTATGGCCCCACTTTGAAGGGCTTAATTTGGCAACAAGCTTTAGGTAGATTGGATGGACTTGAGGAAGTTGGCAATAATAAGGATATCTCAGTTAAAATTGTCTCTGGAAATGAACGAGAAAGAGCTTTATTGGATACGCTTAACCGGTATTTTGAAACGGAGAGGATTTTTTTGAAACCTACTTTAACTCTAATAGAAGTAGCTAGAAAACTCAAAGTGAAACCTCGATTGATTCGTTTAGCCTTACAATCTGAAATGGATATTTCATTTTCGGATTATGTCAATACTTGGAGGATTCAATATGCAGAAGAGCAATGTCGAGAAAATCCCCGATGGAAAAATTATAAATTGGAAGTGGTAGCCTTAGAATCTGGTTTCGGAACTCGACAAAGTTTTAATTCAGCCGTGAAGAAAATTAAAGGTGTATCTCCTGGGCAATATTTTTCTGAATTTTTATATTAGTTTTCATCATTTAAATAACGTTTTATGGGTTTATTTTCTGCCATTTTAGGTAATGCAGGTACGGTTTCGCCGGAGCAATTGCAAAAGGATTTTGCTAAAATCTTGATTGATGGCGAAGCCATAGAAATAGGTTTTAAATTATTACGTGATACCTTTATTTTCACGAATAAACGCTTGATTTTGATAGATAAGCAAGGAATTACTGGGTCAAAAACGGAATATAAATCCATCAATTATAAATCCATTTCCAGATTTAGTGTGGAAACCGCTGGGACTTTTGAGTTAGATGCTGAATTGAAAATTTGGATTTCAGGAGAAGCCAATCCTAGCATTATCAAGCAATTCAATAAATCAGTTGATGTGTATGAGGTCCAAAAAGTGTTAGCTTTTCACGTTTTGAAATAAAATCTTACATAAAAAAAGCATGGCTTTATGGGCCATGCTTTCTATTATACTTCAAAAGAGATTACAATTTCCAGCCAGCACGGTATTCGCGCTTCACGAATTGGTTCGCATCTTCGAAATTGGTGATTTTCATGTTTTGACCATCCCAAATTAATTTCTTGCGTCCAGGATAGTTGAAACGGTTTGCTTGACCTTGGATAGGGGTGCGCAGGGTATAACTACGAATAGCCAAATTACCCATCAATACCGTTTCAGATAATGGACCAGCATAATCAAATGAAGAACTTAATTCTTTATGTTCTTTGGAATTAAAGCCTGCCTTACAAGCTTCTGCCCACATGGCCTGATGACCATATTCTTTTAAGTTGTTGGGTTCTTGTTTAGGCATTTCAATTTTATCCCCATTGTTTAAATAGATACGCGGCTCCAAGCCATAAGTAGCATGCGTTAAAACACCTTTGCTACCGATCATGACAACACCATTGCTATTGTCTGCTGTACCAATAGGATCATTTGCTGGAATCAAGTCAGGATGGAAACCACGCAAACCTCCATCTGTCCAGTTCATGGTTACGGCTGATTTATTCTTTTTGGAAGCAGGGAATTTCAATTGGATAGAAGCGGATGGTGGACAACCCTCAGGAATGTATTCTGGTTGGTTACCACTGATAAACACAGATCCAATACTAGCCTCTACCTCTGTAGGATAACCTAGTCCAAGCGCTCTAAATGGTCCATCAATTAAATGGCATCCCATATCTCCCAAAGCACCTGTTCCAAAATTCCACCAACCTCTCCATTTAAATGGATGATATGCTGGGTTATAGTCAATCAAAGAAGCTGGTCCTAACCAAACATCCCAATCGATGTCGGCTGGTTTAGCATGCTGACCCGTTGGAACAGGTATTCCTTGCGGCCAAATTGGACGATTGGTCCAAATGTTTACTGTATGAACTTTTCCAATTAAACCTTGATCTATCCATTTAACAATTTGTTGAGTGCCGGGGCTAGATGCTCCTTGATTTCCCATTTGAGAAACAACTTGGTATTTTCTAGCTGCCTCAGTCATCGTACGAGCCTCAAAAATATTGTGGGACATGGGTTTCTGCACATATACGTGCTTTCCCAATTGCATGGCGGCCATGGCTATGGCAGCATGATTATGGTCAGGAGTAGAAATGGTCACCGCGTCGATGCTTTTGTCTTTTTCCAACATAACACGCCAATCTTGGTATTGACCAGCTTTAGCGTATTTCTCAAATAATGGCTTTGCTCTAGTTAAATCAACATCACAAAGAGCCACAATGTTGTTGACCCCTTCATTAAAGGCGTTGTTCACGTCCGATAGGCCTTTACCATTGATACCAACCCCTGCAATGTTTAATTTATCACTAGGTGCTTGATAACCCTTTCCAAGGACATGGCGAGGAACGATGTAAAAGCTACCTGCTGCCATTGCGCCCTTACCTAAAAAACTTCTTCTTGAAATGCTCATTTTCTATGTATTTAAATGGATTTAGATGAACGTAACATGTAATTCCGATGGATTAATGTAAGCCAATATAGTTTAAAATTGCATAATTTCTATCTGTATTTGGATTAAAATACGGAAAGCAAGGTTGGAAAATAGGTCAAACACCCAATTTCCATGGTTCAGGATAGCTAGCCCATTTAATTTACCTAATTTGCACCTTCATATAATCTGGATTTATTCCCGCTTTATTTTTTCGTTTAGTGAAAAAGAGTTTATTCATTTTTCTTTTCTTGCTTGGTCTATTTTTACCCAAAGTTTTGGCACAAAATATTGCTAGAATGCGCCAAGACGATAATTTCTCCTATTTGAAATTAGACACCAATCGATTCAAGACTTGGGACGAATCATTGAAATACCTACCATTTGTAAAAGGTAGCACGATCAGCTTTGGTGGGGAATGGAGGGAGCAATACCAATCTTATACCCATGTGAATTTTGGCGATGTGCCTGATAATTTTACCTCAGAAAATCCGCATCAAATCATGCACCGCGTCATGTTGCATGCCAATTGGGAATGGAGTCCAAAATTTAGAGTATTTGCTCAATTGAATAATACGCTTCGTTTTTTAAATGATAATCCAATCACCTCGACATTAGATCAAAATGCCTTATCCTTGCATCAGGCATTTTTAGAGTGGAATATACATCCAAATCTGTCAATACGTCTAGGAAGGCAGGAATATACTTGGGGGCTAGAACGCTTGATGGCGCTAAAGGAAGGACCTAATACCCGACAACCTTATTACGGCGCTACCGTCAAATGGTATGATGGAAATCAAAAAATAGACGCTTTTATTGCAAACCCAATCAAGCAGAATACAGGGGTATTCGATGATGTTCGCTCTTCAGAAGTGGTGGCAGGAACCATTTGGAATCACACTTTTTCTAAAAAGAGGGACTTTTTTGATGTCTATTATTTTTTTATGGAAAGTTCTTTGAGGGAATATTACTTAAAGAAAGGATTAGAAGCTAGAAATACCTTGGGAACTCGCTGGTATAGTGAGAAGAAGACATTTAATTATGATTTGGAAGTGGCTGGTCAGTGGGGGCATTTCAATGATCTGAGCATTCAAGCATTTTTGTTTGTCTATGATTTTAACTATCAAATGAAGCGGCATTTTTTCTTAGGATTCAGTGGCAACTGGGTTCCTGGTGATGTGTCAAACCATGATCAACAGTTGAATACGTTCAATACATTGTATTCTAGACCTCCATTTGGACAAACAGTTTCCTTAAATATTACGAATACCTTGAATATCAGCCCTTACATTCGATTTAGCGATAACCACAAATGGATGACGACTTTGCGGGCATCTTTGGTTCAAAGAGCCAGTCTGCGCGATGGTATTTTTACTCCTAATATGTCGGCATTATTACCAGTATTGGGGCGTCAGATAGAAAGTAATGCAAGCGGAGTGGCGGATATTTTTGCTTTAGATGCCAATTATTTTGCCAACAAACATTTGACATTTCAATTTGAATTAGGCTATTGTAAGGCAGGAAATTATTTGAAGGAAACGGGACCAGGCAAAGATGTTCATTATTTTGCCACTCGGGCGGCGTATAAGTTTTAAAATTGAAAGTTGGCTTCGAGTGTCTCAGCCAACTAACTTCAAGAACCTCAGCGAACTAACTTTGAGTGCCTTTGCCAACTGGCTGTTGTACGTTCGATTTTTATGTGGTTAATGGATTTATTTGTATTTGTCCACCAACTGCTTTCAAAACTTTCATTATTGTTGAAAATTGAGGTTTGGATCCTTCAGATAGTGCTTTGTACAAACTTGGTCTGCTCATCCCTGTTTCTTCTGCAATTTTGGTCATACCAATTGCTTTTGCAATATGTCCAATTGCAGTAACAATATCAGCCTCATTGCCTTTTTCCAAAACGGTATTTAGGTATTCAGCAATCAATTCGTTGTTGTCCAAATAATCTGCAATGTCAAATTTTGACGTTTCCATTTTCTATTTTTTTAATTTTTTCCAAATTTCTTTTGCCTTTTCAATGTCTTGTTGTTGAGTCGATTTATCACCTCCCATAAGTAGAATAATAATTTTCTGATCAATTTCTTTGAAATAAACTCTGTAACCTTTTGCGTAGTTTATTTTCAGTTCTTGAATTCCATCTCCAACGGATTCGCAATCTCCAAAGTGTTCGTCTATTTCTATTTTTTGAATTCGGAACAAAATTTTTGCTTTTGCTCTAATGTCATTTAGTTTCTTAAACCACTTATCAAATTCCGTTGTTTTTTCAATACAGTACATTCTTTCAAATGTATCCAGTTGGATACAAAATTATGATTAATAAGTTAACTAACAAATTCTTTTTAAACGTTGGCTTTGAGAGCCTTTGCCAAATGCGAGGGCCTCAGTTTTAAACGTTGGCTTCGAGAACCTCAGCCAACTAACTTCGAGTGCTTTTGCCAACACAAAGCTGTTCGACAAGTTCACCTCTCTACGTTTCAGTGTAAACTGAGGGGTTATGTCGAACGTCAGAATTATATAATATTGTCCTTGGGGTTCTTGAATGGAATATGCATAAGTCATGCTTATAGATCAAATTGAAAGTTTTTGTCTCCAAAAATAAACCAGCAAATGAACAATAGTAATCTGTAAACTGATAACGCTGGAACGAAATCAGTTTAATGGATTATTTATGATGTAAGGGGATATGTCTGAGATTAAAAATTTCTTTCATCTGTCGTTCGACATGACCCTTCGGTAAATGTCGAACAGCGGAAGGGGGGTAAATGAGATTAAATATTTCTTTCAAATGAACATCCATGTTGATAAAGTTGGCTGAGGCTCTCGAAACCAACTCTAATTTTTGCCTAAACTATTTCGATTCAATTTCATCATATTTTAATACATAATTGTTTAAGCTTAACTCTAAGAGTTTTACCTTCGTTAAATTATTTAAACCTATGAACACTATATTAAAATCTATTTTCCTCTCATTTTGCGTATTTCAAGTTAGCGCACAAACCATTTTAGAAGTACCCGGGCGAGATTTACCAGCCAAAATTGACATCCATGGTTATTCCGTATTACCTTCTGGTCGCTTGGTAAAACCTGCTGGTAAAACGCTTCGCATCAACAGTGATCCATTTGGTATGGTCATTAGTCCAGATGGAAAATGGGCCGTAACCTTGCACAATGGGGCTTTTACGCGCATTGATTTAGAAAAACAAATCTCTAAACGTTTTCCTCCTTACGGCACACCTTCTAAACTTTCACCCTACGGAAAAAGTACCTATTTGGGCGTTGTATTTTCACCCAATAGTGAATGGATTTACTTAAGTGGGGGCGATTCAGGCAATGTATTGGTCGTTGAATTATCCACAGGGAAAGTCCTAAAAACCTTTAGCCTAAATGGAAGCTTTAAAGGTTATGATTTTGATGATAGCTTTACCTCTGACCTAGTTCTATTGCCAGAAAAAAATGAATTGTTGGTCTTGGATCGGGCCAATTTCAGGATGGTTCGCATGAAAGCGGAGACGGGTGAAATTGTAGGAGTGGTTCCAACAGGTCGTCAACCATTTGGTATTTCATTAAGTCCTGATCATCAATTTGCTTTTGTAGCTAATGTGGGGATGTATTCTTACCCTTTGATCGAAGGTACCACCTTAGCCAATCTGCAATCACAGCACATTCCTTGGCATCCCTATGCCAACGACACGAAAGAATCTCGTGAAGGAACCGAAATCATGGGTAAAAAGATTCCAGGGGTAGGGGATCCTAATTCGGATGAGTCCATGAGCATTTTTCAGATTAATTTGTCGACGAACCAAATCACCAAAAAATATAAGCCAGGCTTTTTATTAGGCGAAATGGTGGAGGAGATGGAAGTAGTGGGCGGATCTAGTCCCAACTCATTGGCTGTCAGTTCAAAATTTGCTTATGTCAGTAATGCTACTAACGATAATATTGCCGTGTTGGATTACGCGACTCGACAAATCAAATCGCATATTCCGATTAAGCTAAATGCTGTTTTAGATAAGAGAAGAGGCTATCTGCCGTTTGGTTTATGCCTGAGCAAAGACGAAAAAACCTTATATGTAACCTTATTAGGACTAAATGCCGTGGCAGTAATTGACATCCCAAGTCAAAAAACCAAAGGCTTTATACCGACAGGCTGGGGCCCAACGCGCGTTAGACTATCTGCGGACGAGAAAACACTCTATGTTACGACTTGTCGTGGTTATGGAGCTGGCCCCAATGGAGGTAAAGACTTTAAGGCGCCTGAACAAGGTTCTTATGTAGGTGATATTCAATTAGGTACATTCCAAACAATTGATATGCCGAATGAGGCACAACTAGCTGCTTATACGCAAGAAGTAAAGAACAATACCTACCAAGAGTATTCAAGTAAGGGGAGAGGGAACAAAATCCTGTCATTAGACAAAAATAAGCAGGCCCAATCTCCGATTAAACATATTGTTTACATCACGAAGGAAAACCGTACCTACGATGAGATTTTCGGCCAATTTAAAGGAGCTAATGGTGATTCAACGATTGCTCGTTATGGTCTAAATCAAACTGTAGTTTTACCAGATTCCTTAAAAACGACTTTCCATAACGTTAATGTGATGCCCAATCACTCACTTTTGGCTAAGCGATTTGCCATGAGTGATAATTTTTATTGTGATAGTGATGCCTCAATACATGGACATCACTGGATGGTAGGAGTAATTCCCAATGAATGGGTAGAAGCTAACTCAAGTGTCAGTAAGTCTGCCAAAATCTTCTCCAAAGCACCAGGAAGGAGACATCCGGGTACCACAGGAAGTATTGATCCTGAGGATTATGCAGAAGTAGGAGGATTATGGGAGGCCTTAGAACGCAAAAATATTTCCTTTTACAATTTTGGAGAGGCTAATGAAACAGCACATACAAGAGAAGAATGGTTTGATACGTTAACAGGTGCTGGCCATGTAGTGATGGTTCCTATGCAAAAAGCACTTTGGAAGAATACAAGCCATAACTATGCAGGATTTAACATGGATATTCCAGACATGTTCCGAGCGGAGCAGTTTGAGTCAGAATTTACCAAGATGTGGTTAAAAGGCAAGAAAAAAATGCCTTCCGTTGTGACCATTCAATTGCCCAATGACCATGGTTCTGATCCTAGACCAGAAGATGGATACGTAAGCAATCACTCCTTTATGGCAGATAATGATTTGGCATTAGCTAGAATGATTAACTTCTTGTCCACGACGCCATATTGGAAAAATATGTTGGTCATAGTGACCGAAGATGACCCACAAGGTGGGGTTGACCACGTAGATGCTCACAGAAGTGTGTTAATGATGGCTGGACCATATGTGAAGCGAAATTATGTTTCCCATAAACATGCCAATTTTGGATCCTTATTGCGTTTGATTTATACCAATTTTGGAGTGCCCAGTGTGAATCATTATGACCAAACAGCAACCTTATTGGATGATTTCTTTACAGAAAAACCGGACTTTAGTCCAGTGGATTTTGTATTCCCTGATCGTCGAATATTCCAACCAGAGGTAACTATGAAAAAATACAATAAGACTATTGATTGGAAAAAAATTAAAAAGCGTGTAGAGATGGATAATGTAGAGGAAATGCGCAAAGAACATTATAAAAGCCTAGAAGATAAGTAGACTTTTTTCGCAGGATTTTGGATTTTTGTCGCAAATATTTCCACTTCCTTGAGGATTTTTTGATTTGTTAATTGCTTTTGTGTTATTAAATGGTAGTTTCGGGTTCTATAATTAACCCATTAAAAAATATTATTATGAAAAAATTACTTTTAGCTATTGCTTTATTGTCATGTGGATTATCTGCCCAAGCTCAGAAATGGAATGTAGACAAATCCCACTCAAAATTAGGATTTAGTGTTGTTCACTTATCTATTTCAGATGTAGAGGGCGCATTTAAAATTACTGAAGCGACTATGACTTCAGCTAAAGATGATTTTACAGATGCAAAATTTAATATTGTTGCCGACGTAAATACAGTTTTCACAGACAATGAGCGTCGTGATACACACTTAAAAAGCCCAGATTTCTTTGATGCGGCTAAATTCCCAACATTGACATTTGCTAGCAAGTCAATCAGCAAAGTAGCTGATCGTAAATATAAATTGGCTGGTGATTTAACTATGCACGGAGTAACTAAGCCAGTTACTTTGGATTTGGTATTAAACGGAACTACTACAAACCGTCAAGGTAAAAAGGTAGCTGGTTTTAAAGCATCAGGAGCTATTAATCGTACTGCTTGGGGTGTAGGTACTATGCCTGCAGCTATGGTAGGAGAAGATATTGAATTACGCGCTAGCGGCGAGTTTATTCAAGAGTAATTATTATTCCTCGTTCTAATGGAAAGGCGACCCTAGGTCGCCTTTTTTATTGTCATTATTTTTTTATGCGGATGGCCCAAAGTAGCGCAAAACAGATAGCCCCATTGAGAATCAATTTCGCGAAGCCAAATCCACCAAATAAAGCTTGAGACTGCCATTCCAATAAAAAGGTAATGATAGGGGAGGCTACGCAAATAATAGGAACCCATTTGTCTTTTACCTGAGTTTTGGTGAATAATCCAAAGGAAAATAAACCTAACAAGGGGCCATAGGTATAACCAGCTAGGTTAAATACAGCAGAGATTAATTCCTGATTGTTGAAAATATGAAACAAACCAATAACCACGAAGAATAAAGCGGAGAAGCCTAAGTGGACATAATGTTTGATTTTATGTCTTTTTTGTTCTTGAAACTTCTCAATACGTAAGAAATCAATACAAAAAGAAGTAGTAAGAGCCGTTAAGGCAGAATCTGAACTAGCGTAGGATGCTGCAATGATTCCTAATAAAAAGGTAACAGCAGCTAAGGTGCCAAAGTGCCCATTTAAGGCAAGCATGGGATATAAATTATCGGTCTGTGCAGGAATAGCTATGTTTTTGCTTTGTGCGTAGATGTATAATAAGGCTCCCAAAGAAAGGAATAAAAGGTTGATTAATAGAAGCACCCAATAAAACCAAAACATGTTTTTCTGAGCTTCTCCAATGGACTTGCAGGTCAGGTTTTTTTGCATCAAATCTTGGTCAAGACCTGTCATCACGATGGCGATAAATACCCCTGCTAGGAAGTCTTTACCGAAGAAGTGGGTGTTTTTCCAATCCCACTCAAACATGTGCGAATATTTGCTATCAGAAATAGTATGAACCATATCCATGAATCCCATGTTCATTTGTTGACCTACCAAAAAAATGGTAATAAACAAGGCAATCAATAGGAATAAGGTCTGTAATGTATCCGTCCAGATGATGGTTTTTACACCTCCTCGGTGCGTATATAGCCAAATCAATAAGATGGAAATGAATACGGTTAAGCCAAAAGGAACACCAATAGGGGCGAAAATGGCAATTTGTAGGACATTGACAGCTAAATATAAACGAGCTGCAGAACCAATAGTTCGGGATAATAAGAAAAAGGCTGAACCCGTTTTATAGGACCAGAATCCAAATCTACTTTCCAAGTAGCCATAAATGGATATCAGGTTCAAACGATAATACAAGGGCATTAATACGAGAGCAATGGTTAAATAACCCAGTGAATGCCCTAAGATTAATTGATAATAGGTAAAAGAAGTTTTTCCAACTGCCCCAGGCACGGAAATAAACGTTAATCCTGAAATGGAAGTACCTATCATCCCGAAGGCGACTAACCACCACGGAGATTGCCTATTGGCCGTAAAGAATGCATGAGTATCAGCACCTTTAGAAGTAATGTAGGAAATGATTAAAAGTAGGCCAAAATAGATGGCAAGAATTCCTCCGGCTAAAGTTACAGACATAGGTGTTTCAAAGGATTTTTTTTAAATTTGCTAAGAGGTCGTTTTTATAAATCGTATCAAAAATATGGAATTCTCGGAAGATAACATTTCTCGTTTTCGTATTTCTTTTCAAAACCAAGAAAAGCATCAAGAAGATGTCGAGGTGGCCTTTGATGAAGAAGTCATTCCTTCCCACCAGTTGGTCGTATACAATGACGAGGTTAATTCCTTTGATTATGTCATTGTAACCTTGATGGAAGTATGCGAGCATAGCCCAGAACAAGCGGAACAATGTACCTTACAAATTCATTTTAGAGGTAGATGTGGTGTTAAATCTGGAGATTTTGATGAATTAGTGAGCATGCGAAATGAAATTTGTCGTCGTGGCATTTCTGCTGAAATAGAGTCTTATCAATAGCGTATGGCCATGAATAATTACCCTTCTCGGATTATAGAACAGGCGGTAGAGGAAATATCGAAGTTGCCGGGTATAGGGAAAAAGTCAGCTTTGCGCTTAGCGCTTCATTTATTGAAGCGACCAGAATCACAATCCTTGCAATTAGCACATGCTTTAGTTCAATTGCGAACAGAAACCCAATTTTGTCCACAATGTCACATGATCTCCGATGGAGGTTTGTGTGGTATTTGCAATAGTCATAAGCGAGAAGAAAGTCTGATTTGTGTCGTGGAAGATATGCGAGATGTCTTGGCGATTGAAAATACAGGACAGTTTATAGGTTTATACCATGTTTTAGGTGGAATCATTTCCCCATTAGCGGGTATTTCTCCCAGTGATTTGCAAATAGAATCACTGATTCAAAGGGTAAGTTCGGGTAAAATTACGGAAGTGATTTTAGGACTGAGCCCAACCATGGAAGGAGATACCACGGCTTTTTATTTGACCAAAAAATTAAAAGAATTTCCAATTAAAATTTCCACCATTGCCCGTGGTATCCCTATTGGCGGTGATTTGGAATATACGGATGAAATTACCCTTGGGCGAAGTATAGTCGGCCGAGTAGTCTATGAATAATCTTATATCTACGCTCATGAAAAGATCACATTTTTTGCAGAAAACAGTTGGCCTTTTAGGCGCGACGATGGTTTTGCCCTCTTTTGCTTCTGAAGCAAAAAACCGTTTGGAATCAGCACTATTTACTTTGCCTGCGCTGAATTACTCATTTGATGCTTTAGAGCCTCATATTGATAAATTAACGATGGAAATTCATCATGACCGTCATCATAAGGCCTATGTAGATAATTTAAATAAAGCAGTTACGGGTACATCTGCTGCATCATTGTCATTAGAAGCCATGATGGGTCAAATGAGTCAATTACCAGTAGCTATTCGCAATAATGGAGGTGGACATTGGAATCATAGTTTCTTTTGGAAATTGATTGGTCCTACCACTGCTTCTAAACCAAGCACCGAATTGTTGGCACAAATTCAAAAGGATTTAGGAGGATTAGATACCTTTAAAACTGAATTTGCGAAAGCGGCAACGGGGCGTTTTGGTTCAGGTTGGGCTTGGTTGATTTGGAAGGAAGGAAAATTAGTGATTAGTTCAACGCCCAATCAAGATAATCCATTAATGGATGTAGCGGAGGTAAAAGGTACACCTATTTTAGCTTTAGACGTTTGGGAGCATGCTTATTACTTGAAATACCAAAATAAGCGAGCAGATTACATCACTGCATTTTGGAATGTCGTTAATTGGGATTTTGTATCTCAGCAATATTCATCAATAAAAAAATAAACTATGTTATTGGAAGAAATACCTTCTTTAGATTTGAATGAATTTAATTCAGGGGATCCGGTAAGGAAAGCCAAATTTGTTCAAGATTTAGGTAATGCCTTTAATACGATTGGCTTCGTTGCTGTAAAAGGCCATGGCTTGTCGGATGATTTTACAAAAAAATTGTATCAAGAAGTAGAGCAATTTTTTCAATCTTCAGATGAGCTAAAACAAGCTTATGAGGTACCAGGAATAGCAGGACAGCGCGGATATGTTGGAAAAGGTAAGGAGACAGCCAAAGGCTTCAAAGTACCAGATTTGAAGGAGTTTTACCATGTGGGTCAGAAACATCAAGACGATGGAGATTCAGTGTGGAGTGAATATCCAGAAAATGTTTTCCCAAAAGAGTACCCTGATTTTGAGACTTATACCGTTGGAGCATATCAAACTTTAGAAAATGCAGGCAAATCGCTTTTAAGGGCGATTGCTTTGTATTTAGCATTGCCAGAGGAATATTTTGAGGATAAAGTGAAAAATGGTAATTCCATCTTGAGAGCCATTCATTATTTCCCAATTCCTAATCCCGATGCTTTACCAGAAGGTGCTGTTCGTGCAGCAGCCCATGGCGACATAAATTTAATAACTCTCTTGATGGGTGCTTCTGCTGAAGGTTTGGAAGTATTACGTATGGATGGAAAATGGATTCCTATTACTGCTTTACCTGACCAGGTTGTCGTGAATGTTGGTGATATGCTGGATCGATTGACGAACCATCACTTAAAATCGACGATTCACCGAGTGGTGAATCCTCCAAGAGAGAAGATGGGAACCTCACGTTATTCCATTCCTTTCTTTATGCATCCTAGATCCGAAATGGATTTAACTTGCTTAGAATCCTGCGTTTCAGTGGAAAATCCTAAAATGTATACGGATATGAGTGCTGGTGAGTTTCTAACAGAGCGCTTAATTGAATTAGGTTTGAAAAAATAAGCCCATGTGGAGAAAGCCCAAACATGTCGAATTCCTTTGGGATGTGTTAGTGTTGGCTATGACTTCATTTGGTGGCGTACAAGTTCATATAGCCCTTTTTCTGAAAAAATTAGTGAAGGAAAAGGGCTATTTGACTGAGGATGAATTGTTTGAAATTCAAGCCCTTTGTTCTTTTTTACCTGGGCCAACCTCAACGCAAATGGTAACAGCCATTGGATATAAACGGGGAGGAGCCAACATGGCCTATCTCACGCTTATTGCATGGATTACTCCTGCCGTTTTTGTAATGACCTTGGCTGCATTTGGTATGACCTATCTGCGAAATCGGGAAATCATTCAATTTGTCACTCCTGTAGGTATTGGTTTAATCCTGCAAGCTGGTTGGATTATGGCCAAGAAATTCCTCCGAGCTCCCATGTACGTGTTGATATTTTTGTTTACCGTTGGCATCGGTTTGTACATGCAAAGTCCTTTTATCTTTCCGGTTTTATTGCTGCTTGGAGGTTTGATTTCATCGCTTAACTTCAAGGATTTTCCGCGTCAGAATAAACATAAAATGATTATTCCATGGGCTAATTTTCATTTATTCTGGGGTTTTGCTGTTTTTTTAGCTGTTTTAGGCCATTTTACTGATTATTATCCCATTCGAATATTTGAAAATTTTTACCGAAATGGAAGTTTGGTTTTTGGCGGAGGACAAGTTTTAGTCCCTGTCTTATTTACTGAATTTGTGGAATTTAAGCACCTCATTCGAGAAGATGATTTCTTGACGGGTATGACTTTATCTCAGACTTTACCAGGGCCAGTTTTTGCCTTAACATCCTATCTAGGCGTATTGTTAATGAAAGATTATGGAATCCTAGGTGAGTTGGCAGGTAGCGTTATAGGGGCATTAGGCATTTTTTTACCTGGCACCTTTTTAATCTTCTTTGTGTATCGAATTTGGGGTCAATTAAAGCAGTATCGCTTTATTAGAGCATCTTTACCAGGAATCCAATCAGTTTCGGTTGGTTTAACCATCGTGGCCGTTTATGCCTTCATTCATCCGATGATCTTACAAGCGAACCTCATTGGATTCGGTATTGTGACTGTGACATTTTTAGTGGCGCAAATGACTAAGCTTCCACCCATAGCCTTGTTTGTTATCGCTTTATTGGCGGGTATTATCGTTTCTTAACGAAGTAGATTTAATAAATACTGACCATAGCCACTTTTTACTAATGGTTTGGCAATAGCTTCCAATTGTTTAGCACCTATAAAGCCCATACGGTAAGCTACTTCTTCAATACAACCAATTTTCATGCCTTGGCGCTCCTCAATCACTTGAACAAATTGGCCTGCTTGCATCAAAGACGCAAAAGTACCTGTATCTAACCATGCGGTGCCTCGGTTTAAAATACCCACTTTCAGCTTCCCTCGTTTTAAGTATTCTTTATTCACATCCGTGATTTCATATTCACCACGAGGTGATGGAGCAATGTTTTTGGCTATTTCAACTACCTCATTATCATAAAAATATAAACCTGGAACTGCGTAATTTGATTTTGGCTGGCTCGGTTTTTCTTCGATGGATAACACATTATTTTCAGCATCAAATTCTACAACTCCATAGCGCTCAGGGTCATTTACAGAATAAGCATACACCACACCGCCATCCGGGTCATTGTTGGCCTGTAACAATTTACTTAAGCCAGAACCGTAAAAAATATTATCACCTAAAACTAAGGCAACTTTGTCTTTTCCAATGAATTTTTCGCCTATGACAAAAGCCTGAGCAAGTCCATTCGGTTCTGGTTGAACGGCATATTCAAAATGACAGCCAATTTGAGAACCGTTACCTAATAATTTCTCGAAATGAGGTAAATCATGAGGCGTGGAGATAATTAAAATTTCACGTATCCCAGATAGCATTAAAATGGATAGGGGATAATAAATCATTGGTTTGTCGTAAACAGGCATTAATTGCTTACTTACTGCCAAAGTCAATGGATGTAGACGAGTTCCTGAACCGCCAGCTAGAATAATTCCTTTCATTTTATCTTCCTTGATACATGTTTTGATAATACTGTTGGTAGGCTCCCGAAGTAACATCTGTTAGCCATTTTTCATTACTTAGATACCAATCTACTGTTTTTTCTAATCCTTCAGCAAATTGCAATGAGGGTTCCCAACCTAACTCATTCATGATTTTATGTGCGTCGATAGCATAACGTAAATCATGCCCAGCACGGTCTGTCACATAAGTTATCAATTGTTTGGATGTTCCTTCTGAACGGCCCAATTTTTGATCCATAATTTGGCATAATAAATGTACCAAGTCAATGTTCTTCCATTCATTGAAACCTCCAATATTGTAAGTATCTCCAATCTTTCCTTGATGGAAAACGGTGTCTATGGCTCTTGCATGATCCACTACATACAGCCAATCCCTTACATTTTCTCCTTTGCCATATACAGGTAAAGGTTTGTTATTGAGGATATTATGTATCATTAAAGGGATTAATTTCTCTGGGAAATGGTTGGGGCCATAATTGTTTGAACAATTCGTGATGACCGTTGGTAAGCCATAGGTCTCATGAAACGCTCTTACAAAATGGTCAGAGGATGCTTTGGATGCAGAATAAGGAGAACGAGGGTCGTAGGGAGTAGTTTCTAAAAAGAATTCTTCTGGATTGTGTAATTCACCATAAACCTCATCGGTAGAGATATGGTAAAAACGCTTTCCTTCCATGTGATTCGCCCAATGTTTTTTGGCAGCTTGCAATAAATTTACAGTACCAATGACATTGGTTTTAACAAAGGCCAAGGGATCTGAAATGGAACGATCCACATGAGATTCTGCGGCTAAATGCAAAACGCCATCAAATTGGTGTTCAGCGAATAAAGCGTCTATATGGTCAGCATCGGTAATATCTGCTTTGATAAAATGATAATTTGGCAAATGAGCGATATCCTCATTGTTGGCCAAATTACCGGCATAAGTCAAGGCGTCTAAATTATAAATTTGGTATTCAGGGTATTTTTGAACAAACAAACGTACCACATGAGAACCAATGAAACCGGCACCACCGGTAATGACAATTTTTTTCATACAATTATGATTTAAGGAGCTTTTCTTGCCATCTCCAAGAATCGGCAAGGGCTTCTTCTAAACTTTTCTTTGTAGACCAATGTAGGACCTCTTTGGATTTATCTGTAGCAGCATATACTGCCGTGATATCTCCTGATCTTCTAGGTTTTATTTCGTAAGGTACTTTTTTCCCAGTAGTTTTTTCAAAGGCATGAATGACGTCCAATACGGAACTTCCTGTACCTGTTCCGATATTAAAATAATCATAATATGTTGCCTGAGATTGATCCAATAAATAGCTTAATGCTTTAACATGCGCCTCTGCTAAGTCACAAACGTGAATATAATCACGAATGGCTGTGCCATCTGGAGTTGGATAATCATCTCCAAATACTTGTAAAGGACCACGTAAGCCTGCTACAGATTGCATTAAAAAAGGAACTAAATTAGCTGGAGGTCCAAGTGGTAATTCTCCGATTAATGCACTCTCATGCGCCCCTATGGGATTAAAATAGCGCAATGATATAGCTTTTAAGAAGGCATTTTTTGATTGTACCGTATCTCGAATGATTTCTTCACAAATTTGCTTGGAGTTACCATAGGGAGAAACCGCTGGCTGAACAGGGGCAGATTCCGTTACAGGCAAGCTTTCTGGTTGACCGTAAACAGTACAAGAAGATGAAAAAACAAGGTTTTTAACGCCATATTCATTCATTTTCTCTAATAAAAGGACTGTTGCCGCTACATTATTTCGGTAGTATTTTAATGGATTATCGACCGATTCTCCTACTGCTTTAGCGGCAGCAAAATGTATCACTCCATCAATAGCATACTGCTGAAATAAATGATCGTAGACCGAAGCATCATTGACATCGCCTTCAACAAAAATTACTTCTTCCTGAGTAATGGTTTTTAACCGGTCGATGACCTGAATAGAAGAATTGGCAAAATTATCTACGATAATAGGAGTGAAGCCGTTTTCCTTTAAGACTACATAGGTATGAGAGCCTATGAAACCTGCTCCTCCAGTTATTAAAATATTCATAAATTGAATTGATGCTTCAATGAGCTAGCAAATTTAGGTTTATATTCTCTTGAAAAAAAATTTATGGGCTCAACAATTATTGTAAGGGCTTACCATGTAATTCGTTTGTAATTCGACACTTAGTCCCTATTTTTGATATAAATTAAGACCCTTATGAAGGAACCAGCTATCAAAGCCATGATACAATTGCTCGACGACAGTGATTCTGAAGTCGTACAATTGGTGGAGCAACAGATTCGAACCTTAGGGCCATCCATCATTCCAGTATTGGAGTCTGAGTGGGAGCAATTAAGTTTAAACCCGTTTTTACAGGAGAAAATAGAAAATTTAATACATGATTTTCAATTGGAATCCATGCGGAATCGCTTAGCCATTTGGAAAGAAGCAGGGGGGATGGATCTCATGGAGGGCATGTGGATTGTAGCTACGTATCGTTTTCCTGATTATTCCTTTTCTCAGTTGAAGACAGAGCTAGACCAATTGTATTATGAAGTTTGGCCTCAAATCCGAGAAAACTTGCATCCTATGGATCAAATCAAGGTTTTAAATGGGGTGATTTTTGACCAATTGAAATTTGGTGCCAATACCAAAAACTTTCATGCCGCTAATAATTCTTACATTAATGTGGTATTGGAGAGCAGAAAGGGTAATCCCATTAGCTTGTGTGTCATTTACATGTGGATTGCACAGCGATTAGGTTTCCCCGTGTATGGAGTCAATTTGCCCAATTTGTTCGTGTTAACCTACAAGCAAAAGGGAGTACAGTTTTATATCAATGTGTTTAATAAAGGTTTGATATTCAATCGAGTAGATATAGATAATTATTTGGCACAGCTGAATTTAGCACCCAATGAAATTTACTATAATCCTTGTTCAAACCTAGAAATCATTCGAAGGGTACTGAGAAATTTGATTATGGCTTATGATAAAGCAGGCGATGAGGAGCATAAAAATGAATTAAGCCAAATTATCGATTCCTTGGATTAAATACGTTTAGCAAGGCTAATCCAAAATTCTGGAAATTCTTCATGCCATAGTTCAAAATCATTTGATTCTTGGTCAAACTGAACACAAGCTTTTTGAATAGGAAATAGACAGTCTAATTGAATGCTCTTTCTGAAATCAAGACCCGCTTGATGTTGGGCTTTATAAATAGCTTCTTTACTTGTCCATGCTGCCAATAGTTTTATTTCGTCCATTTTAGACCATTCCATTTCGGAAGCAGAAAGGAATCTAGGGGCTACTTTCTGTATATTTCTGGCTTTTTTTTCTAGATCTAGACCAATGTTTTGTTGGTAACAGATGGCTGCTGCCACGTAGGGGAAGGAATGGCTGATACTAATTTGCCAGTCGGAATTCTGAAAATAGGGTCGATTATTACTCGTCTTGTCTAAAATTAATTCTTGGCCAACCTGACTTTGGACTAATTGCCATAGACAAAAACGGGCTGCTAAGGATTCCAACTTTTTGATGTCCAAAGCATGATTGGGAGGAAGCGTACTTTTCCAAGAATTTGGAATGTCTTCAAAAAACGCTTCATTCTCTCTTATTTCCCAAATCATCCAAGAAGTACCAGGAAGGTTTAAATCACGAAGTGGGAAAATTTGAGGCATATATAAGCGTATTTGCTTGTAAAATTACCATTTTTGTGTTCAAATATAAACATCATGCAAATAGAACGGATAGATACCTTTTCTGGGCATCGAGGACCGATTTATTCTTTAGCATCTGGAGAGCAAGCACATGAATTTTATTCAGCTGGTTCTGATGGGTGGGTAGTACAATGGAATTTACAAAAGCCAGATTTGGGTAAAGTGGTTGCTCAAATCAGTGGATCTGTTTATGCCATGAAGTATGATGAAATGGGGGTATTGTGGGTTGGTCAAAATTTTGAGGGGATTCACGGTATACAATTGTCCAATCAAGAACGTATTTTTTCTATTGGCTTAGGGGCAAATTCCATTTTTGATATCCTATTTAATCAAAATCAAGTTTGGGTAGCCCATCAAGATGGATTGATTACTGTTGTAGATGCCGATTCGAAGCAAATTATTAAACATATCAAGTCAAGTGATAAAAGTGTTCGAACGCTACGTTTGTTGCCCCAAAATCGAATTGCTGCGGCTTATAGCGATGGTTACATACGGATTTTTAATTCAAAATTTGAATTGGAAAATGCGTGGAAAGCCCATGATGGCAGTGTTTTTGGCCTACAATATTGGGAAAAAGATGGAGTACTGATATCTGTTGGTAAAGATGCTCGAATTAAGAAGTGGGACATAACTAAAATAGTAGTCCCGTTTGAAGCAGCATCGGAAGTGATTGCCCACATGTATGCGATACATGATTTGGCTTTTCATCCTCAACTGCCATTATTTGCCAGTGCTAGTATGGATAAGACTATTAAGATTTGGGATGCGGAGAATTTAACCTTGCTGAAGGTAATTGATGCATCACGATATGGTGGACATAAAAATTCAGTTAATAAATTAATTTGGACTCCATTTGAGGATCAGTTGGTTTCTGCCTCCGATGATAAAAATATCTCGGTATGGAAGATTCATTAATTTTTTTTCTATTTTAGCAGATTATGGAGCATATATACGAACTACCCGAAGCATCTTTTTCTAAATCCTTTCGTGGATATGATGTTTCAGATGTACATGATTATTTATTCCGAATAGAGGAGTATCATCAATCCATTCAGCAATCTCGAGATCGAATGGAGTCAAAGATAGATGCATTAGAGAAAGAGCTTAGTCGACTACGCGAAGCAGAATCATCTATGTTGAAGGCTGTTCAAATGGCCGAAGAAGCACAGTTGAATTGGAAATTGAAAGCAGAGAAAGATGCTGAATTAGCTTTACAAAAAGCGCAAAAACAATCAAGCCAATTGATTGAACAGGCAGAAAAGGAAGCGGCTAAAATTAAATTGCTGGCAGAAGGTGAATCCAAACAGATATTGTTGGAATCTAATCAAACCATCAAGGAACAAGAACGTGTATTGCGTGGACTTCAAGAAGCTCAGAAAGAAGTAGCAGAGCAATTGATGGGTATTTCAGAAAAGACCTTACAGCAAATTAAAACATGGTCGGTTTCCAATGAAACTTTATCTTCTCGGATTGATTCCCAGGAGAATGTGCCTGCAACTGTAAAAAAATCTTCAGTTACTCCATCTAAAATTGCGCCCAAGCAGGTTAAAAAGACAAAAAAGCCGATTTTGAAAGCTAAAGCCAAAGGGAAAGTTGGTAGGCCAAAGTCTAAAAAATCTCCTGTGGCAGACAATAAAGTTCCTGCAAAAAGAGGTAGGAAACCTAAAGCAGCTGCCGCTATTCCTGTGGTAAAACCTGTGAAGACTCAAGGAGTAAAAAAGTCTATTTCAACCAAGAAGAAAGGGATAGACCCTACACAGTTAACGCCAGATGATAGTTTACCTACTTTGAATAAAGTGTTGGAAGCTTATGCGAAATCTTCTGCGCCACAAGGGAAAATTGGAGAAATTAATTAATATGGATTTTTACCAAATTGCCTGGCAAGGATTGCGTTTTTATGCTTATCATGGCTATTTTCCTGAGGAGAGAATACTAGGTAATTGGTATGAGTTGGATGTGAATATAAGTCTCAAATTAGACGATGAAATACAGGATGATTTAGGTCAAACCTTAGATTATGGACAGGTTTATCAGCTTTGTCAAGAAATCATGATAGAACCTGTTGACTTATTAGAAACTATTGTTGAAAAAATAGGGAAGGCCCTCGTGCATCGTTGGCCACATATTAAGGGATTGGAAATTAGTTTAAGAAAACAAAACCCTCCGCTTGGACAAAGTAGGGGTAATTCTTGTATAATTTGGCATAAAATTTTTGAATAAGAGATTGGTTTACAATTCATTAGAAACAAAACGTAAAATAGAATGCGTCATCAAGTAACAATCAAAGATATTGCTAAGCAGTTGAATGTTTCTGTGGCTACTGTTTCTCGTGCGCTTCGTGATTTACCCGATATCCACCCAGATACCAAGAAACTAGTCTTGGACTTAGCTAAAGAATGGGATTATCAACCCAATTTATTAGCCACTAGCTTAGTGAAAAGTAAAACCAAGACTCTTGGTTTGATTGTACCCGATTTGGGTTATTATTTCTTTTCTACGGTCATTAAACATATTGAAGAAGCGGCAATTAAGGCTGGATACAGTTTACTGATTACACAAACCCAAGAATCTTACGAACGTGAGTTGACCAATATTCAAAACCTTTCAAGAGGTCAAGTGGATGGTATCATTATATCTCTTTCTAGGGAAACCAGCAATTTTGAGCATTTAACCCGATTACAAAGAAGAGGGATTCCTTTGGTATTTTTTGATCGAAATTGTGAGGATATTCAGGCTTCCAAAGTAATGGTGGATAATGAACAATCTGCCTATGAAGCAGTCAAACATTTGATTGAAAACGGGTGTAAACGCATCGCTTTTTTAGCTGGTCCTAAAAATGTCTCTGTGAGTAATCAACGCCGTTTGGGCTATATTCATGCGTTGGAAGAAGCAGGTTTATCGGTTGATCCAAGTTTAATATTACATTCCGATTATTATCAAGATACAGCCAGGTCTCAAACGCATTTATTGATGCAATCCGAGAATCGTCCAGATGGGATTTTAGTGGTTTCTGACCGACTAGCCATTGGCGTGTTAACGGCATTAAAGGAACTGAAAATCAGTGTTCCAAAAGATGTTAAGATAGTTAGTTTTAATAATGAGCCTATTTGTCAAGTGATTTCTCCAACGATTACCTCAGTATCCCAGCCTTTGGATGAAATAGGTAGAATTTCAGTCGAATTACTTTTGGCTCAAATTGAACATAAAACGGGTGAATCCATCCCTAAAATTGAGGTATTGAAGACGAATTTAGTTGTGAGAGAATCCTCAACAAGACTGAATTAATGGGATAATTTTAGTGTAAATCTTTTCCCTTTGTAGTGATATTCCAAAATATATTGGCCAGTCGGAATACCTTCCATAATTTGTTGATCTACTATTCCTTCTTTTTGAATGGATTTCCAAGTTCTTCCCAACAAGTCGAAAATCTCTAAAGAGTCATAAGGTTGATTCCGCAATTCTTCCCATTTTGTTGTGCCAAGGGGAGGGTTAACGGTTATTTCGTACTGATCTTGTAGACATTTCTGCGTGTCTGTAACTGTGTAGGTGCTTGATTTTAAGGGTCTTAGATTTATTTTTTGCGATTTTTCACCAGTAGACCAATTGTATGAGTTAGTAGGAGCAGGCCAAGAAGCTTTTAGTTCAATAGCATCGTAGGCATTGATGGTTTGCTTGATGGTTTTATTGACTTCCTTAAATATGGTAAACTGATCTAAAACGGCACCATCTTCATCGATGAACTTGGCATCTAGTCGGTTATTTTCAATGTCAATGGCCATGGAACCTCCTCGTTTATCTAGAGAGAATTCCATCACAGGATGCGGCCAATCAAAGCGATGGGTGGCAGTTTGACCTCCACAGCCATTGACAACATAGGTTGTTCCTTTTTTACTAGGTTCAGAAGAATTGAAAACATAGGCACAGGATTTATCTGTTCCATCGTATCTACCAGAAGAATTGATAGGCCAGTTTTTTTCCGGAGAGAACTCGGTAGACAGGCCATATTGGCCTTTTAGTGGTTTCGATCTTTCATAAACATGGCTATGGCCCGACATTACCAAATCAACCCCGTATTCGTCAAATACCCGAGTCAAATAATCACGTAATTTGATAATTTCAGCATTGACGTCTGAATCATAGGTGCCTTTGGTATAGACTGGAAAATGGAAATAAACCACTTTCCAATCTTGTTTGGTAGCTTTAAGGTCTTCTTTTAACCAGTTTAACTGGATATTATTGACTTGGTCGAAAATCCTGAAATTATCTTTCCCCCAGGCATAAGAATCTAAACATACAAAGTGGACATTCCCGTAATCATAAGAATAATAGGCTTCAGAAGAGGAGGGTACACCACCTAATTCACCTTGGCTAGGTAAGGTGAAATTTTGAAAATAAGCCATTTTAGGCTCATCTTGTTGATATGGAAAAGGTTGGTTATCGTAGTCATGATTTCCAGTAGAAGGAAACAAAGCCGTTTGACGCAATAAACGACCAGCGTGATAGGGAGTAAAAAACTCATCTTGCCAACAAGCGTCACTTCCACCGCAGTATATATTGTCTCCTAAACTCAGAAAAATATTGGTATAATTATTCTTTTGGTAGTTTAAATAAGCATTATATACCTTTTTTTGGGTATCTCCGGCAGCCATGTCACCAACAGAAAAAATGGATATTTTTTCTTTGGATCCTATACTTGGCGCTGTTTTAAAAAAGTAAGAGGAATCACTCAAAATTTCTTTTTCGCTTAAATGAACACGGTAAAAGTATTTGGTACTTGGTTGGAGGTTATTGAGGGAAAGACTATGATCAGATTGAGCACTAGAACTTTTTATACTAGGATTATAACTTTTACCATCGGTGCTTAAGCTGATTTCTGAAATAATGGCTTGATCTGTTCGGTAACGAATTAAAACAGAATTGGATTGGGCTAATTGAATGTAAGGATAGCGAGTGATTTTTTGAGCAAACGCAATGGGAGAGAAACCTAAAAATAATAGTAAACAGACATACCCAATAAATGGGAAATGGGCGTTATAAGATGATTTTCTTAGGTTCATAAGTATAGACAGTTCATAAAGGTAATCAAAAGCCTATGTTTTTGTATTCGCTTGTTGGTCAATGAGATGGAAATTTTAATACTTAGATCCCCAATGTCAATTTTTATCCTCTAAATTTAAAACATATTATTTAGACTGAGTATAAATAATCACAAAACTACACAAGAAAAAATGATATATCACTATTTGCTTGAGTTCGGAAGAAAGTAGAGCTGAGGGATTTATTAAGAGGGAAATAAATGGTCAAAAAGAGGTTTTTGGATAATCATTCTCATTATCAATAGTTTATGAAAATGATTTGAATTTTATATTGGGATTTGGAAGATATTTTTTCTAACAAATGGGAAAATTTTCAAAAAATTTGGGTGTGTAAAGGGATGAAAATTAGGCTAAAAAAGCCATATTTTTTACCTAGGAAAAATTGACAATTTATTGTGATTTATCTTGGAAAAATTGGCATAATTAATGATATTTGTAGCTATTGGAAATCTCTGTAATTCAATCATTTTTTTGTGTTGATTCCTTGAGGTTGTTCAACGCATCAAACCATAATTTATGTCAGTATCAACTAATATTATCCCTATCAACATCGAAGATGAAATGAAAGGGGCGTACATTGATTATTCAATGTCAGTAATTGTGTCTCGTGCATTGCCCGATGTACGTGATGGATTGAAGCCGGTTCACCGGAGGGTGTTATTTGGAATGGAGGAGTTGGGAGTTAGTTACAATAAATCGTATAAGAAATCGGCTCGTATTGTCGGGGAGGTATTAGGTAAGTATCACCCACACGGTGACTCATCAGTATATGATACCATGGTACGTATGGCCCAGGATTGGTCGTTGCGTTATCCATTAGTGGATGGTCAAGGTAACTTTGGATCGGTGGATGGAGACTCTCCAGCAGCGATGCGTTATACGGAAGCTAGATTAAAGCGTATTGCCGACGAAATGTTGTCGGATTTAAATAAAGAAACGGTTGATTTTCAGCCCAACTTTGATGATTCATTAGAGGAGCCAACGGTATTGCCGGCTAAGATCCCTAATTTATTGTTGAATGGTACATCGGGTATCGCGGTAGGTATGGCTACCAATATGGCACCTCATAATTTATCTGAGGTTGTAGATGGAATAGCTGCTTATATTGATAACCGTGATATAACAATCATGGAGTTGATGCAATACATCAAAGCCCCAGATTTCCCAACAGGTGGAACCATCTATGGTGTTCAAGGAATCAAAAATGCTTTTGAAACGGGTCGTGGACGTATTGTGGTGCGTGGAAATGCCACTTTTGATACTTCGAAAACAGGTAAGGAGCAAATCATCGTTTCAGAGATTCCTTACATGGTCAATAAAGCTTCCTTGATCAAGCAATGTGCTGATTTAGTGAATGATAAAAAGATTGAAGGTATATCTGAAATTCGTGATGAGTCAGACCGTCAGGGTATGCGCATCGTATTTGATTTAAAGCGTGATGCTGTAGCCAATGTCGTTTTAAACAATTTATACAAGCATACAGCTTTACAATCATCATTTAGTGTAAACAATGTGGCCTTGGTTAAAGGTCGCCCAATGATGCTCAATCTGAAGGATTTGATTCATCATTTTGTTGAGCACAGAAATGAAATTATTGTACGTCGTACCAAATACGATTTACGTGAGGCTCGTAAAAGAGCACATATCTTAGAAGGTTTCATCATTGCATTAGATAATTTAGATGCGGTGATTAAATTGATTCGTGAGTCCAAAGATCCGAACTCAGCGCAAGAAGGCTTGATGTCGAAGTTCAACTTATCTGATTTGCAATCAAAAGCCATATTGGAGATGCGTTTACAGCGTCTTACTGGTATGGAGCGTGAAAAAATCATGAATGAGTATGCTGAGATCATGAAGTTGATTGAAGATTTGGAAGATATTTTAGCGAAACCAGAGCGTCAATTACAAATTATCAAGGATGAATTGACCGAAATGAAAACTCGTTATGGCGATGAGCGTAGAACGCAAATCAATATGACCGATGATGAGTTTTCGGTAGAAGATATGATTGCAGATGAGGAAATGTTGATTACTGTTTCTGCACAAGGTTATATTAAACGTACACCAATCACCGAATATCGTGCTCAAACAAGGGGAGGAGTTGGTTCCCGTGCGGTAGCTACTAAGGACGATGATTATACAGAACATTTATTTACGGCAACCATGCACAATTGGTTGTTGTTCTTTACCGAGCGAGGTAAATGTTTCTGGTTACGTGTGTATGCCGTTCCTGAAGGATCTAAAGTGTCCAAAGGCCGTCCGATTCAAAACTTGATGAATATCGAGAATGGAGATAGTATTCGTGCTGTAATCAACGTGAAATCGATTACTGACCCTGATTACATTGATAATAATTTCATTGTAATGTGTACAGAAGATGGAACGATCAAGAAAACTAGTCTAGAAGCCTATTCTCGTCCTCGTCAAAATGGTATTATTGCCATCACGATACGTGAAGGAGACCGTTTATTGGATGTAGCTTTGACCAATGGAAATAATCAAATTGTGATAGCCACAAACACGGGTCGTTCAGTTCGATTTGAAGAAACTCGTGTTCGTCCAATGGGTCGTTCTGCAGCTGGTGTGAAGGGTATTTGGATCGATGAAGATATTGCTACAGAGAAAGTTGTTGGTATGGTCTGCGTATCTGATCCAGAAGTACAACAATTGTTAGTGGTATCAGAAAAAGGATTTGGTAAGCGTTCTGAGGTAGAGGATTACCGATTGACCAACCGTGGTGGAAAAGGTGTTAAGGCGCTGAATATCACGGAGAAGACAGGTAATTTGGTTGCAATCAAAGAAGTAAATGACAATAATGACTTAATGATCATTACCAAGGCAGGTATTTTAATCCGTACCAGTGTGGCTGAGCTACGCGTTATGGGTAGAAATACGCAGGGAGTTAAGTTGATTCGTTTAAAGAACGAGTCGGATGAGATTTCTTCTGTAACCAAAATCGATAAGGAGCCGGAAATTGAAGAAGCTGAAGTAGTAGATGGAATTGCAACAGTTGTGGAAGATCAATTGATTCCAGGTACGCCAGAAGCAGGTAATGAAGGAGAAGATTTAGGTGCTGAAGATGAAACTTTAACTGAAGAATAATAATTTTATCGTCCCGAGGTCAAATTCGGGCTTTTTTTTAATTTAATCAATCACATGAAAAAACTAGTTTTAACCCTGTTTACTGTGGCTATGGCCATGGGCTCGACCTTCGCTCAAGCGGATAAGGCTTTGGTAGAGGCTCAGAAAAAATCGATCTTGGAGTCTGTTAAGAAATCAGATGAAGAGGTAAAAAAAGCGCCTACGAAGGCCAAATCATGGTTAAATAGAGCTTTAGCTTATGTTGACGTAGCTTCATTTCCAGATTCTACATTTGCATTGACGGATGCAGACGCTGCATTTAAGGCCATTGAGTACATCAATGAAGCGGTTAAGTTAGATACCAAAGATGGTAAAAAAGGATCTGTTGCAAAAGAAGCAGAGAAATTGATTGAAGACAAGAAGATTTACAGTGCTTTGATGAACATGGGTGTCATTAAATACCAAGGGAAAGATTTCAAGAGTTCCTTGAAATACATGTCTAAAGCATCAGAATTGACTCCAAAAGATACTACCTCGGCGATGTACACAGGTGTTGTTGCACAATTATCTCAAAATGATGATGTGGCACAAACGGCTTATGAACGTTATATGGGAATAGGAGGGAAGGATGTAGCCATCATTTATGGTTTATCTCAAATCTATAAAAACAAAAAGCAAGAAGATAAAGCATTAGCTTTAATCGATCAAGGAATTGCGCTTTATCCATCAAGCAAGGATTTGAAAAATGAGAAATTCAATATGTTGATTTCTTTCAATCGTATCGATCAAGCGATTGAGCAATTGAAGAAAACAATAGCGGCTGATCCAAAAGATGCCATGTCATTATTAAACATTGGTTTATTGTATGAAAATAAAATCAATGGTTTAAATGAAGAAGCTCGTAAAATTTCTGATAAAACTGTTAAAGTAGATGAAGCTAAACGTAAGATTGCTGCACAAAAGGAGCAAGTTACAGCTTTCGTTGAAGAGATTACTCGTAATAAAGCTAAATTAAAAACAGCTCAACCTAAGCAAAAAGCGGCTATTACAGCGCAAATTGCTCAATTAGATGGAACTGTAAAGGAGCAAAATGGTAAATTAGATGAGTTGAAAGGGGAGTTGGCTAAGGCTGAGTCAGAAGTAGGGGATGTTGCGCAAAACGCAGCTAAATTAGCTGATTTGACTTCTAAAGCTGATGCATTAAAATCAGAAGTGCCAGGTTTTTATACAAAAGCTTTAGCAATTGATGCGAATTACTATGATGCATTATACCAAATGGGTGCTTTCCGCTACAATGAAGCAGCTGAAATCAAGAAGAAGGTAAATGCCATGGATATGGAGACTTACAAGAAGGAAGGGAAAGCGGTAGAAGCTCAAATTTCTGCAAAATACAATGAGGCTTTGCCATTCTTTGAGAAAGCGTATTCAACTAAGAAAGATGAAGATTTGAAGGAAATTTTAAAGCAAGTTTACCGCGAGCTTAAGATGGAAAGCAAATTGGCAGAATTGGATAAATAGTCTGATTTAGCGATATTATAACATGACGGGCCCAGGATTTAAATCCTGGGCCCGTTTGTTTTAAGACCTAGTAAGATTAATCTTATAAATGAGCCTTGGATTTTAATCCAAGGCATATCAACAATTAGGAGGGATTAATTATCTGTGTTGAATACATATTGACTTAATTTAATAATCTATTTAACATAATATAAATTATATAACAAATTGATATGGCTGTACGAAACTTTAAAATCAATCCGGCTATTGATTGATTCATAACTTATAAATTATAATCTATAATTTCTTTCTCAGGGTTTTGTTTGCGGTAATGACATTGTAAACTCTGTCCATTCATTCGGATTGGATTGAACTTGAATACTTCCATTATGTAAGTGAATGATGCGTTCTACTAATGAAAGCCCAATACCATAGCCTTTGGAAGAAGCGGTATTTTCTCCACGGAAAAATGGTTGGAAAATATATGGAAGATCCGATTTAGGAATACCTTTTCCTTCGTTTTTTACACGTATGTTGATGGTGTTATGGTAAACGCGTAATCCAACAAAAGCACAGTGCTTAGGACTGAATTTGCAGGCATTTTCCATTAAGTTTTTAATCGCCGTAAGAATCAGTTTCTCGTCACCACGAATCATCAATTCCTCTTCATCATCAGGCATGAATGATGTATCGATGCTTACTTTATAATGGATATTTAGTTTTTGAGTTAAACTTCTTGCTTCCCAGATGATTTCATCAATGCGGATTAATTGAAAACCAGCCTGGTAATCCGATACGCTAATTTTATTTAATTCCAATAAGGATTCAGTGATGGCAGCCAATTCTTGTGTATCCTCTAGTACAGAGGCAATTGTTTCTTTATAATCCTCTGCAGCTCTTTCTTTTAATAGACTTACCTCCAATTGAGAGGAAATCTTGGTCAAAGGATTCTTTAATTCATGGGAAACATTGGCAATAAAGGTTTTTTGTAGTTTAAAGGCATTCTCAATGCGTTCTAATAGTCGGTTGATAGTGGATACCATCTTCCCTATTTCGTCCTCAGAATCAGAGGATTCCAGCCTCTCTTCCAATCTTTTGGGAGAAAGATGATCTACCTGTTTGATAACTTCAGAAATGGGATTGACTGCCCTTCCTGCAAAAAACCAACCTGAGATCACTACAATGAACACAAACAGTAAGAATAAGGCAATTAATATGTTTTTGAGGTCTTTGGCATTTTCAGCCGAATATTGGTCTACTGCCCCTGCAAAAACTACGATTCTACCTTCTGGAGTGGCAAAAACTGTACCCAGGATTTCAATGTCGTCATGGGCAAAGCGGACTTCTTTTTTTCGTCGAACCTCTTTCACTCGATTGACATCGATGTGAAAAGAAATGGTATCATTTGAGCGGTAAATACGCTCATTACAAGTATCATATGCCATGATATTTTCTCGAAAGAGAATATCCCGGTTCGCACGGTCAATGATGCGTAACAACTTAGAATCCACTTGGTTAACATTCACCAAGAGTTCTGCCGCAGTGTTAGCCTTTTGCCTTAAACGGGAATAGAAATTTTCTTTGTAATTCTGTTGGGAGAAAATATAGATAATCAGATAGGATACGAATAATATCGCTGATACCAAATAGGTAAATTGATATGTCAATCGGGAACGTATCTGCATCTTATCTTATTCTTGTCGGAGGATATACCCCATACCAAATTGCGTATGAATCAATTTACTCGGAAAATTTTTATCCACTTTCTTACGAAGATAATTAACATAAACCTCAATGAGATTCGATGAATTTTCATCTTCAACTTCCCAAATATTTTCAGCTATTTCAGCTTTAGAAATTACCTTTTCTTGATTTTTTAGAAAGTATTCCAATAATTGAAATTCTTTCGCTGTTAGATTGATCTTTTGACCTGAACGAGTCACCAATTTACTGGTCAAATCCAATTCAAGGTCAGCAAACTTTAACACTTGAGAATCCACGAGAGTTTGATTTGATCGCTTAATAAGCGCTTTCACTCGTGCCATAAATTCCTTGAAATCAAAAGGTTTAGCCAGGTAATCATCGGCTCCAGCCTCAAAACCAATTAGTTTATCATCAGTGGTGCTCAATGCCGTCAACATTAGTATGGGTGTTTGAATACCCAAACTTCTCAGTTCTTTACATAGCTCAATACCATTGATTCCAGGAATGATGATGTCTGAAACAATAAGCTGGTAAGTATTTCGGATAGCTAATTGTTTGCCCATGAGACCATCGTAGGCCACTTCTACCTCATAGTTATTCTCTTCCAATCCTCTTTTCAGCGATTGTACCGTTTTAGGTTCATCTTCTATGAGTAAGATTCGTATCATCCAAGGATATCTTTTAAATTAGCCGGCGAATAGGCAATAGATTTTAATACTTTATTGTCGGATTTTCGGTATACTTTCCACAATCCATGCTCTTCTTTGATTTCAGCTTCCGTACCATCTTTTAGGAAATAATATTCGACTGTTTTTTCAGCTTCTTCAAGGCTTTTACAAGCTTTTGACATATTGGATCGCTGTACTTCATTGAATAAATCAACAAATTTTTCGCCTAAACCAAATTCCAAAACGGCCCCAGAAAGTACATATTGTAAGTCACACAAGGCATCAGCAATTTCTACTAAATCTTGGTCTTTAATGGCTTGTTGTAATTCCTCCAATTCTTCTGCCAATAAACTCACGCGTAATTTACAGCGGTCCTCTGAGGGAATACAGGGCTGAGCTAAAATTGGAGCGCCAAATGTTTCATGAAATAAGGCAACTTGATTTAAGGAATCTATTTTTTTCATATGGTATATCTAATAGATTAAAATTAGTCAATTAATTGGTTAAAGTAAATCCCCGGAATAGATGCTTTTTCCACAAATTGATTTTGAAAATGTTCATTTCCATTGTTGAAATAGTGCTGACAAAATGAAGATTTGTTTCCTTTTGTACACATTTCCACTACTTATCCACAAAAACATGTGGACAAGTAAAGTTAGAAAGGTAAAAATCATCCTGATTTCATAGAATCATGGAGGATTTATGGGAAATGCAAGGGGCCTAAAATACAATTGTGCACGAATGTGGATAAGTCGTGGATAAGTCAACAGATATGTTACTAATTGTTAATTAGCTCAATATATAGAACAACAGGAATGTTAGAACAACAGGAAATTATTTTCTTGTTAGTGGCATCATTCGCTTGGTTTACTTTCACTGAATGAACCATCTGTATAAAAGATGATTACTCGTTCAATCTTTTTGGTCACATGGGTACCTGAGGTGGGAAGACTTGGAACCATACTATTGTTATTCATCAAATTCGCATTTGACTGATTGATTTTAGTACTTTCTCTATTCCGCCTGAGATTTGACTGTACGATGGTCGGCTCAGCTAAAGAATTTTTATCCGATTCTGAAGGGCTTGCCTCTGGAGCATCAAAAAGTGATGGGCTACTACTACTGACTTCAATTTTAGCAGTAGATGAAGAATTGAAGGAGAGTAGTCGATCATCAAATAATAATTCCTCCGCAGTTAACTCTGGAAAGGCTTTAAGTATTTTTTGAACAACATCTAAGCTAGGCTTATTTCTGCCCGACAAGATATGAGATACGCTACTACGAGGTATTCCTATCTTGTCAGCAAACTGAGAAGAACTGATTTGTTTTCTCTGAATTAACAATTCTATCTTTTGACTTAAATTCATCTTTGTAAATATTCATTCGGGGTTACAAAGTTAAATTTATAAAAGATAAAAGCAAAATAAATTTGCGTTACAAATGTTTACGATTTGATTATACAATTGTCACCAAGTATAATCAATTTACTTTTGTATAGTCCACCTACAGCTTTTTTGAAATCCTTTTTTGACATACCTAATTGTTCATATATTTCTTCAGCAGGGCTTTTGTCATGTAGGTTTAAAGTACCACCATTTTGCTCAATAGCTTCCATGATCTTTTCCCTTTGTGAATCCATACGTTGTATGCCAATGGGTTCTATTCGCAAGTCTAACTTACCATCTTCACGGATGTTATCAATGTAAACATCTATCGCTTCGCCAAGTTTAACATTTGTAAATATTTCATTTTTGAATAATTGGCCTAATTTACAATTGTTTACTAGACACTTGATTCCTAAATGGGTGTATTCAAAAGGTAAAGCTTGAACTTTTTGTCCAATTGTAAATTCCTCTACATCATCCAATAAGGATAAGAATTTATCTATTCTGGCGGATGCAACAATTCGATCAGTTTGAGGATCCAAATAGACATAGACTAAATATGACTTCCCGACCGACATCTTTTCCCATTGTTGACCAAAAGGAACTAATAGATCTTTCATTAGACCCCATTCAAGGAAAACACCTATAGGAGTGACTTGCTTAACTTCTAAAAAGGCAAACTGATTAATCGTAGCCAGAGGATTTAGCGTTGTCGCAATAATCCGATCTTCTGAATCTCGGTATATAAATACATCAATAAAGCCATCGATTTCATAGCTTTCTGGTACATACTGAAGAGGTAGAAGGATTTCATCTTCATAACCATCTAAATACAATCCAAAGGGAACCTCTTTGACAATTCTTAGTCGATTGTATTCCCCAATTTTTAATTCATTTTCCATAAAAAAACCCGGTGTTTAGCCGGGTGTAAAGGTATTCAATTTTCTAACGTTAAACGACTACATTGTTTTCACGCAAGGCTTGATTCAAAGATGTTTTTAAATCTGTACTTTCTTTCCTTTTACCAATGATTAAAGCACAAGGAACGCCATAAGTACCTGCGGCAAATGTCTTTTGAATGCTGCCTGGGATAACTACTGAATTTTCAGGTACATAGCCAATGTATTCTATAGGCTCTGGACCGCTTACATCAATGATCTTAGAACTACCAGTTATAGTAACACCGGCACCTAATACTGCTTTTTTACCAATATGAGCTCCTTCCACGACAATACAGCGGGAACCAATAAACGCTCCATCTTCAATGATGACAGGCGCTGCTTGCGGCGGTTCTAATACTCCTCCAATTCCTACACCACCACTTAGATGTACGTGTTTACCAATTTGAGCACAGCTTCCTACTGTAGCCCAGGTATCTACCATGGTTCCTTCGTCTACATAGGCACCTATGTTGACATAGGATGGCATTAGGATAGTTCCTTTCGCTAAATAGGCACCATAACGCGCTACAGCAGGAGGAACTACACGAACTCCTAATTCTTTGTAATTTGATTTTAACCGCATTTTATCGTGGTATTCGAATATACCCACTTCACTTACTGACATTTGACGAATAGGGAAATACATGACAATAGCTTTTTTCACCCATTCATTTACTTGCCAGCTTCCATCTGCAAGAGGTTCTGCTGTACGAAGGATTCCTTTGTCGACTTTTTCTACAACTTCTTCAATGGCTTGAATCACTTCCGGGTTTTGACGCAACGAAGTATCGTCCCAAGCAGATTGAATGATATTTTCTAATGAATTCATATAATATGTATGCAAATTTTGTTACTACAAAGAACGGAGAAATTGCCTGTATAATCAATATGACAAAGTAATTATCTACAGGAATAATGGAAAGCGCTAACAAATATCCGAAAAAACTCAGTAAAATTTAACTTCAACTTTAATAAGTTAAGTTATTGATTATCAAGTAGTTGATAATTTGCTCGAAATTATATTTGGTGAAAATTATGCTCGAATTTAGCTAAAAGAACAAGTGACATTCTGTCACGCCCCTACCCTTCTTTGAACGCTGGGCAATTGGCTTATGTAAATATGCAAAAAAAGCTTGAATAAAAAACGTATCCAGCAATTTTTTTCACCAAATTCATATAATTAGCAATTTGGATAAATAGTTTTAAGCTTGTTTACTTTTGTATAAAGTGCCTCCTATGCGATTAAACATATATTTATCGTTCAATTTTTGAGAATTGAGGAAAAATGGCTATTTTTGATTTTAATCTGAAATCAAATTATTTGTATCAATGAAAAAAATTAAAGTAGCTATTAATGGATTTGGTCGTATTGGTCGACTTACTTTTCGTAGATTATTAGAAAAGGAAAATGTCGAAGTTGTTGCGATCAATGATTTAACAGACAATGCCACTCTGGCTCATTTGTTGAAGTATGATTCTGTTCACGGTCGTTTCAATGGAACTGTGACTTCTGATGCTGATTCTATTACTGTCAATGGAAAATCTATCAAGGCATTAGCTGAGCGTGATCCGAAATTATTACCATGGGGTGCTTTAGGAATAGACGTAGTGTTAGAATCTACTGGTCGTTTCGTTGATGAAGCTGGTGCTGGCCAACATTTAACTGCTGGTGCTCGTAAAGTAATTATCTCTGCTCCTGCTAAAGGAAACGTACCTACTGTCGTATTAGGTGTGAATGAAGATACATTAACAGATGAAATGACAATCATTTCAAATGCATCTTGTACAACGAACTGCTTGGCTCCAATGGCTAAAGTATTAGATGATGCGTTTGGTTTAGAAAAAGGATATATGTCAACTATCCACGCTTATACTGCTGATCAGAATTTGCAAGATGCTCCTCACGCTGATTTACGTCGTGCTCGTGCAGCTGCTTATTCTATTATTCCTACTTCTACAGGTGCTGCTAAAGCGGTTGGTTTAGTTTTACCTCACTTGAAAGGTTTATTGGATGGATCTTCTATGCGTGTTCCTACTCCAGATGGTTCCGTAACAGAATTTACTGCTATCTTGAAGAAAGAAGTTACTGCTGATGAAATCAATGCAGCCGTTAAAAAAGCAGCAGAAGGTCCAATGAAAGGAATCTTGGAATACAATACAGACGAAATCGTTTCTATCGATATTATCGGAAACTCTCACTCATGTATTTTTGATTCTAAATTGACTTCAACTATGGGAACATTGGTGAAAGTAGTTGGTTGGTATGATAATGAATATGGTTATTCTTCTCGTGCAGCAGATTTAATTGCTCGCGTAGGATAATATTTCTTTATAATAAATAAAAAAGGGAGGCTAGCCTCCCTTTTTTATTTGTTATTAATCGCTCGTAAATATTTGATGGAAAATCCTTTTTGGAAAAACATCTCCTCAAATCGGGTTTTGATTCCATAATGATCTTGATTCCATTCCGATTGATATAAATCCCAAGTCTGGATTAGCAATTGCCAAGGCTCTTTAACGAGTTGCTCCAAAGAATATTCAAATAAGGAATCAGAATCCGTTTTTAAATGAACAATACCTTGGCTTTTCAATACAGTTTGGTATTTACTTAGAAAATATGGGAATGTCAGCCTTTTCTTCTCATCACGATCTTTCGGACGTGGATCAGGAAACGTGATCCAAATTTCATCTACTTCATTTTCTGCAAAAAACTCAGGTAAATGCTGAATGTGAATTCGTAAAAAAACGACATTCTTTAATTCTTCTGCTTCGGCTTGTCTAGCACCTGCCGCTAGTCGATCTCCTTTAATGTCAATTCCAATAAAATTTTTATCCGGAAATAATTTAGCTAGACCTAAGCTGTATTCACCCCGACCGCAACCTAGTTCCAATACGATTGGATGCTTATTCTGAAAATAGCTTTCTCTCCATTGACCTCGACTTGATTCGAAAAAATCCTTACCTGATTGAATGACCCAAGGGGAACGTATGGCTAAATCGTATTTGTATTCTTTTCTTCTACTCAAAACTTACACATTTATTTCAGCAACCAAATAGGTACTGCCTGTAATTAAAATAAAATCGTTTTCCTTAGCTTTTTGTTTAGCTTTTTTAATTGCCTTATTCACATCTAATTCACAAATACCCTCCAATTCATGCTCCTGAGCCATTTTTTGCAAGGTTTCTCCCGAAAGTGCTCTTGGGTTTTGAGCCTGGCAAAAGATATATTTGGCATCTTTTGGGAATAATTTTAATACCAGATGAATATCTTTATCAGCTACCATGCCTAAGATAATCCATAACTGACCATGGTTTTGTTGCTTAACCTGGGCTAATAATTGAGTTATACCACTTTCATTATGTCCTGTATCCGCTACAATCCAAGGATTTTTTTGAAGTATCTCCCATCTTCCTCGTAATTGGGTATTCGTTTTCGAATTTTCAATTCCTTTTAAAATCTTATCCCATTGTAAAGGGATGATATCCAGTTCTTGGATTTGTTCACACCAAGCTAAAATCCCTGCTATATTCTTAATTTGATATTCTCCTGCATAAGGAGATGATATTTCGAAATAGTTATTCAGGCTATTTTTTCCTTGTAGGTAAAGTTGCTCTTGTACATTAGCATGTGAAGTCCATTGTATTTTATCCTCAGCAAAAACAATAGGTGCATGCATTTCCTCAGCCTTTTTGAGAAAAATACCTTCCGAAAAACTTTGTCGTTCTGAAATACAAATTGGGACTCCTTGTTTGATAATACCCGCTTTTTCACCTGCAATTTGTTCAAGTGTATCACCCAAAATATCCTGATGATCCCAGCTGATGTTGGTAATCAAACAAGCTTGTGGATGTATGATGTTTGTTGAATCCAATCGACCACCTAAACCAGTTTCAATAACTGCCCAATCTACTCCTTGTTCTTTGAAATAAGAAAAGGCCATTAAAACCGTCCATTCAAAAAAGGAGGGTTTGATATCTTGAATGAGCTGTAAATTTTTCTCAACAAATTGAACCACCCATTCTTCGGCTACATTTTCTCCATTGAGTTTAATTCTTTCCGTGAAAGATTTAAGATGCGGAGAGGTATAAAGTCCTACACGAAAACCGTGTTCTTGTAAAATGGATGCCATAAAATGGGAAGAACTTCCCTTTCCATTGGTACCTGCGATATGTAATGCTTTGAAGGAATTTTGAGGATTCCCCAATCGGTCACATAATTGTTGGATATTACCCAGACCAGGTTTAAATGCTTTTTTACCTTCCCGGTGAAAAACGGGTAATTGGCTGTATAAAAAAGCAATGACTTCTTTATAATCCATTCGATGTTGTAAAAATTATTTCGAATTGATTTTGAAAACAATGGTCCCTGTAGAAACTTCCGGACGTTCACCACCTGAGGTAGGCTTAAAACTTAATTTTTCTACTGCTCTTTTATATTTCTGAGCAACAGAAGCCGAAAGTGTGTTTTCAATGATCCTTAGGGAAATAATATTCCCACTTTCATCAATTTTTAGAGAAAAACGAATGATACCTGATTCATCAGAATCATCATTTACCTGTGGTCTAGAGGCCAATGCCCAACCTGTCATATTCAAAGCTACGCCATTTCCTCCACCTATACCGCCACCGCTACCACCGCCTTTTCCTTTTTGTCCTGAATAAATAGCTGAATTATTGATATCTCCGTCTAATTGCCCCTTATCACCTATTTTACCTTTATCGTTTCCATTTGAATTACCTCCTGGTGCATCGCTGCTTCCTCGTGTACCATTACTGCTTGACTTCTTTTTAAATAAAGCAGATTCGTCAATTTTAGGTTGTTCTTCCACTACAGGCTTTGGAGGCTGAGCAGTCACTTTTTCGGCAGGCTTATCCGCAATTTTTACCGAACTTTTCACCGTAGAGCTTAATAGTGGACTCTCTTTCGTTGGAGTAGTTTTTACAATTTCCTTTTTAGGTTCTACTTTTTTATCGGCAGGTTTTGACTCAATTTCATCTGGTAAATCATTAGCTTGATTATGGGTTTGAACATTTCCACCCCCTTCATCAGTATTACCATAGTTGACTTCAAATCCACCTGCTGGAATTTCCATTTTTACTTCATCGCCTGACCAAATATTCAAAGTCCAGAAAATCAACAAAAGCCCACCATTGATTAAAATAGTGAGCACTAATGCCTTTAACTGATTTTTTTTCTCTAGTTCTTTTTGTGCGAGAACGCTATTCATATCCTTATGGTTTATACACCCAAATGTCTAATTTCTTTTGGCTTTTTATTTCAGCTGCCTTTTTATAACCTGCTTCCATGTTGGTTTCTGTGCCAATACTTACACGAAAATGGATTTCTTCTTGAGCTTTGGGTAAAATAACAGCTTGATCAAATCCTTTGGCCTTTAATTCATTCACGGCTAATTCTGCTTTAGCTTGTGTTTGAAAACTGGCTGCCACCAAGAATACAGATTGATTATCAAGGCTTGCAGGAGTTTTTACGCCTTCTTTGTTAGGTTCAATGGTATTGGGTAAAATGCTTGAGTCGGCTTCAATGGCTTTTTCTTCAGGAATTGCCACCTTGCTTTCTTGATTAACTTGAGCACTTTTCTCTTTTTTGATTTTTATTGTAAATGGACTCAATGAGCTATTTACATAGCGAGAGTTCGGTTCCGTTAAAAAATAGGCGCTTAGCCCACCTAATATAAAGGCTACAAGGGCATAAACATAGACTTTAGTACTTATTCTTTTGGGTACAATTTCCTCTTCTTCTTGGCTTTCTTCGCTGATTTCTTCATGCAAGGTCAAAGATTTTTCAATAGGATTTTCTATTAAAATAGGCTTAGAAATTTTTGAAGTAACAGGTAAACCTACAGGTAATAGACCAAATTGACTTAAATCAAAGTTTTGCTCTGGATTTGGAAGGAATGAAATTTTGGATTCCGTGGTTAAACTGAATGTACCCAATTTTGCTAAAACCAAGGTTTGCTCATTTTTCAATGCCTCTTTCAAGGATTTACTGAATTGATTGATTTGGTCAAAAGCTACTTTATGGCTTATACCCTCCTTTTTAGCCCAAGCAGTAGCTAATGTGCCATCATCTGACCGAAGTCTTTCATTGAAAGCAATCCATCTTTTTCTTGGGTAAATTATTTCCTCCTTAGCATTGAACTCAAAATCCTTTACATTAACTACAAATCCTCCAAAATTAGGAATGATGATGCAGTCATGCTCATAGAGTAATGTTTCAATTAATTGAACTATGGAGTTGTTGATGGTCATATTAGAATGAATAAGCTACGCTTACTGTATAGTTTAAGCCTTGTGAAGGGTAAAATAAATACCTTTCGTAATTTTTTCCAAGTAAATTATTTGCGCTAACTGCCGCATTAAACTTTTTAGTAATTAAATAATTCACTTTTAAATTTAGATCTATGATATCCTTCATGGCTACAGCCGTATTAGTTCTAGGATTTAATCCGTAAAGGCCATTCATGTAAAATACATCTGGGGAGATGATGATTTTATCTTTGAAAGTGATGGAATTAGTAAAAGAAATGTTCATTGCTGGACGGTGATATGCCTTTTCCAAACTTCCCAAATTCTCATATTGGTTGATGTCGTATTTCAAAACGGATAAGAATCTTTCGTTCAATTGGTAGTTAAATTGACCTGAAAAATTCATGACTTGCGCCTTTTTTAAATCACCAGCATAAATAACTGTGTATTTGGAGCTATCTGCTGTACTAGGTACAAAAAAGGATAAATTACTAAATTCTGAGTACATGAATTTAAATTCAAAATCAAAACTACGTTCATTGGATCCTTTAAAGCCACCAAATACATTGGCAGTTTGGGCTGTATTTCTTAAATCTATCTGATTTTTTAACCACGGATTCTGAGCCGCCATTTGACTTAATGTATTGAAATAGGTATCACCCCCTAAACCCGCAAAAAAGTGTATAAAATTAGCTGCTTTGTAATCTAGTTTCACTACTGGAAACAAACTAGTGGTATTGATTCCTTTCAATTTATCCTTTTCATTTACCACATTGATACCTGCATGTACGGATACGCGATCGTTTTTATAAAAGAAACTTGGTTTAACTCGATATAGCTCTCTGCGATTATTTTCCAAGCTAGCGTATTCGCTCATGGTCATATCCCCAGAAAAATGTGCTGATAAATTATCGTTGATCGTTAAAACGGTTTGAATCTTGCTATCCCAAATCCATTCTCTTTCATTTTGAGAAGTGGACATCATCGTTAATCCGGAAGTGGCAATGTAATCAAATTTGGCATCTTTTTTAGCGCTAGAAATACTACCAACATAGTTGAAGCGATCATAATAAACACCAAAGGTACCGTTGGCCATGTTGTTAAATTGCTCTTCAGGTCTTCCATACCAATTGGCCTCTACCCTTTTATACCCGATGGATCCATTGAGCAAATAAGTTGGAGTAAATGTTTTGCTATAAACTTTAATTTCATTTTCATTTCTCCCTGAGAAGCTTGTGGCTACAGGTCCTCTCCGATTTGCATCGTGATTGATGTATAATCCATGAAAAGAATTTTCATTGGGAGTAAATCCAAAATGGGCATTCATTAAGGTATGGCCATAATTACCAGCACCCACTTTGAAAACGTTTTTAAACTTAGGCCCATAAGATGACGTTAATTCATCTCCTTCTCGCGGATCAACGATGGAATTATTGATTTTGGGCAAAGAAGTTCCCTCCCATTTTCTATCCACCAAATCATATTTCATTTTACGATCTTTCCGCAAATCTTGAGCTTCTTCCAATGGATCAAATCCACGAGATACTTGAGGCTGAAGTTCGATCTTACGTGTTTTTTCTACTTCAATGGCTTCATCCTGAATGGATCCTTCCCTTTTTTGGGCAAAACCCTCAAATGCGCCTAAGCAGAGTCCGAATGTAGCAGTGAATAGTACTTTTTTAGCTGTTCGATTGAATCTCATCTTATATTATTTTAAGGGTAAGCTTTCTAATTTAGTTTTGGCTGCCTGGATTACCTCGGCATCGCTGGAATTATCCACAATGGATTTTAAGGTAGCCCTGGCTTGTGGAATGTTCTTTAAGGCAATAAAATTATCCGCCAATAAGATATATGCTTTTCCTAAAATGGCATCAGAGGCTTCAGAAAATACATTTCTGAATTTATCCAGTATCATGTCGCTGGACTCTTTGAATTTTGATTCTTTGTACAAAAGACTTGCTAATTTCAATTGAGCTAAGGCACCAATGTCATTTTTATCCAATTTCGTAGTGATTCCTAACCAATTTCTTTGATTGATGATATCACCTCCAGCTTCAAAGATATTCGCCATTTTTTCAGCCAATTTTGCTTTTTCTTCTTCACTGATTTCCTTTTGTTGGATCAATTCATCCGTAATATAAGCAGCTGAATCTAGCATATTGGCTGCTAGGAAAGTGTTTAATAAGCCATTATTCGCTAATAATTGGTCTTTTGCGCCCGAGTATTTGGATTTATATAAATGAAACAAATTAGCAGATGCGGAAAAGTTTTTATTTTCTAATTCAATTTCTGCACTACGCTGAATGGCTTTGTTAATCTGAGGATGAACATTTTGTTCTACCATCTTTTTGTAATAAACCAATGCATCCGATTTGTTATTGGTCCGATAGGCTGCATCAGCAATAAGGAAAGTAGCTTCCACTAAATTTTCATTGTTTGGATATTTTTCAATGAAGGCTTTCAGAGGAGCGATGGCCTTGTCGTATTTTTCACCTAAATAAATACCTTTTGCAGCACGGTATTCTAAATCCACATTTTCTGCTTCATCAGGACTACTTTTCTGGAAGTTGCCTAATAATTGTCCGAAATCTTCAGGTCTGCCTACTTCATTCAATTCTTCTTGAAGTCCTACTAAAGCATCTTTTGCCGTTTTGTCGGTTGGAAATTCTTGAATGATTCGTTTGTAATCTGCAATGGATAATTCATGCTGATTGGTATTGGCATAAGATTGTGCTCGTTTCAATAAAGCCTGCGTGAAGTAAGGGCTTTTAGAATTCGTTTCAATTAAATCCGTGAATCCAGCAATGGCTTCCTTGTACTTGTTGGTATTGAAGGAAATGACATTTTCTTGGAATGCCGCATCATCTACATATTTAGAATTCGGGAAAGATGTTCTTAACTGTTTGAAACTTGCTTTTGCTTCAGTATCTCGATTCAAATAAGTCAATGTTACCCCTTTTTGATATAAGGCATAATCCTTCTCTGTTTTGGCCAAATCAATGGCTTGATTGTAATAGGTTAAAGCTTCATCGTATTTTTTGGATACTAAATAGGTATCAGCCAAACGAATTAAAATGGTTGGGTTGTTTTTAGCGTCAGGACTTAATTTCAAACGGTCAACATAGGCTTTAAATAATACATTCGCCTTATTGAAATCTTTGGTATTGAAATAGGCGTAGGCTAAACCGATACGTACTTTTTGTAAAAAATCGTTTGGTTTGGCTACTGGAGGCGTTCCAATTAACAATGGAGTATAAACTTGAATGGCTTGCTCGTATTTCTTTTGCTGAGATAAGGCCTCTCCTTTTCCATATAATGCTTGAAACTTCAAATCAGCACTTTCTGGGTTTTCCGATGAAGTTTGAAATAAATCTAAGGCTTGATCAAACTTATTTTCATTATATGCTTTTACCCCCAAATTGTAAGTCAAAGTTTGGTATGCGGCATTTAATTTTGCATTTCGATTTGCTAAACCTTTTAAATAATCCAAGGCCGCTTGAATGTTATTGGAATGTATAAAGGCATCAGCCACCAATTCGGTGGATTCTTCTGTAAACTTACTTTTTGGATATTTTTTATTGAATTCTTGAATAGCATATATGGTTTCACTCGCCTTCCCAAGATCTAATAACACCTTAGCATGATTAAAAAAGGCTTCTTCTTGAATTTGGGCATTAAAGGCCAAGTCCTTAGCTTGTCCAAATGCCTGCAAAGTAGCTTCCAAGTTTCCAGATTTCAATTGAGCCAAACCTAAAGTAAAGGCAGCATATTGAGCTAAGGTATCTTTTTTACTAGCTAGTGCTTTTAATTCATCAGAAGCTTCATTGAATTTATTGTTTTTATACAGCGAATAACCAAATCGGTATTGAATTTCAGAAGTGATTTTGGTTGGATTTAATTTTTTGTACAAACTATAACTGACAGCAGCTTTTTCAAAATAACCTAGTTTAAATTGTACTTCAGCCACCAAGAGCGATAATTCATCTAAATTATAGCCCGCTTTTTTCTGTTTTAATATGGGTTCTGCATAGTTTAACAATTCATTGAATTTACCTTCATGAAAATAACACATGGCAATCCAATTGGGAATATCCTTTCTAAAACGACTAGAACCTTCGGCTTTTTTGAAGTCGGTATTGGCCTCCCCATACCTTTTCTCTCCAAAATTGATAACACCAGCGTAATAGGCCGCTGCAAAAGCGAATTCTTCTTCTGGTTCTACTTTAATTTCATTAAACAAAGGCAAAGCCTCTCTTAGATCCTTTAATTGATAATAAGAAACAGCTAATTTAAACTTGGCTTCTAAATTGGTATCTGATGATTTACTTAAATATTTAATGGCTTTTTTATAGTCGCCATTATCATAAAAGAAACTTCCTATGCCACGCATTAATTTAACCGCTTGAGGATGTTCTGGGTAATTAGCTACAAAACGATCGGCCACAATTTCAGCTTCAGGCTGACTCATGTAGAGCGTACACATGGTCATGTAATATTCTGCCAAAACTCGTTGACCCGCTTGCTCATTATTTAAGGGTTCCAAACTTGCTAAGTAGGCTGAAAACTCTTCTTTCGCCGCTACATAATTTTTTGAATCAAAATATTCTTTGGCTTGTCGAAAGTGGAGCGTTTGATCTCCAAAACTCAGGGTTTGTTGTGCCACCCCTGACCAAGAAAGCATGAAAAATAAAATAGCTGGAATCCAGCAAAGCGTACGATTTTGTTTTCTCATTTGTAGAAGATTACAGCATTCTCAATTACTACAATAATACGATTTTTCTTCCAATTAATTGTAGCAAGGCTTCAATTTATTTAGGCTAAATTGGCTATACAATGGCCAATTTTAGTTTGATTAAGGCGATTTTCTTATCTTTACATCCTACACCTAATCAACCTTAGATAATTACATTTTCATGACAAAATTTACCTTAAATTCCTTTGTGTTAGTCACACTATTATTGGGAATCAACCTATTAGGCTTTAGTGCCTCCCCTGTTCTTCGGCATGAAATCAGTATGCCAGCACCGCACACTCATTACTTTCAAGTAAAAACAACTGTAGAACTGAGCCAAGCTCATTGGAATAAGCCCTATGTAGATTTTAAAATGGCAGCTTGGACTCCTGGCTCCTATTTGATCCGTGAATTTGCTCGAAATGTTGAATCCTTGATGACCATGAAAAATGGTTCCATGGTTCCTGTGGAAAAAATCAATAAAAACACCTGGCGCGTATATCTTAGTAAAGGTCAAAAGCAAGTAAGCATAACTTATGACGTATATGCTTTTGAGTTATCTGTTCGTACTTCTTTCTTGGACGATACACATGGTTATATTAATCCTGCTTCTGTTTTATTATATGTTAATGAGTTAGCACAACAAGCCCAATCAGTTCAAATAAACCCACATAAAACTTTTCAACGGATTTCAACCGCATTAAAACAAACTGCTCCACAAACCTTTGAAGCGAAAAACTTAGATGAACTGATTGATTCTCCCATCGAGATTGGTAACCATCAAGTATTTCAATTTAAAGTAAGAAATATTCCTCATCAAATTGCTTTTTATGGCCCTGCTAAAGTAGATACCACAAAATTCATATCAGATGTTAAGAAAATGTGTGAGGAAGCGGCTCGTGTCATTGGCCAACATCCATGTGATCATTACCTGTTTATCATCCATAATTTACAAAAAGGTTCAGGAGGTTTGGAGCATTTATATTCCACGACTTGTCAAGTTGCACGGACTGCTTATGAAACCGAAAATGGCTACCATGGCATAATCGGTTTATTATCTCATGAGTATTTCCACTTATGGAATGTCAAGCGTATTCGTCCAAAAGCACTTGGGCCATTTGATTACGAGAATGAAAATTATACGCATAATCTTTGGTTATCTGAAGGGATGACCTCTTATTATGGTGCAATGATTTTACAACGTTCTGGTCAAACTACGACAGATGCTTATTTAAAAGGAGTTGCTGATGAAATCACGGCAGTAGAAAATACACCTGGAAGTAAAGTAGAATCAGCGGCTTCGGCTTCCTGGGATGCTTGGATTAAATATTATCGTCCTAATGAAAATAGCCGTAATTCGACTGTTTCATATTATTCCAAAGGATCTGTTTTAGGGACAGTATTGAATCTTTGGATAATCAAGCAAAGTCAAGGTAAATCGAATCTGGATGATGTATTTAAGTATTTATACCAAAATTATTATATCAAACAACAACGAGGATTTACCGATGCGGAATTAGAAAATGCTTTTTCAACTGTAGCTGGAGCATCAGCCAAAGGAATTTTCCAGCAATTGGTATATGGAACAGTAATTCCTGATTATGCCGCTTTACTACGCGAAGTGGGTTATGAGTGGACGGATGCCAACCAAGGGAAAACAACTCCTTTTTTAGGATTTACGGTTACATCAGGCAAAATAACGAGTGTTTTAAAAGGAAGCTCCAGTTATGAATACGGATTAAATGTTGGTGATGAGCTATTGAAAGTAAATGCAGATCCTTTTGAGAGTATTGAAAAGACCTTGAAAGACAAAAATGTTGGCGATACGATTTTATTTACGGTTCGTCGCGATGGTTTAGAAAGAACCTTGGCTATACCAGTTGGCAAATCCACTTTGGCCGCCTATAAAATTAATTCCATGAGTAATTTGACAGAAAGTCAGAAAACTTTAAGAATGAAGTGGTTGGGTAAAATCAACTAATTAATATGTTTGCCCATTTCGGCATACATGGAATGAAAATTATTCAAGACATAAGTTTGAAAGGAGGAGCTGGATGCCAGCTCCTCTATTTCTTTTTGAGAGGAAAAGTCCAAAACCGAAAATTTATAGCTCTGTTCTAAATTGGGGGCTTCAAACTTTACAATGTATTTGGAATTCCATTCAAACAAGGAAATTCGCATGGAATCGTGGGGAATTTCTTTGATGAAATGCATATACTAAGCCTCTTCTACAATTTTGATACTTTGGATTTTATCGCCTTCTCTGATTAAATCAATAACTTCCAAACCTTCCACTACTTTACCAAAACAAGTATGTTTACGGTCTAAATGAGCCGTGTTGTTTCTCGAATGGCAAATGAAGAATTGAGAACCACCAGTGTTTGGACCACGGTGTGCCATAGATAATACTCCACGATCATGGAATTGGTTGTTTCCGGTTAACTCACATGGAATGGTATAACCTGGCCCACCAGCACCTGTACCTGTTGGATCTCCTCCTTGAATCACAAAATCAGCAATAACTCGGTGAAATGTTACTCCATCATAAAATCCTTTATTGGACAAATCAATGAAGTTTTTCACGTGAATGGGAGCATCTTCATCATAAAATTTAATTTTCATTAACCCTTTATCGGTCAACATTTCTGCGTATGCCATAATTTCATTTAATTTTGAGGCACAAAGATGCGAATGAAATTTGAATTATTTAAATTGAATTCTTTTAATTGCCTAAACTAAAGTCACCTCATGTATTCTACAAAACGCTTAGTTTCTTTCTTTTGCCTGATAATTTTTATGGGGCTTTTTTCCTGCGATTCTGAAAAAGAGAAAAAGGAGGCGACGCAGTTCTTTTTGAGAGGAAATCAAAAATTCAAAGAAAAGGAATATTTTGAAGCAATAAAGTGGTACAGTGAGGCTATTTTAAAGAAAAAGGATTTTTCAGATGCCTTTTATAATCGGGGTTTAATCTATGAGCAGTTAGAAAAAAATGAGGAAGCTTTGTCGGATTTTTCTGAAGCCGTTACATTGGATGCGAAATTTGGACCTGCCCTATTTAAAAAGGTGGAATTACTTCAAAGTATGAAACGCTTGGATGAGGCAGAAATAGAAGCACAAAAATTGGTTAAGCTTTTTCCGGATTCATCAGCTTGTCATCGTTTGCAGGGCGATATATTTTTTGAAAAAGAATCCAATAATCAAGCTTTAGCATCTTATGAAAAGGCCATTCAATTGGATACTAATTCGGTAGAAGCATTAATCAATAAGGGTGTCGTGCTACAGACCATGGGGGAACTCGATTTAGCAGAAAAGGCATTTCAACATGCCCTGACTAAGGGTAAATATAAGCATTTGATTTACAACAACTTAGGTTATTTGGAGATTGAAAGAAGGCAATGGAAATTAGCTGAGAAATGGGTTCGTCGAGCTTTGGAAATTGAACCGAATAATGCCTTGTTCTTAAAGAATTTAGAGAAAATTAATAAGGAATTAGCCCTTAAATAAAGCCATATATTCGGCAAGTGCAGCTGCATTCAAGTTAGAATTAGTTTCTATTTCCATTAATTGTGCTTTATCAGATTCTTGGAAAAAGTGGTCTAAAGATTGGAGCAGTTCATGGTTATTTTTTACCAGAATGTAATTGATTCCTGCATCTTTGGCGGTGTTTTCAGCATGAAAAACTTGCTGTGTTTCCATGAATCCTTCCAATTCCGGCAAGTCTTTGGCACCTTCTAAGTTTCTGAATATACCTCCCCCGTGATTATTCATGACAATAATCCGAACATTATTGGGTACATAGGAATTCCATAATGCATTTTTATCGTAATGGAATGCCACATCGCCAATGATGGAAATAACTAGATTGCTATTGTCTTGAGCGGCTCCAATGGCGGTACTTAAACAACCGTCAATGCCTGAAGTTCCTCGATTTGAAAATACTTCAATACCTTTTGAGACAAAGTTTATCCAATTTAAGTATCTGACAGATAGTGAGTTAGCTACATGTATTTCTGCATTGGATGAGGGTAGTTTTTGAGCTATTTTTTGGAAAATACCCAATTCATTCCAATCGTTTATACTGGTTGATCTTTTGGTAGCCACAATTTCATCTGCCATTTTCCAAGTTTGAAAATAAGCTTCTTGTTTTTCAGAAAAGTTAAGCAGGGATAATTCATTCAAGAAGTCAACTTCATCTATTTCCAACACATGCTGTAGCCCTTTGAAAGGATCAGAAATTAGCGCTTGTGGATGAGGATTCACTTGCCACTCCTGTTTCTTGTCGTTTGAACGTAAAAATTGCTTGATTCTTTTTGTTACAAAGCTTTTACCCAAATGTATGTGAAGATCAGGTTGGAGAGCTTCCCAAGATTGCGTATTGGCTAGTATCAAATCATGACTATCAAAGGCAAGACCAGATAAATTAGCTATGGAGTCAGCCAAAACAGGTATTCCTTTTTTCATTAATGTAGCTATAGCTGCTTGTATAGCTGTATTTAAGGGAAACTGACCGACTGTGATAACTATTTTAGATGAAACGCTAATTTGTCGTTGAATGAATGTTTTTGTGGCTACATCTAAGGATTTTGGAGTAATCCATTTCTGAATTTTTCTACTTGCTTTTGAATCGGGTAAAACGGCTCCTTTTTCTGGGTAAAATGGTTCTTTTATTGGAATATTGATCTGCACAGGACCCTGAGGAGCAGAAAAAGCTGACCAGAACGCGTCATTGGCTATTCTATTTCGGTGCCAAATTTCATCTGAAGATTCATGAGCTTGCGTAGAATAGGAAAAGTATTGTTTGGCATGAGCTCCAAAAATTCGCTCTTGATAAATGGTTTGCCCATCCCATTGCCCAATCCATTCTTGAGGACGGTCTGCGGTCAATACAATTAGGGAAACTTCTTGAAAATAGGCTTCTGCTACGGCAGGAGCCATATTTAAAGCAGCAGATCCAGAAGTGCAGCAGAGGATAACCGGTTTCTTGGAATGAAGCGCTAAACCTAAGGCAAAAAATCCAGCGGAACGTTCGTCGCTGATCGAAAAGGATTGAATAGCTGTATTACGACTAATGGCCAGCATGATAGGCGCATTTCTAGATCCAGGGCATATAACTGCCTGTTCTACACCATGTTGGCTTAGTATATCAATCAGTTCTACAAGTCCAGAGGGAAAGGCCATAGGTAAAAAAAGCCTCGTAAGAGGCTTTTTAAAATTATCCAAGATATGTTTTCAGTGCTTTACTTCTCGAAGTGTGACGTAAGCGACGAATTGCTTTTTCTTTGATTTGTCTTACACGTTCACGCGTTAAATTGAATTTTTCTCCAATTTCTTCTAAAGTCATGGCATGTTCTCCATTCAATCCAAAATACAATGTCACCACATCGGCTTCACGTTGAGTTAAGGTTGAAAGAGCACGTTGAACTTCTCTACGAAGTGAATCATTGATCAAACCAGAGTCTGGTTTATCTTCTGAATCATTTTCAAGTACGTCCAGCAAAGAGTTTTCTTCCCCTTGTACGAATGGTGCATCCATGGATACGTGACGACCTGAAATCTTTAAGGTATCAACAACTTCACCGGTAGATATTTCCAATACTTCGGCTAGTTCTTCCGGAGAAGGCTCACGCTCGAATTTTTGTTCTAACTCAGAGAAAGTTTTTGATATTTTATTCAATGAACCAACGCGGTTCAAAGGTAAACGTACAATTCTTGATTGCTCGGCTAAAGCTTGTAAGATCGATTGGCGAATCCACCATACAGCGTAAGAAATAAATTTAAATCCACGAGTTTCATCGAAACGTTGTGCTGCTTTGATCAAACCTAAATTACCTTCGTTGATTAAATCACCTAAGCTAAGACCTTGATTTTGATATTGTTTTGCTACAGAAACGACGAAACGTAAATTGGCTTTCGTGAGACGTTCTAAGGATAATTGGTCCCCATCTCTAATTTTTTGAGCGAGGATTACTTCCTCATCTGGGGTCAACAAATCCACCTTGCCAATTTCTTGTAGGTATTTGTCGAGTGATTGACTCTCCCTGTTGGTAATCTGTTTGCTAATTTTTAGCTGTCTCATAGGGGCTTACAAAAGAATGAATGGGTTATACAAAACATATAACCCATGAAATAACATATTAGTTGTCAGAATTTTCTGAGCTACGTTCTGGTTTTGGTAATAACACTTTAGCAGATAAACGGAATTTTCCTGTTTTCTTGTCTACTTCCACCAATTTTACTTTCACTTTGTCTCCTTCTTTGAAAACGCCATCCATGGTTTCGATGCGATCCCAAGAAATCTCAGAGATATGAAGTAAACCATCTTTACCAGGTAAAAATTCCACAAAAGCACCAAATGCTTGAATGTTTTTCACTTTACCTTCATATACCTCTCCTACTTCAGGAATAGTTACGATACCTTTGATCATTCGAACGGCATGGTCCATAGCAGCGCCATTGGCTGAGAATACGCTAACATAGCCACCGTCTTCTTTTTCTTCAATAGTTACTGTAGCACCTGATTGCTTTTGAATATCTTGAACCACTTTACCACCTGGTCCGATTACCGCACCAATTTGGTCTTTCATGATTTTGATAACAGTGGCACGAGGAGTTTGAGGTTTGAAATCTTCTCTAACTTGAGGAATCGCTTTTTTCATCTCATTTAAGATGTGTAAACGACCTTCTTTAGCTTGAGATAAAGCTTCAACTAATACTTCGTAAGAAAGTCCTTGAACTTTAATGTCCATTTGACAAGCCGTGATACCATTTTCTGTACCTGTAACTTTAAAGTCCATATCTCCTAAGTGATCTTCATCACCTAAGATGTCAGAAAGCACGGCATATTTACCTGTTTTAGGATCTGAGATTAAACCCATAGCGATACCAGAAACGGGAGCTTTGATTTTAACACCAGCATCCATCAAGGCTAAAGTACCCGCACAAACGGTTGCCATAGATGAAGAACCATTGGATTCTAAAATATCTGAAACAATACGTAAAGTGTAAGGGAAATCCTCCATTTTAGGAAGAACCTTTTTGATAGCACGCATGGCCAAATTTCCATGTCCTACCTCACGACGGCCTACACCGCGGTTAGGCTTAACTTCACCGGTAGAAAATCCTGGGAAGTTGTAATGTAACATGAACTTATTGTAACCTTGAGTCATAGGTTGATCGATGATTTGCTCATCCATCTTTGTTCCTAAAGTAACCGTTGTTAACGATTGAGTTTCTCCACGAGTAAATACGGAAGAACCGTGGGGAGTTGGTAAATAATCTACTTCACAAGTAATTTGACGAATTTCGTTCAATTTACGACCATCTAAACGGTAGCGCTCTTGCAATACCAATTGACGTGCCGCTTCTTTCTCGATATCATGCAAATAGGTTTTTGCCATAGAAAGGTTCACTAAATGATCCTCTGGCAATGTGGCGATATATTCGTCAACAATCGCTTTGAAAGCAGCTTTACGCTCGTCTTTCTTTGGATTTGCTTGTTTAGCTACCTCTAAGTATTTTTCGTAATAGTTTTTCCACAATTCAGCACGCAACTCTTCGTTGTGTGATTCATGAGAATACGTACGTTTTTCAGTTTTGCCACAAGCAACAGTTAATTCATTCAATGCTTGGCATTGTAATTTAATGGCATCGTGTGCAATACGTAAAGCTTCGATCATTTCTATTTCAGAAACTTCATCGCCTTCGCCTTCTACCATTAAAATATCGTTTGCGTTTGCTGCAACGATTAATTCTAAACTAGCTCCAGCTAATTCGCTTACGCTTGGGTTCACTTTATATTCACCGTTGATTTTAGCAACGCGAACTTCAGATATAGGTCCATTGAATGGAATATCGGAAACAGCTAAAGCAGCTGCTGCGGCTAAACCAACAAATGCATCTGGTAGTACTTCTGAATCAGCAGAAATTAAGTTGATTAAAACTTGTACGTCTGCATGATAGTCATCTGGAAAAGTTGGACGCAAAGCGCGGTCAACCAAACGAGAGATAAGAATTTCATAATCAGAAAGGCGAGCCTCTCTTTTAAGAAAAGAACCAGGAATACGTCCATTGGACGCAAATTTTTCTTGATAATCAACAGATAATGGAAGGAAATCTACTCCTTCTTTGGCCTCTTTGTTGGCTACTACTGTAGCTAACAACATCATATTTCCTGATTTGACAACCACGGCTCCATCGGCTTGCTTGGCTAATTTGCCAGTTTCGATTTGGATTTCCTTGCCGTCAGGCATTGAAATATGTTTCGTAATAATGTTAAATGACATACGTTTTTGAATAAATTACTACGCCCTATGCGTAGAATAAAGATGTTTGTTTGATGATTCAAACTGTACCGCAATGAATAAAGCAGGGCTTCATGACATGAAACCCTGCAATTAATCTTATTTACGAATACCTAATTCAGCGATGATAGCACGATAACGTGTGATATCTGTACGAGTTAAGTAATCAAGTAAACGACGACGCTTACCAACTAATTTCAAAAGACCTAAGCGTGTGCTGTGATCTTTCTTGTTTTTCTTAAGGTGCTCCGTCAAATGATTGATTCTGAATGTAAATAACGCAATTTGCGATTCAGCAGAACCAGTATCGATTTTTGACTTTGCTTTCCCTTTAGATTCAAAAATTTCTTGTTTTTTCTCGGGTGACAAATACATCTTTTACCAGTTTTTAAATTGTGAAAAATTAATTTGCAAAAGTAGGAATTTTAATAAGAAATTCCAAATCATATAGCTTATGCCTTGGATGAAATCCTGTTCTTCCGTTTCTCCCAATAGGTTTTTATACGGTCCCATAGAATTCTGTAAAAATCTGATTCAAAAAGTCGGGAGTCTTTTAAGGCTATACGGAGGAAATAGGCTCCTATCAAAGCGAGAATACCATTGGAGACCCAAGCACCAATTTCGACAAGCACCTTCCCTTCTTTGGCCATTTTATCACCTTGTTGGGTTAGAATATACATCAAAATAAAGAAGGATACTGCAACGACAACGGGAATACCAAAGCCTCCTTTTTTAATAATGGCTCCTAAGGGTGCTCCGATGAGGAACATAACCAATACGGCCAATGAATTGGTGAATTTATGGTGCCATTCCAAATCAGTCTTTTTAAGTTCGGTAACACGCTCACCTAAATTAACTTCATTCGTTTGTCCGAAGGCAATTAAATTTTGGACTTCTTGTTTAGCCAGTTCTTCCATGGGGCGGAAATCTTTACCGCTTTTCAATTTTTCGGCAATTTTGGGCCCTATCCATTTCGTTTGATGATTCATACTTCGCAAGGAAGCACCAACAGGTTTACGAAAATAGACGTAATAAACACTGGAAGCTAAGCTAAAGCCTTTTCTCATATTGCGAATATTCCTGGACAAGGAATCGGCATCGTCGGCCAATTGATTGTTGTTTCGCATGATTTGGTGATGAGCAAATTGATTTTCCTCTGTTTTTTGTAAATCAAATCCAGACAAAGACATCACAATTTTACTTCGTTTGAAACTATGAATTGCCAACTCGGATAAATCATTTCCTGGTCCACGGTCGGCATCTTCAATATAATCTTTGCCATTAAAGAGTTCAAAAATTAAGTATTTTCTATCTAAAATGGTATACATCTGGGCCGAATCAGCCACGGTGACATGTCGGTTTCCGTCATTACCGGTATGGTCATAGATAATCAGCGACTTCAGTGTTTTGTTGTCTGAGAACTTTTTTGCCACTTTAATGGAATAGCCCGGAAGGTCATTGTAAAATATACCCTCCTTGATATTTAATGTGGTTTTGGTGGTTTTGATATCATACAATAGACTCCATCCTTTCAAATTGGCCCAGGGTAAAGCCACATTGACAAACCAAAACATGAAAATACTGATGAGTATGGTAGTGACAAATATGGGTCTAAAGATGCGGAATATGGATATTCCAGCACTTTTTAGGGCAGTTAATTCAAAATTTTCTCCCAGTTTGCCAAATGTCATCAAGGATGATAACAAAATGGATAAGGGCATGGCGAGAGGAACAGTAATTAGGGAAAAATAAAAGAATAGTTCAACGTAAACCGTAGCTCCTAGGTCTTTTCCAAATAGATCGGCAAAGTAAAAAAGGACCAATCGTAAGAGGAAAATAAAAATGACAATAAGGAAAGTAAGAACAAATGGCCCCCAAAAGGCATTGAGGACTAGTTTATCTATTTTACGCATGTTAGCTCCCGACGATTTCTTTTAATTTATCGCAAAGATAATCCCAAAGTTCGGCAGCATCATCGTCTGATTTAAAAGTTGATGCACTATCTATTACTTTTAGGTAGGTGGTATTTGAAAGTTCACTAACCTCCAATTTGAGTTCGATAAAACCTTTGGAAGTCTCGTCTTTAGGATTTAAAAATTCAAAACGAACAAATTTATTCAATTTACTTTGCACTAAAACAGCAGGGTGATTTTCATCATCCCAGTAAAAGTGAAAGGTGCTGGCGTTGGGTACTGTGACTTTATCTGCAAACCACTGTTGAAGTCCTGAAGCAGTACTTAAATACGGGTAAAGTACTTTTGGTGAGGCTTTTACCTCGTATTCAAACTCGAAATTGTTTGCTGGCATATTATTTATCTATTAATGGATTAGGCTTTACACACATGATTCTAACCCGCTATTAGCAAAGGTATTATTTCTAAGCTAATTCCCAAATCTGCCATAAAATTAATCAATATTAAGAAATTATTTGTGACTGTAAACGCTTTCTGCTACCTTTGCAACGCAATTTGGCGGGGTAGCTCAGATGGTTAGAGCGTTGGATTCATAACCCAAAGGTCGGCAGTTCGATTCTGCTCCCCGCTACTTTTAGAAAGACAAGTCGAAAGATTTGTCTTTTTTTTTTGCAGCTGGTTTCGAGAGCCTCAGTCACCTTTTAGCAACTAATCTTCATCAATTTTAAAAGGTGACTGAGGTTCTCGAAGTCACCTGGTAATATTTTAAAGAAAGCCTACACTATTCAATTGAAAAATAAATTGGATATTTGTGATCAAATTTGACCCCACCGATTCGATAGCCTATATGAATAAACCACCATTCGATGCGATTTTCATGGAATTAGCTCAAAATTTAGCTTTGAGATCGCATTGTACCCGAGCGCAGGTAGGATGTGTACTTACCAAAGAAACACGAATTATTTCCATCGGTTACAATGGTCCACCAGCAGGTACTCATAATTGCGATGATGAATTTGGAGAAGATGGTTGCCCAAGAGATTCCAAGGGTTCTTGTTCTTTGGCATTACATGCCGAACAAAATGCGATTTTGTATGCTTCTAAAAATGGCGCTGATGTAGAAGGCTCCACGATTTATGTGACCCTCTCCCCTTGTATATCCTGCGCTAGAATCATTTATAGCATGAAAATTAAGCGAGTAATATACCTAAACTCTTATGCAGCTTATAAAGGCCTTCCTTCCGATGAAGGTGTTGACTTCTTACGCAAATTTGGCGTGGATGTTAAGGCTTATGCTGATTTGGAGTTGGTTTAGGAATGAAGAATGTAAAATGTAGAAAGTAGAATGAATTTTTGGAACTATATACATCCTTAATTCTTCATTCTACATTCTTCGTTGACAATTAATGATGATGCACCCCACCCTCGCCATGCACGTGGCCATGAGCAATCTCTTCCGCAGTTGCTTCACGTACTTTAATAACTTTTCCGCTAAACATTAAGTCTTTTTCAGCCAAAGGATGGTTAAAATCCATGGTGACAGTTTCTGGACCCACTTGAACCACCATACCTTGCATACGGTTTCCTTGATCGTCTGTCATAGGAATAAAATTCCCCACTTTTAACATATCACTCGTGTCTTGTCCTTCAATTTGAAAGATGGATTTAGGTAAATCTATGATAGCATTTGGATCCACCACGCCATAAGCATCTTCTGCTTGAATGGTAAAATCGAAAGTATCGTTTACGGAAAGTCCATTTAAATTAGCTTCGAAAGCTTCCGGTAAGCCACTTAATCCATGGATAAAAACCATGGGTTCATTTTCGTCGACAATTTCAACTACCTCTGGCTCTCCTTCTTCATTGGGGAAAGACAATTGGTAAGAAATGAATACAACGGAGTTCGGTTTAATCTGCATATTGTTCTATTTTGCAGCAAACCTACGGGATTAATTTGTAAAGCTTGATGCCAAAGATTAATATTTTTGGATCAAGAGCTTTTGATTAGCTTTGTATCTCGATTTAAATTCCAATATTTCCATGCAAAAAAGTGCTCAAGACGTATTAAAAGACATCAAACAACTAAAATTGGCACCTATTTACCTAATCCATGGGGATGAGCCATTTTTTATTGACCAATTGGTGGATGCTTTTGAAAATAAGGTATTGAGTCCGGATCAGCAAAGTTTCAATCAGTTTGTCATGTACGGAAAAGATCAATCTTTGGGAGAAGTGATTTCTTATTCCCGCAGGTTTCCCATGATGTCAGACAAACAAGTGATTATTGTGAAGGAAGCTGTTTTTTTAGAAGCCATGGCTAAAGGCAAAACAGATGCTAAAGATAAGGGGAATACGGATTGGAAAGCATGGGTAGATTATTGTGAAAGACCTACGGAATCGACCATTCTCGTTTTTACGCTAAAAACGCTGTTAACGGATAAATCCAAAATTCTAGCACCTTTGGATAAGAAAGGTGTTGTGGTAGCTTCTAAAAAAATCAGTGAAGATCGTTTAGGAGTTTGGTTAAAGGATTATTTAGGTTCTCATGCTTTGCATATTCAAGCGAATGCTCAGGAACTAATGGTTTCCTTTGTAGGGACGGATTTAAAGAGAATGGCCCACGAGGCTGATAAATTGATCGTGAACGTCCCACAAGGCAAGGAAATAGGCTTAGATGAGGTAGAGAAATTCATTGGTATAAGTCGGGAGTACAATTATTTTGAATTTCAAAAAGCCATCATTCAACGAAATGGAGAAAAAGGACAGAAAATAGCCTTTTATTTTGCGGAGAATACCAAGCAAAACCCTGCGGCACCCATGTTGATCATGTTGTTTAATTTCTTTGCTAAGGTGTTACAAGTGCATGATTTAGGTTCTATCTCGGATGGAGAGATGGCCAGTGCTATTGGAGTAAATCCTTACTATGTCAAGGATTATACCTTGGCTAAGCGAAATTACCCAATCGGAAAGGTTGTTCGTATCATTGAAGCTATTAAAAATGCCGATTTACGGGTAAAAGGTGTAATGGGCAATAGTGATAAAGAACGAGAAATTATTCTCGATTTGAGTTTCGAGATTTTTAATCTTTAGTTGATGGGTAAGTAATCGTCTGCTTTCACATATCCCAATTGCCCTTCGAAATAGCAGTTTACCCAGATATCTTTTTTCTGCCAGTGGATAATTCGATTTCCTTTTTTTAGCATTTGTTTTACGGGTGCAGCAGATGAGGCATAATCTCTCAAATAGGCCTTTTCTTTGGTGATAATGCCATATTGTAGTAAAGCTGGGAAATTGGCGAACCAAGTTAAAAATAAGAGATAGAATCCCAGATAATACAAACTGTAGGCTTTGATTTTTAATTTTTTGACTTTTTTGAAGCTTAAAATACCCACCACATAAAAGGCCAAAGCAAACAAAAAGCCCATTAGGTATGGGAAATATGTAAAATAAATCCAAAGAAACTGGTCCATGATATTGATTTGAAAACCAGAAAGTCCTTGCCTATCTCCTATTTCTTGGAGACGTTTGGCAATGGCCGGTCGATCTTGCTCAGCTTGTAAGCTAGATAAATAATATAATTCTTGTAACCAATCGTTTTTGGCTTTAGCTATGTAGCCTAATTTTAATCGGATTGTTTCATTTTCGCTGCGTTGGGATTCAACGAATGGCAAATAAATTTTTTCTGCCTCTAGTAAACGATTGCTTTTAAACAAAGAATCTGCTAGGGTCAATTGATTTCTATCTATTTGGCTATAAGCAGGTTGCCAAAAGCAGAAATAAAAAAGTGCAAAAAATATAATTTTATTTAGATGGTAGACTTGCATAATTCGAAAAACCGTACTAGTTTTGCACCGCAATAAGGGGAAAATGTTCTGCTTTTGCAAACTGAAGTTGGCCAGTGGCTAAACTTCCTTTCGACTCCAGAGTGGGTCAATTGATATACAAGCGTAAGCTTGATGATTCCGTAGCTCAGTTGGTAGAGCAATACACTTTTAATGTATGGGTCCTGGGTTCGAATCCCAGCGGGATCACTTTTAGTTAAATTAAAAACCTGTAAATCAAGTATTTGCAGGTTTTTTTCTTTTTATGGTACAGGTATGGGTACAGGTTTTGTGTCTTAAATATTCCTTTTAATTTAGTTATTGCCTTTTAAATTCTAATAATTCATATCTTATCACTGACCAAAAGCTTAACTATTGGAGCGTCAATGTACCCAATTTGAACATATCTATTTGTGAGTTCAGCTATTTCATTTTCAATAAGAAATTCAAGAATACCTTCATTTTCAGAATAATTCTTAATTACCAATTCATCATTTTTAAGATTTAAACCAGGTACACAAATAGATACAGTAAGCAATGGGTCATCGTTGGACCTATTGATAATTTGTAATGAATTTTGATTGTTTTGATATTTACCTTTTAATAAGTAAACATTACACAAGGCTCTTTTAGATAGAGGAAATTTATATACTTTCATTATATTTAGTTTTAGTTTTTTAATAAAAGGATTCGATAATTTCAAATCCTTTATGAAAATAACATTTTTAAAATTTATTTAGCATTTAGATTAAATCGAAATATCTACTGTAAAGTTTAAAGTGAAAAACTCAAATTTCAAGCAAATTCTAAGAAGTTGATACTATTTAAATAGATCCATTTTCTGAATCAATTTAATGAGTAATGAGAAATTTGAAATAGTTCTATATGGCCTTTAACGAAAATTCAAGGGTAAAAATCCCTGCTATTCTGCATCTGAACAGATTGGGTTATAAATACATTTCGCTAACTAAAGCTAAATGGGATTTAGAGACCAATATATTTACCGATATTTTTCATGATAGCATTAATCGCATAAATCCTGAACTTGATAAAGCTGATATAAAAAGACTACTTGAAGACGTTTCACTAGTTTTAGACAATGAGGATTTGGGAGAAGCATTTTACAATATGCTTACATCAACTTCAGGAACGAAATTAATTGACTTTAAAGATCTCAATATCAACTCATATCATGTTGTAACAGAGCTAACCTATAAAAACGGAGACGATGAATTCAGACCTGATATAACCATATTGATCAACGGAATGCCTCTGGCATTTATTGAGGTTAAAAAACCGAATAATCAAGAGGGTGTTTTGCAGGAAAGAGACCGCATCAATGTACGGTTTAAAAATAAGAAGTTTCGAAAGTTCATCAATATTTCCCAGCTACTTGTATTCTCAAACAATATGGAGTACGATATTGAATCTATTGAACCAATACAAGGCGCTTTTTATGCTTCAACCTCATATAATTCAGCCAACTTTAATTGTTTCAGAGAGGAGGATAAATTTGATTTAGCGACTTTATTAAAAGTGGAAGATGATGATTTAGAGAATTTGGTTTTGAAAGACAATAACCTTTCTGTTATCAAACATTCGCCTGAGTTTATTACTAACAAAGATCCAAATTCCCCTACCAATCGTATTCTGACCTCACTTTTTAGCCGAGACCGTTTTGCGACTATTTTGAAATACGCTATTGCGTATGTGAACGAAGAAAAAGGCTTGGAAAAACACATAATGCGTTATCCTCAGTTGTTTGCCACTAAAGCCATTGAACGGAAACTAAATGAAGGAATTAAAAAAGGAATTATTTGGCATACACAAGGAAGCGGAAAAACCGCGCTCTCGTATTACAATGTAAAATACCTGACGGACTATTTTCAGCAAAAGGGAGTTGTTCCAAAATTCTATTTTATTGTTGACCGTATTGATTTGATGAATCAAGCCAAAAGGGAATTTACAAGTCGTGGTTTGATTGTACATACGGTAAACTCAAAAGACGAATTACTTCGAAATTTCAAAGCAAGACAAGCCATTCATAATCTTTCAGGTAAGCGAGAAATAACCGTTGTAAATATTCAAAAATTCAAAGACGATACGGACGTGTTGAAAGTGAATGATTATGACATCAACACCCAGCGAGTTTACTTTTTAGATGAAGTACATCGCAGTTACAACCCAACCGGTAGTTTCTTAGCCAACCTTTTAAATTCAGATAGAAATGCAATTATCATTGGTTTAACAGGAACTCCATTAATTGGCAATGACAGGACGTCACGCCAAATATTTGGTGATTACATTCACAAATATTACTACAACGCCTCAATAGCTGATGGATATACCTTAAAACTCATCCGTGAAGACATTGAAACTACCTACAAATTTCAGTTGAAAGAAGCACTGAAAGAAGTGGAAATTTTAAAAGGTGATGCAGACAAAAGGGTGATTTATGCTCATGCAAGGTTTGTAGAGCCTATGTTGGATTATATTGTTCAGGATTTTCTAAAAAGCCGTGTTCGCTTTGGAGACGAATCTATTGGTGCGATGGTGGTTTGTGATAGTGCCGAACAAGCACGAAAATTGTTTGAAATTTTTATCAGTAAGTACAATCCAACACAAAAAACGGTTGAAGAAGTTCCACCCTACTTAATGACTGCTGAACCTGTTTTAGATTATGGAACGAATTTAGCTGACCAAAATAAAAACTTAGTTGCTTCATTAATTCTTCACGACATTGGCTCAAAAGACGACCGTAAAAATGAAGTAGAGGGTTTCAAGGATGGCAAAATTGATATCCTGTTTGTATACAATATGTTGCTCACAGGATTTGATGCCAAACGTCTCAAAAAATTATACATCGGCAGAATTATTAAGAACCACAACTTATTACAAACGCTTACAAGAGTAAACCGTCCATATAAAAAATTCAGATATGGTTATGTGGTTGACTTTGCTGATATAACCAAAGAGTTTGATGCTACCAATAAGGCTTATTTTGACGAATTGCAAGCCGAGTTGGGGGATGAAATTCAGAACTATTCCAACCTTTTTAAATCAAAAGAAGAGATTGAAGAAGAAATAAAGAGCATCAAAGAAAAGTTGTTTCATTACGACTTACGAAATGCAGAAGTATTCTCTCAGCAAATCAGTCAAATTGAAGATCGAACTCAAGTATTAGCGATTAAGAAGGCATTAGAAATTGCCAAGAACATTTACAACCTTATTCGTTTAGAAGGTCATTTCGATTTGTTGGAAAAAGTTGATTTTAAAAAACTGAACCAACTATACAATGAAGCTTCACGCCATTTGGATTTGCTCAACCTCAAAGCCAACATTGAAAACAATGTAGATACTACAAATTTGCTTAATGTGGCATTAGAAAATGTGCTCTTCATGTTCCACAAGGTTTCAGAAGAAGAAATGGTCATAGCTGACCAGTTGAAAGATATGCTCCGCAAAACCCGTGAAGCATTAGGAGGCAATTTTGACCAAGTTGACCCACAGTTTGTAAATTTATATGAAGAGTTAAAACGATTATTTGACAAGAAAAATCTTGATGAAATATCACAAGACGAAATGAAATACAATATTGCTTCGCTACAAAAGATTTACGATAAAGTAACGGAGCTAAACCGAAAAAATAATTTACTTAAAGCAAAATATGAGAACGATACTAAGTATGCAAGAATGCACAAGCGGATTCTAGAAAATGGCAATATTTCAAAACGTGAAAGCGAAATTTGCGAAACACTAATGGACATTAAAAAACAAGTTGATGAAAAGGTTATGATCAATACTCAAATGTTGAACAATGAAAGCTATTTTGACAAACTTCTCATACAAATGGTGATTGGCAGTTTTGGAAAAACCAAAATTGACCTAGATCCCGAATCAGCCAAGCACATCAACACTTGTTTAGTGAAAGAATATATGAACGAATATCAAGGAAATAGAGCATGGTAACCCAAGATTTTACAGTACAGACAAAAGAACTAATTGATAACCTGAAGGGTGTTTGTACCTCATATGGATTAGGAAACGATGGTAATGAATTTAAAATTATAACCCAGGTGTTTCTATATAAGTTTATGAACGACAAATTTGGGTATGAGGTAAAACAATTAGAACCTAAACTAGCTTTGGCCGAAAGCTGGGAAAAGGAAATTGCCCAATATAGCGACAACCAATATGAAATGTTGTTACTACGCATGAGCCCTGACAGCGCCAAACTAAAACGGGAACATTTTATCTCTAACCTTTATAACCGACAAGACACTGTAGAATTTGCTAAGTTTTTTGATGATACCCTACGTGATATCGCCATATTCAATAACGATATTTTCTCGGTAAAAACAGGCTCAGGTGCGAAAATTGTATTGTTTGATGAAATCAGTAATTACATTACAGACAGCAATCAGCGTGATAATTTTTGCAAAGCTATTATCAACCAATTAGTGAATTTTAGTTTCGAGAAAATCTTCAATCAAAAGTTTGATTTCTTCTCTACAATTTTTGAATACCTCATTAAAGATTATAACAAAGATGGTGGAGGTAAATACGCGGAGTATTACACTCCTCATGCGGTTTCAAAAATCATGGCTTCTATCTTGGTAGATAAGCCAGTGAGTAATGTAACTTGTTACGACCCATCGGCAGGTTCGGGAACCTTATTAATGAATTTGGCTCATGCCATTGGCGAGGATCGCTGTACAATTTATTCACAGGATATTTCTCAGAAGTCATCAAGTATGTTGCGTTTGAATTTGATATTGAACAATTTGGTTCACTCCATTCAAAATATTATTCAGGGCAATACCATTAAAACCCCATACCACAAGGTTGGTGATAAGCTGATGAAATTTGATTATATAGTATCAAATCCTCCCTTTAAGTTAGACTTTAGTGATTACGTAGCCGATTTAGATACCAAGCAAAACAACGAACGCTTTTTTGCCGGTTTTCCGAATATCCCGAAAAAGGACAAAGACAAAATGGCCATTTATCCTTTGTTCATTCAGCATATCATGTTTTCATTATCTGATAATGGAAAAGCTGCAATTGTAGTACCTACTGGTTTTATTACGGCACAAAGCGGCATTGAAAAGAAAATACGAGAACGTCTGGTTGAGGAAAAAATGTTACGTGGTGTGGTTAGTATGCCGAGTAATATTTTTGCCACCACAGGCACCAATGTAAGTATTTTGTTTTTGGACAAAGCCAATATAAAAGGTGATATTGTATTGATGGATGCTTCTAAATTAGGTTCTACAGTAAAGGAAGGAAAGAGTCAAAAAACAGTGCTATCTGATATTGAAGAGCTGACAATTATAGAAACCTTCAATAAGCATGTAGCTAAGGAAGATTTTGCCATTGTGGTGAATTACGAACAGATAAAAGAAAAAAACTACAGTTTTAGTGCAGGGCAATATTTTGAGGTGAAAATTGAATATACAGACATTACACCTGCCGAGTTTGAAGCCAAAATGAATAGCTTTAAAGCCAACTTAAACAACCTTTTTGCCGAATCTAGAACATTGGAAATAGAAATTCATGAACAATTAAATAGATTGAAGTATGAGTTTTAATTTAAAAAGTACTTTGAAATCAGATGATATTCCATTTATACTTCCAGATAATTGGTCTTGGTATAAATGGGGTGACCTAATTACAGAATATCAGCAAGGATTGATAAGATCTAACCGAGAACTTTCTGAATCAGGAACCCCCTATTTAAAAATGAATAATCTCGATAATAATGGAGGTTATCATTTGAATAGAATTGAATATACAGTTGTTTCAAAAGAGGAATTAGAAAAGTACAGATTACACAAAGACGACTTTTTATTGAATGTTAGAAATAGTAAGGAATTAGTTGGAAAGACTTGTGTGATTGGCAATCTTAACTTTAACATGGTGTTTAACCACATGTTGGTTAGAATAAAACATCATGAAGGAATTTCTAGCACCTACATTAATGCATTACTTAAAATTCCAGTAATGAGAAAATTCATTGATAGGTGTAAAAGCGGCACAACAACTGTAATTGCTTTATATCAAAGAGATTTGTATGATATACCAATACCTCTTCCAGATAAAAAAACACAGGACTCAATAGTTGCTTTTGTAAAGAATAACTATTCCAAAATCGAACTCAACAACCGCATCAATGGTGAATTAGAATCCATGGCCAAAACCATCTACGATTATTGGTTTGTTCAGTTTGATTTCCCTGATAAAAATGGAAAGCCATACAAAACGAGTGGCGGTAATATGTTTTGGAATGAGGAGTTGAAAAGAGAGATTCCTGAGGGATGGGAAGATGGAAAACTTGGAGATATAGCAGAACTTGTTCGTGGTGTAACTTATGATTCAAGTGAGATTAAGAGTCAAAACGAAACTGGAGTAATTCCAATATTAAGGGCAACTAATGTTTCTGGCAATGTCATTGATTTAAATGATATGGTATATGTTCCTAAAGAGAATGTTTCCTCTAGCCAGGTTCTAAATAAGTACGATATATTAATTACGATGTCCAGTGGTAGCAAGGAACATATTGGCAAGAATGGATTTTTCTATTTTGAAGAGGAAGTATCATTCGGAGCCTTTTGTGCAAAAATTGTTGCAAAAGGGGAATTCAGATTTTATTTATACTCATACACACAATCAGATTTCATGTTTACGACCATTAAAAACGAATGTTTAGGGACTAACATAAATAATCTCAATGGTGGACTTGTAAAGGGTTTTAAAATTTTAGTTCCACCAGATGGAATGATTGAATCTTTTAATGAAATAGTTTCTCCTTTATATGAAAAAATTGGTAATAACTTAATCGAAAACCAAAAACTCATCGAACTGCGTGATTGGCTTTTGCCAATGCTGATGAATGGGCAGGTGAAGGTGAATTAAAATTTAAAAAGATGCTATTAGTACAATTATCAAATAGATGTAAGCTGTTCGAATCAATTTCAACTGATACTTGGAACAAAATAATCAGGAACCATCGAACTGGCAATCAAGCAAGGGAAATTGGTCTTACATCTGATATTGTTTCTGAAATCGAAGACAATCGCTTATCCTTTCCTAACATTGGTGTTTGGGCATTAGAGGCAAGAAATGAAAGAACTCATGGAAACGACATGGACATTTTTGTCGAAACCGCAACTGGTCAGTTTCTTTGGTGGGCTTTACAAGCTAAGGTTTTAAATCTTGACGGCACATATCATGACATTGCTACTTTAAGAAGTGGTCGTGAGTATCAATGGACTAAATTGAATCGTCTTTCAGCTGCTTCAGGGTGTGTTGTTCGCTATCTGCTTTACAATGGCTTAGCTGATTACCTTTTCAATGGTAAAGACATTTGTTCAAGGAAATTTGATGAAGACCAATTTGGTTGTTCATTAGTAAAAACAAATGATATAGAAAGGTTAGCATTGGCAGGCCCCGTTAGTTTTCATAGCTTTCATCCAAAGCTTGCACAACCGTGGCGGATAATTACTTGTTGTTTATTTAATCCTAATAAAGAAGAGGCAACTTATTATTCATCAGCACAAATTCGTGAAGCTGTAGGACTTTATCCGTATAGCATTGGAAACAAAGCAACTCTTGATCTACCAAGTGTAGATACAAAACTTAATGACTTTTCAGTAAATGCGATAAATGATTTTTCAGTCTCTGCCGAAAGAAAACCAGCATATAGAATTGTAATCAGGTCAACTACCTCACTTAATCAAACGAATTAAAAATGGCAAGGATCAGTTCAACCACTTTATTCAACTTTACAGAGAGTTTAGATTATCTAATCAATAATTTAAGAGAGGGTTTTTATTGTAGTAATACCTTTGAAAAATTGCCATTAAGAAACAATGGTTATCGTGTTGCGATGGCTTGCTTTTGTGATATTCCGTTGAGTTTAATCAAAGAACATTTTGATTGGTATGGTAGATATGGTATTGGAATAAAAAGAACATATGCAAGAGAACTCGGTGTAAAACCAGTTTGGTATGTAACCAGTGAAAGCCAACTGGTAAAATCCCTTATTAAAAACAAAGAACTTAATGAATACGAAAGGAAACATTTACTTCCTTATTTAAAGCAATTCATAGGTAATCAAGAATACAAAGACGGAAAAGAGAAGCGAAAGAAATTCTATGATGAAAGAGAATGGCGCTACATCCCGAACAATTCGCTAGTTGAGCCACTCTTTAGCACGAATAGAAAATCAATTCCGCAAAATAAAGATGAAAAGCATAGAATGAAGTTAAACTTAAGTGCTATTGAATACATAATCATCAACAAGGAAAATGAATTTGATAAAATAACCCCTATTTTAAAAACGCTTAGCAATGAAAATGTAAGGTTTGAAGTTTTGCTTTCAAAAATAATAACATCGAAACAAATTGAAAGAGATTTTTAGCTATCCAATATCATAAGCATATTTAATAACAATATGTAGCAAATCGAAAATCTATAAGTTGGTAAATGATTTATTCTCATTCCAACTTGAAAAATGGAATTAGTAAAATTCACTTCCTTTACTTGAAATAAAAATCACTATACTTAAACTTAATAACTCAACAGTTTAACAATCCCTTGACTATACATCATTTCAGCGCTTACTTTAGGACAAAATGATCGAATATTCAGAATAAATTGCTTTAATTTTAAAAATCCCCATGACAAAACACCTATTAAAATTCTTAGATATATACTTAATTATTCTGAGTGTAATTTTGGCATCCTTCATATACTTTATTTTTAAAGAGAAAATGGAAATTTCTATCACAATTATTGCTTTAGCAATTTCAGTTTCGATAGGTTTACGACAATACAAAATTGAAAATGATAAAATATTTAAAGAGCTTTTCGTAATGTACAATGATAAATATGATGAGAAGTTTAATAATCATTTAAATCATATTGTCTATCAATCCCAGAATAATCCAGAATATCGTTTATCAGAAATGGAACAATCAATTGTAATTGATTATTTAAATATTTGTGCTGAAGAATATCTTTGGTACACAAAAGGCAGAATTGATCCTACTGTTTGGAAATCATGGGAAAGTGGAATGAAATTCTACTTGGAAAAAAAAACAATCAAAGAATTCATAGTATCAGAAAGCTCTCAAAAAGAATCTTATTATGGACTTTTTGAATACTTAAACATAGGCAAAACTGCCTAAAAGGCAGATTTAAAAGATTTTAAGTAATTCGGATTGACTGAAGCAATAAGTTTTATCTAATCAGAATAACATTATTCTTTGGACAAAAAGGACAAAATTAACGTTTATAAAGAATCATCGCCAGACAAGCTTTAGAAATAGAGTTTAAATCAGAGCTTCTAAAAAAAAGACCTGTGATTACTAAGGAAAGAAAGTTGATCGTTTGGCGATACAGTCAGCAGGCTCCCACTCTGATGCTTGTTTCCTGGTCGATCTTGCTTCCAGTGTATATTATTATATTTAATGGTGTGAAACTAGGTTTTAAAGCGAGTTCTTACGCTTCTAAGCAATTAAGACTTAGTCGAAAATCAAGTCGTTATCTAGCAAATAAAAGTAATTCACTCCCAAGATTTATACACCTTGACGTGAATTATGCTGATGCTGATGCTGATGCTCTAGCAGTTATTTCTAATTTTACAGGAACAAGTGCATTATATTGATTGATAATTTTACTGTACAAATCAACGCTTGATTTTGGCGATATAACTGTTAATATTAATGCATACTTTACTTTTTTGGAATTTTTTCTTCTACCTCTTTGAAGTGCATGTATATGAAACATTGGTTTTTTAATATTTTCAGCCCTTTTATTCTTTCTTTTTGACTCTAAACTATCCCATTTAAAATCAGATCGTAGGTCATTTTCAGTTTGAAAAGGAGTTTTCCCAGACTCACTTACAGGGAATGTAGATAGCTTTGCCCATCCTTCTGCTTCCAATTGCTGCACTTTTGCTGGGTCTACGCTAATATCTACTTGTTTGATTTTATTTCCCTTTTTAAATGCAAATTTTGATGAGTTAGGGTAAAACGAGGTAACAATGGAAGAAGTTGAATAATCATCAGGGCTTTGTGGATCAACATTCGTAAGAACTGCAGCTGTCCATCTAAAAATTATATTTCCGGTAAGAATATCTTCAGACCATGGAATTGGTAATTCAATATATTTACCAGACTCTATTTCTCCATTATATATTAAAGTATATGATTTTTCAGGACAAGTCGCAAATTGTTGAATATCGTCTAGTAAAATTCCATGTCCAATTTCATTTGTGTAACCAACACATTTTTCCGAAACACCATGAATTATTAATGCTCGTGCTATTAAAGCATTGATTACATTATCACTATATCCCATTAATTGGCTGGTTGTCGCACTCGCAATCGGGCTAGAAAAACTAGTTCCCTGAGTCAAAACACGAGAGCCACCTATATTATTCATTAATTGAATTGGATTTTGATCGCATCCTCCGAATGCGGATAAGTCTGGTTTAAGTTTATTCCCTTCTCTTCCTGGACCAATACAACTATATGGGGCCCTAAATATAGTATCATCAAATTTGGAATATGCTCCAATTGCCAATCCATTTATCATATCGGAAGGTGCTTGAATTCTATTATATCCAATTATTTCGCCATCATTACCGACAGCTGTACAAAATAAAATATTATGTTTTTGAATTAAAATATCGCAGGCAAATGTAAATCGAGATATATGATCATCTAATATTTGACCTTCAGGTCCTAAGCTTAAATTATAAACTTTTATATGGTCATTTGAAGGTACAATTTTTTCAATAGCATCTATAACATCATATAGGTCTGCATCTTTTGAATCAACTGATAGTACTCGAAATACTTTTACAGAAACGGATGGTTCTGGTAGTTGATCAGAATTCTTATATTTATTGAGTGCGCCGTATAATACTGCACTGGCTACTTGAGTTCCATGATCACATAAATAATCAACTTCATTACCACTTACACACTCTTCATAATCTACATAAGGATCTAAAGCTGGATTTCCTGCTGTATAGCCACCATCAATTACTCCAACAGTAACTAATGGTTTAATTGTAAATACTGGAGGTGTTGGGGCTCCATTCTGTAAATAACCTCTATTAATTTTTGATAAATCTCTGATATTTAGAGGGTGAATAGTTCTCAATGGGTTAAATCCAGCAAGTATATTTAACACATCTCGATTCCCCATTAAACTTATAAAAGTTATGCCTTCATCATACTGCTTATATCGAACTTGATCTAAGTCTACTCCAACTGATTTTATAAGATTAAGAAATTGATCCATTGCAGCCTTCTTGTCAATATCAAACGGATGTAGAACAGCTTCTAAACGGCCAGATTTCCAATCATCTTGAAAACCTCCTATTTGTTCCTTTTCTGAAAGCAAATCAATGCTCATTAATTTTCTGACATCTTCTGTGAAGCTTTTAGTTTGAGTATCTTCTGGTTTATTTAATTGTGTTTTAAATTTATTTATACTTACCTCTGTCCCTCTTACAAAAAATAATTTCCCCTGAGTTAAGTCATTCTTTTCATTTTTCTCAGTGTAATGTTCTGATCGCCAAATCCTAGAGCCTATTTCTTGTAAACCAAATCGCTCTGTAGTTCCGTCAAATATTGAATCTGGATAATAGCTTTTAGCCGAAAAATCTGGATGCATTCTCATACATAAAACTATCTCATTGGGTAATCTTGAGTTTATAGGTAATTGACGTAAAATTTCAGTCGCAGAATCTAAGTCATTAATAATTTTATCTTTAGCTTCATTAAAGGATATAGGCAAAGGTTTTCCGAAATTAGATGACCTTTTTGTAATTGAATGGCTATATAACTCTCCTTTATAAAGAATGGGTCTTCTTTTATTATTCATGATCTTTTGATTTTGCTAAGTGATGTTGTACTCCTGCTGGACTTAGACCTGTTATTTCTGATAATTTTCTGACAGTCATATCCTTTCCAAGCATTTTTTTTGCAAGTACACAGAATTTACCTCTAATTCTTTTATCTGAACAGAAATTTTCTAATTCGTTAAGTGTTGCTATAGCAAAATCTTCATTTTTTATAACTATACGCTTTTTTAGGTTATTTGAAAACTTGCAGATATCTGCCGCGCTCTTTTCAGATAGCAGTTCAGAAATTAATGGTATAAACACAATTTTGAGGTCTTTTAATAAATACTTATCTAAGTTTTGATTAAGTAATTCGTTTCTTTCTTCAATTGCAGGAATAGGTATTTCAATAATATGATCAAATCGTCTCCAAATAGCCCTGTCTAACAGTTCAGGGTGGTTACTTGTTGCGATTACCATGGATGAAATTGGCCAGTCCTCTAACTCCATTAAAAGCACATTAACAACTCTTTTTATTTCTCCTAAATCACTATTGTCATCTCGTTTTTTAGCAATTGCATCAAATTCATCCAATAAAAGGACGGAGCCAGTTGATTTCGCAAAATTCAAAACTTTTTTAATGTTGGTACCAGTTTTCCCCATTAAATTAGAAATACTTGCAGATAGGTCCATAATAACTAAATTTTTATTAAGTCTATTTGCAATATAATGAGCTAACATCGTTTTACCTGTTCCTGGTTGTCCAATAAGTAATAAACTAGTGGAAGGCATAATTCCTTCTTCTAATAATATTTTCAATTTGTTCCTCTCTTCTAATATATCTTCTATTTGATTTTTTAAATTATGATTAAATACGGGCGGATTTCTGTCAAATAAATTTGGTGGAACAACTTGCGCCATTTCAAGATGAGTTTCACCGTCTGTTGGAATAGGAGAAGGTCCAGAATCTAATGATCTAATAGCGTTAAGCCCCCCTGTTGAACTTGTATTTAAAATAGAAATTATCTCTTTTGCAATTTCAGGGTCTATTTGTTTAATTGATCTGGACAAACTCAAGGCGATGGCTTCAACTTTCCTTGTGTCTTTTTGCAAGCCTGCCATAACCAAGTCGGTCAAATATCTGAAATGAGTAATTTTGTTCGGGTTTTTATTCATGTTTGGTTATTACTGTACACCAAAATTATATCTATAATTTAAAAAATCAAGTATTTGTTTGGTTTAATTTTAAATTTATACAAAACTGAACAAAATAAGAGAGCTTGAATATTGTTCCAAAATAAGATTTATTTCAAAACATTTTATCGTGATTACATAGAAGTGGTTAGTTAAATAAACAATAATTTACCTTAAAAGAAGGGGTAATTCCTCTATTTTTTTAAGGTAAATTATTATCAATAAACCATTTCTTTACTTCTATTTGTAATAGAAGTAGTTTTTGTTACTTGAAAATTTGATGAACAATGATTTTGTTGGGATGAATAATTTCATTTTAATATTTATCTATATATATAAATATTAGAAAGATTGCCCAAAAACAATTTTAAGCTGAAAAAGTGTTTTTAATTAGGCTTGCTTCCAATGATAAAATGAAATTCATTTTCAAACTTTGATATGAATAGATTCAACGTTGTATTATCATATATGTCTTTAAATCCATGACCAATAATGCGACTTGATTTAACATTTACCCGGATATGGTTCCCTTCATCAATATCCTTTCTCAACTGGACCCAGATCTCACTTAGTTTACTGTAGGAGCACTCTGCAGCAGACTCAAGAGCTTCATGCTCAATCTTTATGATATTTTTCATTCCGTAGTAATATTTGAAGCTAATTTAGTTCATTATATTATTTTTTCTCTGGTGAATGTATGGATCGTGCTTTTTCTTTTGGAGGTGGTTCATCTTATTTATGCCTAAACTTGACGACTTCTTATATTTCAAAATTTTAATAGACAGAAATAATTTTGGAATCCATTGAAGTTGTAACTTTTGATACATAGCTTACTGAGGTTCCAGAGTAATAAATGGATCGTATAAAATCTTCCAATTTAACTCTAGATGAAGTTGAAGCATTCTCAACTAAACAGTTTGGACCATAAATATTTAAAATTGCTTCTTGATATTGTATATATTTATTAGGAGAGTCAGTTGAAAATGATTTCAATTTTTTAAATATTGAATCCCAATCATTAGGATTATTTCTACTCTTATAATCTTCGTCTGTTATATTTTCGTCTAAATCAAACATTCTTTGGAAATATGGCTTTGAACCTTTAATATCAGATTTTATAGAACTTATTAAATTTGAATTTGATATTTCAAAAGTCATTGTGGAGAAATACAAATATGGAATTTTATATATTCCTTTCTCGGCTAGATCTATTACATCAGCTTCAACTGTATAGCCATCAAAAGAAGTACTTAATCTAAAGTTATTTCTGTCATATAAAATCATATTTTGTAGTCCACTCATAGCATCCCAATAGTCAATAAGTCGGCTTCGAATATCTAAAACGCTTTGATTTACTCCTAAATATTTAACCTCGCTTTGAAATAGTGATTCTACTTTTGACCACTCTCTCTTATTAATCATTTCAAAATAAGATATTAAAATGCTTTTAAGTTGATCCTGTTTAATTATATCAAAGTTTCCCGGTTGATTGTTCACATTGGATAATGTATCGATATTTGAATTTGTAGAGTCTATCAAAGGTGGATTAATTTTCTCATCAATTGAATTCTTTTTGTTGTTATAGAAATATAAACCTCCAATAGAGATAACGATTAAAATAACTACAAATAAAATATAGGAATATTCATCCTTCTTTTGTTTAACATCTATAATCCTTCCAGATTCAATTTTAATAATTAGAATTTTTTCTAAGTTTATAATAAACTCTCCATCTATATTTCCAAATTGCCCCTCAAATTTAGCCTCATCTCCAATTTTGATTCCACCCATCATAATTGAATAGCTGTTTGATGTAATTATTATGTTTCCTCGATTTGAATGGAATATTTTAGAAAAATTTATGCTTGTAATTTCGCCCCTAAATATATTTATCTGTTTTTCACCAGTAGTGATAGTTAATGATTCATCAATAGGTTCTAGATCTTCATTAAAAATCTTACCTCCTACATTTATAGAGTCTGAATAGAATATTTTATTATCAGTATATATTTTTGATAGAGATTCCTTCTTAATTATATAATCTTTTAAATATTGTTGAAATGTATCCTCATTGAGGATGTCTTCATTAAAAAAGAAAATAGGAGTTCCTAATGAATTTTCTTTTTGTACTACCAATACTCCATCTAAAAGGAATCCTTGTTTGAATATTTCTCCAATTTTTCTATCTGGATCTTTAATAGCAATTGCATTATCCCCTTCTAATTCCCATGTTAAATCATAAAAATTACCATTTATTGATTTCCTTAAAATACCATTACGTTTAAATCTGTAAATAATAATTTCATTATTTTCATTAACTACTCTCCAGGATTTATCAACTAAGGTTTCAATCTTATCAAGCGAATCACCATATTTTTTGAGTCTTGGTAATATGTTTTTTAGAAATAATAACATGAATTAGGAATTTTGATGATTTACTATGTCTAATTTGTGATTTTTAATTCTAAATATAAAAATTAGGAATTACAATTTTTAAGGATTTATTAAATCTATGTCGATCTTTTTAATATGAATTTTGGCAGAAATATTCTAAAATCACTTTAAATGAAGTACAGTTGTTTAGAAGTACCTATTCATAAAAGAATACTTGTTTATGACTTATTTCAAGATAATATCATTTAAAAGCATAATATGTCTCTTTCATCTTCATTTTATTAAACTTACCAATTAAGTTAAATTTGGGATTACTAGGTATTTGAAGATTAAAATAAAATCACCTCTCCAAAAGAATAGAATTCAAAAGAGAGGTGATTTATTAAAATTATACCTGGATCAATATAAATGACAATTGTAATAATATTTCACTTGTTAAATTCCTAAAAATCCAATGATCCTTTCACTACCCTTTCAAGATATTCATATCAGGAATTTATGATTATTATTGATCAAAAGGACAATATTTTCCATTTTATTAAAACAAATTAAAAATCGAAATAGATATTTATTTGTCAGTTGTTTCTGTATCGGGCAAATAGAGTAAATTCTCTAATTTTAATTTGATAATGCCGCTTTAATATCAGGATCATTAGGTTTAATTTGTAAAGCATTTAAAAAATACTCTTTCGCTTTTGCTGTATCTTTTACTTTAGAATTGTAATATCCTCCTAAATATTTAAATGCTTCGAATGTGTGATTCAAATCTAATTTATATGTACTGTTTTTTTCGTTTTTTTGTTGCTCTATAGAAGCCAAAAACTTCTCATAATAAGGAGCGCCTAACCATTTTGTTCCTGTATAATCAATGAAGTTATTAGCACGAGCACGGTTAATATAGAATGGAGGCCATTTGTCATTAATCTCAATTGCCTTAGCAAACATAGAATCAGCTTTCATGGCCATCGCTGGGCGAACTATGGTATCTGAACGATCCATATAAGCAGAAGTTAAGTAATAGTCCATCGCTACTTTGAAAAAGTCACCAGATCCTACTGTTTGATTTTTCTTCCTTTTCCAATCAATACTACCCAATCCTGCCTTAGCAGCATCCGCATATCTCTTTTGCTTGTAACGTACATCATGAATAAGAGAATACACGTTATTATTAGTATCTAATGGAGCAGCTTTCTCAAAATACATTAAAGCAAGTGAATCACTCCCAATACCTAAATATCCTTTCCCTAGGTATAAATCATCCATATAAATTTTATTTGTTACTTTTTCGTTTATCCATTCAATTCCTTCTTTAAATTTATTTAATTCGATTTTTGAGTATCCGATAATCTGATTTATTTTATTTGAAGATTTATTGTTTTCTATCATAGGCTCAACATCTTTTAAAATTTTTTCATAGTTTTTGGTAAGATAGAGTTCCATACTAAACTCTTCTAAATTATCAATCCTATTATTTTGAGCTTGAATCTTAAATGATAAAAACCAAATAAAGAAAAAAGTATAAAATCCAGCTGATTTAAAAATGCATTTTTTGTTTGACAATTTCATATTTTCCATAGTCTATTCCATTGGTTTCCCAATTGATAATTTTATTATTTAGTATTGTGAATTTTATATACGTTTTATGTTCTTTTACTACTTGGCGAGTATTTGAACTTGAATTACCATAAGCACTTGTACCATAAGATGCATTTGAATTTCCTACAATAGTTGGATTTCTATATACATTATATCCTGCGGTTGCAGCAGATGATCCGGTATACGCACCATATCCGTTTACTCGTGCAGCACTATTTGTTTGTTGGTCAGTGATTATTTTTGTGCCATAATCATAAAACCATTCTTCATATTCCCCTTCAGTCTTTTTAGAGGTGGGAAGTCCGAACTTTGATAATATAATTTCTTTGGTATTAAAACTTTCCATTACTTGTTTATGAGTAATAGTTGCTTTCCAAACTTTTTGATAACAGGATGTAAGCACGAAGCTGACGAGTATTAAGAAATAAATTTTTTGCATTTTTTTAATAGTTTAAAATATCTTTGAAATTCAATTATTAAGAAATTTAATAATGAGGAAACTAATTCAAGCTCAACATTAAATTCAATGTCAAATTGACAGCTATATGTTTTATGTTTTATCAATTTTGAGATAAATAGCCTTTTTACTATAATTTGTTGTTCTAATCATTATTTTATGTTAAAATGTTAAGGTAATAATTTTAGATATTCAGGTTTAATATCTTCTCTATTCATGTTTTAACCTCTGTGAATTCATTGGAATTGATCCAAATAATTCTCCAAGGTCTACATTTAAAGAATAGCATAATCTGTAGATTTGAAACACAGAAGTTGTAATTTGACCGTATTCTATTCTATGTAATTGCTTGGGTTCTATTTCAGTATCCAAGGCTAATTTTTCCAATGAGAATCCTCTGCATTTCCTTACTTCTCTAACTCGATTTCCAATGGTTTGAGCGAATTCATTTTTAGTATATTTCATGGTCCAAAATTCCAAACATGTCATAAATGACACAATGTCACGTATGACAAGGAGGAGTGATTGTTGATATTATGAATTAGAAATTGACTTGCATAACCAATCGTCTGTAAAACTGTAATAATCTCCCCTCTCAGGGGCCACGATGATGTGATCCAGTAGATCTAAATTGAACACTTCTAGAGCTTTAATTAGCTGATTAGTCTGAAGTTTATCATTCTTAGATGGTTCAAGATTACCTGAAGGATGATTATGGCTAATAAGAATACTTGAACAGGCACATTTTAATGCCGTCGCTAAAATCAACTTGATATCTACTACTGTACCAGTAATTCCACCTATGGAGTGGATATTATATCCAATCACTCTGGAAGCTCGATTTAAAAATACCACGATAAATATTTCGGTTAGACCTATGGTATCTTGGTCATAGAGCGGATAAAGGAAATTGTAGGCTTCGTCTGATTTTCTGATTGATCCTAAATCACGCCTTTTAATATTTGTTGGGATGTATTTTAGCTGAATTTCAGCTACAAATTCTGAATGTTTCATAATGAAAAAGCCACCCATTTCTGAGTGGCCAATTTTTATTTTCCTACCTTAAAATGGTGGTAGGGATACCATTTGCCAAGTATACAGTATAGTAACTTGTACTCATTTGATTGTACGATTGCATCAATGTAGATCATAGTTCCAATTTTCCAATTGTTAACATCATCAATTACGACGGCACTTATTGGGGTAAAAAGTTCTATGAGAGCTCCTTTGGGTGTTATTAACAATAGTATATTTGGATGAAGGAATTCAACCTGTTGATTTTTCCTCATAAACCTATCCTAAATACCAGTTGGTTGAACCTGTATCTAATGCACTTTTTATCTGAAAGACAAACTGGGATGCATTAACAGCTCTTGGGATATACTGGTCGATGTAGCTGGACTTATTAGAACCTGTTAGCAGATTGTAAAATCTCCATAGAGTAATCTCTCCATTTGAGCCTCGATGAAATGATTCATCTTGGTAGTAATCTCTAGCTACAGTACTTAACTGTGTATCGGTAAACAGTAGTTCAGGAACTCTAATTCTTTCGTTTAGGGGCAAGTAATTATACAATCTGGCCCTACCTAGTATTTGAGCTAATTCTCGGTCTGAAAGAGAATAGTTTACTAAAGATTCAAGTTCTTGAATTTGATTCTTAGGTTGAAAGCCATTCAACATTTTCATGGTTTCATCCATTAGTTCACCAATACTACGAACTTTGGCATGAACGACTGCTCCATCTGTCCATATACATAGATTAGAACAGACCTTTACTTGAAAACCTACAAATATTTTGAAGTTCTCTAGACTACCTTTCTTACCGTTTATCTTATCCTCGTTATATGCTTTTACTCCTCCAACGATTAAGCACATTGGTTGACCATTTATGGTACTTGTTATAGAAGGAATTTCAAATAGAAACATGGCTCTTTCATAATAAACCGTTTTCTCATCATCTCTAAGCTCAGAAGTTGGCTTAAATCTTGCCTCAGGTATTCTTCCTTTTATGGGATGAGATACCCTAATCGCTGGAGAAAGGATGGTTTCACCTTCTAGGAAGTGATGAAGCACATCTTGGGTTCTATTAATGAAATCTCCTACAGAGATCAAGGGTTCGTAATCTTTGGTATAGGAAGGGATAATATGGGTACTCTCGATTTCTTGGAGGCTTACTTCCAAAGTATTTGCCTCTATAAAGGTGCTGGAACTAGAAACTATTTCTATTTCGGTGCTATAATCAATTTGATTATTCATTTCTAATCGGTTTGGTTAAGGTTAATGACTTGATTTCATGCTTACGCTTCTCGTAATAAGGGAGAAGTAGATCTCGGTACTCTGGATATTGATTATACAGACCTAGTAATTCAAGGGTTGTGTTTACCTGCTGAATTCTATCCCTGACATAATCTATCTTAGGGCTAAGGTCTTCTAGACACCACTGGCTGATTTGTTGACCTGTAGCCGAAGTAATCTTGAATTCTGGCTTAGAAGAGAATAAACCTGTTCGATCCTTAGTAGCAACAGCATTATGCTTGATATCTAAGTCGAATACTAAAGTAAACTCGTAATCCATACCATCACGCTGAATAGACTTTAAGCCTACTTTTTCAGGTACAGTCTTTCCATTCTTCTCACTAAGGACATAATCTGACTTACTTCTCATAGTAGCTATTATGTGCACTGGCGCTTGTAATAGCTTAGAAATGAAGGCTTGATGTCGAGGTGTAACTTTACTCCAAGCGGTGAAGCTGTTTCCTGGTAAGGAGGAATGATAATCTAGCAGGTATTCCCATTCATGAGTGATACTATCTAGGATAATGACCTCCATACCTTGATTTACAACAAAGTCGATGGCATCAATATAGCTTTCAGGGCTAAACGGAGATTCTAGATTCAGCACCTTATAGGCTCCAAGATTAGCGTACAAATGACTGCTATGATTCTCAGTATCTATGACAACCACCTTCTCCCAGTCCATGCATAATCCGTGGGCGAGTAACAATGAGGAATAGGTTTTGCCACTTCCAGATGCTCCTGTAATGGCCATCTTAATCTTAGCTTTCTTTCGTTGAGCAGTTTGTAATTCCATATGTATATACGTTTAAAATGAAAAAGGGCACACCAGAATGGTATGCCCTTTAATAAAATCGGATTTATAAGTTTGATATAATCCTTTTAAGCCTTAAGAATAAAATAAATGGTGATCTTTAAGTTAAAGCGATTGTTTAAACTATTATTTCTAATTGTACCATCAAATTTTCATGTTTAAAATAATCAGTACAATCAAAATATTGCGAAAATGATTTTCTCCCGTAGGTATTGCATGAAAAATTAATTTTTGTGTAAATACTGGCTTACTTTCCGTTATTACTTACCTTTTAGCTTAAAACCTCCTTTCCAGATTATCGCATGAACCCAATTAATAATTCCCCATATTGGTATTAGGAAAATTGTGGCAATTAATGTTAAAACCCAAATATTTCCATATTCCAACGGTAGGTTTGAATATCTTGAGTTAATCATCTGTTTTGTTATAATTTCTGAAGAAGACGGATCTTGAGAATTTAATAAGGGATATATTATTAATGGTATGTAAATCCCTATTATAAGAAGTATGAGAATTACATTTTTAATTAAATTGTACCATTGGGGAATTTTAGGAATCATATGTTTACGCATTTCATACACGTAAATGGTAAATGTATTAGGAAATACAAATATTAGATTAAAAGCAATTATAGATATTACAAAAGTCCATCCTTTACTTATACTTTCATTGTTCCATGTTTTTGAAATGTACTTTTCATAAAAATCGATTGAAAACCCAATTAATACGATTACGCTTGATAATGATAAAAAAAATATCAAATAATAATTAATCTTTTGAAAGATATTTAGCCTTAATAATTGCTTTAAAATCATTATTCTAACGTTGGTTTAAAAGTAAGCTGGAAATTACTCATAGGAATATAATAAACCTAAGGAGTTTGATGTATAACTTCCTTAGGTTTAAACTTTCTAAGTTTAGGGTTCAGCTATTTCTTTAATCTTACTCTGACCTACGAGTTCCATAGATCCAGCTGGTTTATACGAATAAGAATGAGCTAATGTAATAATTTCTCCTGTACTTGGAATGGCATAATCATAAGGTTCTACTTCTACTCTTACTATATCCCCATTAAGTGTACTACCAATCATTTGTTTGGCTACTTCAACGTCGAATGTACTTGAAATTCTACATTTTCGAGTTGTAGCATAAAATTTCCCACTAATTTGGGATTGAACAAGCTCTAATCCTCCTGATAATTCAAGTGAAACAAAGGTCTTACCTTCTAAAGTTTTTACTTCAAAATAATTTGAAACGACTACCATGTTAAAATGATTTAAAGTGAATAAAAGAATTACACTAAGGAATATTTCCACATTTACCTTATTAGAAATATCATCTAGATACTCTCTTTCAGAGGGGGGAACCTTAGCCTAGATGTATGGGGGGGAGTCGTTGGTTAGTAACCCTTCATAGATTATTACACACTTGAAAAATTTATTTCAAAAAAATTATAGCTATTATATTATTTTAATGCTAGAAGATATTTTTGAAACATTCTATTTAACAAAAGTGTGGCCTGAGTATATCCCAAGCCACACTAACACTTTTGCTACTTTAAATTGAAAATTACAGATTCAACTTTTCAATTTTCAATACATTATATACATTAGCTACATTTTCTTGTCAAAATCTAATGTAGATAGTGTAGGTAATGAAGCCTTTTGGGGAAACTTAGAATAATATAAAATATTACCTTCGGATTTCCTTTTTACTTCAAATCCTAACTTTTTTAACCTTTCTGAAAATTTAGTAATTGCACAATATTTAAAGCCATTCTCCGAACAATAAGTCTTAAAATATTCATAAGATTGCTTCAAAGGAATACTATAATCAATACCTGGTACATACTGCAAGTCATTAATCATGAGATTGACTGTATCAGATTGTAATCTATATTCTTTAAGAGTATTCTCACTTTTAACTGAATGTGTAAACTGTTTTTGTGTCATTAACCTTTTCATTCCTACAATTACCCAGTTAAATATGCCAGACAGCTCATTTGAAATAATTTTACTAGCTAATTCAGGATCTCTTTCGTCCTCAGGAATTGTTTGGTCAAAATTCAAGATGATAAACCTTCTAAAGAATGCAGGGTTATGTTCTACGTCTTTAGGTAGTTCATTAGAATTAAAGATCAATCGTGCATAATCTTCCATGATAACTGGTTGCCCATAAGGTAGTCTAGCCTCCATTGGTTCACCTGACGCTAGCTGTTTGAACAAAGTAGAATCTAACTTTACACCAATTTCAGAAGCATAATTCAAGAGTTTATTTTCAATTTGTGCTCTATAATAGCCATTTTCATTCGTAAGCGACTGTAAGCTAAAAGTTGAAATGTTTTCTGGTCCCAAAAGTGCATAAAGTATTTCAAAAAATGTCGATTTCCCATTTGCTCCATTCCCTAATAGAACTAGAAGCTTTTCAAGCTTTAAAGCTTTATTTCGAATAAAAATGTAACCACAGTATTCAGAAAGGATTAACTGTTCATTCTTATCAGTTAAAACCCTATTTAAAAATTTATCGAATATTGTAGTTTTGGCATTTGGATCGTAGTTGAAATTTAGTTGGTAATATAAATAGTCATTAGGATCAAATTCTCTAAAGTTCAAATCCCCACTTACATTAATTTCTAATGTACCATTAAGGAAATTTATAAGAATATCTTTAGAAATATTCCTTTTCTTATCAATACTACCGTTCATTAAAAATTGCTTAACTAAGTCCTCAATAAATAAGTGATATTTACCTCGAGTAAGGTTATAGCCTAATTTTATAGAAGCTTTACCAAGGAAATTTTTAGTAACATCCATATCTAGGATTTCCCAGTATGCCCCGTTAAATACATACACTTTTTCGTTTTTAACTCTAATATTCCAATTGTTCTCTTTAGTCTGGTTGAGTAATTCTTCAATTAGAATTACGACAACGTCAGGTCTTGGAATCTTTTCTATTGGACTAATCTTTGTTAGACTTATTAAGTCAATAGGTTTTAAATTGTCAATATAGAATTTAAGAATATTCTCTTGATTCTTTTTAACTAGATTTATTTGATACATTTTTTTGTGTTTAAATGCTTGAAGGAGGAGTTATTGGACATTTATTTTAATCATATCTACGATGTCACTATGGAAATAGTAGAATTTAGAACCTATGGCAGAAAATTTAATTTGTCCACTATCCCTCCACCGTTGAATAGTACGAGTAGAGACTTTTAAAAGATTTGACACATCTTGTGTGCTATAAATTGGATTTGCAATTACATTATTGCTTCCTCCATTTTGGAAATGATTTTCCATTTTCTTGTTAATTTAAATATGATCCAATCCTTGGAACAAGGATTGATCTGTCAAAACAAGTGCATATAAATTGAGGGGAGGCGATAGCACAACGCTTCGTTCAATTTCTGTCTTGCAGATCAACGAAACAAATGTACATTAGAAGAAAATGAGGCCTGTAAGTGAAAATTTACCTACAAGAATTAGAATAATTATACCTAGAGCATTTTATCCTGTATAATGCTTTCATAGGCTTTATTAATTTTTGAAATAATTTCATCAAGCGGTGCCTGACGATCGGTTCGATTACCTTGATTTTTAAAGGATTTTAAAAACTTAGATCTGTCTAAATGAAGATTATTTTTCCCATATCTATCCTTGACCCAAAAATATTTAGAAATAAAATCAATCATTGATTCTTTATCTTCAAAAAGCTTTGCTTCCCAAAGTATCCTAGCTAATGCAGCTAAATGCTCTTTTGTAATTAAGAGCTGTAATTTATCATCCGAAATTTGAAACTTGTCTAAATCAAACTTTAATTCAAAAGCTTCATTTATTTTGGTTGTAAATAAATCAATATAAATATCTTTCAAGTGAAGTAGTTGAGGATTGGTGACTTGATCCCATTTTTCTTCTACCAAATAAAAAATACTTCTGTAAAAATTGTTAAATGTTTTGTCATTTATTTTTTTGCTAATTCTAACTAACTGTTCAACTAATGAATTTACAATAGAAGTTATATCACTAAAAGAATAAATTACTCTTTCAGGTCTTTCAGGATGATTTATTTTTTCATTATCCAATATATCTGTACTCTTGTTATAGTATTCTTTTGTAGATGTTATAAAATCTAAAAATGAAATTTTGAATTCAACTTTATAAGTCATGCTTTGGGGGAATTTCTCTAATATATTACTGTATTCATCATACTTTACAGTATAAAAATCCATTGTAAACTCGCCACTATACTCTAGGAATTCACCTTTTTTAAAAAGTAACCGGTCAAATATCATTAATGCAGTATCGTACCAATTTTGATTTATCTGAGAAATGTTTTTATCTATTATTGAGGAGATTGTCATGATTTAATTAAATAAAGACATTGCGTCGTCTAAGTCTTTGTTTACAAGTTTTGCATAACCCATTGTAGTTCCAATATCTGCATGTCTTAAAATTTCGCTTATATGAGTTATTGGTACTCCTTTTTTTAGCGCTATTGTAGCCCAACTATGTCTACTTGAGTGGAAACTTATATTCCTCTCTATATTAGCTTTTTTTGCTAATATTTTCAAGTTTTTATTGGCATATGCATTAGATGAGGATATTTTGTTTAATAAATCAAATGATGTTGATCCGTAAACACTTTCAGGTAATAATCCGAAAATATATCCTTTTATTTTAGGATTAACATAGTATTTATTAATGATTTCTTGAGCTCTATTGGGTAATTTAACCGTATGATTCTCTTTTGTTTTTTGAATGAAAAATGAAACTTTATTGTTTTTAAAGTCATAATTTTCCCATCTGAGCTGTAATAAATCTGAAATTCGAATTCCCCCTGCGTAACAAGCAAAAACAAATAAGTCTTTATGCTTTTCTATAACTGTCCCTGGAGTAACATTTACATTATCAATTGCTTTAACCTCATCTTCAGTTAAGAATGTTTGTTCTACCTTGACTTTCTTTAATCTAAATTTTATAAATGGATTGTCATTTGCATCGATTAAATCTTCTATTACTGCTTTATTAAAGAGCATCCTGAACATTTTTAAATTCGCATGAATTGTATTAGTCGAATTTTTTAAACTTCTAAGATGAATTTCATAATCCTTTAATAAATCAATAGTGAATTCATTGAATAAAACGTCTTTTTGATTGTGATGATTTTTGAATTTTTCAAGTATCGATTTGGCTCTTTTATATGTACCAGCAATTTCAGAAGCTTTTAGTTCATCTATATAATTCTGAAAGTATTTTATAAAACTTATTTCTTTCGCAATCTTCAATTCATTTTCTTTTTTTAATAAATCTCCTATTCCTTTTTTACCATCTAATTGAAATTTAAGATCTTCAACTTCGCTGATTTTTTTAGCTAAAAGTAGATTTATCCTTCCAGAGTTTGAATGCTTCGACTTAACTCTTTGTTTATTTTCATCCCATTCGTCTAAAAAGACATCTATACCTGTTGATTTAAATGTATTCTTCTCCCCTTCTATAATTCTTAAATACAAAGGATATTTCCCATTCGATTTTAATTTATTCTTTTTTAGAATAACTTTTATAGTTGCCATTTTAATGTTTTTGGTACAGGTATAGGTACAGGTTTTGTGTCAATAAATGTCTTTTTGTTTCCTCTTTGTTCTTTATAAAGGTAGCATATTATTGCTTTAAATAGGTATTTTAAAGAAAATGGAAGAAATTAAGCTACTTTCAAGTGATCCCAGCGGGATCACTTAAAAAATGAAAACCTTGTCAAATTTTGGCAAGGTTTTTTTTGTTATATCCCAATCCCTTGCTTGTTGGAAAAGTTAGAGATTTTTGAAACATACATACTGATTATACAAAAAATGAAAGCCCTAAAGGGCTCTCATTTCATACTCTCATCAAACTAAATACTTAATTCCAGGTACCTACCGCATATTGAAAAATCACCATTTGATTAATTTGTCTCAACTGATCCATCTTTTTTAATAATTGCTCGGTGGTTAATTTCGTTCTCTTTTGTGCAGACTGTATAAAACCATTTCCTCCTCCATCTAAATGAGCTAAATCTTTAAAATAGGTAAAGGCAGTAAATTGTCCTTTCGAATCGTCGGCTACCGGTACAATGGTCTGCCAAAAGCTCCATTCTTGGATTTCTCCTGCTTTAATTCTGTCCTGATGTACTCCTTTCATTTGTTTCTCAAAATTGACGTAGGATAAATAATTCGACACCGTCGTTTTCATGGTTTCCATCATGATGATTGAACCTAAATCATTGGAGCTACCCGTTCCTTCTAATAGCTTTACTAAGATGTTATTTGTAACCGATTGTACTTTTTCAGTTTCTGTCAGAATATTGGCAAAACTGGGATCTTTTTTGACTAATTCTTGATATTTATCCATCGGGTACTGAGTGATTTTATTTAAATCAGAACTCACATTGACTGAGATATAATCATAATCTATACTAGGAGTTTTATATCCATGGATAATAGGAAATGCTCCCCAGGCATTGATTAAACCCATATCTTTTCTAATCAAATGGATGGTTTTCCATCTCTTCTCTAGGTTCATAGCTTCTTCTAAGCTATGCCCTGGTTTCAATTTGTGAAAGGCGACATTCGCATAAACTGGTTTTTCCTGTGCTTGGACATGAATACTAAAAGCAATAAGACCTATTAGGCATATTGCCCATGTGAAGAACTTTTTCATATGGTATAATTTAGAGGTGTATATTAATTATTGGGAATACGGGTTAAATAATCAATTCGAATTGGATTTCTCAGTTTGCTTGCTTTTTGATTTAAATCAGTCATTTTCTGATTTCCTTTCCTTTTTTCGTTTCTAGCTGTTTGGTGAGTGTAGTAATCTAAGCGTGAATTATCTGGCAAAAGCAACATAAATGTATTATTGGAATATCCTTCAATAGCCTGATAAACAATGTAGTTATAGTTAAATCCAATTGCTTTTTCCTCTTTAAGGATTTCTTCAATAGTGGATTCAAATTCAGTGATTTTATTACTTGTTACAGTAAATAATAGGAGTTTGCGGAATTCGTAATTTTCAATTTTAAAATCAGGTACCAACATCGTATTATTTTTTATTTGAACCCAAGTAGACCTTGTAATAGCATCAGCCTCATTTTCCCGAGAAGATTTAATTACCTCAGGTAATTCCTCTGAAATTTTCTTCGACAGGGTTAATCGCTGACTAGCATAATCCCCCAAATTTTTTTCTCCTGAGATGAAGATTAAACTATAGATTTTACCCATTTCAGAAGAATGAGAAGCACGATTACTGACTAATTGATTGGTATTTTTTAACCACCAATTTCTGATAATGGGGAAATTCTTTTTGTAGAGATTCAAGTCATGGACCTTACTTTCATTCAAAATCATGTACGTTTTAGGAACTTCTTGAGCGAAAATAAATGGACTAGACCATAAGATTACTAATAAAATGAGTAGTGATTTTTTCATTATGTGAATTAATTAAAATGTAGAATTTTTCACAATAATAGGCCTCCTATGGCTCTATTAACTAGAAATCAACTAGTTCATTTGTCCAAAAAAGTATACTTTTTGTCCGTATTTCCTTATAATACCTTACATTGGATTGAATATGGGATTATCTAATGTCTAAATCGATTCTTTTAAGATCAACAATTACTTGCCCGCATTGCATGCATCAGGCAACCGAAAATATGCCGGAAAATGCATGCCAATATTTCTATACTTGTACTTATTGTGGAGAATTGATAAAACCGAAGGCGGGTGATTGTTGTGTTTTCTGTAGCTATGGTACAGTTCCCTGCCCTCCTATTCAAAGAGGAGATCAATGCTGCTAGTATTTCTAGACAGTCACAGGTAAATGCAATAAAATCGTTATTTCATATCGACAACAACCTTGCTTGCTTTTCCGCTCACAGCCAGAACCATGGCTTCTTCTATTTTGTCTAAAGGATAACGACCCGAAATTATTTGTCCTGGATGAATTTTATCCTGTGCAATAAGTTCAATGGTTTCAGCAAAGTCTTGTGGATGGTCGTAAATGATCGAAGGTAAAATAGAAATGCCCTCTCTAGCGATTTTTAAAGGCACAAATTGAGCTAATTCATTGGCTAAACCTACCAAGATGATTTCTGATCCCCTAGGTGCGGTTTCTAAGATTAGATTGGTGGCTTTGGCTACTCCCACACAATCAAAAATGGCAGCAATCTCTTGCTCATATAAAAATGCTTCCAATCCTTCCAGTGGCAATATGCCTGCTCCCCTAGCTTCAGCCAAAGCTTGTTTTTCTACATTCAAATCTTTTACCCAAACTCGGTAACCTTTTGTCAGGGCTAATTGACATAATAATAAGCCAATAGCACCTAATCCAAATATGGCTATGCTGGCATTTGGGGGAGCAGTACTTACGTGCAAGGCATGCAAAGCAACTGCCAATGGTTCGATGCAAACCGCATCTTCATCTGATATGGAATCAGGTAATTTCCAACAGAAATCTGCATTCAAACAAATGTATTCAGCAAAACAACCGGGGGAATTTACTCCTACGACTTGTTTATTGGGACAAATATTTCCTTTGCCTCGTTGGCAAAAACGACAAGTCCCGCAGGGAATGTTGGGTTCAATGACCACTCTTTGACCAATTTGAAAACCACTTACTTTAGCCCCTATTGCTTCAACGAATCCGATTCCTTCATGGCCAAGTACAGTTGGTACAGGTAACAATCGATCACCCAAGTATAAATGTACATCAGAGCCGCAAATCCCTGTTGACGTCAATCGAATTAACACTTCATTCGCTTGAGGAACTGGTTTTTCCAAGTTTTTGACTTGTATATGTTGAGGATTTTCTAATACAGCTGCTTTCATAATTTTGGAGATGGCAGAGTTCGGATAATTAAACCCATAACCAATAGTGGTAAGGAAAATAAAACAAATAAAACTGTATTGCTCACCTGGCTATCCGATAAAATTCCGAATACTGCCGGTCCTAAAATAGCACCTAGTCGACCAATACCTACTGTATAGCCTACTCCTGTTGCGCGAATGGAGGTGGGATAAATACGGGATAAAATAGGCCAGATACCGTTAAAACCTCCTTGAGCAAATACACCAATAAACATGACTAAAATGAAAATTAGCACCGTATTTAATGGTAAAAAGGCATACAATTGCATGACGGTAAAGGCCGAAAGCATGTAGATAAAATGGGTTTTCTTTAATCCAAATTTGGAACCCAAAGCACCGATGGATGAAGAGCCAATAGCTGCGCCAATATTGAGGGAAATACCTACATAGGTGGCCAATTCAAAGGGCATGCCTGAATCTTTGGCAATGGTAGGAACCCAGCTCATGACCGTGTATAATGTCATAAAACCAAAAAAGGCCGCTAACCAAAGTCGCCAAGTATTGGGTTTTAACTCTTCTGTTAATAATACTTTGACTCCTTGTTCTTCTATTTTTTTACTTTGAAACTCTTCAGAATCTTTCATCACAAAAAAGACCAACACTGTCATCATGGCTGAAAAACATCCAGCTAGAAAAAAGGCATAATGCCATCCTTTCAATGGAATTAAATCAGCACAAATGAGGCCAGTTAAGATGGCACCAATGGGCCAACCTGCCTGAATTAGTCCCACATTAAAATCGCGGTATTTATCATTGGAATACTCAGCGGCAGTAGTGGCTATTGTTGGTAAAATTCCTCCAATCCCTAGACCTGTTAAAAAACGCCAACCTAAAATGGGTAAATAGGCTTGTGCAAAAGCCACTCCAAACATCCCTAGGCTAATCATAAGTAAAGAAATCAAAAAGATTTTTCTTCTGCCGTATTTATCTGCCAATGGAGCTAATGAAAAACAACCCAAAGTCATTCCTGCTAATCCAGCACTAAAAATATACCCCATTTCAGTTTTGGATAAACCAAATTCCCGAATGATTTCAGAACTTGAAAAGGACACAATTAATACGTCTATCCCATCATTGAAATTCATGAAAAAACACAAGGCTACCATTAATATCTGAAATCCCGACATGGGGGAATTCGATTGTAATTTGATTTGATTCTCCATTATTTTAAAAATCCTCCCTGTGGTTTAACTCCATTTTTTACCCAATTTCTTAATAAGTCAAATGAAGTTGCCATTTGTTGGGGAGTAAATGCACAATGTGACTGCCCATTGGTATATTTTACTGTAAAATACTGGTCTTTTTGTTGCTGATGTACCATGTTCTCGTAATTCACTACGGCATAAATGGGTGGAATTAATTGATCATAAATGGTATGAACTAATAGTACAGGCTTGTTGATATTTCCTGTACGATCATAGCGAGAAAACAAATGATTGGGATTTTTGGTGGCAGCTAAGCGTTCTGCGACTTGATTGGTTAATAAATCATCTGGGAAGCCGGTATAGACAGTTTGTAAGTTGTCGAAAGGATTTCCTCCTAACCTGACGGCTATATCTCTCAACACGTTTTGATTAAAGAACAGAGATCCACCTAGGTCCTTTAATTTTAAATCAAATCTTTTGGCAAAAGCCTTAGCCAAGCTAGAGTCTTTTTCCATGATAGCTTTCATGATTTGGCCAATTTTAGGACCGGCTTGCGATAAATTGACATATCCAACCTGAGAATTGACATCAAATATGTCTTTCAGGCTGGGAATAATACCCGGAAATAGGCCATTGAAGGTGGCATACATGTCATATTCTTTTCTACACTGAAGGTAAGGTCTAGAAGCTAAAGGACATAAAGGAAGAGCACCATGATAATTTTCTCCAAAGTTTTCCATCGTTCCTAAGGTAATTCCACCTCCCATGGAATGTCCTACCATGAAAGTCGAATCGGGTTTGCCAATATTTTTAACAAATGCTTGTCGCAATTCTTCTGTGGCATCGATGCCCTCTGGTAACACAAAACCTACCGCAGGATAATCTGAGGCCGCTATGGCAAAACCACGATCAAGAATTACTTGTAATCGTTTGTCTAATCCAACGTTGGCTTCTTGTGGTTTTTGACCCTGAAATTGGTATCCATGAGCATACATGACCAATTTTTTATTCCAATTTTTAGGGATTAAGATTTGATAGCTTCCTCCTTGAAGTGGGCCAAGATCTTTTTTTTCAATTTGACCGAAAAGGGAAATACTGGTCAATACAAGTAATATTACATACTTCATGATGGGCAGGATTAGGTATTTAAATGGGTTTTGTTCATTTTGGAGTTTCTAAATTACCATTTTTTCCTACATTTTTTTTCATCCTGATTCCTAAAAATAAACGAATGGGATTCTATGGCTATCCTAAAGTCAAAAATTTGATTTTTTCAATCATGGAATGCAGGTTAATATATTCCTGATTGTTTTTTAGATTTATACTTCAACAAATAATTTCATCCATGCACAAACTACTTTTTATACTCATAGCAATTCCTTTTTTAGCGAATTCCCAATCTCCTCAAGATAGCTTAACGATTAAAAAAATGGCGGATGAAATCATGACGCATGGAAAAGCCTATGACAAACTGAGGGAATTAACCAAGCAAATTGGTGGTCGATTAGCGGGTTCGCCCCAACAACAAAATGCAGCTATATGGGGGAAAAAAAGTTTGGAAGCTTTTCAAGCAGATAAAGTATATTTTCAGGCAGTAAAAACACCTAATTGGAAGCGTGGAGGAAATGATTTTGCTGCCATAGTAGCTGTGAATGGGCTAGCTCAAATTCATCCAATGAAGGCGCTTGCTTTGGGTAATTCATTGGGATCCAATGGATTAATAGAAGCTGATATTATTTCATTTGCGAGTTTTGATGAAATGGAGAAACGTAAGGATGATATCAAGGGGAAGGTAGTTTATTTTCATAGTGTTTTTGATCCTACTAAATTCCAAACGTTTAAAGCCTATGCCGAATCTGGTGTTTTTCGCCGTGTAGGGCCTAGTCGGGCTGCTAAATACGGTGCGGTGGGTGTCATGATTCATTCCTTAAGTACTGCTACCGATAATGAGCCACATACAGGCAGTATGGCCTATGATGAAGCTTATCCTAAAATACCAGCACTAGCTTTGGGACCAGAAGACGCTAAGGAATTATATGAATTAAGTAAAAAGTCCATTGTTCGGGTTCAGTTACAGACCTATGGATATTTTCTGCCAGATGCGGATGAAAACAATGTAGTCGCAGAATTAAAGGGCTCTGAATATCCTGAAGAAATCATTACGGTCGGTGGTCATTTGGATAGTTGGGATGTGAATGAAGGAGCGCATGATGATGGAGCGGGTATAGTACAAACCATGGAAATTCTAAGAACCATGAAAGCCTTTAATTACCGACCAAAGCGGACCATTCGTTTTGTCTTATTTGCTAATGAGGAAAACGGTATGCGTGGTGGCAACGAATATGCCAACCAAGCTAAAACGAACCAAGAGAAACATATTTTTGCGCTGGAAAGCGATGAGGGAGGATTTACTCCAAGATCCATTGGAGTTACTTGTTCCAAAGAGCAATGGAAGAAATTTCAAACATGGTCTCCCCTATTTAAGCCTTTTGGTGGAGAACTGACTTTAGGAGGCACTGGTGCCGATATTGGTCCATTGGTTAAAGTCAATCCATCCATCGTTTTGTCAGGATTAATACCAGATAGCCAACGCTATTTTGACCTTCATCATGCCAAAACGGATGTATTTGAGAATGTGAATAAACGAGAATTACTATTAGGTGCAGTAAATATGGCTGCCATCATTTATTTGATAGATCAGCACGGAGTAAATCCATAATTTTTGAATTGGCTTCAAAATATGAGTAAAAACAAAGCACATTTGGGTTTTATGCGTAGTTCACAGAATAGAAAACAACATGAAAAAAATAGTCTACAGTCGCTTCATATTACTTGCATTCACTTTTGCCACTATGCTTTCACCCGCATTGGCCCAAAAGCATAAATTGAAGAATAGTCGGGTTTTAGTGTATACCAAAAACGGTGTAGGCTATGTGCATGATAATATTCCTTCGGCTGTAGCTTGTATTAAAGAATTAGGAGTGGAAAATAAATTTACGGTCGATGTTTCTGATGACCCAAACATTTTCACGGAAGCGAATTTGAAAAAATATACCATGCTTATTTTCACAAGTACGAACAATGATGTATTTGCAACAGATGAGCAGCGAGTAGCTTTTAGGCGCTACATAGAAGCAGGTGGTGGTTTTGTGGGAGTACATTCGGTAACAGGTACAGAACGTAAATGGGCTTGGTTTAAAATGATGGTGGGCGAAACGTTCACTTGGCATGCTAATTTCCAGCCATTTTCACTAATCAATATTGACCCTAAGCATCCATCCATGGAGGGGATTCCTGCTGTTTGGACCAAAGAGGATGAGTGTTATTTTGGAAGAGAAATGTATCCTGGTATCAAGGTTTTGATGATGCATGATGTGACTACCTTAGATAAAAAACAATCGGATTTAATTCTGAAAAATGCGGGCACTTTTGGCGACTATTTTCCTGCAGTTTGGTATCAAAGTTTCCAAGGTGGGCATGTTTGGGTAACTACCTTAGGACATGCCAAAACGGATTATCAGAATCCCATGTACCGCAATCACCTTTTACAAGGAATCAAGTTTATAGCCAATCAGTATCAAGGAATAGATTATAGCAAAGCTATTTCTACAGGGAAAGACGATAAGTTAATGGTGAATGGTGAATTATAAATTGTTAATGGTGAATGGTAAATTGTGAATGGGACTTACATCTTATTTTTTAATTTTTTATTTACTTTTATAGAACTACGTTTTTCGTTCTTGTATGTCTATAAAATTACATATCTCTTTATTTTTCCTGCTCTTTTGCAGTTCAATACCGGCTTATTCGCAACAAGCTGATGAATTATTTAGTCAAGCTAGGAAGGCGGCATTCGAACAAAAACAATATACTCAGGCGAAACAATTAGCCAAAAAAGCCATACAAAAATCCCCAAAAGATTATGATATTCGGATTTTTTTAGGTCGCTTATACTCTTGGGAGAATCAAGCAGATAGCGCTAGAAGGGAATTTGAATGGGTTATTCAACAAAATCCAGACTTTGAAGATGCGTATGTGGCTTACGCTCAAGTAGAATTTTGGAATCATGAGGTAGAAAAAGCCTTGGCTCTCAGCAATCGAGGTTTAACTAAATTTCCTCAATCCATAGAACTTGGAATTTTGAAGTCTAAGTTTTTGTCGAGTCAAAAAAAATGGTCTGAGGCCGATCAAGTAATTTCTTTGGTATTGAAGAATCATCCTGATCATGCAGAAGCAAGAGCTTGGGCCAATCGAATTCGAGAAAATAGTGCTGCCAATCGAATTGGACTAACTTATACTTTCATATCTTTTGATAAACAATTTGAAGATCCTTGGCATTTGACCAGTTTGGAATACAGTAGACAAACGGGTATAGGCCCCATGATAGGCAGATTTAATTATGCTAATCGATTTAATGGAAATGGGGTTCAATATGAGTTGGATGTATATCCCCGACTTTCCAATATTTTTTCCGCCTATATCAGTGCTGGATATTCTGCTAATTTAGGCGTGTTTCCTCAGTCTCGGTCTGGAATATCCATTTATGCTAATTTACCTAAAAGTTATGAAGCAGAGGCAGGTTTGAGATACTTGTTTTTTGGCCATAATTCCTGGATTTACACGGCATCTTTGGGGAAATACTATCGTTCATTTTGGTTTAATGTAAGAACTTATCTTAGTCCTGCTTCGGGTCAAATTGGTCAATCTTTTGCCTTCACTTCTCGCTATTACTTGGGAGGAAAAGATGATTTTATCAGTCTTGGATTAAATACGGGTCTTTCTCCAGATGAGCAAAGAAACCTCGTATTGATTAATGCATCCAATTATAAATTGCAGTCGAATGGCATAAGTTTGTCCTACCGAAAATCCATACAAACACTTCATGTGCTGAATGTTAGGGCAAGCTGGACCAGTCAAGAATATCAAAAGGATACACAGGGGCGAATGATTGAATTAGGTTTGGGCTATATCCGTAGATTTTAGCACTGAAGACTAAAATCCATTTGGATAAATATAGCCAGAAAATATGCTTTGGAAAATTTGTTTAATTTCAGAGTGAATTAGGTTAAAAAGGATATTTTTTGTCAAATAATTTTTTACTTTTTGGAAAAAATAGAACATGGATAAAACCGCATATCAATCCATAGATCACTATATTGAATCTCAAGATTTGGATAAACATGAGCGTTTACAAGAGATTCGAAAAATCATGAAACATCTTGTACCAGATGGAATAGAAGTAATATCATACCATATGCCAGCTTTTAAATGGAAAGGAAAAATTGTTGCTTATTTTGGCGCGTTCAAAGACCATATCAGCTTATTTCCACATGCTAGCTGCATTGAAGCTTTTCAAGAACAATCCAAAGAATATGTAATGTCGAAAGGAACTATTCAATTCCCCATGAATAAAGTTCTGCCCAAGGACTTAATCAGAGAAATGATTCAATTTCGAATACATGAAATGGATGTTCAATACACCTCAAAAAAATCTAAATAATCGAATTAAACCTATAAACTATGAATATGAAACGTCGACATTTTTTACAATCTGCCAGTCTCACCGTAGGCGCCTTTTGTCTTCCATCTGCTACATGGGCCATGGCCGACAATGAACCTGAACTTTGTCGCGGAGGCTATTTCACCGAGGCTGAAGGGAAAGCTTTTTTAGAAAAACATACTCCAGCTAATCTGAAAGTTTGGAATAAACGTTCGGAGCAGATCATCAAGCAAATCAAAGCCGGCATGGAGTTAAACAAAATGCCATCAGCCCCTACCTTGGCTCCTATCATTCACAGTAAAAAGGAATACAATGGCTACACAATTGAAAACGTTGCCTTTGAAAGTATTCCCGGTTTTTATGTAACAGGCAATCTATACCGTCCGGCTGAATTAGTTGCAGGGAAAAGTTATCCTGGAATTTTATGCACACATGGCCATGATGGAGCAGCGGAAGGAAGATTTAGAGAGCAAACCCAAAGAAGATGCGCTACGCTTGCTCGTATGGGTGCCATTGTATTTGCTTATGATATGCTTGGTTATGGAGATTCCCAACAGTGCACTCATAATATCAAGAAGTCGTTAAAATTACAGACGATTAATGGCACACGTGCTTTGGATTTTTTATTGAGCTTAGCACAAGTGGACTCTGAGCGTATAGGCATGACAGGTGAATCTGGTGGAGGCACTCAAACTTTTTTGCTAGCAGCCTTAGACAAAAGAATTAAAGTGTCTGTGCCATGTGTTATGGTTTCAGCTCATTTCTTTGGTGGCTGCAATTGCGAAAGTGGAATGCCTATTCACAAGAAAGGTGATTATCAAACTAATAATGTGGAAATAGCTTCATTAACAGCTCCTAGACCTATGCTTTTGATTTCAGATGGAGCAGATTGGACTAAAAATACTCCCAATGTAGAATATCCATTTATTAAACATATATATTCTTTATTTCAAAAAGAAGCTATGGTAGAGAATGTGCATCTAGCCAAAGATGTACACGATTATGGAGTAAACAAACGCATGGCTCTATATCCATTTTTAGCCAAGCACTTAGGGATGGATATGAACCTTGTTTTAAATAAAAAGGGCGAAGTGGATGAAAACAAATCAGTCATACTTACGAACCAAGAGCTTCGCGTTTTCAATGCCGAGCATCCTATTCCATCCAATGCGCTGAAAGGTGATGATGCGGTGATGGCGCAGATTTAGTTATTGGTTATCAGTTGTTAGTTAATAGTTATTAGTGTTTCGTTATAAATGAATATGATACCTAACCCCTAATACCTAATACCTAAACCCTAATAACTAACTATCAAAATCTTCCCATTCCTACCCGGAGTTTCGTAAGCTCGGATAGCTTCTTGGAATTTTTCTAATGGAAATGTGCTAGCAACATCAACTTGAATACTTTCTTTACTCAAGTGCTCAAAAACAGTCTTAATGGCTGTTTTTCTTGTTTCAGGACTAGTATTTTCCATCCAACTGCTCAGCCAGAAGCCTTTTACTGTTAAATCTTTGAAAATCAATAAGCCTGAATTTAACGGAATGTTTTCTAGGCTTAAAAGCCCGAATACATGCATGGTCCCTCCTACAGCTAGGCAAGATAAAGCCTGAGCAGCTAAAGTTCCGCCGACAGCATCAAATACGGCTTGTATTCCATTGGGGACATGTTCCCTGATAAGTCTGCTTACTTTTTCATTTTCAGTATCAATGACCAAATCTGCTCCTAAATCGTATAGATGTTTCTTTTGAGGGGCTTGTCGTACCGTAGCTGCTACCCAAATACCCTTTTGCTTAGCCATTTGAATGACTAATTTACCCCATGCTGAAGCTCCTGCTGTAATCAATAATGTATCTCCTTCTTTTAGTCCACTAGCTTCCAACATAGCATAGGCCGTTAATGGATTGACAAACGCTTGACATGCCATTTCATTACTCATGTTTTTCGGGACAGGAATGACAGAATTGACTGGAACACACACATATTCTTTCCAAGTGCCTATTGCTGTAAATATAACTCGTGTACCTACTGGAAATACGGATGTACTATCTGTGGTTTCAATCAAGCCTACTGCTTCAAAACCAGCACTAGACGGTAATTTGGGTTGAATCCCATATAATCCTTGAACGAACATGATGTCGGAAGGATTGATGTTTCTGGCCAGCACTTGAATTCTAACTTCATGGGCTTTGGGTTCTGGCATGGGTGCCTCGACCATCTTTAGTACATCCTTTGGTAATCCTGTTTGTTCAAAAATGACTTGTTTCATGTTCATGAATTTTAAAAGCATAAATAAAGAGGAATATAAAAAAAATCGCTGAAAGCCAATTCAAATCTAGCTTAGAATGCTTAAATTGTTTCTTAACAAATGAATATTTTTATGCATCCATTCACCCTGTTTTCCCTCGAAGGGAAAGTCGCTTTAATCACAGGAGCAAGTAAAGGCATCGGTTTAAGTATAGCGGAGGCTTTCGCTCAAGCTGGTGCCAGAGTGGTTATTAGTAGTAGACGACAAGAGTCATTGGATGAGATGGCTCTAGAGCTCAGAGAAAAGGGTTTGTCGGTGGAGGCTATTGCCTGTCATGTGGGCCACATGGATGAATTACAATCTTTAGTAGATCAGACCATTGAATTTTATGGACAATTGGATATAGTGGTAAACAATGCTGCTACGAATCCTTTTTTTGGACCTGTGGAGGATACGAGTTTAGAAGCATTCGATAAAATCATCGAAGTGAATTTAAAAGCCCCATTTCAATTGATGAAGATTTGCTTCCCTTATTTGAAAAAATCAGAAGCTGCCTCAGTTATCAATATTTCCTCTATTGGAGGATTATCCCCAGAGCCAGGTTTAGGAATTTATAGTGTCAGTAAAGCAGCATTGATTTCCATGACCGAAGTTTTTGCTAAAGAATGGGGAGAACATGGTATCCGTGTCAATGCCATTTGTCCTGGTTTAATTAAAACGAAATTCTCGGAAGCGCTTTGGGATAATGAACATATTCTCAAGCATATGATGAAAAACTTACCCATTAAACGGGTAGGTAAACCAGATGAAATAGCGGCAGCTGCACTTTATTTGGCTTCTGAGGCATCTTCTTATACAACTGGTACGGTTTTAACAGCCGATGGCGGATTTACGATTTAAACCCTATGGAATCAATACCTTCTATTTTTTTATCGGAGCGGGTGGCCAATCTATTACCTCGTTACCAGCATTTTGTCAAAGAGCATCTAAGACCCTTAGAACAAGGAGCCATTTATGGTTCTTTTAAGGCTCATCTTCCTGCTTTAGGAGCATTGAGAAACAAAGCGAAATCAGAGGGCCTATTTGCTCCTCATCTTGCTGAGAAAGAAGGAGGATTAGGATTGAGTCTTTTGGAATTTGCCTCTATTTCAGAAGTATTAGGTCAAAGCCCATTAGGTCATTATGTGTTCAATTGTCAGGCACCCGATATTGGTAATATGGAATTGATGCACCGATTTGCATCTGAAGATTTGAAAGCACAATTCCTTCATCCATTACAAAGGGGGGAAATACGTTCTTGTTTCGCCATGACAGAACCAGAACATGCTGGTAGTAATCCCATCCATCTTTCGACTCGTGCTGTTTTGGATGGTGATGAATATGTGATCAACGGCCATAAATGGTTTACCTCTTCCGCTGATGGAGCCAGATTTACCATTGTCATGGCTGTAACCGATCCTGACAACACAAATCCCTACCAAAGGGCAAGTATGATTTTGGTACCATTGGACAATCCTGGTTATCGCCTAATTCGAAATATTTCAATCATGGGTGATGTAGGTGAAGATTATTTATCTCATGGTGAAGTGGAATTCAAAGATTGTCGAGTACCCAAGGGGAATTTAATCGGTGAGGCAGGATCAGGATTTGCTTTAGCACAAGAACGATTAGGACCTGGAAGAATTCATCATTGTATGCGCTGGATTGGTATATGTGAACGAGTGTTGGAAATGACGTGTAAGCGGGCCATGGAAAGGGAATTAAATCCCAATCATGTTTTGGCAGAACAACAAAGTATTCAACATGGTATAGCAGAAAGTGCTGCAGAAATTAAAGCTTCTAGATTGATGGTTTTACAAACTGCTTATTTGATTGAAAAATATGGAGCTAAGGCTGCCAAGGAAGATATTTCAACCATTAAATTTTATGTTTCCAATGTCTTGATGCGTGTTATTGACAAAGCAATTCAAGTACATGGTGCATTAGGTATTACAGATGATACCTTATTGTCATTTTGGTACCGACATGAGCGAGGAGCAAAAATCTATGATGGTCCTGATGAAGTGCATAAAACGGTATTAGCGAAGCGAATTATTCAATCTTACAATGCCAAATGATTCAAGGAACGAACCCCAGTTTATTGGAATATTTGTCGGATCATTTACATGTTCCAGCATCTGATATACAATTGCATTCATTTAAAGGTGGTTTTTCAAATTTAACTTTTGGAATAGAATCTCAAGGCAAAAAATGGGTTTTGCGGAGGCCACCTTTAGGAAAGAAAATATCCAAAGCCCATGATATGGTCAGGGAGTTCCGAATTTTGGAAGCTTTGGAAAGAGCTGGATACAATAAAATACCGAAACCCATTCTCTGTTGTGAGGATGAGAGCATTTGGGATGCTCCATTTTTCATCATGGAGCATGTTGAAGGGCCCATTTTACGGAATAAAATGCCGGATGGACAACATTTATCCCCCCATTTCTTCCAACAGCTTTCGGCTAAATCATTGGATGTAATGTTAGAATTGCACCAATTAGAACTCGAAAAATCAGGTTTGGGGAATTTGGGAAAGCCTGAGGGTTTTGTCACGCGACAAGTGCTGGGCTGGTCGGAACGATATTTCAAAGCCGAAACAGAAGAAATCTTGGATATGAACCATTTGGCTGCATGGTTACAAGAGCATATTCCAATGGAAGAACACGTTGGATTCATACATAATGATTTTAAGTACGATAATTTAGTTTTGTCCAATTTAGATCAACCCGAGATTAAAGCGGTATTGGATTGGGAAATGGCCACGGTGGGAGATCCTTTGATGGATTTAGGTACGGTGTTAGCCTATTGGGCGGAGGCTAAAGATCCAGAAATTTTAAAAATGTTCAATTTATCGTATGCTGAAGGTAATTTTACCCGAGCTGAGGTTATTGAATATTATGCTCAACGGAGTTCATTGAATTTAGATAAGATTCATTTTTACTATGCATTTGGCTTATTTAAAGTGGGTGTCATTGCTCAACAAATTTACCAAAGACATGTACAGGGATTTGCCCCGGATCCCCGTTTTGCGGCATTGATTCATGTAGTCAAAGCTTGTGGAAAATTAGCTGTTCAAAGTATTCTAACTCATCGAATTTAATATGGAAATCAAGCATGTTTGTATTTTAGGTGCAGGTACCCTTGGCAGCCGAATAGGCTTTCAAGCTGCTTTATCCGGTTATTGGGTAAAAATTTATGATATCAAAGAGGAATCATTTATCATCTCTCAAAAGATGATTTCCAAGATTGCTAAGGGACTTTTTGCTGCTGAGACTTATTCAAAAGATGATATAGCTGCTGCTTTACATCGATTGAACTATACATTAAACGATGAGGAGGCCGTTTCTGATGCTGATATCATTTCTGAGTCAGTCACAGAGGATTTAGCACTCAAACAACAAGTTTGGTCAAGAATGGGGCAAATTGCACCTGAAAAAACGATATTTACCACCAATACTTCTTATTTACTTCCCTCCTCTTTGGCATCGTTTACTGGGCGTCCAGCGCGTTTTTGTGCATTTCATTTTCATGATGTGTTTTACTCTAAAATTGTGGACATTATGCCGCATCCTGAAACAGATGCTGACTTAATACCCATTTTAGATGAATTTGGGAAAAGACTCAACCAAGTACCTGTATTAGTTAAAAAAGAGAACCACGGCTACCTTTTTAATGCCATGTTATTATCATTTTTGGGAGCTGCAGGTAAACTTTTGGTAAATGAAGTAGCTACGATAGAAGATATTGATAAATCTTGGATGGTGAATTTTCATGTTCCCATGGGACCATTTGCCATTTTAGATTCCATTGGTCTAGATACGGCTTGGCATGTTACCCATCAATTGCCAGATGCTAATTCAAAGGCATTTGCTGCTTTATTAAAAACTTACGTAGATGCCGGAAAATTAGGCGAAAAATCAGGAGAAGGGTTTTATAGGTATTAGTGTTTAGTTATAAGTTATTAGAATAATTGAAACGAACAATAATAAATCTATTAACTAAACACTAATCCCTAAAAACTAGTCCTAATTCCTGAATCTTATATTACTTAATAACTAAACACTAATCCCTAATAACTGCCCTACTCCGGATGATACACTCTTTTCGCTTGTTCAAGCACCGCTTTTTTATCTAGTGTCATCGGCTTGACTTGTTGGGCTTGATAAAGAGGTCTCTGATCTGCAAAATGTGCACTTTCTGGATTAGAACTGGCACCAAAAGTATTCACAGATTCAATGAAAGGTAATCCTCCGTCTTTAGGGAATCGAACAAATTGTATATAGGCATCGCCGCTATTCATTCTTCTCTTTCCTCCTTCCATTTCAACAGACATCACAGCTGCCAGCACATCAGGCATGCCTCCTTGAGGCCAATTTTCTTTTCCCCTGACTAATCTTTGTACCTCACCTAAAGTTAAATCTGTTCGCTTGAAATGCTGCATTAAGGTTTTTTGAATATGCTCAAACACTTGAACAGCTTCCGTAGAAGTTAATGTTTGATCTTGTCGACCAGCCATGATTTTGGGTACATGATAGTATGCCATCAAATATATCAAAGCCCCCTGACTTTCAGGTGAGGCTACATGATCCCATGCCTGTAATTTTTCGATTAAGGCTTGAACGTGTGGATATTTTGAGGCTTGAACTGAAAACAAGGAATCAGCAGCATATCCGTATGGAAATACTATTTTCTTAGGTAATTGTCGATCAAATTTGATTCGTTTTAATTCCTGATAACTGATTTTTTCTTCTGCTTCCAATAATTCCCTAGCTCGAACACTTCGGTTATTATGGTACAATTCATAGCCATCGTTGGCATCAAAATCCTTAGGATTTAAGTTTTCTTTTTCAGCTGTTGCCAAAAATGGAGAATGATTGGTATTGAATAAATATCCACTGCTAGGATTGTGGTATTGAGGCAAAGCAGAAAAAGGTTTGAAAGAAGTCCATAAACTGGCTTTCGTATTTCCAGGAAGAGTTGATGCCCAATGATATTGTTTATCCGGATTTCGATAGGGCATTTTACCATTGGAAACATAGAAAATGTTACTTTCTTTATCTGCATAAAGGATGTTAAACATGGCCAAATGATTTTCTTCTAATGCTTTTTTGAATTCAGTGAAGTTATTCGCACGATTCATATGATACCATTGTTCCAAGGCTTTGGAATCCATCAAAGAAGGTAAACGCATGGAAAAATACGCGCCCTTTGGTCCTTTTACAGTTGGGCCATAAATGGAACGATAGGCCATTTTAGAAATTGAAATGGGTAAGCCTTTGATTTTTAACTTGATTTTTCTTTTCTCCAAAGGCAGCCATTCCCCATCCACTTGATACATACCTGGATGTTTGGCATCAGTTTTTAATTGATATACATCGATTTTGTCTTGAAAGTTGACCGTATGAGCCCAAGCCAGATTTGGACCTGTTCCATGAAAGATTAATGGGGCCCCCGGGAATAGACCACCTAACATATTCCAACCTTCCTCACTTTGAAGGTGCGCCTCATAAAAAGCTGTAGCACCTTCTATTGGTTGGTGAGCATTGATGACCAACATGTTTTCCCCACTTTCCGATTTATTGGCATGAATGGCAAAGGAATTACTTCCTTCTCCTGTAAATCCAGGCAAAGTGGCTATACTGCCATTCAATAATTTGGGTAAAGTCCTTTCAACTCCACAAAATACAGCCACCGAAAATACAGTGGTGGATAGATATTCTTCCACGCTAATAGGAAAAACATGCTTATTTAAAACTTCTTTGGGATGCGCTTCCGCATAAGCTGTTAAACCCAACAAGTAGCCTTTGATTAGTAAAATGAATTTGGGATCCATGGTACTAATTTGCTCTTCCACCACTTTTTTTGTTTGTAGAAGGCCAAATACATAATCTACCGGTGCCCCTTTCTTACCTAAATAAGTACCTAATTTACCTTTCCCTGTTAAAATTAAGGTTTGAATGGTCTTGAAATCATCTTCTGCATGTGCCCAGGCTAAACCATAAGCCACTTCTGGATCAGTTGGTGCAAAAATATGAGGGACTCCATAGGAATCCCTCGCAATTTGAATTTTATCTGTTCTAATGATAGGAAATGAATAAGTCTGCGCCATTAAATTACATTGTGTCATCAACACAAAAGCGAGACAAATTATCCTTTGAATACTTAATTTCATTTACTGTTTGGGTTACTGATTAAATTGGCAAACAAGCGGTAGGCCCCAGGTACTCCCGCAGGTAATTCCCGGAAGAATACTAGTCCCGTATAAATGAATCGCCCTTTTCCATAATTGGCTACTGCAATATTCCCTTTTTCTAATTTTTCACCTGGATCCGTAAAACCAAGTGGAAATTCTACATGAGCATCACTGGATTCTCCCAAATATATACTGCGTTCTTGTACCCAACCCTGAAAATCATCCACTGTGATTTTGTTGGGTTGATTAAACACCGCATGATTGGCTATTAAAAACTCGGGCTGAGCATTTTCACGGGTAATTCTTGAACGTCCTACTTGGAATGGATAAGGCGCCATTTGGGCTTTCATTGGTCCTAAGAAACTAGCTGTATTGTATTGAACCACATAATTTCCACCATTTTCAATGTATTTCATCAATTCTGGATGTGCATTACCTAAATAATCCTCTGTATTATAAGCTCTTACTCCAGTTACTACGGCATCATATTTCTTTAAGGATTCAAATTTCAAATCACTTTCTTGAAGAAAATCAACTTGATATCCCATTTGCATCAAAGCCTCTGGAACCTTATCTCCCGCCCCACGTATGTAAGCAATACGCTTACCTTTGCTAATAATTTGACTATGTATAATATCCAATCCTACTCCGGTAAAATAGCGTTGAGTTGGAATATGAGCATATTCAATAGTATGCATTTCCAAAGAATCAACCCAATTTCCATGCTCTGTCGTGTAAGCCAAAGACAATTGATGATGAATTTTGCCAGTTTGTTTTAGCGCATTTTCTTGGAATGAAATAGCAAAAGATCTCTTCTCTCCTTTTCTGAGTCCTTTTTCCAAAGAAATATTGGCTAAGGTTTCTCCTAATTCATTTTTAATTTGAACCTGACCAGGGCTTATTGCAGACATAGCTGTAATATTGACCAATGTACTTTTGCTCGATTTAGAGCCACTAGGGAGTAAAAGCACTTGGGAACTTAAAGAAAATACACTTTTGGGAGTAATAGCAATTGGCTGGTAAATCTCACCTTTGACTGGATCCACAAACATTTGTTGAATGGATTTTTCTAGTCTAAATGTCTCTCCTTCTAATTGAAAACTTAGCTGAACCGTCACGGCTGGGTCCACATCAGCTTGACCTATTTTCATGGGATCCTCCACAACAAAATTGCCAAGATTTCTAGCTTTTTGCAACCAGTATGGTTGTGTATATGCTTGATTTACAGGAACTTTTGTATTCCAAATGAGTTTTCGTGAACTATTGATTTTGCCGGCAAAAGTTGTGTCTTTTTGAAGAACTTTCACGTGAACATTTTCCAAGTTTAAAGGGCTTCTTAAAATAATTTCTGTTTTGAAATTCAAGGTATCCCCCGTAGCTATGGTACTTTGTTGGGTTGTTCCTGAAACATATAAAGCCGCAGCTTTCAAAATCCAATTCTTCACTTGAACTAGTTTCTTTTCTTGGTAAGTGGATTTTGGTAATGCTTCTATTGCTTTTTTCAAAGCTATCATGGCTTTAACACTGGCATATGGCTTTTCCCATTGGTAAGATTGTATAATCGCTTTCAATTGAGCTTCAACAGATTCTGAACCTGGGATCCTAGACCATGATGTGGAAACTCCATCCCATAACTGCTGTTTAGGTGCTTCGCCTGCTAAGGTTTCAAAATATTCGGTACTTAAGCCTCTGTCTGCGGCAAATCCGAATCCTTGGCATTTATGTTGACTACGACTTAAGGCAGCTAACTCACCGGTACTGACTCCTAGAGCAGGTAAATAATTTCCAATTTGGATTTTGAACTGGTTTTCATTGATGGTACTATTGGCAGAACCAGGAAAACGGAATGTATTCCAAAGCAGTCGTTTGGCTTGCCAAGTTGTTACTCCTCTACTTAATTGTTCAGGAAAACGTTTAGGATCAGCGGCAGCGGCATAAGCTTCAATAGCCAAGGCTGCCGATGCTGAATGGTGACCATGTCCAGCTCGTGCATCGGGAGGAAAACGGGTAAAAATAATATCGGGCTGTAATTTTCTTATTACCCATACCAAATTCGACAAAATTAGCTCATGATTCCAAGTGCTTAAAGCTTCATCGGTGGATTTAGAAAAACCAAAATCCAAGGCTTGGGAAAAATACTGATGAGCTCCATCTATTTTTCGAGCAGCTAATAATTCTTGGGTTCTTAATAATCCCAAAGGCACTCCTTGTTCATCTCCAATCAAGTTTTGACCTCCATCACCTCGCGTACATGAGAAATAATTGGCTTCCCAATGTTGCTCTTGCGCAAACCAAGTCAACATGTGGGTACTTTCATCATCAGGATGAGCCGCTACGTGTAGTACTGTACCTAAAACTTGAATGGACTGTAAATCCTCGTATAATTGAGCGTTAGTTTGCTGAGCAAAACTGGAAAAACTACTACAGGCTAATAAGTAAAGAAATATTTTTTTCATGAATTTATGTTAGGCTATTGTGAAAGGGTTTAGTTTTCCCAGTTATCAGTCCTGAAAAGATTAACGGGTAAACCCTCGCGACTGAATAAATTGGGAATGGCATCATTCGTAAAGGAATACCTTACGGCTACAGGATTAGGAACTTCTGGAGCTGAAACCAAAAGTGTATTTCCATCGATTTTTCCTTGTGCTGGATAGAATTTTTGATCTTCTCCGGCAATCATTAAATGAGATGGATCACCATCCTTGGCGACTAATTTGCCGTTTAATTCTCTAAAATAGATACGAATTTTCCCTTTTTCTACACGGTGTCTGTCGTATTTAGGATAAAATATAGGTCCTGCTTCTTGACCATAATTTTTTACCAAAGCTAAACTAGCAAAACGATGTGCCACTTCTACTTTTTTGGTTGGGTGAATGTTACTTACATCGGGCACCAAATCACTTAAAACGACCATGGCGGTCTTTTCAATGGATAAATTCTTGGTTTGAGCTTCTCTAAGTTTTGCGCCGTGGTTATTTTCTCCGTATTTATTGTAGGGCGCAATTTGTGCAAAATAGAATGGAAAATTATTCTTGAATGCTGTTCGCCACGAAGCAATCATGGTTTCCATGAGTTCAGCATACGTTTTGTATTGTCCTACATTGCTTTCACCTTGATACCACAATGCACCCGCAATGGTGTATGAAGTGATGGGAGCAATCATGGCATTGTAATTTAAGCCAGGATAAACAGACCAAAAGGCATTCGGTCTAAGTTGCTTTGCCGCTTCCCATAAATTACTTTTCTTGGCTAATACATCCTCTGGGGTCCAAACCTCAGCAGGTGTTCCTCCCCAATTGGAATTGATTAATCCCATAGGAACGCCTAATTTTTGGTTTAATTCTTTCCCAAAAAAGTAGCCAATAGCCGAAAAGGATTTCATGGCCTCAGGATTACATACTACCCAATGTGCTCTGACATCCTCTTGTGGAAAAGAAGAAGTAGCTTTAGGAATATAAAAAAAGCGAATTTGATTATTGTTTGCATTGGGCATTTCATCCAAGGTCTCTTGTAAATTTTGATCCCCGCTCCATTCCATATTACTTTGACCAGAGAAAACCCAAACTTCTCCAAAAACCACATCTGTGATTTTTATGGAATTTTTATTTCCTTGAAATTCAATTTGGTGATTTCCACCAGCCGCTGGTGTTGGAATTTGAATACTCCATTTTCCCAAAACAGCTTTGGTTTTAAAATGTGTCGTATCCCAATCCACATTGATTTTCACTGTTTCCGTAGGGCTAGTGGTCCAACCCCATAAAGTGACTTTGCTTTTTTGTTGCAAAACCATGTGATCTCCAATGATGGCAGGTAATTGGACATCTGCTTTCGCCATAAATCCAGCGAAAATTAGAGCAAGCGAATAAAAAATCTTTTTCATGTGTTCTAGATTATGATTTCAACATGTTTCTATTCCATGGTCCACGATACGGTCTAGCTAATAAAGCCGTAGCCTGTGGATCATTGACAATGATTTTTGAGCTTGGGTCATAGATCAAGGGTCTTCCACCTAATTCCATGGAAACATTGGCTAGGAGACAACTTGCCGTAGAAATATGCCCCTCTCCAATATCAGCAATAGGCTTAGACTTTTTATCTATAGCTGCTAAGAAATCCAACATGTGCAAGCGAGTAGCTGGAGCAGCATTTAATTCTATGCGTTCCTCAGTTAAATCTTCTGGATATTTTTCTTTTTCATAAACAACATCCATGTGCAAACTTTTTTGTTTGGAATCTGTCGGAGTAAAATCATATTTCATGGTGCTAGCACGTAAGGTACCTTTTTCACCATAAATGGTTAATCCCCAAGGATATTCTGGGTCATTCGGTGTACCCCAAGTACGGTGCTGCCAAACACAGTTTAAGCCATCGTATTCAAAAACAGCAGATTGGGTGTCTGAAATATTAGATTTTCCTTCTTTTTGAACATAAATTCCTCCTTGAGAACTGATACGTTTTGGCCAGCCTAAATCCAACATCCAACGAGCGGTATCGAACATGTGAATGCACATATCTCCCATGATACCATTGCCATATTCCTTGAAAGTTCTCCACCAGCGGATATGTGGACTTCCGTCATAAGGTCGCATTGGGGCTGGGCCAGTCCACATTTCATAATCAAAATAGTCTGGTACAGCCTGTACTGGAGGGTTTCCATTATTTCTCATGTGGTAATAACAGTACATTTCTACATGAGCGACTTTTCCTAAAAGCCCTTTATCGATGATCTCTTTCTTGGCATGAATTAAATGAGGTGTACTTTTTCTTTGAGTACCTACTTGAACTACTTTACCATATTTTCGAGCAGCAGCTACCATGGCTTCTCCTTCTAATACATCCACCGAAATGGGCTTTTGTACGTAGACATTAGCTCCGGCTTTTACCGCATCAATCATTTGTAAAGGATGCCAATGGTCAGGACTTCCAATTAACACAATGTCTAATTCATTTTCCTTCAATAACTGTCGGTAATCACCATAAAGACGGGGTACTTTACCTGATTTTTGTCGCTCGCTAACCAATTTGCCTGCCTGGTTTAATTGGTTTTTATCGACATCACAAAGGGCTATTACCTCTACAGGCACTACTTGAATGAGTCGGAATAAATCACTTTTTCCATACCAACCTGTTCCAATGAGAGCCACCCGTAAAGGCTTGTCGGGATGAATTAAATCAAGGCCGTATGCACCAAATTGAGACAGGGCTAAACTGGCAGTGGCACCTTTTAAAAAATGTCTTCGATTAATGTTGAATGTTTTCATAGCTTGAATAAAAAAGTTGAAACAGATGATCCTGGTATGTCCAGTTCAAGTGTTTTGTTTAGATATTGAAAGGGAATTTTTTGATTGTTTGGGCCTTCATTTTGAATCAATAAACAGATTTTTTTATCGGGTCTAACAAAAGCCACTAGAGGTAAATTACTTGATGATTTTAATATTATTCGTTTGGATCCTGCAGGAATGAATGTTGAAGCTTGGGCTATGATATAATATGCCACATTTCTTTGGATTCCTTTGTCAATAGTTATTGCGCCCAAACATTCGGTACATCCTCCAGGGCTATGTGGGCCTAGGTTTCTATCATTTGCTAAATTCCATTCCAAAGCCGTTTTAGCACCTTGATTTAAAGAGCCAATGACCACATTTTTTATATGCCACATAAAATCTCCATAAAAATCTCCCTTCACTCCTGTCCATTGTTCTGTGAAATAGAGGTTTTTATCAGGATGTTTTGTCCTTACTTGTGCTAATGCTTTAATATCCCCATTGTATAAATGGAAAGCAGATCCGTCGACGTACTTTCTAGCTTCTGGGTCATTTAAAATAGTGATGGGATAATCAGGTTTATCGCAGTTATGATCATAACATATAATTTTGGTAAAAATTCGGTCTTTTTGAAATTGCGGACCTAAATAATCTCGAATAAATATCAATTGATCTTCAGCTGTCATCAACAAGCTGGGATTATTTCCTGGATGAAGTGGCTCATTTTGGGGAGTAATGGCATGGATAACAATGCCTTCATGCTTCATTTCTTGAATGTATTTGACAAAATATCGAGCATACACCTCGTAATACTTGGATAATAATTTCCCTCCTTTGCTTTCTTGGTTGTCTTTCATCCAGGTTGGAGGACTCCAAGGAGTAGCAAATATTTTAATGTTGGGATTAATTCTCAAAATCTCTTTTAATAGAGGAATTAATGCTTTTTTCTCTTTTTGTAGGCTAAAATGTTGAAGTTTTAGATCTTCTTTTTGTAGAGCTATATCATCATAAGAAAACACTTCTTCATCCATATCTGATGCTCCTATGCTTAGTCTCAATACAGAAATACCTATTTGATTCGGTTTATTACCAAACAATTCTTGTAAAAGAGCTTGTTTCTCCTGTGATGCTAATGCTTGAATTAAATGCGCACTGCCTCCTGTTAAAGTATAACCGAAACCATCTATCGTTTGATCTAAATTAGAGGGATTGAGCAGGATGGGATTTTGATGAATGTCATTTTTGTCTATGCTCCAGCTTAAATTGGGCATTTTTTGAAACATCTGCTTGTTCTTAGGAAAAGAAACCCAATTCTCTATGGATTGCCCATATATGCACCAAGGAATTAACAGCATGAAAAGCATCCAATTCGACTTTGGATTCGCTTTTACTTCATTCATAAACTAGGTATTAGATTGCAAGCTTAAAGATATTCATATTTTGAAATTGTTCAATTCTATCTTACTATTTTTCAATAAAAAAAGCGAACCCTTTTGAGGGTTCGCTAGCAATCAAGGATTATCTTGGGTTTTGTTAAAAATATCGATTGGAGAATTCCGTATGTGTTTTGGAATTTGGACCCATAAAAATTCGGGCATAAATGCGCATAATGGATAAACCATCCAGGATAAAACTTAAAGAAACCACAGCAGCTAAAGCAAATTGATCCTCATGAATATGAGAAAAAATAACGTCCTCGCCTATAAATGTGGGAGTAATAGGAAATCCTGTTAAGCCTAAACATGCCAATAAAAATACCAAAGCTATTTTGGGGTGTTCTTCCGATAAACCATGGAAACGATTTAGCAATATTTTACCTTCTAAGCGAAATAATCGCATAATACAAGCATATCCTATCAGACCAGCCACAAGAATTCCGCTCAGGTAAATCCAAGTTTCCTTGCTATCATAACTTTCATTGAATGAAATGGCCAAAGCTATAGTAATATGATTGATTATGACCAAAATCCAACTTAATCGGAGGCTTCTTCTTTGAGTGAACGATTTCAACACAAAAATTAATCCTATCGTTCCCAAAATCACGGGCATATAAAGAGTCCATTCATTACTGAAGTAATTACCTTCTTTAATCACAAAAATTCCAATCAATATGGGAACGAATATGCCAATTAACCTTTTGACAGTCAAGAAATTAAGTTTGTTTCCTGCCCACTTCATGGGATTCCAAAGGTATTGATACATGATGGAGTCTAAGTTCCATTCTTTCAGACAAAGTAAATACAAGGTATTTTGAATTTTATCCGGAAATGAATCTTCTACCGTCTTGTCTTTTGGTTCAAAATGATAAAACTGTTCGCGAATTAAATAGCTAACTACCGATGGTGAAACGAGCAATTGGTATGTTCTTAAAAAAGCATTTCCTGCAAAATGAAACAAGGCTAGTTTTTCAAAGCCTAAGGATATTTCAATGAAAATTAAACCGATTTGGGCAATTGACGAATAGGCAATTTGACTTTTAACCGACGATTGAACTCGTGCTATACCAGTTGCGATTACGGCCGTAATCAATCCCATGGCTGCTATCAGGATGCGGATGGAGATTTGGTGCTCCCAAAATGGAAATGTCCGTAACATCAAAAATACTCCGATATGTACCGATAAAGACCCATAGAAAATGGCACTTGAAGGTGTCGGTCCCTCCATGGCTCTTGGAAGCCAAGATGAAAAGGGTAATTGGGCCGATTTAGCACTTGCCGATACCAAGATCATTAGGGATATAAATACACCGATGAAACTATGTGTTTGCAGGTGTTCATGTACTAATTCTGCATTGTTTAATTGAGAAAAAGTAATGTTTTGGTGCCATAAATGATGACTGGCCCACATCGCTAAAATGATACCAACATCCCCAATTCGATAAATGGAAAATACTTTTACCGCATTTTTAACGGGTAAATACCGCTCTCGGTAAAAAGAAATTAAGAGAAAAGATGATATTCCTAACATTTCCCAACCGATGAACAAGGTTTCCATATTTCCTGCTAAAATGGTAATGCTATATCCCATGTAGAAGAAAAGTGTGGTATTGAAAAAGCGTTTATATCCGGGTTCTCGGTGTAAATAATAGCGGGAATATAAGGTTACCAAAAATGTTAAAATAGCTCCTACTAAAAGATATACACTCGTTATGTAATCAAATAGAAAATCAAGTTGGAATACATAATCACTATTTTTGAACAGAATCCAACCTGTCATTTGCCAATCTGGAGCACCAAGGCCTAACCAATTGGCAACAAACAATATCGCTACAAGTAATTGTACCCCAAGAGTACCAAAGGCTGTAAATGATATTTTCCCCTCATCGTTTTTGGGTAAGACTAAGCTTATCAAAAAACCTGCCAGAGGAATTAAAATAAATATGGGAAGGTAATTTTGCATGCTAATTAGTCTTGTTGGATTAAATACACAGGAAAATTCTCTTGATTACTCTCCAATAAGCTTTCAATTTCACGAATGTGTTCTAATTGCTTATTGATTGGATGGTAAGGATGGAATTCCCCTTTTTCAAATACTTGAATTTCTTTGGTTTCTGGATGAACTGAGGCCAATATTACCCAATCGTTGATGAACCATTCATACGTTTCTGCTGATTTTTGAATGGTTTTTAACACGACATCTGGGAAATGTTCCACAATGAGCAATAATCGAATAGGATCATGAACTTCTGTCATTTGTGAAGGTAAACCAGGTCGTAAATCCCCGTCGATTCCATTGGCAACACCAAATAGTCCCATGACATTATGTGGTAATTTGGTCCCAGCACCTAGTTTTTCACTATCTACTCGAGAGAAATAATACTCCAAATTGATCCCTCCACATACCGGAGCAGCTGCTTTAAGTATATTCAAAAGGTAGTTTCCTTCGGGATCCACTCGATAATCAAATGAGTTTAAAAACGATCTTCTATCCAAGAAAATACCTTTAGAAAGTTCCCTTCTTCCCACTAGACACAAGGCATTGGTGGCATGGTTTAACTCTGGTCGAGGCTCAAAAAGAGAAACAGAACGCAAACGGATTTTTTCGTGAATTTCCTTTGGACTCAATTCGGTATTGATAGATTCAAATCGTCTGGAACGTTCTTTGGCATTTAAATCCAATGCCTTTTCAAATACCTTAACATGCTGCGCATGTAATTTTACGTAAAAATCATCTTTGATTTCATCATCGTAAAATACGACCTCATCACGGGTCGTATCATGCAATGCACCCACAAAAATAGTTTCATGCGGAATATCTATGCCCCTTTCTCTTAAAATGGCACGAACCTCTGGTTTATTCGCCATTTGGCTCACCACACGGGCATTAACAGATCCTGCTCTACCCGAACAAGCTCCACAATCGTAAGCAGCATAATGTGGGTTATTTACTGAACTGGCACCATGACCTACCGCATAAACAATCGGTGCAAAATCCTTGACCAATCCTATGCTTTTTAACATACCTTCTACCCGATTGGCCATCTCATCGATTTTAAAACCAATTTGTAAGCCATTTTCTTGCTGAAACAAAGCATCGTAATCCACTTGTAGAGTGGAAAACTTATCCATATGGCGCAAGGATGAAGCCGTAGCAGGACTCATGCTTGGTTTAAAAATATTAGCAAATAATTTGAGCGCTGACCAAAATCCTAGAGTTTGAGAAATAATCCAGCCGGTATAAAAATTGTGGCTATGCTTGGAGAAATGCAGGTCTTTTTCCCTTTTTTTCTCATCTCCTATCTCTTTAATCAGGTATTTGGGTGTTACTGGCGCAGGACAAAGCTTGGAATAAAATTTGCCACCAATGGGTTGATAAAAGAATTCGACACTAAAAAATCCGGGCGTACCATAAGTATCACATTGAGGATCAATGGATTCCAAATACCTTCTAAAAGAACACTCCCGATCGTCAATACAAAATAATCCTTGAAAGCTTTTTGGACCTTTTGTCTTGGACACTTTAGATTCTTGTTGAATACCCGCTAAAACTTGGTCGTAATAGGTCCATTCAAATGCTTCCTGAAAAATGGAGAGAATTTCCATTACCTCAGAATGTTCAATTGGGTCCAATAAAGAAGGAAGGGGATTTTCGAGTGTATTGCCTATGCCAATCCAGCCATCGGATAAAAGATAATCAATGGTATCTATTTCCAATAGGCATTCTAGCATGATTAAATCATGTAGGCTGATTTGTCTCCGATCTAATAAAGTTTGGGGTAAATCCTCTACCGTTGAAACCATTCCTGACCATCCCTGATGTGCAAATTGCTGATCAAATAAGTATTGTTCGTACAAATGTGGATGTGAGCCTACCAGGATGCTTAATACATCCTCCAGCGTAGTATGATCATCCAGCAGCATGTTTTTGGCTCTTTTACCCTTAAACAAACTTACCCAACTCTTTTTTTCAAGTTCCTTGATAGCTTCTAAAAAGCTTTTATTCTCAATTGGAAAATGCCAGATAGAAATCCCTTGATCTAAATAGCTAGAAATTAAGCGAAATAAATTAGGATGTACCATCGAATCTAAGTCGATATTGTAGACCTTTTTCCACTGACCACGCAAAGCCCCAATTCTTGGATTTGGTAGGTCATCTAGGTCTTGGTGCAATAATTTGTATTTCCACTGAGTTGTTTTTTTTGCTCCTTTTTTCTTTTCAATAACATTATTTAAAATGTCGTCATTGATACGTTTACTATGATAAAGCTCGCGAAACTGATCGATACTCAAATAAACTTGGTATCCCAATGTGGTTTGCGCCTTTCTTAAAGCCTCATGAAATGGTAAATGTTGGAATGCATGCAAGGTGTTATGGTGCACAAAATCCATTAATGGAGCCTGTGCTGGCAAATAATGTTTCAGTTCATGCAGAACATGTTCTACATGAAATCCCTTATGTGTTGTAGTCATCTTCCTTAATTTAATATTCCAATGAGAAGTTTATTCCCATTGGAATGTATGAAAAATGTAGGCGGAATGAGATATAAGTCTCAATTGAAATTAAGAAACGATCTGTTTCTTTTTTCTAGCAGCCAATTTGTGTTCAGAAAGTAAAATATGCTCGTCGAAGCCTATGATGGTAAATGTACCTCCTTCGGCTATATAATCAGCCTCAAAGTGATGTAGATTTTCCATGACAGAATGATCAACCAAATGGGTATTACTAAAATCCATAGTGACATGCATCCCTTGTGGAATAGCATCTAATTTAGCCTTTAAGCCCATGTAATTGGTAAATACTGCCGCTTTATTTACCTCCACTAAATACTGATCATCATTAAAGGAAACGGCTACATTGGCCTTAAAGAAACTTGAGATTGGTGCTCCATTAAGTAAATGAATGAGGATTTTTACCAACATACCTGCCGCTATACCAATCAATAAATCTTCATATAAAGTGAAGAATATAGTCACTAAAAAGATGGCCAACTGGCCTTTACCAATTTTGAAAATATGGATAAATTCCTTTGGATGGGCCAATTTAATACCGACTGATACTAGCATAGCAGCTAATGCCGCATTCGGTATTAGCTCAATGACTGGGGCTGCAAATACCACAAATACCAAAATGAAGAATCCATGAAAGAAGTTGGCCCAGCGTGTTTTGGCTCCGTTATTCACATTGGCTGAACTACGAGCTACTTCTGAAATCATGGGTAAACCACCCAAAATACCTGCAAAAGTATTTCCAATTCCGACTGCAATTAAATCTTTATTGGGATTGGATTTACGTTTGAAAGGATCTTGCATGTCAATGGCTTTAACTGTCAATAAAGATTCCAATGAACCAACCAATGCAAACATGACAACATATTTGATAAATACCATTTTATTGGCAAATCCCGCAAAGTCAACGTTTACATGAATATTGTCAATTAAGCTACCAATTTTCACCAAGGCAGAGGCAGGTTCTGTATGCTTGAAATCTAGAAAAATTTCTGCCGGGATTGCGATGCAAAGTACAATTAGGGCAGCTGGAATTTTACGTAAAAATTGGACAGGAATTTTTTGCCAAGTCATCATGATGATAAAACTTAGGATACCTACTATGGCCCCATTACGATCTAAATTCATGACAAATTGAGGGATAGATGCCGCCAATTCAAATGGACTTTTACCTTTAGCTAATACTGGGTTTACGTTCAATAAAACGGGTATTTGCTTGAATATGATGATTAAACCAATGGCGGCTAACATTCCATGCACGGCAGATAAAGGGAAAAAATCAACGAGTTTTCCCAGTTTGAAAACACCAAACAGAATCTGCACAATACCCGCCACGACAATAGCTCCCAGGGCATAATGCCATCCTTGTTCTCCCCCACCAAAATCAGCAACAGCACCTACTATGATGACAATAAGTCCGGCAGCAGGCCCTTTAATGGTTAATCTTGATCCTGAAAACAGACTGACAATAATACCACCTATAATGGCAGTTAATAATCCCATCAATGGTGGGAATTCGGAAGCTTTAGCAATACCTAAGCTTAGAGGTAAGGCTAATAAAAATACAATAAAACCTGAAACAGCATCGGCACTGAAATTTTCTTTCAATCCAGCTATTCCATCTTTTGGGATTTGAGGCGTTACATTTTTCATGTTATTTTTCATGTGAGCGCATTCATTCCTCTTGTTAAGCCAAAACATGGGCCATTTTCTAAGAAAAATCAATGAGCAGTGGTAAAATTTGGATAGAATCCAATTAGGCGAATTGAATAAAGGATAATCTAAGAGATTTATCCTACAGCCTAATATTCCTGAAAAGTATGAAAAATGGTGTTGAAGAATAGCTATTGGCCATCATAGATGGAATAGCTACAGATCTTAAAGCCCCTGAATAGGGATTGTTGAATGAAAAATGACTTTGTAAATCAAAACTGGAAAAATCAAAATGAACGCTTTCCGCTTCATCATCTTCTTCCGTATTATCACGGTCTTCTTCAAATAAAAGGTTAAAAAAACTAAGCTCTTTTTGCTCTGTTTTTTTAACCTTAAGATTATTCTCAATTGTACTTTCTTGAGTTAGACCAATAATCTGCTTCATCGAGGCCGTAACCAAGAAAAAGAAGATACTGATAAACAATAAGAAGTGACGATTGAATTTCATATAAACCTATAACGGCACAAATGTATATTTAATTTCTTAAAGATGATAAAAATTCTACAACATCTCTAATTTCTCTCTTCGACATCATGCTTCCCATCGGTGGCATGCTGGATGGAAAATTTTCTCTTGACTTGATTCGAGATATTGCAATTTTCAAAGGTTCAGCTTCAGATGTTTTTAATTGAATCATGCTTTCCGTTTCAGAAATAACCGTTCCACTCACTTCTTGACCATCCGTTAATTTCAAATTGATGGTGCCATATCCAGGTGCAATTCTAGCACTTGGTTCAATTAATGCTTGTAAAATTTGCTCTCGACTTAAACGACGACCAATTCCTTTTAGCGATGGACCAACAATGCCTCCTTCTCCTCCGGCATTATGACAACGAACGCATTGAACCGTTTGATTTCGATAGAAAATAGCATTGCCCGATTGAATACTTCCACCAAACAAAGCATCCTTAAATTCATCTGTCAATGTCCCCTTTGTTTTTAAGGCATCTAATTTGGCAATTAGCTTCTGAGAATTAGTGGCTTCTACTGCCTCAACTAAATCCAAACGGATATCATTGGATAATTTATTGGCAATCATTCGTTGGATTAAATCAGCTAAAACATCGTCAGTCTTATCTACTGGCATTTTACCAATACTTTGTAACAATTGTTGCTGCTCGATCACACTACCTTTTTCCATGATTGGATTCACTACATTCGGTAATTGAGTTTTTGATAAATCAACCTTATCTAAAAATCCAAAGGATGCACCTCGAACGCTTCTGTCGGCATCATTCATTCCTTTTTGAATGATTAATGATAAATGCGAGTCTTTTAATGCTACTAATGAACTCAAATGTGCGGCTCTCACTTTTGCATTGGCATGATTCAAGAAAATTTGAGTTTGCTCACTCTTAAAATCAGTAATTTTTAATTCTGACAATAATTTGGCTGTGGCAATTAATACTTCCGGATTTGTACTTCTTAAAAAAGAAGCAATTTTAGGATAAATACGACCTACCACATCGGCTGGATTTCTTTGTAAAACACCTCTATGTCGACCATCTACACGGTCTAATACCGATGGATTAGCCCAAGAACCTAGAGTAGCAATTGCTTCTGCACGAATGACATCAGAAATATCATTTCGCTCACTGAATTGAATTAAGGTATCAATTTCTCTACTTGTTCCTACTCGTAAAGAAGCATTAATCGCTCGACGTAACAAAGGCTCTCCTTTCCAAGCTTTATTGTTTAAAGCTGCTGCTAATGCTGGTAAGGCTGCAGGAATGGATTCATCATCATTGATAGCTCTTGCCGCTTCAGTAGCAATATATTCATCAGAATCTTGTAGGAACAATGCTACTTGTGGACTAGATAAACGGCGTAATACAAGTACAGCGGCTGTTTTCAAAGCAGTATTTGAAGAACTTGCTAAAGCCACCAAAGGCTCTTCTTTTCCAATTCTAGCTAGGGCTAAAACTGCCGCATGACGGATATAATGATCTTCATCGTTATTTTTTTCAATGAGTTTCAAGAGTGCTGGAATAGCATTTTCTGATTTTATTCTACCCAATGCCTGACAAGCGAAGAAACTAATACGTGGATTTTTGGAATCAATCAATTGAATCAAACGGGTCTCATGCTCTTTATTGAAAATATCTCCCAATACCTTAGCTGATTGGGCTATAATCTCTTCATCTTGATCTTGCAATTGTTCCCCAAGCATTGCTCCCACTTTTTGATCAATGGCTCCCAACTGCCCCATTCCCCATATTCCATGAATGCGCGCTAATTGATTCTCTTTTTGTTGTATGGCCTTTTGGAATAAAGCAACCGATGCATTCCCTCTCTTGGCTAACTCAAACTGCGCTTTCATACGAACACGCAAATCATTATAAAAAAGTAAGTCGTACAAAGCGTTGGCATTTTGTTTCTCATAATCCAATTGGATTAAACGCTTGGTTTCGGCTCTTTCTTGTTCTAAATCGTTGTTTTTGGCATCTACATCAATCTTCCAAACTCGGCCATAATGTTTAACGTCCCAGCCATTTACCCAATCGGCAGCATATAAGGCACCGTCTGGGCCAAAACGCATACCCGTTGGTAAAATTCCACTGACTACATCTTCCTCGGATTTAAAATCAAATGTGGCTCCCTTCGGTTTTAAGTCGAAAGACCAAATATGTGAGGCATTGGGATTACCCACAAACTCAACTAAAAAGAACTTATTGGTCCATTTCTTGCCTAAAGCTGTCCCAGGGTTAAATAACATACCAGTTGGGCCATTGTGGTAGTTTCGAATTGGAGGAATGATATAAGCTGCTTGCCCTTTCCAACGAGGCACATACAATTTTTCGTCCATCCAAACTTTATACAAGTTATTTCCCGGATCGGTATATTTTCCATATTGCCAATTGGATCTCCAACCTGCATCAGAGCCCTCTACAATATGTACTAAACGCTCACTTTCTCCTGGATGGTCCCCATCATTATCAGAGCTGATTAAATTTCCATAGTGGTCAAAAACAAACTCGTGGGTATTTCTTAATCCTGAAGCAAATACCTCGAAATTACTTCCATCTGGATTAGAGCGTACAATAACACCTGAATTGGGATATTTATATTGCTTTCCATCCACCGCAGTAATATTGGCCCCAATGTCTCCAATTTGCCAATAAATTTTGCCATCAGGTCCTTCAATAACCCCTGACATCCCATGACCTCCAAAACCTATATGAACACCATATCCAGTAGAAATGGAAACAGGCTCAGTTAATAGGCCATTTTTCTTGGTATTTTTCAAGCGCCATAAATCAGGTCCTACTGCAATAAATGCATCTTTTTTACGTACCAAAATACCTCCAGCAACGTCCGTGAATTCTTCGTGGAAACCATTGTATACACGAGTAGCTTGATCCGCTAAACCATCTCCGTTTTTATCTTCTATTTTCCAGATTTCCTCTTTTTCAACCTTTAAGTCATTCACATCATGAACCCCATCTTGATTTAAATCAGGTAACCAATCGTTTTTAGCTGAATTTTCAGGAGCAAAAGTTTTATGTAAAAAGGCCTTTCTATCAGCGACGGATTGAAAACCAATAGATTCTGTCATCCAATCACGGTGACCACGAATATCAAATTCTGAATACTTACCTCGGTTGGTACGAGTGATGTAAATAGCACCTTTATCGTCCATGTCCATTGCCACTGGATCCGGAGCTAATGAGTCTGAAGCAAATCGTGTAATCTGTAATCCTGGAGCTATTTTAATGGGTAATTTCTCTTTCGCTAATTTGGCTTTCTCTGCCAAATTATCTTGGTCTTCCAAAATCACCCGATAAGTGTCTTTTTCTAAGGAATTACTACAAGAATAAGAAATGGCGGAAACAAGCCCAAGAGCATATAGAAATTTATATTTCATCGTAAAAATGGTTTTTCAAAAGCGAATTTTTCAATCAGAACTACAAACATAAAAAGACAATACCATATTATTTATACCGAGCTATCTTAAAATAATTGAATCAAAATGGTAAAATGACTATCCATTTAGAATTTTTAAGCCTACTATTGAAAAAAATGTATTTTTGTTTAAATCTACATCAACATCATGAAAACTCGTTTTATTCTACCCTCTCTTTGTTTCATTTTAATCAGCCTGATTCCTTCTTTTGGAATTAACCCAAGTCAAATTAAAGCGTGGAAAGCCCAGTCCAACCGAGTAAACATCATTCGAGATGAATATGGGGTACCACATATTTATGGTAAATCGGATGCTGATGCGGTATTTGGTTTATTATATGCCCAATGCGAAGATGATTTTATGCGGGTAGAAATGAATTATATCGAAAAACTTGGGCGAAAAGCGGAGGTATTCGGTCCGAGTGAATTAGCCAATGATTTATACATCCGTTTGATAATCAGTCAAGAAGAAGCTAAGCAAGAATATAAAACTAGTCCACTTTGGTTAAAGAAATTATTGGATGCCTATGCCAATGCTATTAATTACTTTTTGTACAAACATCCTGAAGTAAAACCAGCCTTAATAACACATTTTGAACCCTGGTATCCCCTTTTATGGACTGATGGAAGTATTGGTGCAATTTCTACCGGTAGCATCAATCAAGCAGATGTAGCTAAGTTTTATGGCTTATCTGGTAATAAATTAAGTTATCTTAAAAAGAATCCCCTAGATCCTGAGGCTGATTTAACTGGTTCCAATGGATTTGCTGTCGGCCCTGCAAAATCAAAGTCAGGAAACTCTCTCTTTTACATCAACCCCCATGTGACATTTTATTTTAGACCAGAGGTGCATGTAAATAGCGAGGAAGGTTTGAATGTATATGGTGCGGTTACTTGGGGGCAAATATTTGTTTATCAGGGTTTTAACCAATATGGTGGGTGGATGCATACATCTAGCCAAGTGGATGTGGCCGATAATTATGCAGAAAATATTCGTGATGGATTAAAGGGTAAAGAATATCTATTGGATGGTAAATGGCTACCCATGCAGGAACAAAATTTGACGCTGAAAGTTAAAGGTCAGACTCCGCAAATCATCCACTTATATTCCAACCACCGTGGACCGATTATGGCCGAACGAAATGGTAAATGGATTTCAGTTAAATCATATAATCGATCTATCAAGAGTTTGATTCAAAGTTGGGCGAGAACCAAGACGAAAAGTTTTGAAGAATTTCAATCGGTCATGAACATGCGTGCTAATACGTCGAACAATACCGTTTATGCAGGTAAAAACGGTCGAATAGCGTATTGGCATGGGAATTTTGTTCCCAAACGTCAGCCAGAAATTGATTGGTCATTGATTCAAGATGGAACAAAATCATCCTTGGATTGGCAAGGTTTACATCCTTTAAAAGACATTGTACAATCCATTGATCCTGCAAGTGCTTGGATACAAAATTGTAATTCAACCCCATTTACTGTCTCTGGGGAGTCTAGTCCCAAAAAATCACAATTTCCAGTCTATATGGCGCCAGATGCGGAAAATTTCCGTGATAAAAATGCATTTCGCCTATTTTCCACATCCGATAAATTGGATTTGGATGACTTGATTCGCTTGGGATATGATAGAAAGTTAACCGCCTTTGAAATCTTAATTCCTGCTTTGGTTAAGGCAGGAGAAAAAAGAAATTTGGGACCAAACTCAACTTTTGGAATGGCGATTGATACCTTAAAAAAATGGGATTTTCAGGCTCGATTAAATTCAGTTGCTCAAACTTTAGCTATACAATGGGGTCAAAAAATGCTATTGAAAATACCTAAAAAACAGATGTTTGGTGGAGAAATTGATTTAATACAAAGCATGGAGGCCTATATCACGACAGGAAAGGGTGAAGAAATGTGTCAAGTATTGGATATCGTTTTGCAAGATTTAACTAAAAATTGGGGAACTTGGCAAGTGGCTTGGGGAGATATCAATCGACTACAAAGGATTACAAATCAGGTTGATTTTTCATTTGATGACACGCAAGCAAGTTATCCTGTTCCTTTTGCTTCTTCTACTTGGGGTATGTTGCCTTCATATAACAGCAAGCCTTTTTCAAATACCAAGAAATGGTATGGAGTGAATGGGAATAGTTTCATTTGTGCTGTGGAATTTGGGCCTAAAATTAAAGCTAAATCACTACTAGCGGGAGGACAAAGTGGGGATATTCGTTCAGCTCATTTTTTTGACCAAGCACAGAACTATGCGGAAGGGAAATTCAAAGAGGTTCATTTTTATCGAGAAGATGTTTTAAAGCATCAGAAATCCGCTTATCATCCCTAAATTCATTGTTTATAAGGCAATTTTTGTAAATTAGTTGAATCAATAAATGACCATGTCGCTACCTTTAGTTTCCAGATTTCAATATGAAGCCATCTTCAATGAGGCTGCCATTGGTATCTTGGTAACGGATTCTTCTAGTAATGTTATCATGACGAATCACTTTGCTGATCGTCTATTTGGCTATGATCCAGGGGAATTGAAAGGTAAGAATATTGACATTTTAATTCCCAACCATTTACGTTCTAGGCATCACGGTCATCAAAGTAAGTACGCCGAACATCCCCAAGATCGCCCCATGGGTGTTGGTCTAGATTTAAAGGCCAAGAGAAAGGATGAATCTTTATTTCCTGTGGAGATAAGCTTGAGTCATTTTAAAGAAAATGATCAAATGTTTTACATTGCTTTCATCAGTGATGTCACGCTGAAACGCAAAGTGGAAATGGAGCTGATTTTGAAAAATCAGGAGATTAATCAATTGAATGAAACCTTAGAGGAAGAAGTAAAAGCAAGAACGCAAGCATTACAAAATACATTAGAAAAATTAGAGGCCAATACACAAGAATTGGAGAATGCACTTCAAAAGGAGAAAGAATTAGGTGATTTAAAGACTCGATTTGTATCCATGGCTTCCCATGAGTTCAGGACTCCCCTCACCTCTATTTTGAGTTCAGCAACTTTGTTGGAGAAGTATCAAAAAGCAGAGGAACAAGAAAAAAGAGAACAACACATTCGGCGGATAAAGGCTTCTGTGAATCATTTAACCATGATTTTAGAAGAATTTTTATCGGTGGGTAAACTGGAGTCGGGCCACGTGGAGATACATGCCTCGACCATTGAATTAGAAGCTTTATTTTTAGAAATAAAGTCGGATTTAATTCCATATAAGAAAACCAATCAAAAAATCATATTGGATTTTAATGCTTCTGAAACTTGGGTTAGTGATGAATCTGTATTGAGAAAAATTTTGTTGAATGCCCTTTCCAATGCCTTGAAATTTTCAAATGAGAATGTTGATTTAATCGTGAGGGAAGAAAACAATAACTTAAAAATTACGATTAGTGATAAGGGAATTGGAATAAGTGATGATGATAAAAAGCATTTATTTGAACGATTTTTCCGAGGCAGTAATGCTACCGTTATACCAGGAACAGGTCTAGGATTACATTTGATAGACCGATATTTGGAATTGATTCAAGGTAATTTGACTTTAGAATCTGCATTGAACCAAGGAACTAAACTTACCATAGAAATACCGAGATTAAACCATGATGAATAAAATATTGCTTATAGAAGATAGTGATGATATCCGTGAAAATACGGCTGAATTGCTGGAATTGTCGGGCTATGTAGTAGAAACAGCTGCAGATGGAATTGAAGGAGTACGAATGGCTCAGCAAAACCTCCCTGATTTAGTGATTTGTGATATTATGATGCCGCATTTGGATGGTTTTGGTGTCTTGCAAGTATTCTCTAAACATGAGCAATTGTCTCAAGTTCCTTTTATTTTCTTAACGGCTAAAACTGACCGTTCAGATATGCGAAAAGGAATGGAAATGGGTGCAGATGATTTTTTGACGAAGCCTTTTCAAGAGGTTGAATTATTGCGCTCTATTGAAACTCGATTAAAAAAGAAATCCCTTCAACGAACTGAAGGACATGTTGATGCTGAACTTCAATCTGAAGTATCTTTGGCTCAAAAAGCACTTGATTTTCTTGATTTTATCCATTTTGAAGGAGAAAAAAGAACTCATCATTTGCAGAAAAAACAAAGTATTTATTCGGAAGGAGATAGCCCTTCTCGCTTATTTTTCTTAGAAAAAGGTAAGATTAAAACCTACCATACCAACCGCGAAGGCAAATACTTTATTACATCTTTCATCAAGGAAGGAGAATTTTTTGGCTATGTGGATATCTTGGAAAATCAAATTTACCGAGAAACAGCCGAAGCCTTAGAAGAGTCTGTTATTTTGAGTATTTCTTCCAATGAGTTTAAAGATTTACTCAAGCAAAATATCCATTTAGAGATATACTTCAGAAAAGCACTAACTAGCTACCTCATGAAAAATGAGAAAATATTGGTTTCCATGGCTTATCAATCTTTGCGTTTACGCGTTTCTATGGCTTTGGTCGAATTAGCGAAAACTTATGGAAATGAAATGAGTGCCCCAGTTGTAATCCGACTTTCTCGCGAAGATTTAGCATCACGTGTTGGAACAGCTACAGAAACTGTTATTAGAACATTGAGTGATTTTAAAAAGGAAGGTTTATTAGAAATTAGAGGAAGTGAAATGACTCTTTTGGATGTCAATAAATTGGCTAATTTGCGCTATTAGGGCTAAATGGATGACAAATGATGGGGCTGAGTGGAGAGTTTTTTAAATAATTCGAATGACTCATCCCGATTCCCCAAGCTCCACGAAATAAAAGCAAAAAGGCGACTCCCCAGCTTATATATCTGACGTAGGACATCAAATAGCCTTGTTTTTTTTCCAACCAATTAAATCCTAACATGGCTGTTGTAATGGCTGGTAAGGTACTTAAACCGAAAATAAACATGGTCCATGCTCCAAGCAAAGGATTTGGTTGAATCAAAGCCAAACTAAGTCCTCCAATCACCAATCCACATGGAAGTAATCCATTACCCATTCCCAATAAGAAATGGCCTAAGAGTCCCATGCCTCTCCCCGATTGTTGCAAAGGTTTTCCAATCCAGCGATAAAGGAAATCAAATGAGCTATCTTTTAGTTTACCTATGGATAGGAAGAGTAAAATCAAACCTGCCACAAGGTAATAAAAATGCCACCAGGTTGGGAAAATCCAAATGGACCCTAAACTCGCCACGCATAGACCTAAGATGGAATAAGTAAAAATACGTCCAACTTGATAGAGAATAGTACTCAGATTAGCTTGTTGGTTCTTTTGCCTTATATGTAGCATAATAGGGCCACACATGGCTATACAGTGCCAACTGCCGGCTAATCCTACTAAAAAGCTGAGATACCAAGTCTGCATTAAGGAACTAAAATTCGTTGATCTTCCAAATAGGTCTTTTCATTTATCATCCATTCAATATTAATTTTCCAGGGACCTTTTGTCAAGAATTCGCCAGCAATAGTCCAAGTGCTATCGCTAGGACTTTTCAGTGAGAAGGATTTGTCTTGAGCCGCTGAAGAAGGACGAAAGAAATTCACTTTCACATCATGTGAACCTTTGGGAATACGTAATTTGATTTCCTTATTTGAAGGATTAAATTGAAGTTCTACTTTTTCAGATAATAAAGCTGTTTCCTTTCTTTGGTCTATTTTCTTTTGAAATTTTTGTCCATCCTCATAATAATGGTCACCCACTAATTCAATGGTTTCGTGTGTCATATTGACATAAAAATAGGCCATGAATGCACCAAAAAGTATAAATACTCCAATTATGGCATGTCCCCAATTCAATGATTTTTTTTCTGTATTACTCATCAGGCTGTATAAATCTAGTTTTGATTGTTTCTATTTCACCCTCTTTATTTTGGATATGAATTTCTATTTTATCCTTACTTTTCCATGCTCCAATGGGAGCTTTAATGAAAAATTCAGATTTGACCATTTTACCTGGCTCAATACCCTGAGGAGGAGTTCCTACCCATTGAATCCGCATGGGTGCTTCAATTTGGAATTGTAAATTTTGTAAATCCAGCGATTTGTTCAAAATTTCTATGGAGTACAGATTACTAACCTCTTTATTTTTTTCATCCAATTGAAAAGTCATTCCGGGAGTTCTTAAAAGCGTGGTTTCCCAGGGACTTCTCGTTAATAATAGAAAAGCAATAGCCCCTATCAATAATAATAAAACTCCACTATAAGCCCCAATTCTTAAGTTGAACTTCAATTTCTTTTGTTCATTGATTCCGTTGACAGAATCATATCGAATGAGATTTTTAGGCTTATTGATTTTTTCCATGACCTCGTCACAGGCATCAATACACGACGTACATCCTATGCATTCTAATTGATTACTGCCATTTCGAATATCAATACCTGTAGGACAAACACGTACACACCAGTGGCAGTCGATACAATCTCCTTGCTGACTTTGGTCTACTCCCTTTTGTATTTTACCTCTAGGCTCACCGCGTTTATGGTCATAAGATACTAGGATGGAATTATTATCTAGTAATACACCTTGCAAGCGACCATAAGGGCAAACCACAATGCAGACCAATTCTCTGAATCTAGCAAATACAAAATAAAAGGTACCAGTGAACAAGAGAATGGCAAATAAACCAGTTAAGTGATCCACAGGAGGTTCAGTTACTAATTTGATCCATTCCTTTTTACCCATGATGTACATCAAAAAGGTATTTGAAATGGCAAATGACAAAAGGATAAACAAAGAATGCTTACTTACACGCTTGACTATTTTTTGACTGTCCCAAGGGGCCGCATCTAATCTTTTTTGGGCTTTGTCGTCCCCTTCAATCCAATATTCAATCTTTCTAAAAAGCATTTCCATGAAGATAGTTTGTGGACAAGCCCATCCACACCAAACTCGACCAAAAAGAACGGTAAACAAGCTGATGAAAATTAAGGAGGCCACCAAGCCTAATGCTACTAGATGAAAATCTTGGGGAAAGAACGGAACGCCAAAAAAGATGAATTTACGCTCAATGACATTGAATAAGAAAACGGGCTCTCCTTTTCTTTCTATCCATGGAAGGCCGAACAATAATATCATTAACAGGTAAGAAAAATAGGTTCTTAGGCGATATAAACGACCAATGATTCTTCCTGGGTAAATCCAAAGACGTTTACCATCTTTGCTTTGATTATATAGATGATTTCGATAATCATCATTTTCTAAACTGATATTTGACATAAAAAAGAAGGTCCGTTTCCGGACCTTTTTAATTTAAAATGGAGCCTTTTCTCTACAAGTACTTATACCAAAAGGTTTATACAGAGGACAAAAACGAACAATTCCTGTTAGGGCAATGATGCCAGCAACGACATAAACAACTACGGACAAATTCTCGGGAATTATCCCAGCATAAGTAAGAATGCCCAAAGCTACCGCTGCAGCTAAGCGAGCAATTCTGTCTGTACGTCCAACATTCTGTTTCATATTAGTTGAGTTTAGATGACTATTTTTGCTCCGTTCCTTGAGGCTCTTTAGCCCCTGGAGGGTTGCTTCCTTGTAGAGTGAGGATATAGGAAGAAACTTGTTGAATCTGAATTGGATTCAATGTTTTGTTCCAAGCAATCATCCCTTTTTCAGGAACGCCATTGGTGATGGTATGAAACAAATCCTTAATGCTACCTCCATGTATCCAGTACACGTCAGTTAAATTAGGACCTACGCCTCCTTGACCTTTATCACCATGACAAGCTACGCAATTTGTCGAATAAATAGTTGATCCCTCTGTTAAATCTTTTGCTGCACTTAGCGCTTTAACATTGTCCTCATTGACTGAGTTAGCGAATTTCTTCATGTATTCTTCTCTCGCTTTTTCCGCTACAGCTACCTCAGTTTTGTATTCTGCCTCTTGAATATTACCATCTTGAGCTACGTGATAATAAAATAAATACACGACACCGAATAAAATAGTAATGTAAAACAAATACATGAACCAAGGTGGAGTTGGATTATCTAACTCCACAATGCCATCGTATTGATGTTCCATTTCTAGATCTTTTTCCTTTTCCAAAGGTTTTAATCCAGTAAATTTCTGCCACCAGCTTAAGGATACTTCTTCCTCCTGCTTAGAAGGATCTAAGGTTAATTTCTTAAGCGCAGAAGAAAGCTGCATGGTTACGATTAATACCAAAATGCTTGTTAAAAGTATCAAGCTGATTAACCAAATTTCTGTGAATGAATTAAACATATTGTTATGAATAAATGTTGTCAAAAATGTGTTAGACCTATTCTAGAGGCATTTTTCTCATTTTGTCTAGATGTTTTTTATCCATCCAGAACAAATAGACTCCTACCAAAACAAAGAATACAAGGAATACCAATAAAGAGAAAATCATGTAGGAATCTGCTCCTGGTATGGTCGAAATAAATTGCTTAAACATGGTCTTATTTTTTAGAAATGTCTGTACCTAATCTTTGTAAATAAGCAATCAAAGCAATAATCTCCTTGTCTGCCCCTACTTTGATTTTTTCTTCAGCTAAACGCGCTTGAATCTCTTTGGATTGAGCTTCCAAGTCCTTAACTGCATTTTTGATTTGAACATCATCATAAGGAACACCCAATGTCTTCATCGCTTGTAACTTAGCTTGAGTTTGTGACGTATTTAAACTCTGCTCATACAACCATTCATATGCCGGCATAATGGAGCCAGGAGACATAGAAGCTGGTTCACGCATGTGGTGATAGTGCCAAGAATCTGGGTATTTTCCTCCCTCACGGTGTAAATCCGGACCTGTTCTTTTTGAACCCCATAAGAAAGGGTGATCATAAACAAACTCACCTGATTTGGAGAATTCACCATAACGTTCTGTTTCACTACGGAAAGGACGAACCAATTGTGAGTGACATCCTACGCAACCTTCACGGATATAAATATCTCTTCCTTCTAATTCAAGTGAAGTATAAGGTTGAACAGCGGCTATCGTTGGAACATTGGATTTCACCATAAAAGTTGGAATCAATTCTACCAAGGATCCAATTAAAATCATAATCAATGAACCAATCAATAATTGAATAGGTCTTCTTTCAATCCAGCTATGCCAGTGTAATCCTTTTACTTCTTTTTCAGACACAATAACTTCTAAAGGAGCAGCTTCTGCCGGTTCATTAGCTAAAAGAGAACCTTGAGCCATAGTCTTAAATAAGTTATAGGCCATTAAAATAGCACCTACAAGGTACAATGAGCCTCCTAAAGCACGCATTTGGTGCATAGGGATAATTTGCAAAGTTGTATCTAAGAAGTTACCGTACTGTAAAGTACCCTCAGGTGTAAACTGTTTCCACATCATACCTTGAGTGAAACCAGAGATATACATTGGGATTGCATAAAAGGCAATACCTAAAGTACCAATCCAGAAGTGAGTCTTTACTAATTTTTCAGAGAATAACGTTGTTTGGAAAATACGTGGAACCATCCAATACAACATGGCAAAGGTTAAGAAACCGTTCCATCCTAAGGCACCCACGTGCACGTGTGCTACGATCCAATCAGTAAAGTGGGCAATGGCATTTACATTTTTTAAACTTAACATCGGGCCCTCAAAAGTGGCCATACCGTAAGTAGTGATACCCACTACCATAAATTTCAAAATGGTATTTTCACGAACCTGATCCCAAGCTCCACGCAAGGTTAATAAACCATTGATCATACCTCCCCATGACGGAGCAATCAACATAATGGAGAATACAACCCCCAAAGATTGTGCCCAATCAGGTAAGCTTGAATAAAGTAAATGGTGAGGACCTGCCCAGATATAGATAAATATCAAAGCCCAGAAGTGTAATATAGATAAACGGTATGAATACACGGGGCGGTTTGCCATTTTTGGCAAGAAATAATACATCAAACCTAAGAATGGCGTGGTTAAGAAGAATGCAACTGCATTATGGCCATACCACCATTGAATTAATGCATCTTGTACACCAGCGTATACATAATAACTTTTTAGGAAAGAGATTGGTAACTGAACAGAGTTAGTTAAATGTAATACTGCAACCGTAACGAATGTGGCAATGTAAAACCAAATAGCTACATATAAATGACGCTCTCTACGTTTGATAATCGTACCAAACATGTTGATTCCAAATGCTACCCATACCAAAGTAATGGCAATATCTATCGGCCATTCCAATTCAGCATATTCGTGTGAGGTGGTAATACCTAATGGTAAAGTGATAGCAGCAGCCACAATGATTAATTGCCAACCCCAAAAATGGAACGACGAAAGAAAATCACTGAACATACGTGCTTTTAAAAGCCTTTGGAGAGAATAATACACACCCGCAAAGATGGCATTACCCACAAAAGCAAAAATTACTGCATTGGTATGCAGCGGACGTATACGACCAAATGTTCCATATTGAGTAACGTTCATTGCAGGTTCGAATAGCTGAGAGGCAATAATGACCCCAACAAGCATTCCAACAATACCCCAGATAATGGTTGCAATGGCGAAATTCCGGACGGTTTTATTGTCGTACGAGAATTGATCCAAAGTAGTCGTTTGTGACTTCATAAGCGTTTAAATTGAGATTAATTGATTGTCTTTTTATCTTCATTAAGAATGCGCATTCCTGGAGTAATGAGGTCATCTTGTTGCCCTGAGCGTACGAACCAAATGAACGCAAAGAGAAATCCGATGGCCATGAGTAAACTCAAAAAAATCATTAAGTACATTATTTCCATGGCATTATAAATTTAGAGAACAAGGATTGCAGAAAGAGTTTTAATACTCCACACTACGCTGTAAAGTTCTTTTTATATCAGGGCTTAAAATATGATTTTCCTCAGCTATATGCAGGCTGGTATATGATTTCAATTGGTTTTTAACTTGTTTACCGTAGATGTTCATTCCCCATGTGGCTATAACTAACATACTAATGGAATTGACTGGCATTAAGATAGCTGCAACCAAAGGAGACAATGTGCCTTGTACCGCAAAACTTAATCCAATGGCATTATATACCAAGGATAACAAAAAGCTCATTTTTATTAAAGTAAGAGCCTTTTTTGAAAATTGCAAAAATTCGGGTAATCGACTTAGCGAACGGCCTTGTAAGATGGCATCACTAGCAGGCGTAAAATGCAGATGATCATCAGAAACGGCTATCCCTACATGAGCCTGTTGTAATGCACCCGCATCGTTTAATCCATCGCCAACCATCATGACTTTCTTTCCTTGGGATTGTAATGCGCGAATGAATTCCATTTTTTCCATGGGACTACATTCAAACTTCATGTGCTCATCCGTAGAAAACCAATCTATTAAACTAGCGGCATGGTTAGCTTTGTCGCCTGAAACCAAATACACCTCATATTGATGTTGTAATTTTCGTAACATGAACTCTACTCCATCTCGGTTTTCCCATGGAAAGTCCAAATATCCTATGGTCTCCTCTCCTATTTGTATAAATAATTGAGATTCAGAAGAATAGAAATCCTGTGGAGAATGATAATGTATCCCTAAAAATTTGGCAGACCCTAATTTTATCGTCAAATCACCCCATTGGGCTTCCAGACCTTTACCCGGTATTTCTTGAAATGAAGAGAGTTTAACCAAATTTCTTGTACCAGAGTTTTGGGTATAAGCGCAAAGTCGACGAGAAAGTGGATGGGTAGACTGTACCGATAATGAATATAAAAGATCCCATTCTTGCTCACTAAGCTGGCGATGTAAATAGCTTTTAGGTGCTTCGGATTTGGCCAATGTGAGGGTCCCCGTTTTATCAAATACGATGGTATCTACCTGTCCCATACGCTCGAGAGCCTGAATATCCTTTACATACAATTGGAATTTAGAAAGCCACCTTACCCCATGACCAAGAGCAAAGGGATAGGAAATAGCTAGAGCACAAGGACAGGCAATCACTAAAATACTAACAACGGAATTTTGCCATTTACTAGGATCTACTTGTATCCAGTAGGCAGCCACCACCGTGGCCAAGGAAATTAATCCAATAGTGAAATAGATTCCGACTTTATTGGCAAAATTCTCCCAGTTTTCCAGTTTAAAACTAGGATCTTTAAAGGCTTGCTGTTCCCATAATTGGGTTAAATGGCTCTGTTGAAGGTCTTTTTTGACTTCAATTTCTATCATTTCTCCATGGTGCTTGCCCCCAGCATAGATTAAGTTTCCGGATTGAATAGGAACCCATTCGCTTTCTCCTGTCACAAAACTATAGTCCATGTTACTTTTACCTTTCATCAAAATCGCATCCGCAGGAATGATTTCTTCATTCCGAATACGCAAACGATCACCTACTTTAATTTCACTTAATGGAGCGGTTTCTTCGTTACCATCAATGATTTTAGTAATGACAAGGGGAAAGTATGAGGTGTATTTTCTCTCAAATGATAAAAAATCAAAGGATTTTTGTTGAAACCATTTACCTACCAAAAGAAAAAACAAAAGCCCAGAAACAGAATCCATATACCCTGCTCCTGTATGACTTAAAATTTCATAGACACTTCGGGAATAACCAACCATAACCCCTAAAAGTATGGGCATTTCAATTGTGATTTTTTTCAGTTTTAAGTGCGCCCAAATGTTTTTGAAATAATCTGAACCCGAATAAAATAAAGCTATGGAGCCTAATACTAGATTTAAATAGCCAAACAAGTTCTTTAAACTTCCATCTTCAATACCTAAATACTCAGGAAAACTGAAAAGCATGATGTTGCCAGCACAAAAGCCGGCAACACCTAGTTTGATGAAGAGTTGCGTTTGTTGAGAAAGTCTTTTTTTCTTTTCTTTTCCTTCCGATTCCTCGGATAAAAGCGGTTCATATCCAATTTTAGCTAATAATGAAGCTAATTCTCCTAGACTGATATCACTTTCTTTGAACCAAATACTTAGCTCTTTTTTGCCAAAATTTAAAGAAGTTTTAACAATACCAGGATTCAGTTTATAGAGATTTTCTAATAAATATAAGCAAGACCTACAGTGGATACTCGGTAAGTTAAAACTGACTTTGGAAATTTCTTGGTTGGAAAATTGAATTAGTTTATCCCGAAAGGCAGGTTTATTTAAATAATCAAAATTTTGATTGCTGGGTGAAATGCCTGGGTTTACATCACACGTATAGTAGGTGCCTAACTCATGGTCATTCAGCAGCTCATACACGTTTTTACATCCTTGGCAGCAAAATTCTTTCTCTTGAAATTCGATGATTTCGTCCACAAATGGCTCTCCGCAGTGAAAGCAAATGTTTTTTGTTAGGGTGGTATGGACTGGTTGTTCCATCATAAAATCAATCTTTTTTCAAAGTTCCTCTGAAAAAACTGCTCTGTTAATGATAAAAAGCAGGCTAAAACATGAGCATTGTCATGAAATTAATTCCAGAGTAAATCTACTTTCGTATACAAATTTTTAAAAAGTATGGATCATATGATCGAGACCGAACGTAAAGTACTGGCTAGCGGGATAGAAATCAACTATTTAGCTAACGAATTTTTGTTCCGTCAAGGTCAAAAAGCGGAGTTTGTATTCTATTTTCAAGGAGGTGAAATTGCCTTAAAGTCGTTCAATTCCCCAGAAGGTATTATCTATCATGCCAATCCAATTTTTTTAGGAATCAGCGAAGTGCTTGAAGGGAAGAAACACACCTTTTCTGCTGAAACTCTTCAGACTTCTAAATTCTTAGTTTTTGAAAAAAATTATTTCTTGATGTTGATGCAAGAGTTTGATTTTGCATCCTCCTATTTCGAACAAAAAAGTAAGGAATTTGATGCCGTATTTACGGAGCTAGTTCCTCATTCAATTTGACTTTAATTAAGAGGTTTAACCTCTAAAAAAAATAGAGTGGTAAGTTAAAAGGGTTGTACTGCCCTGCTTGACATTGTCGGGCAGGGCTTTTACATTTTTATTAGTGTTTAGTTATAAGTGTTTAGTTATTATTAATAGACTTATTTCATAACTAATCACTTACAACTAATACCTATTTCAGCGGGCTATCTTTCTCTTTCTTCAACGTATTATACACCAATCGATCCATAAAGCCATTCAGCCATTTGTTTAAAAAGACGGTCAGTTTTCCCTGAAAGGTCAATACTAAGGTCTTTTTCTTTTGTTCAAAGGCTGTATAAATGTGTGCCGCTACTTCTTCTGCAGACATCATTTTTTCCTCATCTCGCATGGAATCCCCAGTAATTTTCCCTTCTGAGTTTAATGAAGCATTTCGGATATTGGATGCGGTAAATCCCGGACAAGCCGTTAATACATGAACACCAGTTTCTAATAATTCAGTCCTCAGTGCCTCCAAAAAGCCATTCATAGCAAATTTAGAAGCTGAATAACCCGTTCTTACTGGTAATCCCCTATATCCTGCAATGGATGAAATACCGATGATTCCACCCTTACTTTCTTTAATGTATGGCAAAGCTGCATGAGTAGCATATACAGTTCCCCAGAAATTAATGTCCATAAGTTGCTTCAATACGCTTAAATCAACATTTTCAAACATGGACCGCATAGAAATTCCTGCATTATTGATCAAAATGTCAATTCGCCCAAATTCTTGAACTACCTGAGCAATCATAGCTCTGGTTTGTTCTTCGGAACTACTATCACAAACGATGGCTTGACAAGCAATATGTGCTGCCTGTAATGCTGCCTTTGCTTCTTCTAGCTTAGCTTCATTTCGACCAGTAATAATGACTTGCGCTCCTTTGTTTCCATATTCAAAAGCCAAGGCTTTTCCTATTCCTGAAGAGGCACCTGTGATGATGACGACTTTGTTTTTCATATGCAAAATTTGATCTCAAAGTTAAGCTTTTATCCCATAATTGATTGACTAGCCAAAGGAAAGCCCTATTTTTGTGTCAGAATTTACCTTATGAGCGCCAGAAAATACAAAATCCCCCAAGTCCTAGAACAAATTTCCATCCTTGATTTCGCAGCAGAAGCTAAGTGCATTGCGAAAGTAAATGATGAAGTTATATTCGTACAAGGTACCGTTGCTCCTGGCGATATCGCAGATTTACGTATTCTGAAGTCGAAAAAGAAGTTTAAACAAGCTCAGGCAATCAACATTCAAGCCCTTTCTCCATTTAGAACTGAAGCTCCTTGTGCCCATTTTGGAGTTTGTGGTGGATGTAAATGGCAGCATGTTTCTTATGAAGCTCAGTTAGCGTTTAAACAACGACAAGTTAAAGATAATTTAGAGCGTATTGCTAAGGTTAAATTACCTGATTTTCAGCCAATTTTAGGCTCCGATGAGGCCTATTATTACCGCAATAAATTGGAGTTCACATTTTCTTCTGCTCGCTGGTTAACCAATGAAGAGATTGGGAAAGATGATTTAGGTTCCATGAATGCCCTTGGTTTTCACGTTCCTGGTCGTTTTGATAAAATTTTACCTGTGGATCATTGTTATTTACAGCCAGATCCTTCCAATGCCATTCGAAATGGAGTTCGCGATTTTGCTGAAGCCAATGGAATTTCATTTTATGAATTAAAAAATCAACAAGAAGGAGCATTGCGTAATTTGATTATACGTAATGCGAGTTCTGGCGAATGGATGGTAGTCGTGCAGTTTGCTTATGCCACAGAGGAAGAAATAAGCTTGGTCATGAATTACCTTCAAAGTAATTTTCCTATGATTAGCTCATTGAATTATGTAGTGAATCAGAAAGGGAATGATACTTTCCATGATTTAGATGTCATTTGTTTTCATGGTAAGCCATTTATCGAAGAACAAATGGAAGATTTGCATTTTCAGATTGGCCCTAAATCTTTTTTCCAAACCAATGCCAAACAAGCTTTACGTTTATATCAATTGGTAAGAGAATATGCTGATTTACAAGGAGATGAGTTGGTGTATGATTTGTATACAGGTACAGGAACCATCGCTTTGTTTTTGGCCAAATATGCAGCCAAAGTAGTTGGCTTAGAATATGTGGAAATGGCAGTGGAAGATGCTAAAATGAATGCCATTCACAATAAAATAGATACGGCTTCCTTCTTTGCTGGTGATATGAAAAAGCTTTTAACAGAGGAATTTATCGCCCTTCATGGAAAGCCTCAAGTGGTTATCACCGACCCTCCTCGTGCTGGTATGGATGAAGATGTAGTTCGTCAATTGCTGCAAGTTCGCCCAGAAAAAATAGTCTATGTCAGTTGTAATCCTGCTACCCAAGCACGTGATTTGGCTTGGTTGGATGAAGCTTATGAAGTGGACGTAGTTCATCCAGTCGATATGTTCCCACAAACACATCACGTGGAAAACATCGTTCGCTTACGATTAAGAAAAAGCTAGAAAGGTTCGTTCAAAGGATCAAAATCTGCAGGAGGTAAATTCATTTTACTTCCTTTAAAAACAGAATCACTATTTCCTTGCTCAAATTGAGAGGCTGTATCTCCTAATTCACTTAGGTTGAATACTCCGTTGCCATTGCCATCTGCAAAAGGTTGGAAATCCAAATCACAGTATTTGGTGAACTTACCGATGAACTTCAACCACACATTTTCTAGGGATCCAGAACGGTTTTTAGCCATGATGATCTCTCCCATTCCCGCAATGGAATTACCTTGTTCATCTGTGGTAATGCCATAGTACTCAGGTCGATAGATGAACATAACTTGGTCAGCATCTTGCTCAATGGCTCCCGATTCACGAAGGTCAGAAAGCTGTGGTTTTTTATTTCCACCACGCGTTTCTGTCGAACGATTTAATTGAGATAGTGCAATCACTGGTACATCCAACTCTTTAGCCAATTGCTTTAATGCACGGGAAATTTGAGCAATTTCTTGTTCACGGTTACCACTCGCCCCTTTTCCAGAAGTATCTCCAGTCATTAATTGCAAGTAGTCAATCACAATTAGCTCAATGTTCTTTTGAGCTTTCAAACGACGACATTTGGCTCTTAATTCTAAAATGGATAAAGCAGGTGTATCGTCAATATAAATAGGTGCTTGAAATAATTTATCAATCTTGGTGTGTAATTGTTGCCACTCATGTGGTTCCAATTTTCCTTTTCTAATCTTCTCAGCTTCAATTTCAGCTTCAGCAGAAACAATACGATTCACCAACTGAATAGAACTCATCTCCAGAGAGAATAAGGCTACAGCATGACCAAAGTCGAGAGCAGCATTTCGACAAGCGGAAACGACAAAGGCTGTTTTACCCATACCTGGACGAGCCGCAATGATGATTAATTCTTGTTTTTGCCAACCAGAAGTATGGCGATCCAATTCGGTAAAACCAGAAGGAATACCCGTAAGACCACTTTTTTGCTTTTGTTTCTTCTCTAATTCATCAATGGCCTTCTTCAAAATATCCGACATACTTTCGTAATTCTTTCGGATGTTGGATTCCGCAATGGAGAACAATTCTTGTTCCATGCGGTCCAAAATTTGAAATACGTCGGTCGTATCTTCATAAGCTAAACGCTGAATTTCTGAAGAAACGTGAATCAACTGGCGTTTGATGAATTGCTCAATGATAATTCTGGCATGGAATTCTACGTTAGAAGTAGAACTTACTCGTGAAGTTAATTGAGCTAAATAACTAGTCCCTCCTGCTTTCTCTAAGTCCCCATTAACTTTTAAATAATTGTTAACAGTTAATAAGTCGACAGGCTGTGAAGCTTGGAACAATCCCTGAATGGCCTGAAATATTTTCTGATGTGCTTCTTTGTAAAAAGTCTCAGGTTTTAATAATTCAATGACATTGGCCAAGGGCTCTTTTTCCAACATCAAGGCTCCTAATAATGCTTCTTCTAACTCAGGAGCTTGTGGAGGAAGCTTTCCTAAGCCTAAATCACTTAATCGTGCAGGTTGATTGGAACGATTATAGCCAGAATTTGCCTTTTTAGAAATTGATGAGGGATTGTTTGATTCCATAGACTACAATTTTACAATATTTTGATAAAAATATCATTCTAATCATCCGATTAAATTTCAATAATTCTCTATTTTAGTAAATATTTTTCACCTTAACTTTTTCATACTTGTTAGAAAAAATTATTGCCTTAACGGATGTGTCTCTGGTTGATTTTCTCGGAGTCTCAAATTCCAACTTAACACTATTGACGGAAGCCTTTCCTCAGACTAAAATCATTGCCCGTGGTGATCAAATCACAGTTCGCGGTTCAGATGATCAAATTTCCTTGGTGGAAGCCATCGTCAATCAATGTATCAAGCATTTAGAAAAACATAGTTCTTTGTCGGCCAATCACATGAAGGCCTACATTGATTTGATCTTAAACCCGACTGGAGAAGAAAATGAAACTCCTTGGGTGGAAGATAAAGACGTTTTGCTTTTTGGAACCAAGGGATTGGTGATTAAAGTAAAGACTCCCAATCAGCGTAAATTGGTAGAAGCAGCTAGTAAAAACGATATCGTATTTGCAATAGGGCCAGCGGGTACTGGTAAGACTTATACGGCGGTAGCTTTGGCGGTTAAAGCGCTTAAAAATAAGGAAGTCAAAAAGATCATTATCACCCGCCCTGCAGTAGAGGCAGGTGAAAACTTAGGTTTTTTGCCTGGTGATTTAAAAGAAAAAATAGATCCTTACTTACGCCCAATTTACGATGCATTGGAAGATATGATTCCAGCGGAAAAATTGAAATTTTACATTGAGAATAGAACCATCGAAATTGCTCCCCTAGCTTATATGCGTGGTCGAACCTTAAATAAAGCTTTTATCTTGCTGGATGAAGCTCAAAATACCACTTCCATGCAAATGAAGATGTTTTTGACGCGTATGGGTATTCAGTCGAAAACCATTATTACTGGTGATAAATCTCAAGTAGATTTACCCAAAAATCAAGTGTCTGGTTTAGGTGAGGCCGCTCATATTTTGAAAGGAATTACAGGGATTTCATTTGTCGAATTGGATGGCTCAGATGTAGTGCGCCATCGTTTGGTTAGAGAAATTATTGAGGCATATGGAAAACAGGAGAAATAAGATGGTTGAAATTATCCAAGCCAAATCTTTGGAGGAAATTCATGAGGTTTTTGCTATCCGAATCGAGGTTTTTGTGGTGGAGCAAGCTTGCTTACCCTCCGAAGAATTTGATGAATTGGATGCCCAAGCCAAGCATTATTTAGTATTGGAAGATGGTAAGCCTGTCGCAACAGGCCGTTACCGCAAAACAGAGAAAGGGATAAAAATAGAGCGGATAGCCACATTAGCATCTGCCAGAGGAAAAGGATATGCCAGTAAGATGGTACATCATATCATTCAAGAAGCAAAAATTGCCCATCCTGAAATTACCTACTTTTATTTGCATTCTCAGCAAACAGTCATGCCACTCTATGCCAGTTTAGGATTTTTACCTTATGGTGAAACTTTTGTAGAGGCAGATATTGTTCATCAAGCAATGTCACTCGTAATTAGTGATTAGTTATTAGTGATTCGTGTTGGTTGTCTTGTCCTGATATAGGTTGACAGTTGGGTTTATTAATAACTCATTGTAAATATAGTTTAAGCTGCATATAAATCAACTGGCATTTTCATTTTTAAAGCTAAATGCGGTCTTACTTCATTGTAGG
>NZ_JAANOG010000054.1 GCF_019923745.1 Aquirufa aurantiipilula
ATAACGGATTCGAACCGTTGACCCCCTGCGTGCAAGGCAGGTGCTCTAGCCAGCTGAGCTAATCCCCCAAGTTTAATCGGGATTATTATCCCTCTTATTGGCTTTCATCTCCAGCTTGCCCCAACATCCTGTTTGTTGGTGGGCCTGCGTGGACTCGAACCACGGACCTCTACATTATCAGTGTAGCGCTCTAACCACCTGAGCTACAAGCCCGCTTGTTTCTTCTCTTTTTCTCTAATATCATTGAAAACCTATCTT
>NZ_JAANOG010000055.1 GCF_019923745.1 Aquirufa aurantiipilula
GTTAATTTGCCGAGTTCCTTAGCCGTGATTCACTCGAGCGCCTTAGAATATTCTTCTCGACCACCTGTGTCGGTTTACGGTACGGGTTACTTATTAGTTATACACGCCTAGACTTTTCTTGGAAGATCACTCGCTACACTCGTTTTGGCATTGCTGCCGCCTCTCAAAGACACTATTCCGTCAGTATCTGGTAACCCATTCTCTCCGTCATCTATTTGCCCAATAAGTAAGTACAGGAATATTAACCTGTTGTGC
>NZ_JAANOG010000056.1 GCF_019923745.1 Aquirufa aurantiipilula
AGCCGAAGAAGCCAACAAGCGCAAGCCATTCAAGAATTAAGGCAAGATCATCCTTTGGAGCTATTGCTCCAACATGGTCAAATGGCAAAGAGTAGCTTTCATTATTACCAGCATCGCCTTAGCTTGGCCGATAAATACCTTGAAGTAAAAGTTGCGATAAATCGTATCTTTCATGCACACAAGGGTAGATTAGGCTATCGGAGGATAACAGAACTGTTGAAACAGCTTGGTTTTACCATCAACCACAAAACAGTA
>NZ_JAANOG010000057.1 GCF_019923745.1 Aquirufa aurantiipilula
AGCCGAAGAAGCCAACAAGCGCAAGCCATTCAAGAATTAAGGCAAGATCATCCTTTGGAGCTATTGCTCCAACATGGTCAAATGGCAAAGAGTAGCTTTCATTATTACCAGCATCGCCTTAGCTTGGTCGATAAATACCTTGAAGTAAAAGTTGCGATAAATCGTATCTTTCATGCACACAAGGGTAGATTAGGCTATCGGAGGATAACAGAACTGTTGAAACAGCTTGGTTTTACCATCAACCACAAAACAGTA
>NZ_JAANOG010000058.1 GCF_019923745.1 Aquirufa aurantiipilula
TGACGTTGACCGTTTTGTGTCACTTATACTTGATTCATATTCAAGTATTTTAGGTATTTAGCTTATAGCTTGATTTAAATTTAGTAGTTTTTTTTCAAATGCAATAGGAGACATTTTATTTAACTCAATATGTGGCTTTTCTAGATTATAAAGTGATACTGCGCGGTCAACTTCCTTGACTAGCATTTCGAAGTTATTGATTTTACGATGCCGTAAATAATTGTTTTTAATAATGCCATTGATGCGTTCTGCTTT
>NZ_JAANOG010000059.1 GCF_019923745.1 Aquirufa aurantiipilula
ATAAAGCGCTTAAAGATGTCCATAGCAGACATTGTCACTGACCGAGTGATTGCTGAAAGTACCTTAGAGGTTATTTGTGAACAACAAGGATTGGATATTGATGAAGTTAAAAAAAAAGCTGGTTCGACATTAGCTTCAAAGCCGTCCAAAAAGGGCAGAAAGTAGCCCCTATTGTGCATAAACTAGGTAAAACAAGAGCTAGCTTTTATAAACATCGAAGACAGGTATTTATTTCTAAGCATCTTCAAGACCCTA
>NZ_JAANOG010000060.1 GCF_019923745.1 Aquirufa aurantiipilula
GCACAACAGGTTAATATTCCTGTACTTACTTATTGGGCAAATAGATGACGGAGAGAATGGGTTACCAGATACTGACGGAATAGTGTCTTTGAGAGGCGGCAGCAATGCCAAAACGAGTGTAGCGAGTAATCTTCCAAGAAAAGTCTAGGCGTGTATAACTAATAAGTAACCCGTACCGTAAACCGACACAGGTGGTCGAGAAGAATATTCTAAGGCGCTCGAGTGAATCACGGCTAAGGAACTCGGCAAATTAAC
>NZ_JAANOG010000061.1 GCF_019923745.1 Aquirufa aurantiipilula
ACTTACTTCTCCTTTGGCTTTGAGCCGTTGGATTGCTTGGGTAAAGACTTTTTTGGCAACTGAATACCGTGTTCTTTTTGAAGAATATCAAACATAGTCTTATAAATAAGATTTCGGTCTTGTTCTTTTTTCAAAGCGGTCTCAAGCTGCTTGATCCGCTGTTCAGGAGTAAGTTCACTGTTATTTTCCAAAGTGTATTGTTTGGGTAATGACCAGTCTAAGGTACCATGTTTCCTTAACCAAACCAACACAGTA
>NZ_JAANOG010000008.1:0-165129 GCF_019923745.1 Aquirufa aurantiipilula
CAAAAGACCTCACTTAGCTTTAGAATATAAAACTCCCAATCAAATACATTACAAAAAATCCTTGCCAGTTTTACCTGACAAGGACTATATTTACTAAAAAACTGTCAACCTATTTTAGGACGGGACAAGGGTATGATTTTAAACAGACATGATGTCTTTTTCTTTGTCCAAAAAGATTTGATCAATTTTGGCCACAAAAGCATCCGTTAATTTTTGTATTCTATCTTCGGATGCTTTGATATCATCTTCAGCAACACCTTCACCTTTTAATTTTTTGATGCTATTGTTGGCATCTTGGCGGGCATTACGAATATTGATTTTAGCGGTCTCTATTTCTTGTTTAACGCGCTTCACTAAATCTCTTCTGCGTTCTTCTGTCAAAGGAGGGATGGATAAACGGATGAGTTCACCATCATTCATGGGATTCAAACCAAGGTTTGAATTACGAATGGATTTTTCAATCTCACCAAAAATTCCTTTTTCAAAAGGTTTAATAGCTATGGTTCTTGCATCTGGAGTGGTTATGGATGCTGCTCCAGTGATGGGTGTAGGTACGCCGTAGTACTCGATCATTAAGCCATCCAGCATACTCGTGCTGGCTTTTCCTGCTCTAATTTTTGAAAGTTCAATGTTTAGGTGCTTGATTGCTCCTTCCATTGTTTCCTGTCCGGCTTCAATATAAAATTCTAACTCCTCCATGTAATATAATTGCTGATTAACTAATTAAGGTTCCTACATCTTTGCCAGAAACCAAATCACACAAGTTTCCGTTTTTGTTCATATTAAATACGATGATAGGTAATTTATTTTCTTGGCATAAGGTAAATGCCGTAGTATCCATGATTTTTAATCCTTTTCCAATTGCTTCTGAAAAGCTCAAATGGGTGTATCTCGTAGCGGTAGGATCTTTTTCTGGGTCAGCCGTATATACTCCATCCACTCGAGTTCCTTTCAATACCACATCTGCTTCAATTTCAATGGCACGCAGAGAAGCAGTAGAATCTGTGGTGAAGTAAGGATTTCCTGTACCTGCACCAAAAATAACGATTCTTCCTTTTTCTAAGTGACGCATGGCTCTTCTTCGGATGAAAGGTTCGCAAACAGCCTCTACTTTGATGGCTGTCATCATGCGGGTGTATAATCCGTGTTTTTCTAAAGATGCTTGCACTGCCATTCCATTGATGACCGTGGCCAACATTCCCATGTAGTCACCTTGAACGCGGTCTATACCAGCTTTAGCGGCACTAGCGCCTCTGAAAATGTTTCCACCTCCAATAACGATAGCCACTTCAACACCCAAATCATGTACTTTTTTAATTTCTGCAGCGTATTGATCTAGAATGTTTGGATCAATTACTTCCGTAGGTGTGGAAAGGGCTTCACCAGAAAGTTTTAATAAAATTCGCTTGTATTTGGGTTCTGACATTGGAATGTGATGGGTCGATTATGTGCGCTGCAAATTTAGAAAAAATATTCATCTATCTGCTAGAAATTTGGCTGTTTTGCTCCTTGGCTTCTGCTAATTTCCACCAAGGTAAATAGGGTTTATCGTGGTGCTCATAATGGTAGCCGAAATTATAACAAGAAATAAATGCCCAAATATGGTTTTTTTCTTGGCTTCTTGATTGATGCTTATTACCCGGCTCATGTTCCCCGCGATGTGGCAAATAAGTGCCAAAATAAAACAATTGAAGTGTGGCTAAGATGGCAGGTAATTCCCAGATAAGAATGATGTTTGTCATGGGAAACCATATTTTTAACACGTTATAGGTGATGGCCATGGCCAAGATTTGTGTCCAATGCACATATTGAAACATGAACTTAAACCACCATATAAAAAAGTTTCCTTGGTGAACATCAGGGTCTTCAGCCGTATTGACATAAGCATGATGGTGGTGATGTTTTTTGCGTAAAATCGTATAATTATTGAAGGCGAATAAGGTAGCACAGAATCTTCCAATCGCATGGTTTAAACGGGGGTGCTCCTTAGAAACTACACCATGAATGGCATCGTGTGAACTTATGAATAAACCTGTATATAAATGAGTCTGAATCAAGATAGCCAAATATAAAAATGGACTTTTCCAATCCAAAGGCATTTGAATCCAAAAGGCTAGATGTAGTATCCAAACCAAGATGATTATCCCTGCACTACATATACCGGCATATTTTTTCATAGGGATTTTACGTGTTTTTGTCCATGTAAAATTGGTACTTTTATCGGGATCAATGTGTATTTTGGACAATAATTTCACTTTGTAAAAATGAAAACTACTTACTTAACTTGGATTTTTGCCATTTGTTTGGCTTTCACTGGGAGGGATATTTCAGCACAAAATACCTATTGTAACCCGATGAATCTAGATTATGGTTTTACTCCAATTCCCAATTTTTCAGAAGCAGGGAGGCATAGGGCAACGGCAGATCCGGTAATCAGTTATTTTAAGAATAAGTATTATTTATTTTCAACCAATCAATGGGGATATTGGTGGAGTAAAGATATGTTGAATTGGAATTTTGTCTCACGTCGTTTTTTACAACCTTACCACAAAGTGTATGATGAACTTTGTGCTCCAGCGACCTTCGTGATGGGGGATAGTTTGTATGTAATTGGGTCAACATATGCCAAAGATTTTACGTTATGGTCTAGTCATTCCCCAGAAACGGATACCTGGAAAGAATCCGTACATGCGTTTAAGGCAGGGGCTTGGGATCCAGCATTTTTTTTAGATGATGATGGTCGACTGTATTTGTATCATGGATCCAGTAATTTTTATCCTATGTACGGACAAGAGATAGATCGTAAAACGCTTCAGCCGATTGGGGAAAGAATGGATTTAATCCGATTGAATGATGAGTTACATGGTTGGGAGCGATTTGGAGAGTATCAGGACAATACTTTTTTGAAGCCATTTATGGAAGGGGCATGGATGAACAAATACAAAGGAAAATATTACCTACAATATGGTGCGCCGGGTACCGAGTTTTCTGCTTATGGGGATGGTGTTTATATTTCGGATAAACCCATGGGGCCTTTTACTTATCAATCCCACAATCCTTTTTCGTTTAAACCAGGCGGTTTTACTAGGGGAGCGGGGCATGGTGCCACATTTGAAGGGCAATTTGGAAATTGGTGGCATGTGTCAACCATAACAATTGCGGTAAAAAATAGCTTTGAGCGTCGGTTAGGCCTTTGGCCAAGTGCATTTGATCAAGATGGAGTTTTGTATACAGAAACGGCCTATGGAGATTATCCATATCGTATGCCCAAATCGAAATTCGATAAGCCGGTTGATTTATTTACAGGTTGGATGTTGCTTAATTACAATAAGCCAGTGAATGTATCTTCTAGTTTGGCGGGTTATGGAGCTAATTATGCAGTAGACGAGCAAATGAAAACTTATTGGTCGGCAAAATCTTCTAAAAAAGGCGAGTTTATTCAATCGGATTTAGGGGAAGTTTCTACCGTGAAAGCTATTCAAATTAATTATGCCGATCAGGATGTGGATTCGAGTTTTTTGGGAAAAATACCAGGCATATACCATCAGTATCAAGTTTTTGGGAGTAAGGATGGGAAAAGTTGGCAGTTGATAATAGATAAATCAAAGAATAAGAAAGATGTTCCTCATGACTATGTAGAATTGGCAAAGCCAGTGGAAGTGAGGTATATTAAATTAGTCAATGTACATATGGCGGCTGGAAAATTTGCCATAAGTGGTTTACGGGTATTTGGTAAGGGGCATGGGGAGTTGGCTAGAGAGGTCAAAGATTTTGTGGTTTTGCGAGGTGAGCATGATAAACGATCGGCTTGGTTGAAATGGCGACATGACCCTCTGGCTACAGGCTATGTAATTTATTCAGGAATTGCTCCTGATAAATTATACACATCCATCCAAGTTTTTGGTGCCAATGAGTATTATTTCAAATCCATGGATAAGGATAAAACCTATTATTTTCAAATAGAAGCTTTTAATGAAAATGGTATTGGTAAACGAGGAGTCATCTTAAAATCAGAGTAAAATGTGCTGACCTATTGAGCACGAGAGGCACTTTTTTATTTGACAATAGTTTTTATGCCAATGTAAACAAGCTTGGGAGTCGTGAGCATTTTTGATTTCTAAACCCAACTGAGTGTAGATGCGGGAAATGACATTGTTTTCTGCTTCCATCTCAAATAGCCATCGATATGCTTTGTCAGTATATTTTGATTCTTTCTTGCAGTGAGCATAAGCCAACAATATGGGGATTAGGGTATTGATGCACAAAGAATAGAAAGTAGACCTTCCTAATTGCTTATGAGGCTTTTTGCTTTTTTTGCCAAAATGGTAATGCGTTTGCCAATAAGTCGAAGGACTAATTTCAAAGAGTGTTTGTATCACTTTTAGTTCTTGGATTTCTAATAAAATGGAAAGTAGAGAACAATTGTTTCGAATGACTTCTGAAAATTGTGCCATCCGAATGGTGGGGAAATTGGCAGGTCTTAATCGTAGAAATTTCCAATCGGACATCTGTAAAAAGGCATTTTCCCATTGATGTTTTTTCTTTAGATGGATAAATTCTCTTCTTAATTCCCATTGGTATTCATCTTTGATGGGCTCTTCTAGCATTCCTGCTAGCCCCATCATTGCCGCTTCAATACCTAATTAACGATCTCTGTTTCTTAATATGAGTTTAAGAGGTATGGCTTGTGTAAGGCGGAGCATGGGTTCTGCATTGAGCCCAAATCCAAAACTTTTGCCTAGAGATTGATAAAATGTTTCATCCCAATCCTGGTTGTTTTTATTCCATAAATCAATGATGGCTTCATATTTGATTTGCATTCTTTGTTCTGTACAAAGAGTCAGCATACGGGTTTTGATCTCATGAGGAATCTCCTGAAAAAATGGTTGACAGGCAATGGAATTAGCTTGAGGTTCAAGACTAGCCATGATATTCGTATTTTGTACACGATGGCATAGTTCGAGGGTAGGAATTTCTCTCCCGTCTTGATAATAAATGGGCAAATCTGCTATCCAGACAACATGTAAAATGACATTTTCAAAAGAGGAATCTTGGTGGTGAGCATGGAGAAGCCAATCGGAAGATCGGACATGTAATTCTACTGATCCAATCCACGCAAAATCACTCAGGAGAATGTGTGCTTCTTGAAAATCTGCACCCGCATGTTTGTTTAAAAATCCGGGATGAATGATTTGAAGATATTCTCCTTGTTGACTACGCAGGTTCTTGCGTTCAAAAAGTTGTTTACTCCAAATTCGGCTTAGTATTTGCTCGTTCATAGCATAGACCTAATTAAAAGGTCTAAGCAAGCTAGTATGCATTCTTAAAAGTTGTTTGATAATCTACATTTGGGAATCCTAGATTAAGAAATTATCAAGATTTTGAATTGTTTACTTGGTAAACACCCCAAAGTAGGATGAACATAAATACGATTTGCGACCAATAAATAGTTTCCCCGTCAAAAAGTCCCCAAGCAACTGCTACAATGGGGATTAGGTAGGTAACAGAACTAGCAACAATGGCACTGGTCCATTTAATTAATTGATTAAAAAGGACCATGGCAATAGCTGAACCAAATAATCCTAATGCAATGGCTGCCAATAATGGCCACATTTGCGCATGGTCAGACCAAGGTCGGTTGAAGAATCCAGAATAAGCTAAAAGTCCAAGAGCTAAGGGGCCGATCATCATGAATACCCCAGCAGTAGAAGTAAGTGGATGTAAATCTGCGAATTTTGATTTGACAGTATGTAGGTTAATGCCATATAAAAATGTGGCTAAAATAACCCAAAGGGCATGGTAATTAAATTGAAAGGAAAAGCTTTTACCTGCAACGAGTAAACCAATGCAGCCAATTAAACCTAAGATTATACCCCCAGTTTGTTTTAAAACAAATTTTTGTTGGAATAAAACGATTCCGATAATCAAGGTAAACAGGGGGGTAAAAGCATTTAACATGCCAGAAAGTGCACTTGGGAGGTGTTCTCCAGCAATGGAAAAAAGTATAGCGGGAAATAAATTACCCGTTAAACCTGCCAAAAGGAAAGATGGCCAATGTTGTTTTTGGATGTATTTTCTTCTTTTAAAAAAGAATGGGCAGAAGAAAAGAGCAGCTGAGGCAATGCGTAAGGCACCGACTTCCATAGCCGAATAGGTGCTAAGGCTTTTTTTGACCAAAATAAAGGAGCTTCCCCAGATGAGTGAAATGGCCGCAATGGCTAGAATAATCCAAAGTGCTGGTACTTTTTGTGTTGATGTCATGTGTTATTCCTGTAAAATTGCTTGATAATGTTCAGCAATTTCCTGTAATATTTGATTGATTTCCTCGTAAGATAAAGAGGTAACTAATCGGCTTCTAAATGGTTTGAAATGATCCATACCACGGAAATAGTTGGCATAATGTCGACGCATTTCAACAATACCACCATGATTTCCTTTCCATTTGATGGAAAAATCCAAGTGACTTTGACACACACGGATACGTTCTTCTAAAGTAGGTGGCGCCAAATGTTCTCCAGTTTGAATGAAATGCTTGATTTCATTGAAAATCCATGGATAACCAATGGTGGCTCTACCTATCATGACTCCATCAACTCCGTATCTATTTTTATATTCCAAGGCTTTTTCTGGAGTATCAATATCGCCATTCCCAAAAATTGGAATTTTTATGCGGGGGTTATTTTTGACCTTGGCGATTAATTCCCAATTGGCTTCACCTTTGTACATCTGCACTCGAGTACGACCATGAATGCTCAATGCCTGAATACCAATATCTTGTAGCCTTTCTGCTACATCTTCGATATTTTTGGTTGACTCATCCCATCCCAATCTAGTTTTAACTGTAACGGGTAGGTGTGTAGCATTAACCACAGCTTTCGTCATGGCAACCATTTTGGGGATATCTTGCAAAAGAGCAGCGCCAGCCCCTTTGCAGGCTACTTGTTTTACTGGGCAGCCATAATTGATATCAATTAAATCAGGGCCTGCCTGCGTGGCAATTTCAGTGCAAGAAGCCATAGTTTCAATGGATGAACCAAAAAGTTGAATTCCAATGGGGCGTTCATATTCAAAAATATCCAACTTTTGGACACTTTTGGCTGCATCTCTGATAAGACCTTCAGAAGAGATAAATTCAGTATACATCAAGTCTGCTCCATTTTCTTTACACACTGCACGAAAGGGTGGGTCAGATACGTCTTCCATAGGTGCTAAAAGCAGAGGGAAAGAGCCTAATTCGATGTTGCCTATTTTTACCATTCTCATTAAAAATTCAGTAAATTTACGACCATTATGGAAGAAAACTACATTTCTGGACCCGCGCGTTGGTTTGGTCTTTTTTCGAAGTTGCTTAGCTTATTTGGATTTTTTCTGCTTGGAAGCTTTTTAGGGCAGTTTTTGGGTCTAGTAGCGGTAGTTTTAATCATGGAATTTCCTTCCACTAATGTGGCAGAATTTCAAAAATTACTTCTGGATTTTATGGCTAATCCAGAAAAATACCAAGGAGCATTTAAAGGAATCATGGCATTGCAGTGGTTTGTGTCATTATTTACATTTGTAGGAGGCTCATGGGCTTATTTGAAATTTATTGAAAAACGCAGTTTATATGATTTAAGTCCATTGGAAGCTCCTTCTTGGCGTATTTTTTCCTGGGCTATTATTGCCTTATTGGTTTCCATTCCTTTGATGGAATACATTATTCAATGGAATCAATCCATTGTGCTTCCTGCAGGTTATGAAGAAGTGGAGGCTTGGATGAGATCTTCGGAAGATAATATGGCCCGACTAACCAAGTTTTTATTGCATTTTGAAACACCACTGGATTTTGTGACAGCATTAGCTGTGATTGCGGGAATGGCGGCTATTGGAGAAGAATTGTTTTTCCGTGGTGTATTGCAAAATTTGTTTGAGCGGTATTTAGTGAATGTGCATGTGGCTGTTTGGTTATCTGCAGCTATTTTTAGTTTCATACATTTTCAGTTTTATGGGTTCTTGCCAAGGATGTTATTGGGTGCCTTTTTTGGGTATTTATACATCTGGTTTAGAAATATTTGGTTGCCGATTTTAGCCCATTTTTTTAACAATGCTTGGACATTGACCTTATCCTATTTGTATCAAGAAAAACTGATAGATTTAGATCCTGAGCAAGTTGGAGAGATGATCCCATTATGGTCAGCCGCTGTTTCATTGATGTTCCTTATTTATTATATTCGTTTAATGTATCAACAAAGGGAGGAATTATGATCAAGGACTGGGTTTTATTAGGTACTTCTGAAAATGGCATTGATCTAGAAATGCAAAAATCAATGCTTTCTGAAAGCTATGAAATACCAGCTGTCGTAATAAATAAGAAAATTAGCCCTTATAATTTGGGCGTTTTTGAATTGTATGTACATCAAGATCATGTCGAACAGGCTAAGTTAGCTATTGTTGAATCCAAGAATTAAAATCAACTTATGGGATTGTCCAATTTGAGTAATTTATGGCAGAGAGTTATTGCGGCAGTGATTGCAGTTCCTTTTTTGTTATTCTGTATCAATTTCAACGATTATACTTTTTTAGCCTTATTCTTATTGATTGGTGCCTTAGCTCAATTAGAATTTTATAAGTTAGTTGGGAGTTTAGAGGGGAATTTACCTTTAACTTTTTATGGTACTTTTTGTGGGGTTATTCTGCATTTACTTACCTTTTTTATTGAAAAGGGGATGATAGGATACCACAATTACTATATTCTGTCGCCCTTATTGACCCTTATCTTTTTTATCAAGTTGTATAAATCCGAAGATGGCAAGCCTTTTCAAAATATTGCCTTTACCTTTTTAGGGATTATCTATGTGGCACTTCCTTTTGCCTTATTGACAGTTTTAGCATTTATGAGATCAGGTTCTTATGATGCGAACATTATCATGGGTTGTTTGTTCTTATTATGGGCCAGTGATTCTGGTGCTTATTTTGCTGGAACTTATTTTGGGAAGACAAAATTATTTGAACGAGTTTCCCCAAAAAAATCTTGGGAAGGATTGATGGGAGGATTATTGAGTGCCATGATTGCGGCTTATGTTATTTCAAGGTATTTCACCAATTATGAAGTATGGGAATGGTTTGCCATTGGTGGGATTATCGTGGTAGCAGGTACTTATGGAGATTTAGTAGAATCATTGTTTAAAAGAAGTATTAATATAAAGGATTCGGCTAATACCATTCCAGGTCATGGAGGGTTTTTAGACCGTTTTGATGGCTTATTATTATCCATCCCTTTTATTATTACTTTTTTAAAATTATTTTAATTTTCATTCGTTTAACGAAAAGTGAAAACGAATTAGTAAAAATATTATTTGCAGCTCAATGAAAATTTGCAAACGAGTCATATTGGGACTTTTCTTTTTAGTTGCATGTGTTAGCCAAGATCTTTTGGCTCAAGGGCAGGATAAAACGGTGTTATTTCTTGGAAGGGTAGTAACTGCTACCAAAGCGGAGGATTTACCATTGGCTTATGTATATAACCCAAAGGCTGGCCGTGGGGCCTTGAGTGACAATTTTGGTATGGTAGAGATGTATGTCTTTCCTGGAGATAGTTTGGTGTTTACCTATGTGGGTTATCAGAAAAAATATTACATCATTCCTAAAAATACAGATCAAGTACATCGAGCTATCATTTCTTTATCGGAAGAATCTAAAATTTTGTCTGAAGTAAAGGTTTTTCCGCATAGTTCAGAAGAAGAGTTCAAACAAGCATTCTTAAATATGCGCCTTCGAGATGAAAAACAACGAGGGATTTTAGCTAATAATTTGGAACAATCGAAGCTGAATGTTTTTGCTTTACAAGCAGGGATGGGGGCCTCCTCCAATTTTAGAAATTTTTCAGATCAAATGGTTTCTGCTCAGGCGAATAAAACTTTTTATGCTAGTCCAATTTTGTCACTTACCAATCCTTTTGCTTGGATTAATTTCATTCAATCCATTAAAAATGGCGATTTGAAGAAGAAAGAATGGAAGAAAGCCTATGAATTTTTGCCAAAGGAAAATATCTCTAGACAGCAGTTTTTGAGGGAGACCAATACCAATAAGTAGGATTACCACCTCATCTGTACTCCTACGTAAATAATTCTTTTCTGAAAATATTCTTGGAAGGACTGTTGATAATCCCAGTTATAATTGATGGATTTAACATTGTCACGGTTTAATACATTACTAATCGATATATATGTAATCCAAGATAGCTGATTTGATTTATGGAACATTTTACTGAGCATAGCATCTATTCGCATATAAGGTGATAAATTATCTGAGGAAAGGGAATCAAATTGAGGAACATAAACTTGTAATTCTGAGGAAAATGCTGATGCTAATAATGGTCTATAATAATTCCCCATCCTTATTAAACTGCTTAAACTAAGGTCCACCCATTTCCACTTCCATTGTGAGTTTGTTCGTAAGAAGTAAGGGATTTGGTAGGGAGAGTGTTGAGTTATAGTCCCAATTTTCATTTGACTCCAGTGGCTACCTAAACTCCATTCATGTTTGGATTTTGATGTAACTAAACTGAAGTTACATTCTGCTCCAAATGCTTCTATCGTATAATGGAGAGATTTTTCCGTTTTGTAAAAAGTATGTAAACTCCATTTTTGTAGTTCCTTTTCCTGGACTAAATCAAAGGAAACCTGTTGACTTGTTACTATGGAATACTCATTTTCTGGGGTATATAAGCTAGCAATTTGTTTACTCCATGCTAGATTAAGGTATTTTTCCAGCTCATGAAGATACCATCGAGTATGGATTTGATGGGTAAACCGCCAATCAGATATAGATGGAAAATGAGTCAGCTTAACTGCGAATCCCATTCTAAATGGCTTAGAAAATGCATAATTGTTGGATAGAAATAATTCCTGTTGAGAAAGACTGGGAGTGTTTGAAAACAGAATAACAGGTGATTGTGGACGGTAATCAAAGCTATAAATAGGTCTTCTGATTTGATATGAAGTTTGAGATTGAAACCATTGATAGCCCGTTTTAATGGTCCAGTTTTCCTGAGGAAAAAGTTGTAGGTCAATTCCGCTGAAGAGTTGAACTGATTTTGGGTGGTAGGCATAATTGCCAGTGCTATCATGTTGAGTGGATTCATGAAGTCCAAATTTTAATGTCCACTGTGCATGTTCTTGCAGTTTAGATAGATTGAGGGTCTGAATGTGCCTATTTTTTTGATATTCAAAAGGACCAGCAAAAGAAGGATGTCTAAATTGACTACTATATTTTTCAATCATAAGGAGGCTGAATATTTTGAATCTCCATAAATTTTTAGTTTGAAAAAAAGCATTTAGGCCCCAGTCACTTTCGTTAAATTGTGGTAAATCTTGTAGAGAGGTGGGATTAAATGATTTTAATAAGGGGCTGAATTGATGATGGCCAAATATGCTAATTCCATTTTTATCTTTTGCCCATGGAGTCCAATGTATACCTGCTTGTCCAAGGCTAAGATCTATTTCCATGTTTTGCTTGCTGAATGATTCATTGCTTTGAATTTGTACTACTCCCGTGCTAGCATTTAGTAGTTCTAAAGGAGGGTTACTTGGAAAAATAAGTAAGTCTTTGATGGAATTGATTGGAATTAGACTGAAAGTGCCCAAACTGGACATTTGGGTGAATTTAATGGGTTCTGGAATGGGTATATCGTTGAGGTATATTTGAGTTAATTGGGGATTACTTCCTCTAAAACTTATGGAGGCAGATTCACCAAAGGGGCTTGCTGCTGAGGTGGATTGAACCGCTAAAAGGGGGTCGGCCTTGGAGGATGCATTGACTACAACATCTAAAAAATTGATTTTTTGGTTAACAAAATCTTCTGACATTGGAACACTAGCCTTTACTTTTACTTCCGCGAGGGCATTGGGTTTATCTAATGTTAATTGTATTTCTAAATCCTTATTATACTGGATCGGTATATATTTTTGTTTATAACCTATCATGGAAACAAGTAGGGTATCAGGTAGGCCTTTGCTTAGTTTTGAAAATTGAAATGTCCCCGTCGAATCGCTGAGTAAACTAAGTTTATTATGAATTAAAAGTAGACTTACATTTTCTAAATAGGTTTGATGGTAGGCATCCATAACTCTCCCTCTTAGCTGAGTTTGAGCTATTGAACAGGTTGAAATACCAATGAAAAATATTAGTAAGTACTTTATTTTCATGGTATGATGCTGATGAAATATGGGACAATAATCCAAAGTGCCAATAGGCAATAATAGGCAGAAATAAAGCCGTAACTCATTATGATAAATGAGCCATATAAATAATCCTTAGCAGTTAATTCGATGGATTCAATTCGGAATAATACGGATTTACACTTTTTGAGGGATCTACTTGCTTCATGGAATAGAGCCGGCTCATGCAAAAATTCGGATAGTAGAAAATATCCATCGGTACCTGGGATAAAGGGAACTGCATTAAAGACTATTCGAAATGCGATGAAGCACTGTAAAAATTGCCAATGTGAGAACCAAATTTTATCCATTTCCCAATTCAAGAGTATATTAATCCCCAGTACTAATGAAATATCTAGGATTATTCCTGCTAATATGACTTGAATGCGATGTTTGTGATTATCCCAAAAATGAAGGGAATTCGTATTGATGTGAACAAATGGAATGAAGCCTAGAACCAGAGAAAATCCCAAATCAGCGACTAAGCCTCCGTACCTCAAATAGATCAGATAGTGAGCAAATTCGTGTAAAAAAGTAGAAGAGAGAAGCCCTAAAATTAAAAAGGGGATTAGATAGGGGCTACTCAATAATTCAAATTCAAGCCAATGTTCTATGAATGTAGGATGAAATGCCAATTGACCTATTCCCAAAATAATAAGTAACAAAGAAGCAATACTACTTAGGTTTTGTACCCATGCGTTTTTGGCCCATTTTTCCATCCATGTTTTTTCTAAAGGGATTTTTGCAATTTTGAAAAATCGTAGATTACCTCTTCCAATAAATTCAATGGTGATATTTAAAAAGGAAAACAGCTGAGTTACAGCCAATTTCCAAGCTGTGATATTTTGTGTGATCTTTTTGTTTTTTTGATTTTGGTAGGCTTCCAAGGCATCTTCATGCATCAACAATTCGATTTCCTGTGAATACTGAATTAATTGATTTAGTATAGCTAAGTCAGCATCATAACTTTGCTTTATATATGCCAAGGTTTTGTTTTCATCTCGATTATTTACTAGGTGAGAAAGTATTTCCCATTCACATTGACTGATTTGAATCAACATGTCTTTCCAATTGTGTTTGAAATAGAGGTCATCGGTGCTCTCCTTAGCATAAATGAGTTTAAAATCTGGATTAATGACATAGTTCATAGTTATTTGCCTAGAGATAAAGCTAAAAGAGTAATCTGACTCGGATTTTGGTATGAAATCAATTGAGCAAGTGCTTCATCATTGAATCCACCTATGGCACAAGTTCTCATGGCTAGGGATCCACTGGCTAAATACATGGATTGAACAATTTCACCGGCTTCGATCATGGCCCATCGAATACCCCGATCAAGGTATTTAAAACAGGATCTTTCAAGTTCTGCCCCCAGGACCATAAATGCACTTGAATTGCTATAATCGATATCATTTTTTTGCTCAGCAAATAGTGTGGTATTCAAGGCAACTTTTAATTCTTCGCGATCCTTAAAAGCATGTATTAATTTGAGTTTCGAAGAGAATAGGTCATATAAGAATACTCCTAAAGGAAGCTCTTCTATCAGTTGATTGATTACATATACATCAATTGGATATAAACCTCCACCCGATGGGATATTTCTTCGAGGAGGGATCAATAACAATGGGTCAAATCGCTGAGTTATGGAATAACTTAAATACAAAAATTGAGAAAGATCCTGTAAGGAGAGTTTGTTATCTGGGTCATAATTTCTTTGACTGCTTCTTTCTTGATTTAATTGATTCAATGCCTTCGCCAATGGTGGTAAAGGGGTATTGATTGCTAAATCATATTCCTCACAGAAACCTAATTCTATACTATGATGACTAATATTTCTCATGAAATAGTCACTGGACATCACTGCATTCAGGCGTTCGCTGTACTCCTTGGCCTGGTAACTATATAATTTACTATGTTCCAGGAAGTCGTATGAGATATCTGAAATACAAGGTTCAAATAATAGATTTCGAGTTTTGGCCATGGTTCTAAAGTTTATACTGATGGAATAAATTATTCTCAGGGAATTTGCTTTTAGCCTCTTGTAGATAATGTTGAGCTTTGGCTTTCTGATTCTCTTCTTTAAAAAATCGGATTAGAAATAAATAGGATTCTGGGATACCCCATTGAGGATCTTTGGAATTTTCGACCACGGTAGATGCTAATGAAATAGCTTTGATGAGATTGGATTCCACTAGTTTACGCCCTCCGTACATTTTGGGAGTATAAAAATCATATATAGCTAAGGCATAATATGCTCTTGGATTTTTAGGATTTAAATCAATGGCCCTTTCTGCTAATCTTCCAACTTTTCCTGCTTTGATAGGCAATAAGAAAACATTGGTAAAATTGAGCTTCAGTCCATCTATCAAGGATTGTAATGCTAAAGTTTCCGAATTGGGTTTCGTAATTTTACCTATCATGGAGGAAGCTTGCTCGAGGGATTGTTGGGCTTTTTTCTCTTCAGTTGAATTCGATAATTTATAATTGAAGTAATCCATGTAATGAGCATAGGCATTCCAGTACAAATAGTAATACTCGTTGCTTGGATGGTTATTCATGTAAGTGATGATTTTTTGTAGACTATCCTTATGTGTTTTCCATGATATTTTTTGAACCTCGTGTACTATATTTTCCATGTTTCCCTGTGCCAAACACAAGACAGGTAATAATAAAGTTGCTATAAGGAGTATTATTCGTTTTTTCATGATTTATGGGAAAGGGTGTGGATATGTTAGAAATAGATTTTCATTCGGTTCTGCCCTTAGGTATTTTAAAAAGGGTTGCCGATGTACTCCTGTTAATAAATTCCAATGAGGTACAATTACTCGGACTACTTCCATACCCTGAGATTGAACATCCTCAGTACTTAATGGAACAACTAATATGTGGTTTAAGTCCAGTTGATTTATTTCATTCCAAGATTGAATTTTAGGTTTAATTCGTTCATTTTCAGGGAAATGAGATTCTGTGCTTAGAGCTGCTTGGAGAATAGCGGATTTTTTTCTCCATTGGGGAAAACGATTGTAGAATGCAAAATGCTTGTCAAAACTATTAATGCTGTCAAAGCCTGGCAAATTATCTATCCATTCTTCTGGTTTTTGACTTAAACCAATGGCATATTCAATTCCTTGATAGGCTTCTAGGCACGCTTTGATGATGGATTCTTCTTTGCTAAATCGACAGGCGCAACCCATCGATTGGAAAAGTTGTCCTTTGTATGGGAAAAAAAGTACAACAACATGCGTTTCTATAGGACTTAAGGGGGATAAATCGAAAAGCTTTATTTGCACTCGATTATTATCAAATAATTGCTTGATTTTAGGGTGTTCGAAAGATGCTAAGACTTCTTTTTGGTTTAACATCGGGATATGCTTGATCCAATGATCTTGCCGATACCAGAACTCTGCAAATACATTTCTTTCAGCACATTCTAAAAAGCCTCCAACAGTAGCATCATGGATATTTTTGCCCGCCGAAATACCGGTTGAGGTTTGAAGGGCATAATTCTTTTTACTATCCCAATCGGTATTATGAGGTAAATGCACTGCGAATGCGGGTACCCAAACGGATTGTTGATTATTGACATTTTCACTTTTAATCCAACTTATTACGTCATTTGGTTCCCATTTTTGATAGGGGAAATCTAGAGTGTATTGTTCTGGGGCATAAGGAATGAAAGTTTCTACAGGTAAGAAATTTTTATCTTGACTCCTCATATCAGACTCACTTGCAAAGACTAAATCCTGTATGTCTTGATGAGATGCAGCATACCTCTCTGTCCATTCACCAATGGCCGAATTTGTTGCTTCGCCTTGGCTGAACCCTATACCTGAGCCTTGAATCATGTAAGTATTGGAGGCCAACATGTCTAGATGTGTTGCTTCAACGTAGCTTTGAAATAGCCCAGCTGGCAAACACCTTCTGGTGGGTATCTGAAATTGATTTCCGTGGATTAAATCATCTTTAAGTGCTATCATGTTAGTGAAGACGGATTAAACATTGAAGGTCATGGATTGATTTTTATGACTACAAATAGGACATTGAGGCACTTTTAAAATTTTATACCTCTGTACTTCAATAGGACTACCTTGAACGACAAAACTTTGTCCAATTAATGGTGAGAATGTTAATCCTGAATTGAAAAACTGTTGCAATTCTTCATGGATAAAATTACTGAGGGCCAAGAAATAGCGTTTTTCTTGAATCAATGGTGTGTAGACATACTCTTGATTATGCTTTTTCTGAAAGACAGAGAAAGCTTTTGGGTTCTTCAGTTGGACTCGTTTCCGATTGGCATAGCAATTCAAACATGGACTTAATAATTTGGAAGAAATGATAGGTCCAATCGTGAAAGTTGAACTATCAATTTCCGTATATAAAAGAGGGATTTTAGCCTCATAACTTAATTGTGCTAGTTCTTTTATGTTTTTGTGATGTGTAAAAAGAGAACCCACAAATAAGATTACATCTGAATCAATCAAATTATCCTCCAAGATATATTCAAAGGAAGGCTTACTTACTTGATTCAGTAAGTGGATAAGGGAGCTAGATTGATCTGATTGCTTTGCATCTACGAGTACATGGATTTTTACTTTTTGAGGACTTTGGGTCTGTTGGATTACTTGTTTTTCCTTCAACCAGTCGAATAATTCTTGAAAAACTTCAAAATCATCTCCAAAATCCTCCTTGTGTTTTTCATAAATGTGACTTATGGAGTCCTCTTGCTGAATTCCTTGAAGTATTTGTTTGATCAAGGGAGTTGATTCACCTTGTATTTCTATTAAATTTTGATCTCCGTTTACGATGAATAGAGTATCCGGACCACAAAATATGGCTTGGTGGGGTATCGTAGTTTTCATGTGTGGGTAGGTATTTAGGTAAAGCGGGTGGAGAAAATCTCCACCCGTTTATCCAATTAGGCTGTCGCTTCTGCTGGCGCATCATTGTTTGATTTGCAGCAAGTACATGTACAAGTGCAAGTCGAACCAGCAAGTGCTACCTCGTTTGATCCTCCGAAAGAAGCATCTCTGTTTTCTAAAACAGTCAGGGTTAATTTTAACTTTTTCATTGTGATTAGGGTTAGGTTGATTGAATTATTTCGAAGGCAATTTCAAAAAAATGTCCTAATTACAAAAGGCTTGTCAATGCGGGGGGATTACATTATCAGTTTGTAGATAATTTTAAATAAGAAATGGGCTTAGGCGTCCAATTGAGATACAAATTTGATTTTTGACAAGTTTTGAGATTCCAAAAACTTGATTAAAATTTATGACTGAAATCCGGCAAAAGCTAACATTCTGCCAGTCAATCCCTGTTCTTTTCTATGAGAAAAAAAATGTTCATTGTGTTCAACAGTACACCAGGGAGCAATTTCAATTTGTGTAATGCCTGATTTCCTTAATTGTAAAGCATGGTGTTTTTTTAAATCCACATGCCATTTGTTATATAGCTTTTGTTTACAAGACTCTGGAAATTTTTCAGCTACTTCATCACCCACTTCAAAATGTTGAACACTGATGCATGGGCCAATATAAGCCAATAAAATCTCTGGTTTACTATGGTATTTACTAATCAATAAATCAGCAGTTTTAGGTACAATTCCCAAGATAGACCCTTTCCAACCCGCATGAACTGCTGCCGTAATTTTCTGTTCGGGGTCCACTAAGAGAATTGGGCAACAATCTGCAATGCCTACTGCTGAAAATATATTCACCTGAGTGCTGATAATGGCATCATATCCATTCTCATAATCAGGTAGTTGGCATTCCCAAATATGATCTTGATGCGTTTGAAATGACCTAGCTAATTGACTTGCGTCTATGCCTAAGGATTGGCATAAAAGATTAATATTTTCCTGAATGGTTTCAACTTGGTCGTTGGTATGTACTCCTAGATTTAGTGAATGATAAGGAGCTTGACTTTTTCCACCGTGGCGGGTGCTGACACCCGCCACTAAAGATGGAATATGTTTAAAAATGTCCGGTTTAAGGTATAAATCGGATGGTTTAATCATCGTAAGATAATCCGTATTGCTTTAATACATCATCTGGTACCCCTTTCCATTCGTTGGGAGTATTTCCTTTATACGCCAAATCATCTAATCCAATTCTAGACGTATAGAATCCAGTTGCTGTCAAGTTTCTCATCAATGTGAAAAAATTCACTCCTTGAGAAAACTGAGGTTTGACCTTTTCAGGATAAGCAATGTCTTCCACGATTTCAATACGTTGCTTTGGAGTAATTTCCGTAAATAATTTACTAAAACGACGCTTTGATTCACCATCTAACCATCTCAAACCACCTCGCATTGGGGTTTTAAATTCTGGTTTATCTTTTACAATAAACTCAATGAATTTAGTGACACCCGATTGAGAAGCGCTTCCCGATTTGCCATCTGCAGGGATAATGATATCCGACAAAATGGTGATAGTGGCTAACTCATGAGCATTTAAGAACTTTTCTGCCATTAATTTGGCATCACGTTCTGCTTCATCCATGGTTCTACCATTAGGTACTTTTAAAGGAGCGACTTTTTTAGGGTCTGGTGCGCCTTCTAATGCCTCCATGGCTTTTACTTGTGGATTCAATGCAGCTAAGCCCAATGAACTTAAGCCGATATTTTTTAAATAATCTCTTCTTTTCATTATAAATTGGCTTTTTTACGTTGATCAATAATATATTCGGAAGTACGCATAGAAAGTGCAAGGATAGTCCATGTAGCATTCTTATCTCCCTGAGAAACGAATGGTGCCGCATCTGCCAAGAACAAGTTCTTCACATCATGTGCCTGGCAATTTGAATTTACGACCGAAGTGCTCGCATTATTTCCCATACGCGCTGTTCCTACTTCGTGAATAATACGTCCTGGATCTGCTAAGCCGTAATTGGTATCTGCACCCGGCTTTTTGCCCATGGCCTTACCACCCATGGCATCAATAATTTGCTCAAAGGTGTCTTGCATGTGTTTTGCCTGCTTGATTTCGTAATCGCTCCATTTGTAATTGAAGCGTAAAACTGGAATACCATATTTGTCAACCACATTTGGATCAATTTCACAATAGTTATCTTCTCTAGGTACAGGTTCTCCACGACCAGCAAAGCTGACATAAGAACCGTAAAAACGACGATAATCTTCTTTCAATGTCGCTCCATATCCACCTGCTGCTTTTTTCAAACCATCACGAGTGAAGTTTTCACGTCCATTTAATCCTTCAATTCCCCATCCAAAACCGTAGCTAGGCATACCCATACCACCACCGTATTCGATGTGGTAACCACGTGGAAAGTCTAATTTACTGTTATCGCCCCACCAAGGAGAGTAAATGTGAGAACCACCTACGCCATCTTCATTGTATGTTTTGCGATCAAATAAGGAAGGAATAATGGCAGAACGAGAAGCTCCTGTTGAGTCGTTGATGTACTTTCCAACTACCCCACTGGAATTGGCAATACCATTCGGGAAACGAGAACTTTTTGAGTTCAATAATAAACGTGCCGTCTCACCAGCTGAAGCTGCCAAAACAACAATTTTACCTTTCACTGAATATTCTTGTAATGTACCAGTATGTACATAAGAAACGCCAGTTGCCAAACCAGATATTGGATCAGTTGTTACTTCTCTAGCCATGGCATATGGCAATAATGTCAAATTACCTGTTGCTGCTGCGGGTTTAACCAATACAGAGGAAGAAGAGAAGTCGGCATATGCCTGACAAGCACGAGAACATTGTGCACAGTAGAAACATTGGCCACGCTCATTGTTGATTGGCTTAGTCAAAATCGAAAGACGAGATGGGTAAGTCGGGATTCCGATGGCCTTATTCGCTTTCTTAATCATTAATTCATGCAAACGAGCCTTAGGAGGAGGTAAGAAAATTCCATCTGGGTTATTTCTTAGTCCTTCATTGGTACCAAATACACCAATTAAACGATCTACTTTATCGTAATATGGCTTCATGTCGTCATAGCCAATAGGCCAGTCGTCACCTAAACCGTCTATACTTTTTCTTTTAAAATCATCAGGTCCAAAACGCAAAGAAATACGGCCCCAGTGGTTGGTTCTACCACCCACCATACGAGATCTGAACCAATCAAATTTGGTTCCTTCTTTACGGGTATAAGGTTCACCTTCAATATCCCAACCACCATAAGCTGCATCAAAATCACCAAAAGGACGGGTGGTATTTGCACCACGACGAGGCGATTCATATGGCCATTTTAATTGGGTAATATTTTTTGGATCAGCGGGGTCATAAGGTTGACCGGCCTCTAATAAACAGACTTTAGCTCCTGCTTTGGTTAGCATATGGGCAGCCATACCACCACCAGCACCTGAGCCAACAATCACCACATCAAAAACCTCTTGTTGAGATTTGATGTATATGGAAGAATTAATCATAGTTATGGGTTTCGAAATTATTTGGCAAAATAGGGAAATAATTTTTCAATTTCTAATTTTCTTATCCTGAAAAATAGCTAATCCAGGATTATCTATATGCTTTTTTAAAATGGAATGAATGTTCGTTTATTTAAAGGGAATGAACCATTTTTTCTCTTCCTTAGTAATAAGCCTCGTCAATTTATTCGTATTTTTTATTCCGTTTATCGCTCATTTTAAAAATGGTCAAAATCCGGCACTTTGGTGTAATAATTCGGCCAAAATTCTTATTTTTACAACCTTTATATCAATACTAGTTTGGCCAGAAAAGCAGCAGATGGACAAGAACCTTTGAAAAAAGGAGAAACTCCACTTTCCCGACAATTTAATCAGATTAAAGCCAAATATCCTGGGGCAATTTTGCTTTTTAGGGTAGGGGACTTTTATGAAACATTTGGGGAAGATGCGGTGAAAGCATCCAAAATATTAGGCATTGTTTTAACACGAAGAAACAATGGAAATGCTGATGACCACCTGGCTGGTTTTCCCCACCATTCCTTGGATGTTTACTTACCCAAATTGGTTCGGGCTGGACAGCGTGTAGCTATTTGTGATCAATTGGAAAATCCTGCTGAAGCTAAAGGGATTGTTAAACGAGGGGTAACAGAATTAGTGACTCCTGGTGTTTCTTTTAATGATCAAGTTTTAGACAACAAAAGAAATAATTATGTGGCTTCCATTGCCTTTCCGTCCACCACTCAAAACTTGTATGGATTGGCTTTATTGGATATTTCTACCGGTGAATATATGTGCTCCCAAGGCCCTTTGGCCTATATACAAAAGTTAATTCAAAGTTTTTTACCGGCTGAAATTCTATACCCCAAAAAGTTCAGAAATCAGTTTTTAGAATCTTTTGGCGATCAGTTTCATTCATTCAGTTTGGAAGAGTGGATCTTTAGCCACGAATTTACTTATCCACTATTAACCCAGCATTTTAAAACACAAAATTTAAAGGGATTTGGTATAGAAGAAATGCCTTTGGGGATAATTGCAGCAGGGGTAATTTTACATTATTTAGCAGAAACAGAGCACAAACAAGTGGCTCATATTTCTTCCATTCAACGCATTGAAGAAGATAAATATGTTTGGCTAGACCGATTCACCATTCGGAATTTGGAATTAATACATCCTTCTCAAGAAGGTGGAGTTCCCCTAATTTCATTGATGGATCAAACGCTTACCGCTATGGGGGCTCGCTTGCTTCGAAAATGGATGGTTCTTCCTCTGAAACAGTTGAATGAAATTCAAGATCGTCAGTTGGGTGTTGCGGAATTAGTTCAAAATCAAGATTTATTGGATTTGCTAGTTAGTTATTTAAAGCCCATAGGTGATTTGGAACGTTTGATATCCAAAGTTGCTGCGAGTAGAATTAATCCAAGGGAACTAGTTCAGTTGAAAAAGGCATTACAGCAAATTCCATTAATCAAGGAATTACTGTGGGATAATAGCCAAGGCAGTTTAAAAAAGTGGGCAGATTGCTTAAATCCCTGTACCACATTGGTGGAAAAAATAGAATTAGCTCTTCGAGATGATGCACCTATGTTGGCTCATCAAGGAGGAATTGTAAAAACAGGGTATCAAGCAGAATTGGATGAACTACATTTACTTTCATCCAATGGAAAAGAATATTTACAAGACTTACAAAAAAGAGAAATAGAGAGAACCGGAATTTCCTCTTTGAAAGTAGCTTATAATAAGGTATTTGGCTACTATTTGGAAGTAACCAATTCGCACAAAGACCGAGTACCTCCCGAGTGGATCCGGAAGCAAACTTTAGTGAATGCCGAAAGGTACATTACAGATGAGCTAAAGGTATATGAAGAAAAAATCCTAACAGCAGAGGATCGTATATCTCAGATTGAATATGGGATTTTTCAAGAACTGATTCGGGAAGCGATGGAATATTTGGAGCTCATTCAAGTGAATGCCCAGTGCGTGGCAACTTTGGATGTGTTGCAGAGTTTTGCCACTATTGCTCAAAAAAATCATTATGTACAGCCTGAATTGCAGGATTCCGATGCAATTGATATCAAGGAAGGGCGTCACCCAGTCATTGAACAACAGTTACCAGTAGGGGAAGCTTATGTGCCAAATGATGTTTATTTGGATAATGAATCCCAACAAATCATCATGATTACTGGGCCCAACATGGCGGGTAAATCAGCCTTACTTCGTCAGACAGCATTGATTGTGTTAATGGCCCAAATGGGATCTTTTGTTCCCGCCAAGGCTGCAACTATCGGTTTGGTAGATAAAGTATTTACTCGCGTGGGGGCATCGGATAATCTTTCTAAAGGAGAATCTACTTTCATGGTCGAGATGACGGAGACTGCAGCTATTTTGAATAATTTATCCAATAAATCGCTCGTATTATTGGATGAAATAGGCAGAGGGACGTCTACTTATGATGGGGTTTCCATGGCATGGGCTATAGCCGAGCATTTACATAATCACCCTAAAAGTCTAGCAAAAACGCTTTTTGCCACTCACTACCATGAGCTGAATCAATTAGCGGATGATTTTCCACGTATTAAGAACTTCCATGTATCAGTGAAAGAAATGGGAAATAAAATCATCTTTTTGAGAAAGCTATTGCCTGGGGGATCTGCCCATAGTTTTGGTATTCATGTGGCTCAAATGGCCGGAATGCCTACCCCTTTAGTACTTCGTGCACATGAAATTTTGAGGCATTTGGAAAAGGATCATATCAAAGAAGATCATGATCAAAAACTCAAAGACATGCCTAAAGTCAATTATCAATTAAGTCTTTTTGGGGCTGAAATTCCAGCTGGATTAAAAGAAGTTAATGATCAATTAGAAAAATTGGATGTTAATTCACTTTCACCGATTGAAGCTCTATTGAAGCTGAATGAATTGAAGAAGATGATAAGTAATAAATTGTAAATGATGAATTATAAAGTATAAATGGGGCTTCCTTTCTACATTCTACACTCTTCATTCACAATTCGCCATTCATAATTTCCAATTTAGTTTCTCGCATCTAATCCCCAATTCAATTTGTTTCTAAGGGTTTGTAAGAAGTCATCACCGGGGATTTTGATTAATCTGGCAGGGAACGGGGCTTTTTGAACTTCAATACTAAATTGGCTATCCACCACTTTAGAGCGGGAATCAATGGAAATTAAGAAGTTTTGACTCCGACTACTAACCTCAAAGCGTAAATGGGTATCACTAGAAACGACTAAAGGACGCACATTAAGGTTGTGAGGACTCATTGGCGCAATGATGAAGATGTCTGAGGTTGGCATCACTAATGGACCACCCACAGATAAGGAATAACCAGTGGAGCCCGTGGCAGTGGATACGATAAGACCATCTGCCCAATAGGAGTTCAGGTAATTGCCGTCCACATAAGCTTTAATAACAATCATAGAAGAGGTATCAGTTTTCATAATACCTACTTCATTTAGACCAAATGATTTATTTTCAAATAAGTCTACTTCCGTTTTTACCTCAACTAAGCCTCGTTCTTCCACTCGGTAATTTCCATCAATTAAAAAATCCAAAGCTTGAGAAACTTCTTGAGGAGAAATGGTTGCTAAAAAGCCCAATCTACCCGTATTGATACCTAAAATAGGTATCATTTTACTGCCGATATGCGTTAAGGTTTCCAATAGAGTCCCATCTCCTCCAATACTCCAAGCCATGTCCACTTGATTTGGGCCTTCCGTGGAAGAATAAGCTGGGATTGAGTTTACATCAAAACCATGCTCTATTAAATGCGATTTAAAAATTTCGGATAAGGTAATTTGACAGTTTTTTGATAGAATATCTGCCCATAAGTCCTCCATCAGGCTTTTGGTATCACCTGTAAATGGTTTTCCGTGAATGGCGATTCGTAGACTCAAAACTAGGGGTTTAAGTATTTTAAAAGTAGATCAAATCGCATTTGATCTATATCTTCTTGTTGTCCAAACGCAAATGCTTTTTCAATGCCAATATCATGTCGTTCCAAACTTTTAACCAAATTAGAAAATTGATCTGTTTGAACTTGAATGACCCATTCAGGTAAAGCTTGAGGATTTTTTTCTGAGCGATGAAAAAAACTTCGTACCATAAGACCTTTGTTTTCTTCAATGATTCGTAAAATGACACTCATGGAATCTCGCTGAACATGAAATGGAATACGTAAAATTCCTCCATTTTTTCCTGTAAATCCAGATTGGATAAACATGTTCGTAATGACATCTTGATGGATATATCCCATCCAATTTCCTTCTTCATTTATAACAGGAAGAACATTAAATCCTGTACTTTCAAAAAGCGGAAGGCTAGCTAAAATATCCTCTTCTAATTCCAATTTGTCCTTTTGAAATTCTGATTGAATATCTTTTAATTTGGAGGCCTGGGATAATTGCTGTGAAATTTGAACAGCGCTGATAGTACCTACCCATTTTTTTCCATCCAAAACACTTAGTGCGGGAACTTTATGTGATTCCATTGCTTTTAAAGCCTTTGGAAGGCTATCTTGCAAAGAAAGCGTGGGATAGTCAAAGGATAAATAGGATAAGACTAGCATAGCTAAACTTTCGTTTTTTGTAGCCATTTATCTAAAATGGCATTAAATTCATCAGGTCTTTCCATCATGGGGGCATGACAACATTTATCAATAAACTGAAGTTCTGAGCCTTGAATTAATTGATTGAATTCATGTCCAACTTGCGGAGGCGTAATGGTGTCATTTAATCCCCAAATTAAAAGGGTAGGGGTGTTAATACGGACAATATCTTTGGCCATATTGTTTCTTTGAGCTGATTTAGCAATGGCAATAATGCGCATTACTTTCGGAATACTATTGGTGATTTCAAAAACCTCATCAACCAATTCTTTGCTGGCGGTTTTTGGGTCATAAAAAGTATATTCTACTCTTTCTTTGATGTATTCGTAATTCCCACGCTTTGGATATGATCCACCCATGGAATTTTCAAATAGTCCTGAGGAACCCGTTAAGATGAGTCGCTGTACTTTTTCTGGATGTCTAAGTGTGTAAATTAATGCCACATGACCACCCAATGAATTTCCAATTAAGCTAAATTTATCTAGTTCTTTGAAGGCTACAAAATCTTCAATAAAAACGGTTAAGCCTTCACAACCAGCCTCTTTAATGGGCATGTCGTGAATGGGCATAAGCGGTATAATGATGCGGTAATTAGATTTGAAGTAGGAAATGACACCTTCCCAGTTACTTAAAGCGCCAAAAAGCCCATGTAACATCAATAATATTTCCCCTTTACCCTCGTCGATATAGTGATAACCGTTTTCCTCCTTAATTTTGTAATTCATTCCAGGGAATCATTTAATATGCAAAGTAATAAAAAAGACTTTAAACTTTTGTAAGTTCAAAGAGTTTGTTTAAATATAAATTTATCATGAAACCAATCGTCATAATCGGAGCAGGTATTGCAGGCCTCCAAGCAGCCAATGTGTTACATGAGGCAGGAATTCCTTTTGTCTTATTGGAAAAACAAGCTCATGTTGGGGGTAGGGTACAAAGTGAACATTTTCAAGGTTTTACCTTAGATCATGGTTTTCAAGTTTTACAAACATCTTATCCTGAAGTTCAACAAAGTTTACGATTGCCCGATTTGGATTTATCTTATTTTGATTCTGGTGCATATTTATGGAAAGAAAATGCTTGGCATCCATTTTTCAGTCCTTGGCATGACACATTTTCTTTATTAAGGGCAGTTGCTGATGGGATTATTACAATTCCTGATTTAGTTAAACTAGCCAGACTTTGGTTGAAAATACAATTGGATGCTAAACCCTTATCTAAGAGTCCATTAAGTGCCATGGAGTATATCCATTCACTTCATTTTTCTCCCATCTTCCGAGATGGGTTCTTAAAGCCATTTTTTTATGGCATATTCCTTGATGATACTTTGTCTCAACCAGCCTCTTTGTTTGTGTTTTATTTAAAACAATTTTTGGAGGGAAGGGCGGCTATTCCCAAAGCTGGGATGGGTGCTATTTCTGATCAATTATTGAGCGCTTTGCCAGCAGAATCGGTTCGGTTAAGCATTGAGGTGGAAAGTTTGCAAGAAGGGAAAGTGGTTTTGAAAAATGGAGAGGAAATAGCTTGTTCAAAAATCATTTTGGCAGCCAATCCCACGGCTGCAGCCGATTTATTGGATATTCCTTTGGCTAAAGGGGCTATTTTGCAGAGTAAAACATTCTATTTTTCAGCCGATACTTTTCCTAATGATGGTAAACTACTGCATTTGGTTCCCAAGTCAGAAGAATCGAATATTTTGCACTATGCTTGTCTAAGTAAGGTTAATCCTAATATAGCACCTGCAGGAAAAGAATTGATTTCTGTCACTACGCTAAAAACCAATATGACTGAAAAGGAAGTACTGCAAGAACTAAAGCAGTATGTAGGCCAAGAAAAACTGAATTGGAAATTTTTGAAAGCATATTCCATTCCTGAATCTCTTTCCAAGCAGGGCTTTTGGAAGTTTATCAAGCAAAAAGCACATAAAAAAGGAATTATTCTTACAGGAGATTATACTCAATATCCATCCTTGCAAGCTGCATTTGCTTCAGGTCGTATGGCAGCTGAGGCAGCTATTAGCTGATTTTGGTCAATGTTTCCATTCTAATTGTAAGTATTGGTATATTTGTCTTTCGAAAAATTAAACCCATGAAGAGATATATCATTTTATTTGTTGCCTTATGGTTTGCTGCTTGTAAATCGGACAATCCCAATTACCAAGAAGAAGCCGCTAATCCTGAATTTTTGATTCGTTCAGAGGTTATGCTGACAGAAAGTATCATCCACGATATTTTTGCCCCACCCGTTTCTTCAAGAATTTACATGTATGCTAGTATTGCTGGATATGAGGCTGCTGTCCATGGGAATAAAGGGTATAAGTCTTTGGTCGGTCAATTGAATGGATTTGAAAAAGTAGCTCAACCGAAAGCAGGAGAGGAATATTGCTTTCCTTTAGCTTCTGTAAGAGCCTATTTGGCCGTTGGGAAAAAATTAACTTTTGCTCAAGAACTTTATGAAGAGTTTGATAAAAAACTTGAAGCAGATTATAAGAAAATTGGTATACCGGATGATGTATATGAGAGGTCTATTGCATTTGGAGATTCCGTAGCAGAATCCATCATGAAATATGCTTCAAAAGATAATTATAAGCAAACAAGAGGGTTTCGATTCACTGTAACAAATTTACCTGGAACATGGACACCGACGCCACCTGCTTATATCGATGCAGTTGAGCCATATTGGACGAAAATTAGACCAGCGGTATTGGATTCATCTTCTCAATTCAGAGCTCCTGAACCAAGTAAATTTGATTTAACAAAAGGAAGCCCCTATCACAAGGAGGTCATGCAGGCTTATGAAACGGTAAAAAATCTAACGAATGAACAACGTGATATTGCCAATTTTTGGGATTGTAATCCGTTCAAAATGAACATTACTGGCCATGCCATGTTTGCGACTAAAAAGATGTCTCCTGGTGGACACTGGTTGGGGATTGCCGGCCAAGTTTCAAGACAATTAAAAAAGAACTATATACAAACTGCGGAGGCTTTTGCCTTAACTTCAATTGCTATTTTTGATGGTTTTATTTCTTGCTGGGATGAAAAATATCGTTCCATTCGAATTCGTCCAGAAACAGTAATTAATGCTTCAATCGATAAAACATGGATGCCTGTTTTACAAACGCCACCATTCCCAGAATACACTTCTGGTCATAGCACGATCTCTCGGTCAGCTGCTGTTGTTTTGACGGAACTTTACGGAGATAATGTTGCTTTCAATGATTCCACCGAAATTCCTTATGGTTTACCACCAAGAAAATTCACTTCATTTACTCAGGCATCAGATGAGGCTTCCATTAGTCGACTTTATGGAGGGATTCACTTTTGGCCAGCATTGGATGAAGGGGCAAAACAAGGACAAAAAGTAGGGTCTTGGTTGATTCAAAGTATTAAGACACATGAGTAAAAGTGATATAAATACAAAAGAAGATATCAAGATATTTGTCAATGCTTTTTATAAAAGTATGACATCAGACGACTTGGTAGGTCATATTTTTCTAGACGTCATGCACGTAGACTGGGATCATCATTTGCCTAAAATGTATGACTTTTGGGAAATGCTTTTATTGGATGGCCATTCTTACAAAGGTGCACCCATGCAACCACATTTATTGGTGAACCAAATTGTACCTTTGACAAAAGCCCACTTTGAGCATTGGATAGCTCTATTTACCCAAACCATCGATGCTTTATTTGAAGGCCCCAAAGCGGAGGAAGCAAAAACCAAAGCTTTCAATATTGCCCAAACTTGGGCCTATAAGTTTGATTATATGAATAAGCTGGATAAATAAAGTGATTATCGATTAATTGAAGAGTATAATTGGTTTTTTTCGCTTATTTTGAGGCATAAAACAACGTTGGCAAGGTTTTAAACCTTGACAACGTTGTTCACAAAGAAATATAAATTTTGTGCTTATCAAGCCAAACAGCAATCCAGCCAATGATTCCCAATACAACGAGGGAATTCACCAATTCAGCAATATTTTCTGTGATATAAACTTTCTCTAAAAATCCTCCTACAAAAACAAAAGAGGCTTTGTTGAGCCATTGAGGACCTACGGATTCAAAAAATAAATAGATAAAAATGGAATTCTTTCCGAATGATAAAATATAATCTGGAGCAGGTAAAATGGCTTTGCTTCGTTCCCAATTCAGATAAAAAGCTGCCATCATCAAAGAAATCCAACCACCCGAAGCTAAGGTAAAAGAAAGAGTTGCAGTTCTTTTGATAATTGGAATACCAGCAAAATCAAGGCCATAGCCAACTAAGATTCCTAAAATTCCCAAACCTAGCAACGTGCGGATAACTATTTGGTGTGATGTGCTTCGATGGATGATTCGACCAATCAAAGCTCCCCATATGGTATGTGCAGCTGTAGGTATGCAGTTAATCGCAATCCAATGTCCCCCACTTAATTTGCCCATGAGTAACATATCCATGTACGATCCAAAATTCTTATCTGGTGTATAAGGTTCATTATAACCAGGGATATCACTAAAGACGTATAAACTATGAGAAAGCAATAATAACAGTAAAGAAGCCGCTATTTGAAGAGGGATAGAAAATCGTAATAGAAAAAAGGCAATAATGGTGGTAACTGAGAGCTGGGTAAGTACATTCCATAATTCAAAAACCAATTTTTCTTTGCCCAAGCAATGCAGACCAGTTCCAAATAAAAATAATAATAAAGAGCGTTTTAATACTTTTGGCCAAAGTGTTAAATAGGTATCTCCATTATCCAATCGTTTATATGTAGAAAAATATAAGGCAGCGCCTGCAATCATCATAAACCCGGGTTGAATTAAATCCCAGAAATGTAATCCTTGCCATTTAACATGGAAAAATTGAGTAATGATGAAATTGTCAGGGAAAAGTTTGTCCAGATTGTGGTACAAATCAGTACTTTCCGCAGCAAGAAGAAAGAGGATAAAGCCTCTAAAATAATCGACGGATGGGATGCGCTTCGTAATCATCGATAGTATTTAAGTGTTTCAAAGGTAAGGTATTTTTTTAAATCTAATTTGTACTTTTGTTATACATTAAAATTTAGCATGATTGTTTCTACTCCCGGCCGGATTTGCTTGTTTGGCGAACATCAAGATTATTTAGGATTACCTGTTATTGCAGCAGCAATTTCGAAAAGAATACAAATGAAGGGCCAATTTCGAGCAGATAAAACTGTTCGTTTTTCCTTACCAGACATGGATGCTGTCGAGGAATTTGAATTGGATTTTCCTTTAACATATACCAAAGAGCGTGATTATTTCAAAAGTGTATGCAATGTATTGCACCGTAAAGGTCACTCCCTAGCTAAGGGTCTAGAAATTGAAGTTAGAGGAAACATTCCTATCAATTCAGGTACTTCCAGTTCTTCTGCCCTGATTGTTTCTTGGGTCAAGTTCTTGTGTGAAATGTACCAAATACCTGCAACCCAAAAAGAAATAGGAGAAATAACCTATGAAGCAGAAGTTTTGGAATTTACGGAACCAGGTGGAATGATGGATCAATATTCTACTGCAGTAGGTAATGTGATTTTTTTGGAAAGTAAACCCAAAATAGCCATTGAAACCTATGCCCGAGATTTAGGAACTTTTGTTTTGGGAGATTCTTTGGAAGCTAAAGATACTTTAAAGATTTTAGCCCATGTGAAGTTTGGAATGTTGAGTGGATTGGAGAAAATTCAACAAGTAAACCCGGATTTTGAATTAGAAAAAGCAACGTTAGATGATTGTTTAAGCTATCAGCCTATCTTGACTGAGGCTGAATGGGTATTGTTGAAAGCCAATATCTCCGATCGCGATATTTTATTGGAAGCAAAATTAATGTTTGAAGGTAAAACGGAGTGGAGTGACGAAAAATTGGGCGACTTGTTGAACCGTCACCAGGTAAACCTTAGAGAGCATAAGAAAATATCAACATCAAAAATTGATCGAATGATACAGGCTTCTCTGGAAGCTGGGGCATTAGGAGCTAAAATTAATGGCTCTGGTGGAGGAGGTTGTATGTTTGCATATGCCCCTGTTCACCCCGAGAAAGTAGTAGAAGCGATAGAAAAAGAAGGAGGAAAGGCCTACATCATACGGGTAGACGAAGGTACTAAAGTGGAAAAAGAAAGTTTGTTTTATTAATACTAGACATGAAAAAGAGATTATTGATTTTAGCAGGTGGAATGGCTTCTCGAATGAAGAAAGCCTTGTCGGAGGGTAGTGATTTAGATCCTAATTTGGTCGCACAAGCCAATTCAGTAACCAAAGGAATGATTCAGGTAGGGAAGAATGGGAAGACATTAATTGATTATCAATTATATAATGCACATTTGGCAGGGATTGAGGAAGTGATGCTTTTGTTGCATCCTACGGATCAAGTAACTCAACAATATTGCGAAGACTTAATGTCTCGTTACGCATGTTGGGGATTGACCATAGTGTTTGCCCGTCAACAAATACCTGCTGACCGTGAAAAACCCGCTGGAACTGCAGATGCGGTTTATCAAGCATTGATGCAACATGCAGATTGGCAAAGTGGGCGAGTGATTGTATGTAATTCTGATAATCTTTATTCGGTAAATGCCTTGAAAACACTTTGGTCTACAGATCATGCTCAAGCCTTAATTTCCTATCATCGGGATAGTTTATTGTATCCAGCAGAAAGAATTTCAGCCTTTGCTCTTATACGTACTGATGCTGAAGGGTTTTTGTTGGAGATTATAGAGAAGCCTACTGCACAGCAGGCAGAAGAACTGATGACACAGCAGGGTCGACTAGGTGTCAGCATGAATATTTTTGTATTTGAAGCATCTACTTTTTTACCTTATTTGGCCAAAACGCCTTTCCATCCGCTTAGAAACGAAAAGGAATTACCAACTTCAGTAGCACTTTTCGGAGAGGGTGAAGGCCAAGGTTTTTTTGCTATTCCTTTGGCAGAAAATGTACCTGATTTGACTTCCAAAGAAGACATCTTAGTAATGCAGAAATATTTGGAAGATACCTACGGCGATTTCTAATCCAATTTTAAGGTTTATTTCCAATGGATTTTTTGGCATATCAATGAAGAATGCTGAAATGTAGGATCCATTCTATATATTTGGAATTAAATGGAGTATTTTAAAGAAAAAATAAGCTTTTGCTAATAATTTCCGTACTCCATTTAATCACTCCATAATAGAACTTTATGACTATCGCTATTGTCGTTTTATGTATTTGCCTTTTAGTTTTCTTGATTACCTATCAAAAGGTCAATGCGTTCATCGCATTTTTAATCATTAGTTTAACGACAGGTTATTTGCTAGGACTTCCACTTGGAGAATTAGCTAAGTCAGTACAAAAAGGTATCGGAGATACCCTAGGTTCATTGGTGACCATCATTGTATTGGGAGCCATGTTAGGAAAACTAGTCGCCAGTAGCGGAGCAGCTCAACAAATTTCAGGTAGTTTAATTCAAGCTTTTGGTCAAAAAAACATGGCTTGGGGTTTGATGCTTACCGGTTTTATTATTGGTATACCTTTATTTTACAATGTTGGTTTTGTGTTGATGATACCTTTAATATTTGCCTTGGTTCATCAATTTAAATTACATCCTTTAGTTACCGGCATACCTATGATGGCTTCCTTATCGGTTGCTCATGGATTTCTGCCACCACATCCTTCCCCCGCAGCTTTGGTTGCTCAATTTGATGCCAATATGGGGACTACTTTATTTTATGGAATCATTGTTTCTATACCTGCCATCATATGTGCAGGACCTATATTTTCCAAAACCTTAACTCATTTACCCATTCGGTCATTGAAAGCTTTTCAAGGAGAACCCATCCCTGAATCTCAATTACCCAGCCGAACTTCTAGTTTCATAACAGCTTTATTTCCTGTTTTTCTTTTGGTAGTAACTACATTGGCGGATTTGAAAATTGATAAAAGTTCGGCATTGACACCATTAATTCATTTAATTGCTGATCCGTCCATGGTCATGTTGATTGCCATTTGCGTTGCGACATATACCTTGGGTTTGAGATTAGGTAAAAAAATGGAAGAAATCATGGTCATATATACTGATGCGGTAAAAGACGTGGCCATGATATTATTAATTATTGCTGGTGCAGGTTCATTGAAAGAGGTATTATTGGTATCAGGGGTTAGTAAAGAAATAGCAGGATACCTGCAAACATTACCTTTTCCTCCTTTGGTATTGGGATGGCTAATGGCAGCTATTATTCGCGTATGCGTGGGTTCAGCCACGATTGCAGGCTTAACGGCAGCTGGCATGATTTACCCGATTGTATCTACAGGATTAGTAAATCCTAACTTAATGGTATTGAGTATTGGCGCAGGAAGCCTGATGTTTTCCCATGTCAATGATACGGGCTTCTGGTTATTTAAAGAATACTTTAACCTCTCAGTAAAAGAGACGATTCGCTCGTGGTCGCTCATGGAAAGTATCGTCTCTATAGTAGGTCTAATCGGGGTACTCGTTTTAAATCAATTTATTTAATGGGGAATTTGCAATTTTTTAATAAAAAATAGAGTAGATTTTATTTCTCCCGGAAAAATTCAAAATCAAATTTTGCTGTATTGCGCTTTTAGGGGCTTTTTCGCTTGCAAACTTCTGTTTATGCGCAATTTTCTTTGGTATCTATTGGAAAATTTATAATTTGCCAAAGTTTTCAAATTATTTTTTCATTAAATAAACTAATCAACATGAAAAAACTCTTACTAGTGATGGCACTAGTAACGACTGCGTGCAGTTCGTTGCTAGCCCAATCAAGGGTGGTTACCGGTAAAGTAACTGCTTCAGAGGATGGCACAGCGCTACCAGGCGTTAGTGTTAGCCTTAAAGGTACCTCACGTGGTGTTACTACCACGGCTGATGGTTCTTACAAAATCAGTGTTGACAATGGAGCGGCTCTTCAGTTCTCCTTTGTTGGTTACAAGCCTCAAACAATTACTGTTGGAAGTCAAAGCACGATTAATGTTGTGTTAGTAACGGATGCAGCGGAATTGAGCGAAGTAGTAGTAACAGCCTTAGGTTTAACTCGTACCAAAAACTCATTACCTTATGCTGCTCAGCAGGTTAAAGGAGATGAATTAACACGTGTTAGATCAGGTAATGCATTTTCTGCTTTGTCAGGTAAAGTAGCAGGTCTTCAAATTATCCAAGGTAATGCGATTGGTGGTTCAACCAACGTGGTTATTCGTGGTAATAAGTCCTTGACTGGTAACAACCAGGCTTTATTTGTTGTGGATGGTGTGCCGGTAGATAATACTAACAAAAACACAGGTAACCAACAAACTGGTCGTGGTGGTTATGACTACGGTAACGCGGCAGCAGATATTAACCCAGATGATATCGAGTCTATGACGGTATTGAAAGGTGCAGCTGCAACAGCTCTTTACGGTTCTCGTGCATCGAATGGTGTTATCATGATTACTTCTAAGAAAGCGAAGAAAGGTTTAGGTTTGACAGTTAATGCTGGTTTAACAGTAGGTACTATCGACAAATCTACTTTTGCTACTTACCAAAACCAATATGGTGCTGGTTATTCAGATCCATATCAAAAAGATGGTTTCTTGTATTTTGATGCTAACGGTGATGGTACTAAAGATTTAGTTATCAATACAGCGGAAGATGCTTCATATGGTACTAAATTCAACCCTTCTTTAATGGTTTACCAATGGGATTCATTTGATCCAGCAGGTCCAAACTATTTGAAAGCTAAGCCTTATGTAGCTGCAACTAATACGCCAGCTAAATTTTATGAGACTGCTATTTCTAATAACGTAAACGTTCAATTAGATGGAGCTACCGATCAAGGTACTTTCAAATTAGGTTATACACGTAATGATGAGCGTGGTACTTTACCAAACTCAAACGTGACTAAAAATATCATGAACTTGGCTGGTTCTTACAATATCTCTAAGAAAGTTACAGCATCTGCTGCAGCTAACTTCTCAGTTATTGAAGGAAAAGGTCGTTATGGTTCTGGATATAGTGGTTTGAACGTAAACCAAAACTTCCGTCAATGGTATCAAACTAACGTGGATATCTTAGAGCAAAAAGAAGCTTATTTCAGAAATCAACAAAACGTAACTTGGAACTGGTCTGATCCTTCATCAGCAGCTGGTTTGAAGCCAATTTACACAGATAACTACTACTGGACTCGTTACCAAAACTACCAGAACGATACTCGTTCTCGTCTTTTCGGAAACGCGATGGTAAACTACAAAGCAGCTGACTTCTTGAATTTCATGGGTCGTGTAACTGTAGATACTTACAATGAATTCCAAGAGGAGCGTATTGCAGTAGGTAGCCAAGGTGTTCCTTCATACAGCCGTTTCGATCGTACTTTCCAAGAGCTTAACTACGATTTGATGGGTAACTTTGATAAGGAAATTTTAACTGGCTTAAACTTAAAAGCATTAGCTGGTTTGAACTTACGTAAATCGTATATCCGTTCTATCTCAGCATCTACTAACGGTGGTTTGATCGTACCAGGTTTATATTCTATCGCTAACTCTAGAGGTACAGTATCTGCTCCAGGTGAAAACTACAACCCACGTGAGGTATTTGGTGTATTCGGAGGTTTGACTTTGACTTACAAAGATTTCTTAACGTTAGATGGAACTATCCGTCAGGATAAGTCTTCTACTTTGCCAGTAGCTAACAACGCTTATTTATACTATGCTGGTTCAGCTAGTTGGTTATTCTCTCACCACATTGAAGATCTTCCTTGGTTGACTTCAGGTAAATTGAGAATGAACTATGCAACAGTAGGTAATGATGCTCCTTGGGGATCTATCAGAAACGTATATGACAAACCAGATCCATTTGGTTCAACTATCTTGTTCTCTGCTCCTTCAACTCAGAATAATCCTTTCTTGAAACCAGAGCAAACTCAAAGTAAAGAGATTGGTTTGGAAATGGCATTCTTGCAAAATCGTTTAGGCTTTGACTTTACTTATTACCACACGAATACATTAGACCAAATCTTACCTGCATCGGTTTCTTCTGCAACAGGTTTCTCTAGTACATTCGTAAACGCAGGTAATATCGAAAACAAAGGTTTTGAAGTTAGCTTATATGCTAGCCCAATCAAAACAGCTGATTTCTCTTGGAACGTAAATGTAAACTGGACCAAGAACAGCAGTTTAGTATTAAGCTTATATAACGACAGCAAGAACTTACAATTGGCTACTTTCCAAGGTGGTGTTAGTTTAAATGCTACGGTCGGTCAGCCTTATGGTATCTTACAAGGTAAAACTTGGAAGACTTTAAATGGTGAAAAATTGGTAAAAGCCAATGGACGATATGATGTAACATCAACTACAACCAACAACATTGGTAATGTGAATCCAGATTGGATCGGTGGTATCAATAACTCATTCAAGTATAAGAATGTAACATTGAATTTCTTAATTGATATGAAGCGTGGTGGTAGTGTATTCTCTTTGGATCAATACTACGGTCAAGCAACAGGTGTTTATCCTGAGTCAGTTGTTATCAACGACAAAGGAAATCCATCTCGTTCACCAATTGCTGAAGGTGGTGGTGTGATTATGCCAGGTGTTAAAGCTGATGGTACTCCTAATACAACTCGTGTAGAGAATGATTATGGTACTTTTGGTTACGCACAAAACCCTGCAGCTGCATTCGTTTACGATGCTAGTTACATCAAATTAAGAGAAGCAAACATTGTTTACTCTTTACCAAGTTCAGTTGTACGTAAATTAGGAGGTGTTAAAGGTGTTGATTTGTCTATTTTCGGAAGAAACTTATGGATCATCCAGAAATATGTTCCTTACGCAGATCCTGAAGAAAATCTTTCTGCAGGTAATATTCAAGGAAATCAATCGGGTGCATATCCAACAACTCGTTCGATTGGATTTAACATCAAATTATTATTCTAATTATCCTAAAATTTGATAAAGATGAAAAAAATATTTTTAGTTTTTGTACCACTTTTGCTCCTTGCATCGGCTTGTACAGAAGATATTTCTCAATTAAATATTGAGACTAAAAGGCCAGCTGCAGTACCTGCACCTACCTTGTTCTCGAATGCGGTTAAGACCATTTCTGGTTCTTTAGCTTCTCCTAGTGTGAATACGAACGTATTCCGTTTTACTGTGAGTCACTGGGCTATGTCTACTTATCAAGATGAGGCACAGTATGATTTTGCAACTCGTAACATTCCTCAAGGATGGTGGACAACCATGTACCGTGATGTTATCGCGGATTTACGTGAGTCAGCTAAATTGATCAATGCGGATGCTTCTTTAGCTCCAGGTGAGAAAGCTAATAAATTAGCGATTATCGATATCATGGAAGTATATACTTACAGTATTCTAGTGAATACTTTCGGTAATATTCCTTACTCTGAGTCGTTAAACCCAGCTATTTTATTTCCAAAATACGATGATGCAAAAACCGTTTCTACGGATTTGATTAATCGTTTGAATGCTGATATAACTAAAATCAATACTTCAGCTGCTGGATTTGCTTCTGGAGAAGATTTGATTTACAAAGGATCAGTTGCTAAATGGTTGAAATTTGCTAATACTCTTCGTATGAAGATTGGTATGGTACAAGCTGACGTAGATGCTTCGGTTGCAAAATCTGCCGTTGAAGCTTCTGATGCTGGTGCTATTTCTGCTGCTGCTGACAATGGTTTGTTTACTTATATGGCTGCTTCGCCTAACCAAAATCCATTATATGTGGATATCGTTTTAGGAGGTCGTTCTGACTATATCGCTGCAAAAGATTTGATGGACAAATTATTAGGATGGAATGATCCACGTACAAGTGCTTACTTTACTCCAAACAATGCAGGTGTTTACGCTGGTGGAATTGTTGGAAAAGGAAACACTTACGTAGATTTCTCTCGTGCTGGTACTAAAATCATTGACGCTTCTGCACCATGTGTGTTAGCGGATTATGTTGAAACTGAATTCTTACGTGCTGAGGCAAAAGAAAGAGGATTTAACGTAGCTGGTACTGCTGAGTCTCACTACAACAATGCGATTCGTGCTTCTATCATCTATTGGGGTGGAACTGCTGCTGATGCTGATGCTTATTTAGCTCAAGAATCTGTAGCATATTCTACTGCTGCTGGTGATTGGAAACAAAAAATCGGTACACAAAAGTGGATTGCATTATACAACAGACCTTACGAAGGATGGGTTGAGTTGCGTCGTTTAGACCAACCTAAGATTTCTGCTCCAGTAGGTGCAAAATCTGGTTTCCCAACTCGTTTGACTTATGCTGCTAATGAGCAAACTTTGAACGGCACTAATTATACAGCTGCAGCTTCTGCTATTGGTGGTGACGTTGTAACTACTAAATTGTATTGGGATAAATTCTAGTCGAATTTAGATTATTCTAATTTTAAGAGGGGGCTTCGCGAGAAGCCCCCTCTTTTTTGTTCAAAAAACTCGAAAACATTTTTATATATGAACGTTGTGAATTAATTTATGAGCGGATTATAAAGCCTATAAGCGGATGGTCCTTAACTTATTTCTCATTAATCAAACTAAAAAAATGAAAAAACTATTACTCGTTGGGGTATTAGTGACAACTGTATTCAGTTCACTTTTAGCTCAAAACAAACAAGTTACGGGGAAAGTTACCTCATCTGACGATGGGAGTGCATTACCCGGAGTTAGTGTGAGCGCGAAAGGCTCCACTCGAGGAACCACCACCTCAGCTGATGGTTCTTACAATATTCAAGTTGCCGATGGAGCTTCTTTGGTGTTTAGTTTTGTAGGTTACACTAGTCAAACTGTACCAGTTGGAAATCGCTCTGTAGTTAACGTTCAATTAGTTTCTGACGTTAAACAATTAAGTGAGGTTGTTGTAGTTGGTTATGGTACTAAGAAAAGAACTGAATTTACGGGTTCTGCTTCCACCATTAAAGCTGCTTCTATCGCAGAAAGACCGGTTCAAAGTTTTTCTCAAGGTCTTACTGGACAAGCTGCCGGTGTGAACATCACGCAGCCTAACGGTTTGTTGAACAACCCTCCAGTTATCCGTGTACGTGGTCTAAGCTCTTTATCTTTGAGCTCATTTCCATTGGTTGTCATTGATGGTATACCAATCAGTACAGATAACGTTTCTGCTAACTCAACGACAAACAACCCATTAGCCGATATTAACCCTTCGGATATTGAGTCGATCGACGTGTTAAAAGATGCTGCTTCTGCCGCTATTTATGGTTCACGTGCTGGTGCAGGTGTGTTATTAATTACAACGAAACGTGGTAAATCAGGAAAAGCAAAAGTATCGATTGATTCTTGGGCTGGTGTAAGTCAGGCCGTTCGTTTACCTGATGTGTTAAACGCGCAACAATACATGGATCACAAAAATATGGCTATTGCTAATGCCTTATTATTAAATCCTAATGCTGTTACTTCTACGCAACGTAATTCAGAGAATAAATCATTCTTGCCGAATTATAATCCAGATGGAAGTTTGATCGATACTGATTGGTACAAAGAAGTGTATCAAACGGGTGTTTCTCAAAATCATAACATGACCATTTCTGGTGGTAATGATAAAACTACTTACTATTTCTCTGGTGGTTATTCAGATCAAGATGGTTTCTTGAGAAGCAATAGTTTCCAACGTCGTTCTGGTCGTTTCAACATGGATCACCAAGCTACCAAATGGTTGAAGTTGACAGCTAATTTCAATTATTCGAATACATTCAACAAAGCTCCTATGTCAGGATCGAATGCAGGTGGTGCTTTCAATACTTCAGGTTTAGGTCGTATCGCTGTCGCTCAGGTTCCTAACCTACCAGCTTATTTACCTGATGGTTCATACAACTTGGAAAACAATACTGTAGGTCGTTTGAACAACTTATTGCCTGCACAGTTTCCAAACCCAGCAGTTGTTCGTGATTTAGATAAAATTACATCAGAAAATACCCGTTTAATCGCCAATTTAGGTGCAGAAGTACGTTTGGCAGAAGGTTTAACGGCTAAAACATCTTACTCTTGGGATCGTAGAAATACAGAGAACATTCGTTTCTTTAACCCATACAATGGTGACGGTTGGTCGACATCTGGAGATGCTTACAACAACACAGCGCGTTCTGACAACTGGAACTGGATTAATACCTTACAGTATAATGTTACTTTGGCCGAGAACCACAACATCTCAGCTATCGTAGGTTCTGATGTTCAAAAAACACGTGTTTTGAACTGGGGTGCACAGCGTCAAACTTTAGCTGACTTCTTCTTTACAGATTTCCAAGGAAACTTTGGAACTAACTTGGCAGCAGGTAACGGTATCTCGCAAGTAGCTTACGAAGCTTATTTTGCTAATTTGAGTTATAACTTCAAAGGGAAATATTTCGTGAGTGGTAACCTTCGTCGTGATGGTAACTCTGCTTTATCTGCTGAAAACCGTTGGGGTGATTTTGGTGGAGTATCTTTAGGTTGGACAGTTTCTGAGGAAGAATTCTTCAAAGGCATGGACTTAGGAAACACCATTTCTAATTTAAGATTAAAAGCTAGTTATGGTAAAGTAGGTAATGGTAACGTACCTAACGCTTATGGTTCTTATTCTACTTTTGGTTCTGGTTTATATGGTTCTATTCCAACTTTATCTTTCAACCAAGCAGGAAACAAGGATTTGAAATGGGAGACTTCGGCACAAACGAACGTGGGTATTGACGTAAGCTTCTTAAATGATCGTATCACATTAGAAGCGAACTACTATTACAAGGATATCAACAATTTGATTTTGAACGTTCCTCAAGCTCCTTCTAAAGGTATTCCAGGAAACTCTATCTTAGCTAACGTAGGATCGATGTATAACAAAGGATTTGAGGTAGCCATTACAGCTACTCCTATCAATTCGGGTAAATTCAGCTGGAACACGAGCTTGAACTTTGCTACCAACGAAAACATGGTAACTTCATTAGTAGATGCCAATACGCCTATTTTGTCGAACACTTCTGGTTTAGAGGCAACCTCTATTACTAAGGTGGGTTATTCTGCTGCTCAAATTTATGGAGTTAAAACTGATGGTGTGAACCCAGCGAACGGCCGTAGAATTTACATCAAGAGAGACGGGACTAAAGTACAATATCAACACTTAGGTGGTGCTTTAGCTTGGACTACGTTAGATGGTAAGGCTACAACTTCTCCATCTTCTGAGCAACAAATCTTAGGAAATACTTTACCTACATTCTATGGTGGATTTAACAACACCTTTAAATATGCTGGTTTTGATTTAGGATTGAACTTTACTTTCTCTGGAGGTAACTATATCTACAACGGATCTCAGGCTGGTTTACGTGACCAACGTGTTTGGAATAACTCAGTAGATGTATTGACTTCATGGAAAAAAGAAGGAGATATCACGGAGATTCCTCGTGCAGTTTACGGAGATAACGTATCCAATGGTTCTTCATTCTTGATTGATGCTAACATCCAAAAAGGAGATTTCTTACGTTTACAAACAGCTACTTTAGGTTATAAAATTCCAGCTGATTTGAGTCGTTTAGGAATTACAAGTTTACGTGTATATGCACAAGCAACGAACTTGTTCCTATTGACACCTTACAAAGGTGTTGACCCAGAAATCTCATCCAATGGAGATTCTAACTTAGCTTCTGGTATTGAAAGAAATTCAATTCCTCAAGCTAGAGCATTTACATTTGGTATTAACATCGGTTTATAATTTTAAAGGATATATAAAATGAAATTATTCACAAACAAAATAGGATATCTGACCATCGCTTTAGCTTTGACAGTTTCCTCTTGCAGTAAGGATTTTCTTAGTGCAGTTCCTGAATTAGACTTGTCTGATGCGACAGTTTTTAATTCCCCAGCTCGCGTGCTTTCTCAAGTAAATGGTTTATATGGATCAGCTAAAAGTGGTAGCTTATTCGGTGGTCGTTACTTGATCTATAATGATATTCGTGCAGAAGAATTTGTTAACCGTACAACCAACTCGGTAACTGGTTATTCTACTTATCAAGGTAACCAAGATCCATCTGATACCTATTTAGCTGGATTCTGGATTCAAGGTTACTTGACCATCAACCGTGCTAATTTGTTTTTAGAAGGTCTTGCAGCTAATCCAAATGCTGTTTCAACAGCCTTGGCAGCTAATTACCGTGGTGAGGCTAAATTCATTCGTGCTTTGACTTACTTCTCCTTAGTGCAGTTCTTTGCTAAGCCTTATATCTTAGACAAAGGTGCTTCGGCAGGTTTGCCTTTGCGTTTGAAAGGTGAAACTTCTTCAGCTAATAATAACTTAGCAAGAAGTACCGTAGCTCAAGTTTACGATCAAATCTTGAAAGATTTGAATGAGGCAGAAACAGAGCTACCAGATAGCTATGCATCCGCTTTATTGAATACGACTCGTGCACACAAAAATTCGGCTATTGCCTTAAAAACTCGTGTGTTGTTAGCCAAAGGAGATTATGCTGGTGTGATTACAGAAGCGAACAAAATTGTTTCTGCTACAGCTCCGTATAGATCCAACAGCCGCGTTGCTCATACCTTGCAAGCCGATGTTTCAGCTGTATTTAAAGCACCTTATACAACAACTGAATCCATCTTCTCTTTCCCAATGGATGCAACTAACGCACCAGGTACTCAAAACCAATTGGGATATTACTTTAATGCTGGTAACGTAGAGTATTATTTGAACACAGGTTCTACTGGTATCTATAGTAATCCGCAATTTTCAGCAACAGATGATCGTAAAACGAAGTTGACCGTAGCTACTACCTCAATCGCGAAGTTTCCATCATCTACTAAGTTTAGTGGTGTATCTCCGTACATTGATTTTGTACCGAACATCCGTTATGCAGAAGTATTATTGAACTTGGCAGAAGCAGAAGCAGAAGGTGGTAATTTGAATCGTGCCATTGACATCTTAACTGCTGTTCATAAACGTTCTGATCCATCTTATGCATTTACAGGATTGGATTCAAAAGCCAATGTGGTAAAGGCAATCTTAACTGAGCGTCGTATCGAATTCTTAGCTGAAGGTTTCCGTGCTAACGATATCTTACGCAGAGGTGAGTCAATCAATTCATTTGGCGCAGGAGCTGTGATTCCTCCATCAGACCCACGTTATATTTATGGAATACCATTAGTAGAAACACAAACTAATCCGGGTATCGGAAATTAAGTTTGATGCCTAATGAATCTCAAAGGGGCTTGCCATTGGCAAGCCCCTTTTGTATTTCCACGTGTAATTAAAATGACTAGCGAAAGGCCACTGTTATAGGCTGTAATTTCTCAGGAGAGGTTATTTATATCGTCTAAGTCTCTGAGTCGCCCAGATTACTTTTTGTTTTTTAGGAGGTCGTTATAACCAATAAAGTTAACTATAAGACCTTCTATTTCGACTTGAGTTTTATTTTGATAGCATTCTTTGAATGTCACTCCGTCAATTTGTGTCAGTAAATCAATTCTAAGTGGGGGATATCCTAATTGAACGATGTTACCTTCTTTCATGAAGACACTTCTTTTGAGTCCATAGGAAGCGAAACCAAATTCGTTAACGCACGCTAAAATTCTTTCAGCATTTTCAGGGGTCGGATTCAACCAAATGTCCAGATCACCTGTATAACGCGGGTGTCCGTGAACACCAACTGCATAACCTCCAACAATTAGATATTCTGCGTTATGATTGATTAACAATTCTACAAACTCTCTGAAGTCTTGGCTGAACATCTTTTTTTAAACTAAAGTATTGCTGTCTGAGGATTTCTATTGTGCCTAAACGTTCATTGAAACTTTTAGTCGACCAATAGGCAAAGTCTGACTTATTTTCCTTTAAAGTCGTTATTTTTAGGACCTTTTCCATATTTCGAATATAAGTCTTTTTTGTGACTATTTTGTTATGGCCTTTAACGTTTTGCGGCTTGGTGAAGAAGCGATTTCGGAGCACTAAACTGTCAACATACCACAAAATTTGATTCGAGGTAGAATGTTCAAGTAACCATTGAACCCGCTTTTTTGTCAATTAGGGGTCGTCCTACACTTGCTTGTAACTTGTATATATGTACAATAACTCCCCCTTTATACACCCATTTTGGTTGGCTTGTGGGTGGTTTTATGTGTATTTTTTTCTTAAATATTAATTATATCAATCATCAAAAGGTTTTTTACGTTTTATGAGCTTTTCGTTCTAACATGTGTGTAAATTTCCGTGGTTTTACTGCTTCTATGTCCTATATCTCCTGAATATACCTCAAGTCTGTACCACTCTCTAAGAGCTGGGTAGCATAGCTATGCCTCAAGCAATGCAAGGTAACTGTTTTTTTTATTTTTGCTTTCTCCATAGCTTGCTTCAACACTTCGCTTAGGCTTCTTTCATCATATGCCATTCCTGGCTCTCGTCCTTTAAATAAATAGGTAATGGGTTTTTAATTATATAATATTCCTTTAACCTCATCAAAATAGTGCTTGATAGGGGTGAAATGCTGTCTTTTTTACCCTTAGCTTGTAAAATCTGCATTTGATGATTTTGGTGACCCTCTATAATACGAAGATTAAATGAGCTGTTTCTATTTGGATTTATAACATAATTTTCAATTTCAAGATTTAGTAACAATTCTAGAAATCAGTAATAGATATTTCAAATTTTTGACATAAAAAAATCGCCCTTGAGTTTTCAAGGGCGATTTAATTCAAGAACGGATATCAATTACCAAATCTTAATTCGGTCTTCTGGTTTCTTGTATAATTTGTCTCCTGGTTTGATTTTAAAAGCATCATACCAAGCATTCATATTGACAGGCGCACCAATCGTTCTGTATTGATTTGGCGAATGTGGATCTGTGATAATCAACTGTGCCGCTGTTTCAGGTAAAGTAGTTCCACGCCATACTTGAGCCCAGGATAAAAAGAATCGTTGATCTGGAGTAAATCCATCTATTTTCTTTTTAGATTTTCCCTGCTCCGTCATTTTAAAAGCTTCATAGGCCATATTTAAACCACCCAAATCACCAATGTTTTCCCCCATGGTTAATTTACCATTGACATGAATGGTGTCCAAAATGGTGTATGCATCAAATTGTGCTCCTAAAAGTGCTGTTTTAGCTTTAAACTTATTTAAATCCTCGTCGGTCCACCAATTTCGTAAGGTACCATCCTTATCGTATTTACTACCAGAATCATCAAAACCATGTGACATCTCATGGCCAATAACCGCACCTATACCACCGTAGTTTACCGCATCATCTGCTTTGGGGTCAAAGAATGGAAACTGTAAAATACCTGCTGGGAAAACAATTTCATTCATGACAGGGCTGTAATATGCATTCACTGTAGGAGGAGTCATACCCCAACGGCTACGATCTACTTTTTTGCCTACTTGATTTACATTCTCTTTAAAACTCCAAGCACTCGCATTTCTCAAATTTTGAAAATATTGATCACCAGAAATCTCTAAACCTTCATAATTTCTCCATTTGTCTGGGTAGCCAATTTTGGGCGTAAAAGCATGTAATTTGTCCAAGGCTTTTTGCTTGGTTACATCACTCATCCAATCCAATTTTTGGATACGGATTTCAAAGGCTTTTCTTAAATTCTCAATCAATACCTTCATGCGCTCCTTGGCTTCAGGTTTGAAATAATTCTTTACATATAATTGTCCTAACAATTCCCCAATTGTGCCATCGGTTAAACTTGACATACGTTGCCAACGAGGAGTTTGAACTTTTTGTCCGGTCAATAATTGATTAAAACTAAAGCTAGCTTTGACGAAAGGACTACTTAAATTAGGAGCCGCTCCTTTTAAAATGGACCATTGCAAATAGACTTTCCATTCATTTAAAGGTGTATCCTTAACTAATCGATTAACTTCTTCGAAAAATTTTGGAGCTGAAACTAAAATGGAATCTTGTTTAGGCACATTCATTTGAGTAAATAAATTGCTCCAATCTATTTCACTAGTCTTTTCTTGAAATTCATTCCAAGCAAATTTATTATAGGTTTTATAAGGGTCACGCATTTCTACGCGTGACATTTGGGCAGAAGCTAATTGCTTTTCCAAAGCAAAAACAATAGCTGAATTAACCTTTGCTTGGTCAGATGTGTTTCCTACAAGTTCAAATAGCGTTTTGATGTAATTCTTGTACACTTCTTGAACTTTTGCGCTTCGAACATCCGATTTTAAATAGAAATCTCGGTCGGGTAAAGTTGTACCTCCTTGAGAAAGTTGAGGTACCATTTTTTCTACATTTTTTCGGTCTTGGCCTACTCCGAAACCAAATAAGGGAGAACCCATGCCAGAAATTCTAAATTGTGCCAAAGCATCTAATACTTCTTTCTTAGATGAAATGGCATTTACTTTGTCTAAATCTGCCTTGATGGGTGTATATCCCAATTTTTCAATCGTTATACTATCCATGGCTGCTGAATAAAAGTCAGCTACGCGTCTTTCAATACTACCTGCAGGATAATTTTTTTGATTCAATTTGGCCTCTTCAAGAATCGTCTTGACGGCATTGATGTTGAAATCCCTTAATTGATTAAAGCTACCCCATCGGGTTTCTTTAGCGGGGATCGGGTTATTCTTTACCCAAGTGCCATTAGCATATTCCGCAAAATCATCTCCAGGCTTCACTTTCGTGTTCATATTGGCCTTATCAATGAATTTTTCTGGACTTTGCGCGACCAGATTTCCTGAACTTAATAATAAGCCAGATACTACCAAACATTGGTAAATAGTCTTCATATTCGTTTTAGTTAGTTGATTTTTTTAAATTCATTTCAAATTAATATAACTTCATCTATGAACAAATTGTTAACACTCTCTTTTATCCTGATTTTTTCAGTTTACTCCACTTGGGCACAGCAACCCGTTTTGAAAACGCTGAGCCACGAAGCGATGATGTCTATCAAGCGAGTAGGGGTTCCTAAAATTAGCCCAGATGGTCAATGGCTTATTTATTCGCAACAGTCGGTTTCTTATGATTCAGAATCCAATACAAGTGACTTGTGGTTGGCTTCGTCAGATGGAACTCAAGCACCTCGGAAAATCACCCAGACAAAGGCTGGCGAAGACAACTATTTTTGGCACCCATCTGAGAGGAAAGTGTTTTTTACTGCAAAGCGAGAAGGAGATGAATCTGCACAATTGTACATGCTAGATTTGTCTAATGGGGGAGATGCCCAACGAGTAAGTAGTTTTTCATTAGGTATTGGAAGCCCCCAAATAAATGCTGATGGGAATAAAGTGTTGTTCTCAGCTAAAGTGTTCCCAGGTGTGTTTACGGATTCACTGAATAAAAAGCATGCAGAAGAAAAGAAGAAACTGAAGTATAAAGCCAGAGTCTATACCGGATTTCCCATTCGTTATTTTGATACTTGGTTGGATGAAAAACAGTCACACGTTTTTGTGCTCGATTTAAAAACCCAACAAATCCAAAATGTATTCACTGGTATCAGTTTAATTCAATCCAAGGGTTTTCAATTGGGATCTTTTACTTGGGCTCCAGATCAACAATCCGTTGTTTTTACTGCCGCCATAGACCTTCATACGACAGCCTATCAAAATTCGATTTCGAAAATTTATCAAGTTAGTATTCAGGGTGGCAAGGAAAAGCTTTTAGTAGATGATCAAGGGGATTATAATTCGATTGATTTTTCTGAAGACGGAAAATATGCCATCGCCTTAGGAGCACCTTTGAATCAAACAAGATTTTATCAAATGAATCACTTATACCGTTTTTCTTGGCCGGAAATGTCCAATAAAACCGAATTAATAAGTACGTTGGATAGACCTATCAATCAAATGGAGATTTCGAAAGAGTATATTTTGGCTAGTGTTGAAGACCAAGGTGTCGATCGTTTGATTAAGATAGCAATACAAGATGGGTCTTATCAAGCGGTACTAGGAGGGAAGCAGGGTTCTTTTAATCAAGTTTCCTTATCCAATCAGGAAAATGTATTTGCTTACCAATACAATAGTATGTCAAGTCCAGCCGAGGTGTTTGTGCATCGGGTAGATAAAGAAGTGGCCATTTCAAATGCCAATCAAGCCATGCTGAAAAACTATGATGTGAAAGATCCTGAAGAGTTCTGGACTGTGAGTCGGGGTAAAAAAATCCGAAGTTTTCTTATAAAACCAGCATCTTTTGATCCTTCCAAAAAATATCCGCTATTTGTTTTAATGCATGGTGGACCAGCTTCCTCTTTTAAAGATGCATATGGTTATCGTTGGAATCCACATGTGTTGGCTGGTACAGAATATGTCATTGTCATGACGGATTATACGGGTTCAATAGGATATGGAGAAAAATTTGCTCAAGATATACAGTTGGATCCTTTTAAAGGCCCAGGTCAAGAGATTTTGGATGCAGCTAATGATGCCATCAAGCGATATTCATTTATTGATGGTAGTCGGCAGGCTGCTGGTGGAGCCAGCTATGGAGGGCATTTAGCCAATTGGATGCAGGCAAGTACAAGTCATTTTAAATGCCTGATTTCCCATGCCGGTTTAGTGAATTCAGAAGCACAGTGGGGTACATCGGATTTTGTTTATAGTAGAGAATTGATGAATGGTGGTGCACCTTGGGTACCTACTAAAACATGGAAGGAGCAAAACCCCATGCGCTATGCAGCTAATTTCAAAACACCTATTCTCTTAACTGTGGGTGAAAATGATTTTCGCGTACCCATTAATAATACCTTAGAAAACTGGAGTATTTTGCAGCGACAAAAAGTGCCAAGTAAGCTGATTGTTTTTCCAGAGGAGAATCACTGGGTGCTAAAAGCAGAAAATTCTCGTTTTCATTATCAGGAAATTCGAAATTGGTTAGCCACCTACTTAAAGTAATAGAAAAAGCCCAAGCATGATTCACTTGCTTGGGCTTTTAAATTAATTGATGCGCTAGGTTATTTAATTGAGCTCAATCATTTTACCTGTTTTTACTGACTCATCGCAAGCAAAGGCAATTTTTAAGCTATTAACTGCATCAGCCACATGGTCTGTTAAATCCCAATTTTGAGTGATTGCGTCATAAAAATAAGCTTGCTCTCGATCACACAAACCTTGATGATCAGGTTCATCCAATAAATTCACCCATTCGTCTTCTTGTGTAAATTCATTTTGAGCATTAATATCAGATTTATGTACCCGGAGAGATTCTGTTTTGGTATGTGATTCTACTGAATCGGATTTTCCTTCTCCACCTGCATCTTTGGCCACAATGGAAACTGAGCCTTTAGGTCCAAATACATCCTTGACAAAATAGGCTGTTTGGGAAATCATAGGTCCCCAACCTGCCTCATACCAACCTACTGAACCATCTTCAAAATGAATTTGTAGTTGGCCATAATTGTAATTATCCGCTGGAATGTCATTTGTTAACCTAGCTCCGATAGCTGAAACCCTGATTGGCTTAGAACGGGTCATTTGGCACATGACATCAATGTAATGTACACCACAATCGACGATAGGACTCAGGCTCTTCATTAAATTTCGGTGTACATCCCACATGTATCCGTGGCTTTGTTGGTTGAGGTTCATCCGCATGACCAAAGGTTTTCCTAAGTCTTTGGCAATTTCAATGAACTTCATCCAGGAAGGGTGATGACGCAGAATATACCCTACCACGAGTTTTTTGCCCGTTTTACGAACTACTTCAGCCACTCTTTCAGCTCCAGCTAAGGAATCAGCAATGGGTTTTTCTAAAAAAACGTGACAGCCTGCTTCTAAGGCAGCAATGGAGTATGCCTCATGGGTATCAGGATAAGTAGAAATACAAACAGCATCGGGTTTTGTGACAGATAATGCTGTTTCATAATCTGAATACAGTTCATATTGTCCCCCTAAATCTTGATTTAATTTTTCTTTACTCACTCCGGTGGAAACTAATCCACATATTTCAAAACCCTGATGGGTATGAAATGACATGGCATGGGAGGCTCCCATATTTCCGCAACCTACTACTAATACACGTAATTTATTTGTTGAACTCATGTGTCTTGCTGATTTGAATAGTGAAATTATAAAGAATGGAGGATAAATCGAAAGGGGCTGTCGGGTTTTCTCCCCTTTGGTCTTCCCTTCGGAGCTCATATCGCAAAATCATGATAAATAAATTTTATTGTATCAAAACAATACATTATACTTGTGAAAATAAAACCCAGCCATCATGAAAAGAAGACAGTTTATTCAACAATCCAGTTCCTTATTAGCCTCCTCCTTATTTTTGTCCAAAACAGCTATGTGGGAAGGTATGTTGACCTCCAAGCCTTTGGGTCTACAATTATTTACCTTGTTCAATGTCATCGACCAAGATGTACCTGGAAATTTGAAGAAAGTGGCGGATTTAGGAATCAAGGAATTAGAATCTGCCTTCAGTTTTAAGCCAATGTTTTACGGTTATACGGGTAAAGAATTCAAATCATTGACCAATAACTTGGGATTGAATTGGGTTTCTCATCACGTGATGGGTGCTCCTTTGAAACCTCGCCCAGGATTTGATGTGAGCAAAATGCCTAAGTTCTTAACCTTAAAAACAGATGCTAGCCAGATTGTAGATAATGTGGCTGAAGCAGGTATTAATTATTTGGTGTGTGCCAACATACCTATTGAATCAAAATCTGAAGTTTCAGAAGCCGTAGATACGTTAGGTAAATCAGCTGAACTAGCAAAAAAAGCTGGTCTTACTTTTTGCTACCATAACCATGATGCTGAATTTAAAGTAGTTGATGGACAAAGAGCATTTGATGTATTTTCTAGCCAAATTTCTTCTGATTTATTGAAGTTTGAATTGGATTTAGGTTGGGCTACCAAAGCAGGAGAGAACATCATTGAGTTATTCAAAAAACAACCAGGTCGCTTCCCTCTTTGCCACATCAAAGATTTTGATGCAGATTTCAAAAATATAGTACCAGTAGGACAAGGAATCATCAACTACGAGCCAATTTTCAAAGCGGCTTCAATTGGAGGCTTGAAACACTACTTCCTTGAGCATGATATGCCTAAAGATGCCTTTGAAAGCATCCGTTTAGGTAAGAGTGCTTTGGATAAAATTTTATAAAATACCTAAAAATCCCCTAAGAATCCGCCAAGATATAAAACTGGTACGGTTGAAAACGTAAACTGCCTTTCTCTAACGAAACTTGTTTCTTAGACCAAAGGCAGTTTTTATTTTGCTTGTTTGGTTCTATGGCATGTACCGGAATCAATTGTTCCAATGAGGAGAAGTTGAACAAGAAATACACACGCTCATGACCAATATACCGTACATAACCCACTATGGATTTATTGCTACAAGGTAACCATTCCAGATTTTTTAGGTCAGCAACTACCTTCAGCTTTTTACGCAAGGCAATCAATTTTTTCAAGGAAGCATAAACCTTATTTTCTACTGTTCCTTTTTTCTTGACTAGGGCATTTTTCTCCCAATGAATGATGGGACGGTGCATCCAGCGATTATCATAACTTTTGCCTGGATCTTGAAGATAGGAATAGTCGTTGGTATAGGCTGCCTCATCTCCATAAAATAGCATGGGAATACCTCCTAAGAATAGACAATGCGCTTCCATCAAAAGGATTTTTTGAATGGATTCCTCTATCCAGTGCTTATCATTAGCAACTATTGCTTTTTCTAATCCACATAAAGAAGCCAAAGATCCAGAAATTCGGGCATCTTGTGTTTTCGGATTAATGGCAAAAAGTGCCCCAGCTGCTGGAGAATCTTCTTGTAAACCTCCGTAATAATTTTTTAAGTAATATCGATGTAAATAAGGGGTAAATCCAACATTTGCAATCATGTAGTCGTCATATCCTAAGCCAATATCATCATGACAACGGGTGTAAGTAATCCATGAACTGCCCAGTGGTTTTTTAGCTAACTCGTGTTGAGCTTCTAACATAATTCGAGTGTCACCCGTGGCTAAAGCATCCCATTGTAAGGCCATGTGCGTAGCATTATAGGCAAAATCACATTCATGCGTTGCATATCGACCTTTTCCGAAATATTCCATGATTTGGGCTGGAGCTACGATAGCCTCTCCCAAAATGGCCATACCTGGTGTTGACACTTCGGTACATAATTTGATTAATTGAAGTAAAGCGTGTGCCTCAGGTAAATTTTGACACGTGGTACCCATCTGTTTCCAGATGAAAGCTGGGGCATCAATGCGGACAATATCCACCCCTAAATTTCCATAGAAAAGTAAGTTGTCTAACATGTCAACCAAGACCTTGGGATTACTGTAATTTAAATCCCATTGGTATTGGTGAAATACAGTCATAACCCATTTCTGTACAGATTCCTGAAAGGTGAAACTGCCCGGAGAACTTTCCGGAAAAATCTCGGGCATGGTTTCCTCCATTTGATCAGGTATAGACCTGTCGTCATAGAAATAATAATAATCTTGAAATTCACGATTCCCTTTTTTGGCTTTTTTTGCCCATTCATGGTGATGTGACGTATGATTAAGCACAATATCAATCATGAGGTACATGTCTTTCTCTAGCAAATGGGATTGAAGTTTTCGTAAATCTTCAATCGTACCCAGCTTTGTTTCGATAACCCGAAAGTCTTCTACGGCATAACCTCCGTCACTTTCTCCTTCTGGACTTTTAAACAGGGGCATTAAATGCAATAAATTGACACCCAAATCTTCTAAATAGGGTAATTTACTTTCCAACCCTCCGATATTCCCAGCAAATCGATCCACGTACAAACTCATGCCGGTAAGTTCATTGCTCAAAAACCATTTCCCTTTTTTCTCCTTAGCCTCATCTCTGTTTTTCAATGCGGGGCTTCTATCTAAATGCGCTTGAAATAAGACTTGGATCAATTGTCCAAATAGGTCTTTTGCTTGGGGTAAATGCCCGTATATTCCCGCAAATAATGCGTGTATATCATCAATATTAGCAATTAAACGATGTAAGAAATATTGATCTTGAGTCGATTTGCTTAGTTTTTTCGACTGGCTAATGGAATCAATGAAGGGTTGTAAAGTAGGATTATACACGATTATTTAATTAAAAATATCTGAATTTAAATGACGGAATGCTTCCATGGCGCCCAGGTATTCGCAAGTACGCGCACCTGCCTTGTTGGCATTTTGAATGATTTTTGTCCAATCATCTGAACTTAATTCAAGCAGATGCTTAATCTTCCATTGGTCTAATTGATATAAAACAGCTCCCACAAAGGCATCTCCAGCACCAGTCGTATCGGTTGGTTGGATGGGTATGCTCGAAATGATATACGTTTTTCCTGCTAAACCTAACAGCGTTCCTTCTTTTCCTAAAGTAATGGCAAATACCCCTGGACATATCTGGAGTAATTTTTCTGTAGCCTCAGTTAGGCTTGGAGTACGGGTTATCAACATGGCTTCTTCATCACTTAGCTTGACGAAGTCGGCTTGTTGAAGAAATATCATGGATTGTTGAATGAAACTTTCCTGTTTATCTCCAAACAATAAATGCCGATAATTAGGGTCAAAACTGATGATTTTGCCTAGGGATTTAGCCTCATTCAATAAATGATAATAAGCTTCTTTCAGTTGACCGTCCAAAAAAGCGGTAGCTGATCCAAAGTGAATAATCTGCTGATTGTGTAAATCAATGGATTTGATGTCATCAATACTTAATTGTGCATCAGCACCTCGATTGAATACAAAATCCCTTTCGCCGTCCAGCATCAAGGATACAAAGGCAAAGGTGGTAAAGTGTTGGTCGTCGAAATGAACATGCTGGGTGTTTACACCAAAGCTATTCATCACTTCTTGCAATTGTTTTCCAAAAGGATCATTTCCTACTTTGGCACTTAAGTAGACTTCACCACCCAGTACAGCAATAGCAGCAGCCACATTGGTAGGTGCGCCTCCAGGTTTTTTCAGGAAATTTTCACCAGCCGATAAAGTCGATCCTTTATCGGTACATATCATATCGATCAGCGCTTCGCCGATACAAAGTACACTCATGATTGGGTTATTTTAGATTCATTGGTAGGTATAAAAGCTGTGGCTATAGCGGCTACGGCCAACAGAGCTCCCGCAAAGGAAATGGCATTCCTTGGGTCGGACCCCAACATATTTTCAAAGATAGCGCCAAAACTTAAGGTTTGGATAATCATAGGGATTACAATCATCATGTTGATGATGCCCATGTAAACCCCATAACGCTCTTTGGGTAAACTTTCCACAACTAATAAATAAGGAACTCCCATCATGCTTGCCCACGCCACACCAAAGCCAATCATAGGAACAAATAACAGATATTTGTCATGAATGGTCGGTAAAATGAGCAAGGAGACAGTCGCTGCTAAAAGACACACAATATGGACCCACTTTGGACCAAATTTTTTAGCTAGGCTTACCAAGAAAAAGGCTGATAAAAAGGTGATGACATTGTAAAAACCATTGACTAAGCCAGTCCAAGCTGCCGCTTCTTCATAAAGCTGTATGTTTTCTTCCGAACTGGTATTCCAAACAGAACGGGCAATACTCAAGGGCACATATTGCCAATAGATGAATAAAGCATACCATTGGAATAGATAAACTAACGCTAGTTGCCACATGACACGTGGCATATCCCCAATAGCCTCAAAAATCTCAAAAAAAGGATCTAAAAAATTACGCTTTTGAGCACGCATGTGAATTAACTCTTCATCGGAAGGAGGAATTTCAGGTGTTTTTACCACAGACCACAAAACAGAGCTTATCGAACAAAAACTTCCAACAAAGAAAGAACCATACACCCAATAAGGTATTCCAACTTCACTTTGTCCTTTGATGAAACTTTGAAATACAAATAAGGAAACATTGGCTAGGGTGATACCCAAACCTGTGAAAAAACTTTGCGTGAGGAAACCTGTAGCCAATTGCTCACTAGGTAATTTGTCCGCAATGAATGCTCGATAGGGCTCCATGGCTGTATTATTGGCTGCATCCAATATCCATAATAAACCGGCTGCCATCCATAAACTTCGACTAAAAGGGAATGCGAATAAACAAAGACTACAAGCAATAGCGCCAATTAAAAAGAAAGGTTTTCTTCGGCCATATTTGGGATGCCAGGTCTTGTCACTTAAGGCGCCAATGATGGGTTGTATGAGTAAACCAGTAACCGGGCCAGCTAAGAACAAGAGAGGAAGTTCTCCTTCATGAGCTCCTAAAAAGCTGTATAATGGCCCGACGGCCGTTTGCTGTAATCCAAAACTGTATTGAATTCCAAAAAATCCAACATTCATATTGATGATTTGTTGGAAGCTTAAAGTAGGTTTTATTAGGGACATAATGTATTTATTGCAAAAATAAATATAAATAATACCATGAATAAAACCTGCTTTTTTTAGAAATTAATGAATTAAAATTTAATATTCTTGAGACAAAGGGTGTACCATTAACTCATCGATTACAACATGGGCAGGTTGATTCATAATAAAATAGATGCTATCAGCCATGTTTTCACAGGTTAACCATGTTTGATGGCTTTTGTCCCCTTGAGGTTCCGGATGAAACATCGTGTCTACCAGTCCAGAATATACCGTAGATACTTTAATTCCATCTTTTCTTACCTCTTTTCTTAATGCTTCTGTAAAAGCATGTTGGGCATATTTAGATGAGCAATATAAGGATCCACCATCAAAAACGCGTTTGGCGACATCCGAAGCAATCGAAATGATATGTCCTTTTTTTGCAGCTTTCATACTAGCTAACACGGCTTTTGAAAATAAGAATGTTCCTTTGACATTCGTGTTGTAAGTCTGATCCCAATTTTCAACGCTATAGCTTTCCGTAGGTCCAAAAATACCAGAGCCCGCATTATTGATTAGGAAATCGATTCCTTGAAAAGTATGGGCAATTTTATCCACGGCATAATTCACAAAACTTTCATCCGCGACATCTCCAACAAAATACAAGGGGCGATGTCCAATTTCAGCGATGCTTTCAGATAGATCCTTTAATTCTCCTTTACTTCTTGCAATAAGGCCTAATTGGAAATTATGTTCAGCTAATAATAAGGCTAGGGCTTTCCCTATTCCTTTGGATGCACCTGTGATGATAGCAACGGGAGGTTTTTGTGACATGGTTCTATTTTTTTTCTAAGATAAGGATTTGAGCTGAAATGGATATCGACATAATGATTGATTTTGACTTTATGTTTTCAGGGTTTACCGATTGTTTCAAAAATTTCAAAGAGTATTCTTTTATTTTAAGCATTAGTTCTACACCACCCTAAATTGAAAATTCATTGAAAAGGAAAGATTTTTTATTAAAAGCAGGCGCTTCCGTATTGATGGGACCTGCAGCCATAGTAGCCTGTAAATCAGAAGAAACAATTAGTCCAGCGAGTAGTACAAGTTCTAGTAGTAGTTCATCCTCGAGTAGTTCGACAAGTACCTGTAAGGTAGGGGATACCGAAACCGATGGTCCATATCCTTTATATAATAAGCGAGATGCCACCATTACCCATGCGGATATTACGGAAGGTAAAACAGGTATTCCTTTACAAATGGTCATAGCCGTTAAAAATGTAAATGCCAATTGCGCACTTTTACCCAATGCTCGTGTCGATGTTTGGCATTGTGATAAAGACGGATATTATTCTGGATATACCAATAGCGGATATTTAGGTACGCAAGACAATACCGCAAAAACGTTTTGTCGCGGAATTGCTACCACAGATGCCAATGGTATTGCCAAATTCACAACGATTTATCCAGGATGGTACCAAGGGCGAGTTACGCACATTCATGCACAAATTTATGTGAATAACGTCCTGAAGTTGACAACGCAAATTGCTTTTCCTGAAGAAATTAATACCGCTATTTACAATACCGATTTGTATAAAGCACACGGACAAAATTCGACTAAAAATACCACTGATTCCATCATTAAGGATTCTTTGTCGAATGAATTAGCTAGCGTAACGGTCAATGCCTCAGGAGGCTATGATTTAAATCATACTATTTTTATAGCTGTTTAATTGGTTTATAAATCAGAAAAGAGGCTTCGGCCTCTTTTTTTATGTTCAAAGCTTTTTGTTTGTAATATTTTTGTTTTAACTTGAATTATTCCAACACAAAAATAAAGCTATGAAAAAAGTCAACGACATTTTATCGCAAAGAAAACGGGATACGATCACAGTTAGACCCGATACGCATGTGATTGAAGCATTGAAAATAATGCAAGACCAAAATATTGGTTCCGTGGTTGTGATGGAAGGAAATCAATATTTGGGTATCATGACAGAACGAGATTATGCTCGTAAGGTGATACTATTAGGAAAAAGCTCCATAGATGCCTCGGTGAAGGAAATTATGTCCACTGATTTACCCCATATTAATCGGGATACCACGCTGGAAATGTGCATGATCATCGTGTCGGAAAAAAATATTCGCTATTTGCCTGTACTTGAAAATGGTCATTTTGTGGGCATTATTTCAGTCAACGATTTAATTACCGCAACAATTCAAGATCATTTGGATACCATTGAGCATCTAAAAAATTACATTCAAATGTAAGGTTTGGGTGTGGAGATAAGTCATATCGCTTTTTTGATTAATCCTTTTTGTTCCAAAAGAGCTAAAGCCTATGCTCATTGGGTAGAGGAGCAGGTGGAATTAACTACACGAGGAAGACTACGTGTTGTTATGTTTTTTCAAAATTGGCCTCAAAATTTGGACGGGTTTACTCAAATTTGGGTCCTTGGGGGGGATGGGACGTACAATTATTTTGCCAATGCATATCCCAATTGTCACCTGCCAATTGCCTTTTTCAAAGGAGGTACAGGAAACGATTTTTATTGGAAATTGTATGGTGACATCAGTCGAGAAGCACACCTAGAAGTTATTTTATCGGCTAATATTCAGGCTGTTGATGCCGGGATGTGCAATGGACAGTTATTTTTAAATGGTGTGGGCATGGGTTTGGAGGGAGAGGTTTTGGAATCCATGAATACCATACGGGCTATTGGAGGATTAATTGGCTATTTTCTAGCAGCTATTCCGCAGATTTTCATGTTTAGATCTTTTCCCATCCGCATGAGCTTAGGAAGCGAATGGATAGAACGCCGCGTTTTTTTATGCATGGTTTTCAATTCTTCTAGGGCAGGGGGAGGCTTTCATTTTGTGCCCAATGCTTCCATTTGGGATAATCAATTGGACATTTTACTTTGTGAACCTTTATCCATTTTTAGGCGAATTTGGTACTTGCCCAAGATTCAGCAAGGTAAACATGAGCATATTTCATTTTTGCATTTTCAGCAAGCCAAACAAGTAACGATTCTGTCAGAAAGGAAATTAAAAGCTCAAATTGACGGTGAACTAATCGCCTCCCATCGATTTGAGTTCCATGTTTTGCCCGGTCATTTTCAAGTTATTGTTCCATAAATTTTTTTAGGGCTGTTTATTAAACTAAATGTTTATCGTAATATTGCGATGTAAATTTTGATATTCCATGTATTCTGCATTAGAGGCAAACATTCAAGCTATTCGAGAACGACCTATTTCAGCTGATAGAAAAGAGCAGATTGCTGTTTTGGTGGCATATATGAAAGAATGTAGGCAACAAGGTAAGCCTTTGCGTTTGAATTTTATTTGTACACATAATTCTAGGAGAAGTCAGTTTTCCCAGATTTGGGCCCAAACAGCAGCAGATTATTTTGGTATTCCTTTGCAGTCATATTCGGGAGGGGTGGAAGAAACAGCATTCAATGAGCGGGCTGTGGCTTCTATACAGCGCTTGGGATTTCAAGTTATTAAGCGAGGGCATGCCAATCCGGTGTATATTATTTTTCATACGGAAGATGCTCAACCGATGATTGCATTTTCAAAAAATTTCGATCATCCCATCAATCCGCACCAGCAATTTGCTGCGGTGATGACCTGTTCGCATGCGGATGAAAACTGTCCATTTATACCAGGAGCATCTGCCAGAATTCCCTTGCGATATGAAGACCCCAAGGCCTTTGATGATAGTCCAGAGGAGGCAATTCAATACGATGAACGTTCCATGCAAATAGCATCGGAGCTATTTTATGCGTTTGAATGTCTTAGCTCGTATGATCTCTGAAAATAAGCCATTTGCCTTTTACTTTTTTCAAGAGTAAGGTAAAATGCCCACCAATATCGCCTAGTTTAGGTCTAGCTAAATTCCATTTTCCAATTACCCAGGCAGTTTTAGCAGCGGTAATATCTACTTCCAAAATATCAAAAGTCAATTGTCCCATGGCTTCTTGATTCGGGTAGCTTTTAAGATATCGCGCTAAGGTGGCATCCCAGCCTTGGGTAATACCATTTTTACTGATGAACTTCAAATCATTGGAATGGTGATAATAGGCCATAAATCCAGGAATGTCACCTTCATTCCAAAGTTTATTTTGAGTAGCTAGAATAGTACGGATAGCAACTTCATCAGAATTGGTTTGAGCCAAACTGCTGAATGCAAGGAAGAAGAAGAGACAAAATTTACCCATCATAAGGATCTGTTTTTTTTGAAAATTAGGGATTTTTTCAGGATTTTATTTGGATTTCAAGAGCTATTTCATGCTTTGTCGACAAATAGTGCGTATTGGTAGCAAATGCATACCTGCATTTTTTTCATTCGACTTATTGTATCATTTTTGTAAAATGAACAACCTTACATATATGAAACAATTGACAACGGGCAAATTAACTCGCCTTTTTATGCTCTCTTGCATCGCTCTTTGGTCATTCCAAGGAAATGCACAGGCTCCAGATGAAAATAGATTCGTCAAGTCTGTATTAATGGAAAAATTAGATGAACCAATGGAAATGGCTTTTTTGCCAGATGGTCGCATTTTATTTGTGGAAAGAAAAGGAGATGTAAAACAATACAATCCTAGTACAAAAGAAACGAAGGTAATTGGTCACATTGTTGTCAATACCAAATACAAGAACCGTGTCGGTATGGTTCGTGAAGCAGAAGAAGGTTTAATGGGTATCGCTGTAGACCCTAATTTCAAAGTGAATCATTGGTTGTATTTATATTATGCTCATCCAACAGAAAGTAAGCACATTTTAGTGCGTATGGAGTTGAAAGGCGAAGAGCTACTAATAGACCAACAAAAAGTGGTTTTAGAAGTGCCAACCCAGCGTGAAGAATGTTGTCATACAGGCGGAGGCATGGCTTTTGATAAGTCAGGAAATTTATTCTTGACTGTAGGAAATAACACAAGTAACAGTAATTCAGATGGATATGCACCTATCGATGAGCGTGCAGGTCAAGCATATTGGGATGATCAACGAGGAGCGGCTAATACTAATAATTTACTTGGTAAAATTTTACGTATTCATCCAGAGAAAGATGGTTCTTATACAATTCCAAAAGGAAACTTATTTCCTGTAGGAACTCCAAAGACCCGTCCAGAAATTTATACCATGGGACATCGTAACCCTTGGAGAGTAAGTATTGATTCCAAAACAGGTTTTATCTATTGGGGTGAAGTAGGCCCAGATGCATCGGTTGATTCAGATAGAGGTCCTAGAGGATATGATGAGTTTAACCAAGCTAAAGGTCCTGGATTCTTTGGATGGCCTTATTTTATTGGGGATAACAAAGCCTATGCGGATTATAATTTCGAGAACTCCACAGCAGGCCCTCGTTTTAATCCAGCGAAACCATTGAATGAGTCACCTAATAACGATGGTTTAAAGGAATTGCCAGCTGCTCAAAAGGCATTTATTTGGTATCCATACGGTACATCAGAAGAGTTCCCATTGGTGGGAGCTTCAGGTAGAAGTGCAACAGGTGGTCCAGTTTATCACCGTTCTGATTTCCCTAGCACAGCAAAACGTGCATTCCCTTCGTATTATGAAGGAAAATGGTTGATCGTTGAATTCATGCGTGGTTGGATTATGTCGGTTACATTAGATGAAAACGGCAACTATAAATCCATGGAGCGTTTCTTACCTAACCAAAGTTTTGGTAGTGCTATTGACATGAAGTTTAGTCCAGATGGTGATTTATATGTATTGGAATACGGTTCTGCTTGGTTTAGAGGAAATGATAATGCTCGTTTAGTTAAGGTTGAATACCAAGGCGGAAATAGAAAACCTTCCGTAGAGGTGAGTGCAGGTAAACTAAGTGGTGCTGCACCATTCAAAACAACCTTATCTGCAGAAGGAACGAAAGATTATGATGGAGATAAATTAACTTATTCTTGGACTGTTAAAAAGCAGGGTAAAGTGGTTAAAACTTTATCAGGAATATCTCCAGAATTAGCTTTAAGTCAATCAGGTAAATACCAAGTGAGCTTAAAAGTGACAGATCCAAAAGGTTTAAGTAATTCAGCATCTTTGGAAGTTCAAGTAGGTAATGAGTCTCCTAAGGTGGACATTATTGTACCAACTGGAAACAAGTCTTTCTATTTCCCAGGTCAAAAATTAGCCTACCAAGTACAGGTTGAAGATAAAGAAGATGGTGTTCTAGGAAAAGGAATTGCCCCTGAGTCAGTGGCAGCTACTATCGACTACATCGCTTCTGGTTATGATCCTATTGAAATGTCTCAAAGTCACCGTAAAGCAGATAGTGATTTATTTGCTTCTGCTGGCTTGAAATTGATCAATCAAAGTGATTGTAAATCTTGTCACCTTCCCAATGTACGTTCTGTGGGACCTAGTTACCAAGAAGTGGCAACTAAGTATAAAGGTCAAAACGTAGTGGATCAATTGTCAGCTAAAGTTATAGCAGGTGGAATGGGAGTTTGGGGAGAACATGCAATGAGTGCTCACCCACAAATTTCTAAAGCAGATGCTAAATCCATGGTCAACTATATTTTGAGTTTAGGCGATAAAAAAGCCAATAATAACATTCCATTAGCTGGTGAAATTGATGCTGTTATTCCGAAAGAAAACGTAGGATCTAAAGGAGTATTCGTAGTTCGTGCTACCTATTTGGATAAAGGGAATAATAAAATTGCTCCTGCTCAATCAGAGAAATGGTTATTGTTGCGTCACCCATCCTTAGATCCAGAGAAAGCGGATTTACGATTTGGAATTCAACAGTTGATTACACCTGCACGAGCAACTAACATGGTGGGTCAAAATCCTTACATCGCTTACAAGCAATTGGATTTGACTGGAATTAAATCGATGGAAATCGCTGCTTCGGCTCAGGCAAGAACCAATGCAACTGGTGGTGTTATCGAAATTCGTTTGGATTCACCTACAGGTACTTTAATTGGAAAAACTACACCAATTGCAGTATCACAAGCTACGGGATTTGGTCCTCCTCCAGCAGCAGCTAATCCACAACAAAAAGGTGCACCTTTAGGAACACCAACTACTGCGCCGGCTCCAGCAGCAGGTGCTCCTGCCCAAGGTGGTGGACAAAGAAGAATGGGTGGTCCAGCTCCAATAAAAGTTGATATCCAAGCCGTAAGCGGAACACACGATGTCTATTTTGTTGCGGTAAACCCACAAACAGCTCCACAGCAAATTGTTGTGCAGATTTCAGGTATAGAAGTGAAGCAATAAGCTCACAATAAATCCATATAAAAGGAGTTTTCTAGACGTTCACAACGGAAGAAAACTCCTTTTTTTTGTCTGTTATTGCGTAGTTTTGTTGGCCCTTGGTCTTTATTCCATGTGTAAAATATTGAATATGAAAAATGTAATCTTGATTTTGGGAGTATTTTTTGGCTCCATTGTTTCCGTTATAGCTCAAAAAAATATTACAGCAGCATCGGATGCCAATGCACCTTTGCATGCCCTTCAGCCTGATTATCCGACTCCCTATGTGGTTCCTAATGAGACCCAAATCAAAGCTACAATAGACAAGGTTTATACTTATTTAGAAAAAGCGACTCCCGCCAATTTGATTCATAAAGCTTCTGGAGAGGCCTGGAATCCGTATCAAATCTATTCGGATCAGTTGGTGTTTGCCAAAGGAGATTTTCGACCTGTTTCTTATGAGTTTGGAGTAACCTACAGTGGCATGTTAGCATTAGAAAAAGTCAGTGGAGATGCCAAATACAAAGAGTATGTCTTTAAGCGATTGAAATTCATATTAGAGACTTTGCCTAAAGCCTATCAATACACCCAGCAAAATCCTACTAAAACCCATGTGTTAAGTGGTTTAATCAACCCCAAAGCATTGGATGATATTGGAGCAATGTCCATGGCTTTTTTAAAAGCAAAACGCGCTGGATTTGATGGAGATGATTCCTTGATTACTCAAAAGGCATTGAACTTTATCATGAAGGAGGAACATCGTTTACCTGATAAGACTTTAGCCCGTATGCGTCCCTTACCTAATACCATTTGGTTGGATGATTTATATATGGCCATTCCTGCACTTCTTCAACTTGGAAAGGATTCTGTCAATGTCAATTGTTTTAATGAGGCGGCATTTCAATTTGAATCGTATCAAAAAAGAATGTTTAATCCTAGCCTAGGCATGTTTATGCATGGCTATTTAGAAGGTTCTGAAGAGCATCCAGAATTTCATTGGGCTAGAGCTAATGGTTGGGCATTGTTAACCAATGCGGAATTATTAGAGCATTTGCCAGCTAATCATCCTGCTCGTCCAGCATTGTTAATTCAATTGAAAAAACATTTGAAGGGACTACTGGCACATCAAGATGGAACAGGTTTTTGGCATCAACTAATTGATCGAAATGATTCCTATTTGGAAACTTCAGCAACAGCTATTTATACCTATGTGATAGCGAAAGGTGTAAACCAAGGTTGGTTAGATCCAAGAACTTATGGTCCTGCGGCTATTTTGGGTTGGCAAGCTGTTGCATCTAAAGTTAATGCACAAGGTCAAGTCGACGGAACATGTGTAGGTACTGGCCTTGCTTGGGATCCTGCCTTTTATTTCAATAGACCTATATCTCCTTTTGCTGCCCATGGCTACGGTCCCGTTTTATTAGCAGGAGCAGCCATGTGGGAAATGATGAAGAATCATCCTTTTGAGCTCAAAGATTCAGCTATTCATTTGCGGTAGTATATCCGATGCATGCATATCCGATGCATGTATATCCGATGCATGCATCGGATTTTAACTAGACCAGACCTAGCAGTTTTTTCCCTAAGGCATTTAATTCAGCCACAGGCTGTGTCTTTTCTTTCTCTCGTGGATCGCCAGGAAAAGCATAACCCTCAGGAGCAATTTTATTTTTCCAGGAATTTATACGCCAATCTTTCAAGGCTTGGTTAGTAGGTTCTGCTGGCATCATGGAAATATATTGAGCTACTCGAACTTTATCTTGAGTTAAATTGGGTCTGATACCATGAGCCAATAAACTATTGAAAATAAGTAAATCTCCCGCCTCCATTTTAATCTTGGACAGTTGAAATCCCGTGGTATCTGGTTTAAATCGATCACGATCTGCAGGTTGACTTAATTTCCAAGTATCATAAGTACGGTATAATTCGGGAATACATTGAAAACCTCCCATATTTTCGTCAGTTTGATCTACTAATGCAAGCACTCCCTGAACATTCACAGGTTTGGTTTCTGGATCATAATCCCAGTGAATAAACCCTTTAAAAGGCTTGTCTGCTTGAACTGGAAAGTTAAGATTACAACGATCAATGGTGACCCATAAGTCTTCCGTTCCCCATACATCCACAAACGCGTCGTACACCCGTTGACTTTGTCTATTTGCCCATAATAGAGGATGGTTGTACATTTCTACCATACCTGAACCAATTAATTCCTTCATTTGCATATCTGCTCTGGGTGGCGTGTACCACGTACTTTTATCCTTGGGATCTTTTTCTTCAAACTCCCAAATGGCTTGCGCCGTTTGTGCAGCCTGCTCTTTCGAGATGGTATTTTTAACGACGATATAACCTTCTCTTTTCCAGAATTTAAATTCTTCCTCACTTAATGCTCGTAAAGGTTTAGCAGAAGTTCCATCATTCAGTTGACTGATACTGCTTTTGGCTATTGATGGATTACCTGGTATCTCTAAGTGGGCATTCATGGTGCCCATCGTGGCCTGCTTTACTATATTTGTCTGCATGTTTTGTTTGAAATTTGAATAATGCAAGTTAGAATGAGACTATCGCAAGTTTTACAAGAGAATTAACCAGTTTTATAACTGTATTGATATTTTGTTGGTATTATTGTGTATTAATTATCAATTTGATTAAAATGAAGGTTCAATTTGAGGCCATACAAATTCAAGAAGAAAGTTCATTTCGAATTTTGCAGACACCCCATTTACAGGACTTTTATTTGTGGCATTCTCATCCAGAGTATGAATTACTTTATATCGAAGCAGAAGCGGGTCCTCGCAGGGTTGGTAGCCATGTGAGTCAATACCAACAGAGTGATTTAGTGTTTATTGGTCCTCATATCCCTCATTTGAATTTTGATTATGGCTTAAAAGTGCCTTATCGTAAAATAGTTGTGCAGATGAAAGAGGATTTTTTGGGAAAAACTTGGACAGAAGTACCTGAATTACATGCCATTAAGGAATTATTTGAAAGAGCCAAGACGGGAATTATTTTTGAAGGAGAAAGAAAAGAAGAAATAGGACATCGATTAATGGCTTTACCAGAAAAATCGCACTTTGATCAATTCGTGGAGATACTATCGGTTTTTCAAATATTAGCCAAAGAATTGAAATGGGTTTATTTGAATGAAATGGCCACTTGGGATAATCCATCAAAGAAAGAAGAGCAGCGTTGGCAGATAGTGAAGGACTGGGTTGAAAATCATTTTATGGAGTCAATACCCTTGCATGAAATAGCGGAAAAATGTAATTTGTCGAAAGAAGCCTTTTGTCGGTACTTTAAATCAAAAACCCAATTAACCTTCAGTAATTATGTCAATCAATACCGCATTACCCAAGCTAAGAAAATGCTGATGCAGGATATCAGCATTGGAGAAATAGCATATGCCTGCGGTTTTGAATCGCTGTCTTATTTTACGAAAATTTTTACTAGGACGATTGGAAAGAGCCCAAATCGATACAGGAAAAGTCTCTAAAAAATGTTTGAATCAATTTAATCCCTTACAATTGTTTTAAAATTGATTTTTTATTTCCTGTATATATTCGGGAATTGTGATGTTTTTAATATAATCCAATGCGATTATTTCATTTTTATATTGAAATAACTTTTCATTAAATAACCATGAATTGAATTGCATAAAGTCATCAAATATTTTCTTGGGGGGATCTTGTCTATCTATTTTTAAAGTTTCACTGAACTATGAATATAGACATTTGAAAAGTTCTTTTGTTTCGTTTTTATGGGCTTTGGTATCAAAACCACTTATGTCCGATAAGGCATGCATATATTCATATTTTACAGCCTCAAGAATCAAAAAATGCTTAGTGTCAAAAGTCTCTAATCCTGAGTATCTAATTCCATAGTCAATGCCAAGTTCAAATGGCATATTCATTCGTGAAAATTCATGAGAAGCTTTAGATTTGACTTTTGAAATATCATGAATACTGTACCTACAATTTTTAATGATATCTGTAATTTTTAAAAGTCTAGATTGGCCTGAATCTGAAATTTCAAGTGACACTCGAGGATTAAATCCGTTTTTAATTACAATGAATAAAATGGGTTTTAAAAGATTGTCAATAAATTCTTGGTCAATTGGGCAGTTGATAAAAATATTCTTCTCAAAATCCATTGTTATTTATTGGTACTGAAAGAGAATTTGTTCTGTACTATACCATTCTTTTTATGGATATAAAAATCGGTCTTTTGATTTTGACTTATCTTTTGCCCGTATTCGATGGCTTTTTCTTGGCTATCGAAATTTCTTATTGCCTTAGAAGTACCTAATTTTTTAACTGACCAGCCTCCTGAAAGCGTTGGAACTACATGATTCGATTTTTTTGTCATATTGTTGTCAATTTGAATAGTTAAAATTGTAACATTTAATTTATTCAAAACTTGCGCTGAATCAAGTTTTGAATAAATATCAATTGATTGATGAAATGCGAAATAAAGTCCTTTTTAAGCCGTATTTTAGGACTTTGAGTAATTTTAATCAAGATTCAGCTTTTGAATGTAAAATTGAAACCAAGATGTTTGATTTAAGTGGAAAAGTAGCTTTAGTAACCGGATGTAAAAGAGGAATAGGTAAAGCTATGGCTTTAGGCTTAGCTGAGGCAGGAGCAGATATCATCGGAGTATCGGCTAATTTGGAATTACAAGGTTCTGAAATTGAGAAGGAAGTTCAATCTTTAGGGCGAAATTTTAAAGCTTACCAAGCTGATTTTTCCAATCGGGAATCTTTGTATCAACTCATTAAAAATGTCAGTTTTGATTTTCCTAGAATCGATATTTTAGTTAATAATGCCGGAACTATTTTACGTGATCCTGCCGCAGAACATTCGGATGAATATTGGGATGAAGTGCTTGAAGTGAACCTAACTTCCCAGTTTATTTTGAGTAGAGAGGTGGGTCGGATTATGTTAAAACAAGGTTCAGGTAAAATCATTTTCACAGCTTCTCTTTTGAGTTTTCAAGGAGGAATCAATGTTCCTGGTTATGCAGCAAGTAAAGGTGGAATTGCCCGTTTGACCATGGCCTTGGCTAATGAGTGGGCATCCAAAGGAATCAATGTCAATGCCATTGCTCCAGGATATATTGCCACCGATAATACCGCTGCTCTTCGGGATGATCCCGATCGTAGCACGTCTATTTTGAGTCGAATCCCAGCCGGAAGATGGGGGAGCCCAGACGATTTTAAAGGGCCATTGGTGTTTTTAGCCTCTGAAGCTTCGAACTACGTACATGGAACTATCCTAACCGTAGATGGAGGCTGGATGGGAAGGTAATTTATGGTAAATTATAAATTATAAATTATGAATTATAAATGGAGGATCCTTCATACCTATTGAAATACTACACACAACTATGAAACATGTCTATCTAATTTTGTGCTTCCTTAGCACAGGACTATTTGCTCAGAAAATTGATGTCAATAAGCAGTTTGCTTTGGCAGGTCAACAGTACCAGCGTATGTTGGCGGATCATCCAGATACGAGCACAACGGTACATTCTGCTAGGCCAGATGGCACTTATCGAAATATGCCATCTAGTTGGTGGTGTTCTGGTTTTTTTCCAGGAAGTCTTTGGTTTCTCTATGAAAAAACAAAGGATCCACAATGGGAAAAGGCTGCCAGATTATGGTCTGCGGCAGTTAAGAAAGAACAATTCAATACGGGTACCCATGATTTAGGATTTATGATGTTTGATTCCTTCGGAAATCAATTACGCCTAACCAAAGACCCACAAGCCAAACAAGTGCTGATTCAGTCGGCAAAATCCTTATCTACCCGTTTTGACCCTAAAGTAGGTCTCATTAAATCTTGGAATAGCTTTAAAGGTGGATTTAAATATCCTGTTATCATCGACAACATGATGAATTTGGAGCTATTGTTTTGGGCATCTCGTGAGACCGGGGATAAGCGTTTCCATGATATAGCCATTACTCATGCAGAAAATACCATCAAACACCATTTTCGCCCAGATTATTCAAGTTATCATGTGATTTTATACGATGAAGAAGGCAAGGTGTTAGCGAAGAAGCAGCATCAAGGCTACCAGGATGAGTCGACTTGGACACGTGGACATGCATGGGCTATTTATGGATTTACGACCATGTACCGTGAAACAAAGAATAAGAAGTATTTAGATTTTGCTCAAAAGATTGCTGATTTTTATTTGAACCATCCGAATTTACCTGCTGATAAAATACCGTATTGGGATTTTTATGCCCCCAATATCCCGAATGAAGAGCGAGATGCATCTGCTGGTGCTATTACCGCCTCAGCTTTGTTTGAGTTGAGTACTTATTCAGGAGCTAAAGGTAAGCGCTATTACCAGGATGCTGTGGCTATGTTAAGTTCATTGTCAAGTCCTGCTTATCGGGCAGCATTGGGGGAGAATAATAATTTTTTAATCAAGCATTGTGTAGGAGCAAAGTCGCTGAATTCTGAAATCGACGTGCCTTTGGTGTATGCGGATTACTATTATTTGGAGAGCTTATTGCGATATGAAGCTTTGAATAAGAAAGGTAAAAAGTAAATGTTTCAGAATTGAATAGTAGGAATCCATGAATTTCATGGATTCCTTTTTTTTGGAATATCCCTATGGTTTTATTCCCCCAAGGGGTCCTCAATTTCCAATAATCCCTTACATTTTCATTAGTCGGTTTTTGTTTTAATTCGTACCTTTGTGGCTTCATTTATTTCCAAGCCCCATGTCGATTAAAAAAATTCAATCAGCCTTAATTTCTGTTTATTACAAAGATGGTTTAGCGCCTATCATTCAAAAACTTCATGAAGAAGGAGTAACCTTGTATTCTACAGGTGGAACTCAATCGTTTATTGAAGATTTGGGTATTCCTGTGATTGCTGTTGAGGATTTAACTGGCTATCCATCCATTTTTGGAGGTCGAGTAAAAACCTTACATCCTAAAGTTTTTGGAGGTATTTTGTACCGTCGTGATAACACTTCTGATGTGGAAGTGGCTAAACAATATGAAATTCCAGCTTTGGATTTAGTAATGGTGGACTTGTATCCTTTTGAGGAGACAGTAGCTTCAGGAGCATCAGATGAAGATATTATTGAAAAAATCGATATTGGAGGTATTTCATTGATTCGAGGGGCGGCGAAAAACTTTGCAGATGTGTTGATTGTATCTTCAAGAGAGCAATATGCAGAAGTTTCTTCCATTTTTGATGTGAATGGTGCAGGTACAAGTTTAGAGCAAAGAAGAAGTTTTGCTCAGAAAGCTTTTGCTGTTTCATCGCATTATGATGGAGCTATTCAGCGTTATTTCGCTGGTGAATCAGCTGATTTAGCAAATTACACCACTTTACCATCTCATTCCTTGCGTTATGGAGAGAACCCTCATCAGCAAGGTAAGTTTTATGGTGATTTAGCAGCTTTGTTTGATAAATTACATGGTAAAGAGTTGTCTTACAATAACTTAGTGGACGTAGATGCTTGTTTGTCTTTGTTGGATGAATTTGAAGAAACAGCCTTTGTGATCATCAAACACATGAATGCATGTGGTGTGGCTACAGGTAATTCGGTGAAGGAAGCATATGATAAAGCTTTGGCATGCGATCCCGTTTCGGCATTTGGAGGAGTTCTGGCAACCAATCAAGAAGTAGATAAAGCTGCAGCAGAATCCATTAATCCTTTATTCTGTGAAATTTTAATTGCCCCTTCATTTACAGAGGAGGCTTTGGAAATATTAAAAACAAAGAAGAATCGCATTCTATTGAAGAGAAATCAAGTGGAATTCCCTAAGGTAATGTTCAAGACATTATTGAATGGAGTTTTGGAGCAAGATAAAGATTTAGTGATGGAAGGGGTTGCTGATTTTAAAACAGTTACGACATTGGCACCTACAGAAGAACAAAAAAGAGCTTTGGCATTTGCTTTGAAGATTTGTAAGCATACCAAATCCAATACCATCGTCTTGGCCAAAGAAGGACAATTGCTGGCTTCAGGCGTAGGTCAAACCTCTCGTGTGGATGCTTTAAAACAAGCCATCGAAAAAGCAAGAGAATTTGGTTTTGATTTGCAAGGTTCTGTGATGGCATCGGATGCCTTTTTCCCATTCCCAGATTGCGTTGAAATTGCCAGTAAAGCAGGCGTGGTGGCTGTGACTCAGCCAGGAGGATCCATCAAGGATCAAGATTCCATTAATTTTTGTGATGCCAACCAAATGGCTATGGTCATGACAGGAATTCGCCATTTCAAACATTAATAATTCGTGTATTTTTTCCCTGAGGAATTACTAGTTTTTCAGGGAAAAAATCCTTATTTTTAAAAAATTAATTCAAGAATTTTTCGAGGACTGCCCTGTGGAAATAGGGAGTTCTTCATTTAACCCTTTTACACATCATTATGTCAGAAGCACAAGATTCGGCGGCTCAAGATAGAGCAAATTACGGTGCAGATAATATCCAAGTTTTAGAAGGTTTAGAGGCGGTTCGTAAGCGTCCTTCCATGTACATCGGTGATACCGGATTTAAAGGTCTACATCACTTGATTTGGGAGGTTGTTGATAACTCCATTGATGAGGCTTTAGCGGGTCATTGTGATTTGATTAAAGTGACAATCAATACGGATAATTCTATTTTGGTAGAAGATAATGGTCGGGGAATTCCTACAGGTATGCACACCAAAGAGAAGCGTTCTGCTTTGGAAGTAGTTATGACTGTGCTACACGCTGGGGGTAAATTTGATAAAGATACTTATAAGGTTTCTGGAGGTCTTCACGGGGTAGGTGTATCCTGTGTGAATGCTTTGTCGACGGATTTGAAAGTTACCGTTCAAAGAGAAGGAAAGATTTTCCAACAAGAATATAAAATCGGTGTGCCACAGTATCCAGTAAAGGAAGTGGGGACAACCGATAAAACGGGTACTTCTGTCTTGTTTAAGCCAGACGAAAGTATTTTTACTGTAACAGAATACAAATATGAAACAGTAGCAGGTCGTTTGCGCGAATTGTCCTTTTTGAATGCAGGTATTCGTGTGTTTTTAACGGATTTGCGCGATTTGGATGAGAATGGAGTAGCCAAATCGGAAGAGTTTTTCTCAGAAGGTGGTTTGCGTGAGTTTGTTACCTATTTAGATGCTACCCGTGAGCCATTATTTGCTGAGCCAATTTACATGGAAGGCGATAAAAACGGTGTTCCGGTTCAAGTGGCCATGCTATACAATACGTCTTATTCTGAAAACGTGGTTTCTTATGTGAACAACATTAATACCATCGAAGGAGGTACTCACGTAGCAGGTTTTAGAGGGGCACTGACCCGTACGTTGAAAAACTATGCGGATAAGTCAGGTGCATTAGAAAAGTTAAAAATTGATATCGCTGGAGACGATTTTAGAGAAGGTCTTACGGCTGTTATCTCAGTGAAAGTAGCAGAGCCTCAGTTTGAAGGACAAACCAAAACTAAATTAGGTAATGGTGAGGTATCAGGGGCGGTTTCTGCAGCGATGTCAGATATGTTGGAGTCTTGGTTGGAAGAACATCCTAAAGAGGCTCGTCAAATTGTCGCTAAAGTTATTTTAGCAGCTCAAGCCAGACATGCTGCCCGTAAGGCACGTGAAATGGTTCAAAGAAAGACAGTATTAGGTTCTAATTCTTTGCCGGGTAAATTGGCCGACTGCTCTGATTCAGATCCTGAAATTTGTGAGTTGTATCTTGTCGAGGGAGACTCGGCAGGTGGTACTGCCAAACAAGGACGTAATCGTGCATTCCAGGCTATTTTGCCTTTGAGAGGTAAAATCTTGAACGTAGAAAAGGCACAGGAATATCGAATCTATGAGAATGAGGAGATCAAAAATATGATGACCGCTTTGGGAGTCTTTTTTGGTAAGGATGGAGATGAGAAAGCCCTGAATATCGATAAATTACGTTACCATAAAATCATTATCATGACCGATGCCGATGTGGATGGAAGCCACATTCGTACGTTGATTTTGACATTCTTCTTCCGTTACATGCGTCCTTTAGTGGATAATGGTTATATCTACATTGCTCAGCCTCCATTGTACCAAGTTAAAAAAGGACAAAACGTACGTTATGTTTGGACTGAAAACCAACGTGATCAAGCTATTCAAGAATTAGCTGGTGGTGGTAAGGAAGATAATGTTGGTGTGCAACGTTATAAAGGTTTGGGAGAGATGAATGCAGAGCAATTATGGGAAACAACTATGAATCCTGAATCCAGAACGTTGAAACAAGTGACCATTGATTCGGCCATTGAGGCAGATTTATTGTTCTCTATGTTAATGGGGGATGAAGTTGCTCCTCGTAGAGATTTCATTGAGAAGAATGCTAAATACGCAAAAGTAGACGTTTAGAAGCATGCAGTTTGACTTTAAATCGTACCATGTCAGAGCCATTAATGCGGCCGACGAAGCGGAGAAAAAAGCCATCAATCAAGAATTGAAGGACTTTTACGCCAGCTTAGATGAAGAGGAAAAGAAAGTTTTTAATGTGGAGCTTCAGCGATACTTACTTCAGGAAGTAGGTCGATTGGGTTCAGATTATGAAGCAATTAAGCATTCAAATGCCTAAATAAAACAATGGATCATTCGAATAAAGCATCTCAACATAGCTATACAAAAGATTCCTCCACAGGGAATCTTTTGTCATTACTAAAGCCCAAGAATTGGAAGATCAATTTGGTCGCACCAAGGGACTCTTCACGTAAAGTGGAGAAGGCCATGCAGAAGTCGAAAGACATCATTGCTAAATCAAAATTTATCTCTAGAGATTTGTCTTGGCTCAAATTCGATGAGCGTGTTTTAGATCAAGCGAGAGATAATCAAAGAACCTTATTTGATCGTTTAAAATTCTTGGCCATTACAGCCTCCAATTTAGACGAGTTTTTTACGATTCGTATAGGTTCATTGTATAATTACATCGATTTCGGTAAAGAAAGAACAGATTATTCCGGATTGCGGGAAATTCCTTTCAAACAAACCTTGATAGCCTCTGCCCAAGAATTTAGTCAAGAGAAACACCGTTTATTTGTGGAAGAGATTTTGCCTCTATTTCCTGATAATGGGCTTTTGTTGGCTAATTTGGAAGATTTGACTTCAGAAGAAATGCAGGAAGTGGAAACCTATTTCCACCGAACCATTTATCCGATGTTGACTCCTATGGTTTTTGACCATACCCATACATTCCCTAGTTTATTGGCAAAAACATTGATTTTTGGTGTGGTGACTGTTGGGACTTCAGATAAAAAGGCTCATGGAAAGCATAAGTCGGAAAAAGATAAGAAGATTTCTTTTGTTCAAATTCCTTTGAATTTGGCACGTTTTTACGTGATTGAGCGGGATGACAAAGTACTTTTTCTACCCATAGAACAATTGATCCGTCATCATTTACAAGTGTTGTACCGTAATGTAGAAATAGAATCAACTACTTTATTCCGTATTACTAGAAATGGTGACTTTGATGTGGTGGAGCACGAAGATGCTGAAATCGATTTTGTAGATGAGATAAAAAAGAAAATCAAGGACCGTCGTTTGGGGCGCGTGACTCGCGTAGAAGTGGAAAAGGAACATTCCGAATTTCTATTGGAGGAAATGTTGAAACGCTGGTCATTAGAGAAGTCAGATATTTTCATTAAATCCTCGATTCTAGATTTTACAGCCTTTTGGCAAATCGTCAAACATCCGGAGTTTAAAGGGAAAATGGCATCGAATCCTCCCGTAGTTCCTGCATTAGGATTGAAGTCTGTGAAAATTGATGATATTTTCGAAACAATGAAACGAGGTGATATATTATTGCATCACCCTTATAATAATTTTGATCCTGTGGTTCAATTGTTGGACCAAGCCGCCGACGACCCCAATGTGTTGGCCATCAAAATTACCTTATACCGTATTTCAAAGAATTCTCGAATTTCCCATGCTTTGTTACGAGCAGCTGAACAAGGAAAACACGTTTCGGTATTGTTTGAGGTAAAAGCTCGTTTTGATGAGGAAAACAATATCCGTGAAGCTACAAAATTACAGAAAGCTGGATGCTTTGTGATTTATGGTATACCAGGTTTAAAAACGCATACCAAATTATTACAAGTCATTCGTAATGAGGGAAATTATGTAATGAGCTATGCCCACCTTTCCTCTGGAAATTACAATGAAGATACAGCTAAGCTGTATACAGATATTGGTTTGTTGACGACTGATAGTCGAATTACTCAAGATATTTCTGAGTTTTTCAATGTTATCACAGGACATTCTATGCCGACGCATTATGAGCATTTAATCACTGCTCCACGTGACATGCGAAATCGATTGTTGGAAATGATTCGAACAGAAATGGAAAATCATCAGAATGGTTTGCCATCCGGTATTTGTTTGAAAATCAATTCCTTGCAAGATACTCAAACCATGGAGTTGCTGTATGAGGCTTCTCAAGTTGGAGTGCCTGTTCTACTAATTGTACGTGGAATTTGTTGTTTACGACCTCAAAGAAAGGGTTTGTCAGAAAATATTTACATCAAATCCATTGTAGGTAATTATTTAGAACATACACGCGTGTTTTATTTCCATAATGCCGGAGAACCTAAGGTTTATGGCGGTTCTGCTGATGTCATGGTACGAAGTTTTGACCGACGAATCGAATCATTGTTTGAGCTGGTAAATCCAAGAGCCAAAAACATGGCAATCACCATTTTATTATGGAATTTGAGAGATACTGTAAATTCCTATGAAATGCAGGAAGACGGTTCTTATTGGAAAGTGGAGAGCAATGATCCATTTAATATACATCAAGCATTTTATGAGATTAAAGAAGATGATTTGGTAAGTCAATTGCCATTTGATCAATTTACTGTTACTTTGGAAGGAAAAGTTTAAGCATACACGAACATCAATATATCATTATGGAAAGATTTACGGGGCTATTGGGGATTATTTTAATTCTGGGAGTTTCATTTTTAATGTCAAACAATCGGAAGGCAATTAATTACCGAACAGTAGGTGTTGGTTTGCTTTTACAAATATTTTTAGCCGTATTTATTCTTAAAACGGATACTGGTCAAGCTATTTTCCAATGGTTAGGGGATTCCATTAATACCCTATTGGGACAAGCAGATAAAGGAGCACAATTTGTGTTTGGTTCATTAGTGAATCGTGACCTTATGTCGCGTGCATTTGGCTCTGGCAATGATTATATTTTCTTTTTTAAGGTAGTTCCAACCATCATTTTTGTGGCGGTTTTGGTCAATATGTTTTATCATTTGGGAATTTTGCAACGTGTAGTTGCGGCCATTGGTAAAGTGGTTCACTGGTTGATGGGTGTAAGTGGGGCGGAGGCTCTATCCAACGTGGCATCTACATTTGTTGGACAAGTAGAGGCTCAAATTATGATTAAGCCCTATTTGAAAAACATGACAAACAGTGAGTTAATGGCTTCCATGACGGGTAGTTTTGCTTGTATTGCAGGTGGAGTTATGGCAGTGTATATCTCATTAGGAGTTCCTGCTGCCTATTTATTAGCAGCGAGTTTGATGGCGGCACCGGGGGCCTTGGTTATTTCAAAAATTATATTTCCAGAAACAGAGAAGTCTGAAACGGAAGGCGCTGTTAAATTAGAAAAACAAAAGTCCCATGCCAATTTGGTGGATGCCATTGCCGCTGGGGCAAGCGAAGGCTTGAAAGTAGGCTTGAACGTAATTGCTATGTTGATTGGTTTTATAGCCTTGATTGCCTTGGTTGATTTAGGATTAGGTCATATTGGTAATTCGATTGGCATGCCGACATTATCTATGAATTTACTGTTGGGGAAAGTATTTTCTGTTTTTGCCTTTGCTATGGGTGTTCCTTCAGCAGATATCGAAGTAGCTGGCGCCTTGATGGGTAAAAAGATGGTCGTGAATGAGTTTGTGGCCTACCTGGATATGATGAAAGTGAAAGATACACTTGACCCTAAAACCATAGCAATTACGAGCTTTGCCTTGTGTGGTTTTGCCAATTTTAGCTCAGTAGCTATTCAAATTGGTGGTATTGGAGAGTTAGCCCCATCCCGTAGAAGTGATTTAGCCAAATTAGGCTTCAAGGCTTTAATTGCAGGTACATTAGCAAGTTATTTATCCGCAACATTAGCAGGTTTATTATTGTAATTTCATGCGCATTGATCCTGAAACCGTCGAACGAATCAAACAAGCGGCCGCTGTAGCGGACGTTGTGGGAGATTATGTGACGGTGAAGAAAAAAGGTGCGAACTATTGGGCATGTTGTCCATTTCATGGGGAAAAGACTCCTTCTTTTTCTATTTCACCAAGTAAAGGAATATACAAGTGTTTTGGTTGTGGTAAAGCTGGGGATTCAGTCCGATTCATCATGGATATTGAGGGCTTGGGATATGGTGAGGCTTTGCGGCATTTGGCCAAAAAATACGGTATAGACATTCAAGAAGAAGAATTAACAGATGATCAAATCGTTCGTCAAAATGAGCGAGAGAGTTTGTTGATTATTTTGGAATATGCCAAAGAGTTTTTTAAAAAACAGTTAACAGAATCTCCTGAGGGCAAATCCATTGCTATTCCCTATTTCAAAGAGCGGGGATTTTCAGATTCGACCTTACAAACTTTTGATTTAGGCTATAGTCCTGAATCGTGGGATATCTTTTATAAAACGGCTATTAAACATGGTTTCAGTCAAGAAATTATAGAAAAGGCAGGTTTAGTCACCCAGAAAAATGAGGAGGGTAAAGTTTATGACCGTTTTCGCAATCGTGTTATTTTTCCTATTCACAGCGTAGCGGGGAAAGTAATTGCCTTTGGTGCAAGAATATTAAAATCGGATACCAAAAATCAGGCTAAATACCTGAATTCTCCTGAGACGGAGGTTTACCATAAATCAGCCACTTTGTATGGTATTTCTCAGGCTAAAAATGAAATTCGTGCTAAGGATATATGTTATTTAGTAGAGGGTTATACGGATGTGATATCTCTGCATCAAGCAGGGATTAAGAATGTTGTGGCCTCTTCCGGAACATCTTTGACGGTCGAACAAATTCGACTGATTGGTCGATTTACTCAGCATGTTACCGTATTGTATGATGGGGATTCCGCGGGTATAAAAGCAGCTTTGCGTGGGATGGACTTGATCTTGGAAGAAGGATTACAAGTTAATTTAGTGGTGTTTCCAGAGGGACAAGATCCAGATAGTTTTGTTAGGAAGGTAGGTTATGAGGCATTTTTGGAATACATCAAATCAGAATCGAAGGATATTATTTCATTTCAAGCCAACTTATTTTTGAAAGAAGCGGGAGATGATCCATTTAAACGTGCTGAATTGATCAAGGAAATGGTTCAGAGTATCTCTAAGATTCCAGATGCCATTCAACGCAGTTTATTTGTTCAAAAAACAGCTTCATTGATGCGTTTGGATGAGGATGTGTTGCTGGCTGAATTGAATAAAATTCACTTAAGAAATCTGAAACAGCGGAGTGGGTCTGGAGCAAATCCTTCTGAAACGATTTCGAATCAGCAATGGCAGGAGATTCAGGAAATCATTGAACCGACTGTCCAAGTAGCCACCGAAACACAAACTAATTTAGCGTATTATCAAGAGTCGGAATGCATACGCTTATTGGTTAGTTTTGGGCATTTGGAAATTAGCCCATCCAAGGCTCCAGGAGTTACATTAATGCAATATTTGATTGAAGAGTTAGAAGGAACGCATTTTCAAACACCACTATTCGAGGAGATTTTGGAGATTTGTAAAGCGGAGTTTAACCAGCATCGTTTTCCCGCTCCTGAGTTTTATTTGCATCATCAAAATGAAGATATTCAAAAGTTTGCCATTGATATCAGTGCGGGCAAACATAGTTTATCAGATGTTTGGAAGGACAAACATGATATTCGAGTAAAGTCGGAAGATGAGATGCTCGAGGATTTGGCTTTTAAAAATGTCCTGCGTTTACGTAAAGTGTATAATGACCAGCATTTACATGAAACCCTTGAGAAAATGGAATCATTTCAGGGAGATGCGGAAGCTATGAATGCTTTATTATTGGATTTCATTCATTACAAAGAAATCCAAAAAAACATATCCCAAGAACTGGGAACAGTGATCGAAAAATAACTGATTTTCCCCTAAGGCTGGCAGCGTTTGGAACGCTGACAGCCTTGCCGAAAGCTAGGGAAATTTAATCAAAAAAGACTTGTTGAATTTGATAATTAACTAAAGAAATCAGTTAATTGGTAATTCTAGGAATATGACAATTTTATTCCTTTCGAAAACGTTCATGCTTTTACAACGCTGTCAAGGTTTGGAACCTTGACAGCGTTTAAGCAAAAAGCTGGTAAAAGCATGAATCGCTTTTATTCTTATAATCCTAATACACGCTTGTTGAATTCTTCATCCGCGCCGCCGCCAGCAAAATCATCAAATACTTTCTCAGTAGCTTTGATAATGTGCTTAGCAATGAATGGAGCACCTTCTGTAGCGCCTTGTACTGGATCTTTAATGCAGCATTCCCATTCTAAAACAGCCCAACCTTTATATCCGTATTGAGTTAATTTAGAGAAGATACTTTTGAAATCCACTTGGCCATCTCCCAAGGAACGGAATCTACCAGCTCGATTTACCCACGATTGATATCCTCCATAAACACCTTGTTTACCTGTTGGGTTAAACTCCGCATCCTTCACATGGAACATTTTGATGCGCTCGTGGTAAAAATCAATGTATTGTTTATAATCCAATGCTTGCAATACGAAGTGAGATGGATCATATAATAGATTGGCACGTTTGTGACCTTTTACCGCATCTAGGAACATTTCGTAAGAAACACCATCATGCAAATCTTCTCCTGGGTGAATTTCATAGCAAAGATCCACGCCACACTCATCAAATCGATTCAAAATGGGTGTCCAACGTTTCGCTAATTCGGCAAAACCTTGTTCCACTAATCCTGCAGGACGTTGAGGCCAAGGGTAAACCGTATGCCACATTAAGGCACCAGAGAAAGTAGCATGCGCATTCAAACCTAAGTTTTCAGATGCTTTGGCAGCATACATCAATTGTTGAATGGCCCATTCTGTTCTGGCTTTTGGATTACCTTTCACAGCATCTGGAGCAAATCCATCAAACATGATGTCATAGGCCGGGTTTACAGCCACTAATTGTCCTTGTAAGTGAGTAGAAAGTTCTGTGATTTGCAAGCCTTTGGCAGCCAGCATACCTTTCAATTCATCACAATAGGTTTTTGATTCAGCTGCTTTTTGTAAATCAATACAGCGAGGATCCCAAGAAGGAATTTGAACTCCTTTATAGCCTAATCCTGCAGCCCAGGTAGTGATTCCGTCTAAAGTATTGAATGGAGCCTCATCACCCATAAATTGGGCTAAAAAAATAGCAGGTCCTTTAATGGTTTGCATAGTTATTAAATTTTAACCCACGCTTGCTTGCGGGTACTTTCAAGAATTTTTTCACAAATTAACAATTCACGGTATCCGTCAGCAAAGGTTGGATAGCTTGGCTTTTCCGGTTGTTTTCCTTGCTCAATAGCCGCATATACTTCCTTAAATAATTGCTTTGAAGTATCAGGGAATCCTTCATTATGTCCTCCAGGGAAAGTCATGATGGCTGATGCTTCTGGGTATGCCAAAGATGGATCACGCATCAAAACTTGGTTCGCTTGATCTCTATTACCTAACCAAACTTCATTAGGAGATTCAGAATTCCAAGCAAAGGTTTTCTTAGACCCTGAAATCTCTAATTTCAATTGGTTTTTACGTCCAGCCGAAACTTGAGAAACAGTAATTGACCCACGGTTACCATTATCAAAGCGCAATAACACGTTGGCATGATCTTCCGTTGTTATATTCACATCTGCATAATCCTCTGGTTGAAGCATTTTACCCGAATAAGTTTCAATTGCTTTTAATGGTTTCTTACGTGTAGGGTGTACCGTATTGAAATCGGCCATAACTTCCACTGTTTTCAATCCAGTGATGTATTCAATGATATCCATTAAGTGTGATCCAATATCTGCGATAGCACGAGAATCACCTGATTTATCTGGTTCTAAACGCCAGTTATAATCTGTTTCGTAAAACAACCAATCTTGTAAATAGGAACCAATGATAGAATAAACTTCTCCTAAATCACCTTTTTCACGCATGGTTTTCATTTGACGTACCAATGGATAGTAACGTAAATTGAAGTGTACCGCATTCACCTTACCTGATTTGGCGGCTAAATCTACTAATTCTTCTGCTTCATGCAAATCTTTGGCCAATGGTTTTTCACAAACCACATGTTTTCCAGCTAGTAATGCAGCTTTCGATTGAGAATAATGTAAGAAGTTTGGAGTACAAATATGTACGCATTCGATGTCATCTTGTTTCATTAATTCATCAAATGTATACCAACGAGGAATCCCTAATTGTTTGGCCTTAGCTTCTGCTAATTCAATGGTAACTTCACAAAGTGCAGCTACCTCCACATTCGGTAATCGTCTTAATGCCTCAATATGAGCAGGTCCAATGAAGCCTGTTCCTACGATTCCAACTTTAATTTTTGTCATGTTATTCTATATTAAATTTCAAATTTGGTCCACTTGTTTGTATTGTCTCTGGATGACCTAACCACATTTTCAATAAATGCCATCCCTTTAATTCCTTCATCGATTCCTGGGAAATCAAACATAGGATCTTGCTCTTTACCTTCCCAGCGTGCACGAAGCGCAAAAGCGAAATTGCGGTAAATATTCGCAAAAGTTTCTACGTAACCTTCTGGATGTCCTGCCGGTTGGCGTGTATGAGCTTGTGCTTGAGCAGATAAACTGCCTACATTGGTACGTATGGTTCTACTTCCTCCATCTCTCGACTTAATAATCAAGGTATTGGGATCCATTTGATGCCATACGATTCCAGCCTTTGAACCGTAAACTCGTATGTTCAAGTCGTTTTCTTCTCCATTACAAATTTGACTGCAATGTAAAACGCCCCTCGCTCCATTATTGTAATGGATTAAAATATTCCCATCATCATCCAATTGACGACCATCCACAAAAATGGTTAAATCGGCGCATAATTCTTCTATATGCAATCCCGTGATATATTCAGCTAAGTTTTCAGCATGGGTTCCAATGTCTCCAATAGCACCTGCCGCTCCACAACGTGCTGGATCGGTTCTCCAAGCAGCTTGTTTTTGACCAGTGGCTTCTACCAAGTCGATTAACCAACCTTGAGGATATTCCACAATCACCTTACGGATTTCTCCTAATTCTCCCGAGTCAACTAAATGCTTGGCTTCCTTAATCATGGGATATCCCGTATAATTATGGGTTAAGGCAAAAATGAGTCCGGAAGCATCGATGACTTTCTTAAGTTCCTTTGCCTCAGCTAGGTTTAAAGTAGCAGGCTTATCACAAACTACATGGAATCCATTTTCTAAAGCCATTTTGGCAGCAGGAAAATGTAGGTGATTCGGTGTAACGATGGAAACAAAATCCATGCGATCACCTTCTGGTAATGCTTTTTCTTTTAAGATCATTTCTTCATATGATCCATAAACTCGACTTGGATCCAAGTATAAGGCAGCGCCCGTAGCCTTGGATTTTTCTGCACTAGAACTGAATGCTCCGCATACTAATTCTATCTCTCCGTCTAATTGTGAACCACGACGGTGCACAGCCCCGATAAATGCTTCTAAGCTACCACCAATCATCCCCATTCGGATTTTTCTGCCTTGACGGTTTTTAGCCTGTGTGGAAGATCCTCCCTGAATCATATCTATATTGATTTAGATTTTTTTAAAAAATTGACTCTAAATATACTAATTTGAGCCAAAAGCGCTGTAGAATTAATGAAATATTAAAAATATTTTCAATTTAATAGGAAACTTTGAAAATCTTTTCGTTTTTTTGACATGATTTTTCTAATGTTAATTTTTAATTTTTCAAGAAAAAACGTTGTTTCACCCTTTAACTAAATCTAAACAACTATGAGTCAAACCATTAATGCAAATCGTCTGTTTTATGCTAGCTGTTTTGCGCTTATCACGACGGCCTTCTCTTTTAGCATTAGAGCAGGTATTCTAACACAGTTAGGAGCAGAATTAAGCTTAGATACGGTCCAATTAGGCCATATCAACCAAATGTGGTTCTTAGGTTTCCCGATATCCATGATTCTTGGTGGGGTTTTCTATTCAGCCATTGGACCAAAATTGATCATGCAAATTGCTTTGATCGCACACGCAATTGGTATATTATTAACCATTTATGCGGTTGACTACAATACTTTGTTAATCTCCACTCTTTTGATTGGTTTAGGTAATGGTTGTACTGAAGCAGCTTGTAATCCTATGATCGCCGATTCTTATTCAGGATTGGATTTCAACAGCAAATTGAATCGTTTTCACATGTGGTTCCCAGGTGGTATCGTGATTGGTTCATTGATCTCTAAATTTATGACTGATGCGTCTATGCCTTGGCAAGCGCAAATCTGGGTTATTTTGATCCCTACGGCTATTTATGCGGTATTGTTCTACGGTCAAGCTTTCCCTAAACCTCGTGCAGGCGCTGAAAACGCATTGGATAGCTTCAAAGCTATGTTAAATCCATTGTATTTATTCATGGCAGCATGTATGGCTTTAACGGCTATTTCTGAATTTGGTCCTCAGCAATGGGTTGGTCCAATTTTAGCAAAAGCAGGTGCTAGCCCAATGTTGATCCTTGCTCTTGTAACAGGCTTAATGGCGGTTGGTCGTTATTTCGCTGGACCAATCATCCATAAATTAAACACAGTTGGTGTACTTTTAGGTTCTGCTATCTTTGGAGTAATTGGTTTATACATGATGTCTACAATGGACGGTTCTATGTTATACGTAGCAGCTGTTTTCTTCGCATTAGGTATTTGCTACTTCTGGCCAAACATGTTAGGTTACGTTAGTGAGACTATGCCTCAAACTGGTGCTTTAGGATTATCTATTCTTGGTGGTATCGGTATGTTCTCTTCTTCTATGTTCCAACCAATCATTGGAGCTTGGATTCAAGAAAATAAAGTGGCTGCAGAAGCTACAGGTTTAGCAGGTGACGCAGCTGATTTAGCTGCTGGTCAAGCTACCCTTTCTAATATGTTGATTTTCCCAGCTATCTTAATCGTAGCATTTATCGGATTATACTTCTTTGGAAAGAAAGTAAACCATTCTGCTTAAACCAGATATTTGAATTAAATTAGGGGGCTTTTAGGCCCCCTTTTTTTATGCGTATACTTATTTTATTTTTTGTCTTTTGCCTGTTTTCTTGTCAATCCAACTGGAATTTAGATCCCGTACATGTGAAAGAATCCTTACAAAAAGGATCCGATCAATGGACTGAAAACAAAGTGCAAGTAAGTACTCGTTTAGGGGATTTTGAAATGGAATTGGATCCTCGTACCCCTTTGCATCGCTTGAATTTTATCCGTTTAGTGAAAATGGGTTATTTTGAAGACCGATATTTCTATCGAATTGTATATGAAACAGGAATTCAAGGAGGAGGGGAATACCTAGATCGTTTGAATTATTTGGTTCCTGCCGAATATATCGACGAATTAAAGCCTGTTAGAGGTAGTCTTGCCATGGCCCGTTATGATGAAGGAAATCCCGAACAAGCCTCTTCTCCCAGCGAATTTTTTATTGTCACCGATACCGAACAAGCAGCTCGATTTTACAAGAAATACGTGGTGTTTGGAAAAGTGACCCAAGGTATGGCAGTCGTAGATTCTATCTTTAAAGCCAAATCTTATGACGAAAAACCTGTCATTCCAGTAAAATTTGATATTAAGGTTTTGCCTTAGTTAATTGACCGATGCTTTGGAATATAAAAGCCAGAACTACGACCATGACACATCCGAGTACATTCAGCCACAAGAAAGCCATTAGGTCTATTTTCCAAGCATAAATCACAAATACTTCTGCGATAATTGCCGCCCAAAATACATGAGAGCCTTGAGTCTTTGGTAAGTAAAAAGCACATAGAAATACTCCCAAAATAGTGCCATAAAACCAGGATCCTAAGATATTGACTACTTCAATCAAGCTGCCCATATTGACAGAAAACTGAGCGACAACCAAACAGAAAATTCCCCAAGCTAAGGTTACTAATTTGGACGACCACCAATAATGCTCATTACTTGCATGCTGGTTGATGAATCTTTGATATATATCTACCATAACGGTGGACGTCAAAGATCCAAATGCGGATGCCATAGAGCCCATGGAAGCTAATAATATCATGGCAATTAGAAATCCTACTAAACCAATGGGTAAATGATCCACGATAAAGCGGAGGAAGATGTAATTGGTATCTTGACTTTCAGCTTTGCTACCTTGTGATTTCAATAATTCAACAGCTTTTTCTTTGACTTTAGCTTGTTGATCATGCAAATCCATAATCTGTGATTTCAAAACTGGAATCTTCGTTGTTTCTTCTTTCGAAATAGCTTGAATTAATGCAGTTTCGGTCTGTTTTTTCTGAATGAAAATTTGTTTGTTTTCTTGATCAATCGCCTCATGCCCTTTGGCTGCACTCCAACTAAGCTCTGTCGTTTTGTTGAAAAATAAGGGAGCCTGATTGAATTGGTAAAAGACAAAAACTAATATACCGACCAATAAGATGAAAAATTGCATGGGAATTTTCAAGAAACCATTCAATAGCAAACCTTTCTTACTTTCATTGGCTGTATGTCCTGTTAAATAACGACCCACTTGGCTTTGATCCGTACCAAAATAGGAAAGCTGTAAAAAGAATCCACCAATGATACCTGACCAAATCGTATAGCGGTTATTGATGTCAAATTTCCAATCTATTAAATTGATTTTCCCCATTTTCCCAGCTAGTTGCAAGGACTCTTTCATGCCTATTTCTTGAGGTAAGGCTTGAATGATGTAAATGGCAGCAATGACCATGCCGGCTAAAACTACACCCATTTGCAATAATTGAGTGTATGAAATGGTTTTGGAACCTCCGAATATACAATAGAAAGTTACAACAGCTGCAGTGATGCAATTGGTCCAAGTTAAATCCCACCCTAATAAAGTAGATAAGATAATGGATGGAGCGGCAATGGTGACTCCGGTTGATAAGGCCCGAGGGATTAAGAATAAAAAACTAGTTAATATTCGTGTTTTTGAATCAAATCGTTCTTCGAGGAACTGATAAGCGGTAAAAATTTTTAATTGATAATACTGGGGAATGAAGGTGACTGAAAGCACAATCATGGCAATAGGTAAACCCAAATAAAATTGAACAAAACGCATGCCATCGGTATAGGCCTGTCCTGGTACAGATAAAAAGGTTATAGCAGATGCCTGAGTGGCCATCACCGATAATAAAATGTGATACCAAGGGAGCTCACGATCGGCCAATAAAAAGCCTTTCAGCGAGTGTTTAGCTTCACGGCCTTTCCAACTTCCATAAAGCACAATTCCGCCAATGGTTAATAGTAAAACTATCCAGTCTAATTGATGCATGATTATTGGAATATGGCGCTAAAAATCACAAAAAATAGAATAATGAATACCACGAATAGGCCAAGGGATAAATACCAAACTTTCCAATTGGTATGGTGTTGCGGTGTTTCTTGTTTCATGGTTGATTTGAATTTCTAAAAATAGCTTAGAAAAGCTTACAATTATCGCATTTAATCTTAAAAGCTGTTAAAATTTGCGATTTCTTTTTTAAAAATTGAGACGAAAATCAAGTGCCAAATATAAATTTTCCAAGTGTTTTGGAATACTTAATTTTGCTAATTACCTTTGCACCTCCAAATGCAAGCGGGCGTGGTGGAATTGGTAGACATACCAGACTTAGGATCTGGCGCCGCGAGGCATGGGGGTTCGAGTCCCTCCGCCCGTACCATCGGCAAGCCCTCAAGACCAAAAGGTATTGGGGGCTTTTTTTAATTAAAAAATTTAAATACTTCCATATGAATATTTCGCTCAACCATTCAAATGATTTAGAAGGTCGTTTGTCTGTTGTCGTTTCAGCTGCTGATTACCAAGAAAAGGTAGAAACTAAATTAAAAGATTACCGTAAAAAGGCGAGCATTAAAGGTTTTCGCCCAGGTATGGTACCTATGCCTTTGATCAAGAAATTGGCAGGACAATCCATTTTAGTGGAAGAAATCAATCATTTATTGGGTCATGCAGTAAGTGATTATATCAAAGAAAATAAATTAAACCTTGTTGGTGAGCCAATGCCTGCAGTAGAAGAGGCAGATGCTATCGACTGGGAAAAAGATACGGAGTTTACTTTTCATTATGACTTAGGTTTCCACGGTGAATTTTCAGTTGATTTAGATAAAATCAAGTCGGTGAATTCTTACGAAATCAAAGCGGATAAGAAGGAAATTGAAGAAACGATTGAGAACTTAAAAAAGCAATTTGGTGAGCAAACTCATCCTGAGTCAGTTGAAGATCGTGATTTGGTTTTCGGAACTTTCACTCAAGGTGACTGGGTAGAGAAATCAGCAATTCCATTGCATTCTATCAATGATAAGTCAAAAAAGATTTTCATTGGAGCTAAAGTAGGAGATACCTTGAAGTTTGCTATTGATAAAGTATTCAACGATGCTAAATCATTGGCATTAGCTACAGGAAAGAAGGAAGAGGAAGTTGCTGATTTGACAGGAGAGGTTTCTTATGTAGTGGAAGATATCACGCGTTCCGTTCCAGCAAGTTTGGATCAAGCCTTTTTTGATAAAGTGTTAGGAGCTGGAAAAGCTTCAGATGAAGCATCTTTCCGTGAGCAATTGATTGAGATTGTTCAAGATAACTACAAACGTGAAGCCAATTACTTGTTGCGTATCGATGCTGAGAAGGCATTGTTAGATCAAGTAAAAATTGATTTACCTGAAGCATTCTTACGCAATTGGTTAGTACGTATCAATGAAGGTAAATTTACACCTGAGCAAATTGATCAAGATTTCGATAATGTGAAAAAGGATATCCGTTGGAACCTAATCAAAAACGAAATCGCTGAAAAATTTGAAGTGAAAGTAGAATATGCTGAGGTGGTAGAAAAAGCCAAAGACATGGTGCGTCAACAGTTTGGCGGTTATTTGTCAGCTGACCAACCAGGTATTGAAGAAATGATTGAGAAAATAGCCATGGGTTATTTGAGCGATAAATCGAAGTCAGACAATTTTATGAATTTATACAATCAAGCTTTTGCAGATAAAGTATCTTCTGTCATCGTTGAGAAAATACCACACAAGGTTTCTAAAATCGATGTGGATAAATTCAAAGAAATCGTTGCAGCTTTATAGTACAGGATATTTGTTGGAATTTTCAAAACCCCGTTTTTACGGGGTTTTGTGTGAACTAAGCATTTCAAAATTTGGTTTACCAGCTAATTGCTCGCAATTAATCCGACATTTATTTTAAATTTGAATCTTAAACTAAAAATTATGTATCCCAAGGAATTATCAGGAGACGAGTTTCGCAAATATGCGGTACACCATAAAGGCTTAAACGGTTTAGCAGTAGATCAATACATGAATCAAATGGGCAGCCAAGTCAATCATCGTATTGACGACATGACCCAATACATCATTGAAGAGCGTCCAATGCGTTTCGCACAGATAGATGTGTTTTCTCGTTTGATTATGGATCGTATTATTTTCATGGGTGTGCCTGTGGATGATTATATGGCCAACATCATTGTGGCTCAGTTATTATTTATGGAATCTACCGATGCTAAAAAGGACATTGTGATGTACATCAATAGTCCGGGAGGTTCTGTATATGCTGGTTTGGGTATTTATGATACGATGAATTACATCCGTCCTGAAGTAGCTACCGTTTGTACTTCTTTAGCAGCCTCTATGGGAGCTGTATTATTAGCTGGTGGAGCGGCGGGAAAACGTTCTGCATTAGAGCATGCTCGCGTGATGATTCACCAACCTTCTGGTGGAGCACAAGGTCAAAGTCGTGATATTGAAATCACTGCTCGTGAAATCGTTAAAATTCGCCAAGAATTATACGATATTTTGGCCAAGCATTCAGGTAAAACTTTTGAAGAAATTGAGCGTGATTCCGATCGTGATTATTGGATGAAAGCAGCTGAAGCAAAAGAGTATGGTTTGATTGATGAAATTTTAACGCGCAACGTGTAAGGATGGCTAATCCCAAAAAGAATAATATTAATTGTTCATTCTGTGGACGCAATAAATCGGAGGTAGGAATATTATTGTCCGGTATTGATGGCCACATTTGTGATCAATGTTTACAGCAAGGCTACGAAGTCATCAAAGAAGAATTGGGGGCTCCTATTGTTAATATAAAGAATTCGAAACAACAATTTGAATTAGTTAAACCTAAAGACTTAAAGGAACATTTGGACCTCTATGTCATAGGTCAGGAAGAAGCTAAAAAGCATCTTTCAGTGGCGGTATATAACCATTACAAACGACTAATGCAGCCAAGTAATGATCAGGATGTTAAAATTGAAAAATCAAATATCTTGATGGTGGGTGAAACAGGTACTGGTAAAACTTATTTGGCACGTACTTTAGCTCAAAAACTCCAAGTTCCATTTTGCATTGCCGATGCTACAGTCATTACAGAGGCTGGATATGTAGGTGAAGATGTAGAAACCATTTTGACACGTTTGTTGCAAGCCGCTAATTACGATGTAGCCAAGGCAGAGTGTGGTATTGTTTTTATTGATGAGATTGACAAGATAGCGCGTAAATCCGATAACCCATCCATCACGCGTGATGTATCAGGTGAAGGGGTTCAGCAAGCTTTGTTGAAATTGTTAGAAGGCTCCATCGTGAATGTGCCACCTCAAGGAGGAAGAAAACATCCCGATCAAAAAATGATTGCAGTGAATACAGAGAATATCTTATTCATTTGTGGAGGTGCTTTTGACGGAATCGGTCGACATATCTCTAAACGTTTAAATGCACGTCCAATTGGATTTTCGGGTGATGATACCTTCCATGATTCATTTGAGAAGGATCAAATCATGAAATATGTTACGGCTCAAGATTTAAAATCATTTGGGTTAATTCCTGAATTATTAGGTCGTCTGCCAGTGATTACCTACCTTAATCCATTGGATCAAGTGGCCTTATTAGCCATTTTGACCAAGCCTAAAAATGCGATTGTCAAGCAGTATGAAAAATTGTTTGACATGGAAGGAGTGAAGTTAACTTTTACCGATGAAGCATTGACCTACATGGTGGAACAAGCCATGCAATATAAATTAGGTGCGCGTGGTTTGAGATCCATCATGGAAGCCATCATGACTGATGCCATGTTTGATATTCCCTCTCAAACAGACATTTCAAAATTTGAAGTGGACTTAGCATATGCTAAATTGAAATTCGAAAAAACAGTGTTCCATCAAATGAAAGTTGTAGCCTAAATACTTATGAAAAACAATTTAATCGTTCTCGCCTTAACTTTATTCATTGCTTCTTGTTCACACAAAGGAGCTTATTTTGCTGTTTACAAACAAGTGCAGCCTTCTACAAAAGCTATTGTTAGCCCAGTAAAAGAAGAAGAACCAAGCTTATTGGTTAGCCAATCAAATGAACTGTCTGAAGAAATTGCTCCTATTGTGCCAAGTACATCTGAAGAAGTAAAGCTAGTTTCAGAATGGAATTCCTTACATCAGGAAGTTAAATCCATGAAGCACATGGAGAAAAAAGAGTTGATTCAGCACAAAAAAGCATTCAAAGCTCAGCTTAAAGCTCAAATAAAAGAATACAAAACTCAAGCAAAAAAACAAAAACAAGCATCCAGTCCTTCATCTTGGGATTCCAAAGTGAAAATCGGGGTAATTTTGTTGATTATAGGTATCATTCTTTCGATTTTTGGATTGGGAGCCATTGGAGCAGTTTCTGCTTTCATAGGTTTGATATTTGTGCTCTTAGGTCTTTTGCATACGTTTTAATATGAAGGGAATCATCGTCTGTTTACACGGATTTGGTGAAGATCACCGTGTTTGGGATGATTTCATACCCACATATACTTGGCCATTTTCTGTTGTTAGCCCTGATTATGCAGGCTGGGATGATTGTCAAAATATGTCAGAATATGCTCAGAAAATTGCCTTAGCATTGCCCAAAAATAAAGCTTGGCATCTTATAGGGCACTCGATGGGGGGCTATATTGCCTTAGCAATAGCTAAAGAGTTTCCGGAACAAGTGAAATCAGTGGTCATGTTGAATTCAACCGTCATGGCTGACTCAGAGGAGAAAAAATTGAACCGGAATAAAACGATGGAGTTTTTACAAAAATTGGGAACAAAAGCCTTCATTGGTCCTTTTGTTCCCAATTTGTTTTCAGTTGATTTTGTCCAACAAAATCCAGAAGTGATCAAAAGCTTAATCAATCGATACCAAGAATTGCCAGCCTCAGGTTTGGTAGCAGCTTCCAAAGCTATGCGAGACCGTTCTGCAAGTTTGGACTTTTTGGCATCAACACCCATCCCATTTTTATTTATTCATGGCGATATGGATGCCTTAGTTCCTTTGGAAGATGCAGAAAAAGCGACGAATCTTTCTTCCATTCATCAATTAATTCGAATTCCAAATGCTGGGCATCAAGCAGCTTATGAAGTTCCAGAATTAGTACATTTGGCTATTATTAAGTTTATTAACTCTGTTCATGTCTAAAATTATTGTTGCCCTTGACGGCTTTTCTTCTTGTGGAAAAAGTACTACTGCCAAACGAGTTGCGGCTCAACTGCACTATGCTTTTGTCGATACTGGAGCTATGTACCGCGCTGTAGCACTCTTTTTTCATCGTAATCAAGTAGACTGTGCTGATTTAGAGGCTGTTGAGAAAGCCTTGGATGAGGTGCATATTACCTTTGAGTTTAATCCCGAAAGGCAAGCGTCTGATACCTTCTTGAATGGTGAAAATGTGGAGAATGAAATTCGCAAAATGTACATTTCGGATATTGTGAGTCAAGTTAGTGCCATTCCAACGGTACGTCATGCCATGGTTGCACAGCAACAAAAAATGGGCAAAAAGAAAGGCGTGGTGATGGATGGCAGGGATGTGGGAACGGTGGTGTTTCCTGATGCGGAAGTTAAAATTTTCATGACAGCAGACCCTAAAATTCGGGCGCAAAGAAGAAAATTGGAGTTAATGCAAAAAGGTGAAGATTTACCGATTGAACAAATTGTCGAGAATTTAAAAATACGGGATGAGATTGATTCCAATCGAAGTGAAGGCCCTCTTAAACGTGCCGATGATGCCATTGATTTAGATACATCGTATAAGTCCATGGATGAACAAGTGGCTTTTGTCTTAGAACAAGTTCGACGGGTTCAACATGATAAAAAATAAGCATTCCCTTCCTGTTTTAATTGTAGGACAGGGGCTTGCTGGGACCATATTGGCTCATACCTTGGACCAAGCTGATGTACCTTTTCATATCCTCGATGCTCCCAAGAATTATTTCACGTCTTCCTTCGCTGCAGGAGGGATATTTAATCCTGTTACCGGTAGAAAATTGGAGAAATCTTGGCTAGTAGATGAGTTATTTAGCTACCTTTTTCCATTTTATACTCAATTAGAAAAATCCTTATCTGGCTCATTCTTTCATCCAATGCCCTTATTTAGACCTTTTGCTAATGAGGAAATGAAAAGTTGGCTATTGGAAAGAAAAGAAAGTATCGATAATGAATACCTTCGTTGGACTGATGAAGGAGTTTGGATTGAAAAGGCGGGGTGGTTGGATGTGGAAAATGTATTAAACTGTTCCAAGCAATATTTTCAATCAAAAAATATACGGCAAGAAATTGCTTTAAATCCGTCTAGTGATTTAGAAATATTAAGAGAAAAGATACTTTTTCAAGGGCAAGCTTATGCTTGTGTTATATTTTGTGAGGGCTTTCATGCTCAGCAACACAATCCATATTTTGGTCATTTAAATTTCTTACCTGCGAAGGGAGAATTGATGAAAATTAAGTCCAATGATGCTTCCCAGGAATATATTTTAAATAAAAATGGCTTCCTTCTCCCTCTAGGAAATCATGAATTTAAAGTTGGAGCTACTTACCGTTGGGATGATTTTTCAAATCAGCCAAGTACTTTGGCACAATTGGATTTAAAGAATAAACTAAAATCATTTGGGGTAGATTCCTACGAGGAAATAGAAATGTCTACTGGGGTAAGGCCAGCCACTCAAGACCGAAGGCCTTTGGTGGGATTTCATCCACATTTACCATTGGCTATTTTTAATGGATTCGGTTCCAAGGGGGTTTCTTTGAGTCCTTATTTTGCACAACAATGGCTAGCCGAATGGAAAGGAGAAGGGCAGATAAATTCTGAAGCATCAATTCGTCGATTTTACCATTTATTTTCCACATAAATCATTAAATTTGGTTTTATTGAAATTGCCTATTAATCTGAAACCTGGATGAAAAGATTTTTGCTTTTGATTTTGCTGCTTTTTTCCTTTATGCTATCCGGGCAAGACTTCTATCCGAGTCAAAAGAAATTCGATAAAACCCGAATTCAGTATCAAAAATTCGTTTGGAAGTTTTTCACCAGCCAAAACTTTGAGGTTTATTATTTTGGTAAAAATGAGGCTTTGGCCAGAAATACCATTCAAATATTGGAATCTGAATTTCCTAGAATTACCGATATTTTAGGGTATAGTCCATTTAATAAAATCAAACTTTTTGTTTATCCTTCTCATCAAGATTGGATACAATCCAATACAGGTATCAGTTTGGATAATGCCGCAGAAGCTAAAGCAGAAAATTTTGCCAAGTTTAAAGTTGAAATAGCTTTTCAAAATAATACATCAGAATACAAAAAGGAGTTAGTCAGGGAAGTCACCAAAGTGTATGTAAACGACATGCTTTTTGGTGGAAGTATTAAAGATGCCCTCCAAAACTCTCTTTTGTTGTCTGTTCCTGAATGGTTTTCGGAAGGAATTGCCGCCTACATTGCAGAGGGAGATTCTCCAGAAATGAATCAATTTATGTATCAAGTGGTGGTTAATAACCGGGTGCGTAAACCTAATTTGGCACAAGGGAAAGAGTCCATTTGGTTGGGGCATTCTATTTGGGCTTATTTGGTTAAAACCTATGGAAAACAGCCCGTTAGCAATATTTTGAATTTGACTCGCATCATTCGTAATGAGCAATCCAGTATATCCAGTACGATCAAAAAACCTTTTAGTAAGTTTTTGCGGGAATGGTTTGAGTACTACATGAATCAGTCCAAACAGGAAGAAGTTAATACTGTGGCTTTAAATGGATTGAAAAATTTGACATCGGTGGATATGCTGAATGATCAAATACTCGGAGATTTTAAAGTTAGTCCAGACGGTAAATGGTTAGCCTATGTTCTAGGGGAATCAGGAAAGTTTCAAGTGAACTTGATGAATTTAGGCAATCAAAAATCACAAAGTATTTTTCAAACAGGTCTAAAGGATTCAGAACGTATTTCTACCGATCGTGGCCCATTATTATCCTGGGGTAAATCAAATGTTTTATCCATTCTTTATAGTTCAGAAGGCAATTCCTATTTGCAAACTTATTCTGCTTTGACTGCCAATAAGTTCAATCTTCGAGTGGATAGTAAAAAGAAGTTGGTGGATTTAAATTGCTTGGATTTTGAGATGGCATCCAATGGACAACGAATGCTGGTTCGTGCATTAAAAAATGGACAGGTAGATGTGGGTATATATGATTTGAGACGTAATCGATATACTGCTGTGACCCAAGATGCCAATGATGAAATAGAAGCACATTGGTGGAACAATGGGAATGATGTAGCCTATATTACTGAGAAATACGTGGATTCAACTTGGAAAGCGAACGTTTCCAAGGATGGTATTTATTCTTTGTACCATTGGAAAGCCGATGAACCATCGACTCCTCAACGCATTTTTGCTCACCGTGGCTATATTCATAATTTAAGACAAGTGTCTGATACAGCTTGGGCCTTTTTAAGTGAAGAAACATCAGGGACTAATTTGATAAGTTTGCGTTGGTCTGACACTACTTTTTTTCAAAATAGCGCACGATCAGGTCCATGGAGATCTGCTGAATGGACCAAAGATCTCTTGGTCGTACGTCAAAACGATATGCTAACTCAAATGATTAGCACCTATCCAATTGTCTCATTAATCAGTGCTGGCCAAAGTAGATGGTATCCACAAGTGAATGAGTTAACTTCAGTGGACCCTACGCTTACTTCAAAGGATAGCCTAGAAAAGCCTTTGATTCGTCGAGCAGATCAGCGTAGAGCAAGGATAGAATTGAGGCAGCAAAGTCAACGATTACGAAAAGATCCGGGTAAATTATTGGGTCCCGTGGATTATCAGAATTCATTTGTTGTCAACAAATCAGAAGGAAATTTCATGGTGGATCCAATTCGTGGATTGGGCTATTCTTTTGAGGTGAAGATGAATGATTTATTAGAAAATCATTTGGTTCGGACAGGCATATTTGTGACTTCCAATTTGCGAAATGCAGATTTATGGGCTGAATATGGTTATTTAGCTAATAAAATAGATTGGTTTGTGCGTTTTGACAGAAAGGTGCTAGATCAAGAGAATGAAAGTTTTTCTCAAAAAGTACGGTATAATCGGATTGAAGTTAAAGGAGTATATCCATTTAATTTATTGAGCAAAGTGAGTTTTACGGGGTCATTCAGTTCTAATAGAGCAATCGATCAGTATAGTCTGGCTACTCCAGAAAACTTGGCTACTTATGCTGGCGCGAAATTGGAATATACCTTTGATAATACGGTACATTTGGGCGAAAATTTACGTACGGGTTTTCGAATGAATCTTTCTGCGGAATATCAAACAGGTTTAGCATTGCCCCAAAATTTTAGTCGTATACGACTGGATATGCGTCGCTACATGAAGCTAAGCAATAGTTTCATATTGGCTGCTCGCTTATCTGCTTCCAATGCTTTGGACGCTGCTGCACCACAAACCATGCTGGGAGGCGTAGATAATTGGTTGTTTATTCAACGAGAGGGGAGAAATAAGGAGAATCCTATGGGGACAGGTGGTATTGCCCAGCGAGATGTATTTATGAGTGATGTAGCTAGTCCTTTACGTGGTTTTAATGTCAATAAATTGTCAGGACAAAGTCATATCCTGTTGAACTTAGAATTGCGTGTCCCTTTGAAATCCCTAATGGGTCCAGATTTTTCCAAATCTAGATTCATGAATTCATTTCAATTTGCTGGTTTCACGGACATAGGTAGTGCCTGGACAGGCTCCAATCCATTTGCCAGAACCAATGGATTCAATACCAATACCTATGGAGGTAATACCAACCCATTTTTAGCTACAGTAACCGATTTTAGAAATCCATTTTTAGTTGGATATGGATTGGGTGCCAGAGCTTATTTATTGGGTTATTTCATCAAATTGGATTATGCCTTTGGTATGGATAATAAAGAAATTAAAGCACCAGTAACCTATTTGTCATTTGGTTACGATTTTTAGCCTACATTAATTCATGGAAAATACGAGTGAACTATTAGCTTCTTTAGCTGCTACCCGACATGCCGCCATCTCCTTGGCTATGGCAAGCAGTGATCAGAAAAATGCCATTTTATCTGAATTAGCTTCCTTATTGGAAGAAAACAAATTGGGAGTCATTCAAGCGAATGCCCAAGATTTGGCTAATTATGAGGCGAATAATCCCATGCGCGATCGGTTATTGTTGACCGAAGAACGCATTCAATCCTTGGCAGATAGTTTACGTGATATCATGTTATTGCCTGATCCATCTGGGCAGGTGATTTTAGAGAAACAGCTAAAGAATGGTTTACACTTACGGAAACTAGCTGTTCCTTTGGGTGTGGTGGGTGTTATTTATGAATCTAGACCCAATGTGACGATTGATGTAGCTGCTTTGTGTATTCGTTCAGGAAATGCTGCTGTCCTTCGCGGAGGAACTGATGCTTGGTATAGTAACTCTTTTTTGGTTTCCTTGATTCATCAAGCCTTAGAAAAAAATGGGTTTTCGAAAGATTTAGTACGTTTATTGCCAACAGATCGAGCTCATGTGAGCACTTTATTAACAGCGACTAAATATATTGATGTCATTATCCCACGAGGATCAGATGCCTTGATTCAACGAGTACGTAGAGAATCTTTGGTTCCGACTATTGAGACAGGTGCTGGAGTTTGTCATACCTATGTGGCTGAAACAGCTGATTTGGCTAAAGCAGTTCCAGTAGTGGTCAATGCCAAAGTTACTCGACCATCTGTGTGTAATTCTTTGGATACCATAGTCATTCATGCAAGTAAATTATCTCGTTTTTTGAGTTTGATTCAGGATGATTTTATTCAATATCACGTTAAAATCCATGCCGACCCACGTTCTTATGCTTTGTTAAAGGCTCAGGCTTATCCTTACTTATTTGAGGCAACCGAAGAAGATTTTGGTCGCGAGTTTTTGGATTTTGCTTGTTCCATTAAAGTGGTGGATAGTACTGAAGAAGCTATTTTACATATATCGAATTATTCTTCTCGTCATTCCGAGGCGATTATTTCGGAAGATGAGGCAGAGGCTAATTATTTTTTGCAGGCCATTGATACGGCAGCCGTTTACTGGAACGCCTCTACTCGATTTACCGATGGAGGAGTTTTTGAATTGGGCGCAGAGATTGGTATTTCAACCCAGAAATTACATGCTCGGGGTCCATTTGCGTTAGAGAAATTAGTGACAGAGAAATGGGTGCTAGTTGGGAATGGTCAAGTGAGATAAAACTTTGAAAGAGTTCTGAAGTAGTTTTTACTTTGTCTAATTTCTATACGATGAAAGCAATAGGTATACTTCTGGCATTTGGTCTGTTTTTTACAGCATGCCAAAGCTCATCCAGCAGTATGGAGGAAAAGAATAAGGCACTGATTGAACGTTATTTTATTTTGTTTAATCAGCATGATTGGAAGGCCTTGTCGGAAATGTATGCTGACTCAGCCGAATTTAAAGATCCTACTTCTGGGAGGAAGGTCATTAAAAAGACCAAAGCTCAGTTTGTGGAGGAGTATACTGGTTTGCAACAGCAGTTCCCAGATGTACATGACCAAGTGCTGAACGTTTATCCATCTGGTGACAAGCAGGTGACTGTGGAGTTTGTTTCTACGGGTACTGGAGCTGATCAAAAGAAATTCGAACTTCCCATAGCTGTTATTTTCCGTATTGAAAATGGTAAGATTGTACAAGACTTCACCTATTACGATAATTTTTAATGGCTACTTACATTGCTTTGCTGAGAGGAATTAATGTATCTGGTCAGAAGATGATCAAGATGGTGGAGTTAAAAGCCATGTTTGAATCAATAGGATTGGAGGCTGTACAGACCTATATCCAAAGTGGGAATGTGTTGTTTCAAAGTGTGGATTTAATGGAAAATGAAATGGTTGAAAAGATTCATTCAGCTATTCTAGAAAGATTTGGGTTTGAGGTAGATGTTCAGGTCTTTACTGTGTCCAATTGGAATCAAATTATTGCCAATAATCCCTTTGTAAGGCGGGATAATCTGGATGAAGCTAAATTGTATGTGACTTTATTAGCGAAGGAGCCATTGGCAGAAGACGTGGAAAAACTAGCAAGTTTTGCCTTTCAGGAAGAGACCTATCAACTCATTGAAAGGGCAGTTTATTTATATGTTCCCAAAGGTTATGGAAACGCCAAATTGAGCAATAATTTCTTAGAGAATAAACTGAAAGTCTCTGCTACTACACGAAATTGGAAGACGATGTTGACTTTGCGAGATATGCTTTAAGTGATTACCATATATTTTTCGATGTTTAAATTATCAGTTTCTTGATAATTATTATTCGTTTTAAATCCATGAGATGAATTGATATACTATTTTCTTTCATTTGCTGAAAGCTCACTTTGAAGAGAGCAATATTGAATGAATAATATATGAAAACGAAAAACAGTGAATTTGTTAGTTTAGATCAATTTATTGAATCTAATTATGGTAATTCTGATAACAATTCGAGGGATCAATTTGAGTCAGGATATCAACATTTCAAATTAGGCTTCTTGCTTCATGAAGCTCGAAAAAATCAGGGATTAACCCAAGAAGAATTAGCCTTGAAAGTAGGGACTACGAAATCATATATTTCTAAAATTGAAAATGATGTGAAAGAAGTTCGATTGTCGACCTTGAAGAAAATAGTAAAAGTAGGTCTAGGAGGTCAACTTCATATATCCATTGATTTTTAAAATTCATAGTCCAATCCCATCCTTTGTTTCATTTCTACTAAAATAGGATGCTTCTCGGAAAGGTATTCGTACTTATCAGATTGGGTATATAATACTTTTTTATCGCTTTTTTCCTGAACTAGGATATCCAGTTCAATGTCAATATCAAAATTATGAAGTGATGAGCGTAGTTGGTTTAAAACCTCCATTCGTATGGCTTCGTTAAACTGCTGGATTTGCAATTCGTTTTCTACTTTTAAATGCAATACCGTACCCACAAGTTCAATCGGCCGATTCATCATGACATATTTATTGATGTCCTGATTAGCCTCATATGCCTTTGCGATTCGTATCCATTCTTGACTAATGTCCTCTAAAGTAAAGGTTTTATTCTCCGCCCCCGTGGCACTTCCTGTCAATAAGGTAGCTTCTTTTTGTTCTGCTTGTTTGGTTTCAACCAGTTTTTTTGCACTTCGCAAACCTGACGATTGGATGCTTGGTCGACTAGGGATAGGACTAGGGTTTGACAGGCTATTTTCAGGCAGCTCTGTTTTAACATCTTTTATTTCTTCTGAGGGAGTAGGGGCATTTTCTACTGGTAATTCCTGTTTTACTGAGGCATTTTGTTCAGGAACAAGCTTGTTTTCCAGGGTGGGATTGGCCGAAGCCTCAAGCTTTTTTCCAGCGCCGTCCTCCACCACAGGTGTTTGGTTAGGCTTGAATGCCGAATTTAAGTAGTTGATTTTCAGTAAACTTAAATCCAAATGCAATCTTGGATTTTTGGCACTCTTATAATTTACTTCTCCTTGAGCGCAGATATTCATGGCGGAAAGTATAAAAGAAGTGGAAGTTAATTCCGCCTGTTTTTTAAACTTGGCTTTACTCTCATCACTCATTTCCATTAATGCCAAGGTTTTGGGGTCTTTGGCATATAATAATAAACGCAAATGCTCCATTAGCCCCGAAATAAACTGCATGCCATCAAAACCTTTTCGCATGATTTCTTCAATAAGAAGTAGAACAGCCGTATGGTTTTGCTCTAACAAATGATCTGTTAGACTGAAGTAATAGTCGCTATCTAGGATATGTAAATTTTCTAAAACAGCCTTGTGGCGCAGGGTATTGTCGGTTGAAAAGGTGACATTTAAATCAAACATCGACAAAGCATCGCGCAAACCACCATCGGCTTTGATGGAAATTAATTCTAAGGCTGCAGGTTCTGCTGTGATATTTTCCTTTTCTGCAATGGATGCTAAATGCAAGGCCATGTCTTGCCATTTGATGCGGTTGAAATCGAAGATTTGGCAACGTGATAAAATGGTAGGCAAGATTTTATGTTTCTCCGTAGTAGCCAAAATAAAAATGGCATAGGAGGGAGGTTCCTCCAATGTTTTCAAAAAGGCATTAAAAGCCTGGGCAGAAAGCATGTGAACCTCATCGATGATGTAGACCTTATAACGTCCGTTTTGAGGCGGATATCGAACTTGATCGATCAAACTACGGATGTCATCCACCGAGTTATTCGAAGCAGCATCAAGCTCATGTATGGTCAATGAGGTATTTTCTTGGAAGGATTGACAAGAGGAACAAGCACCACAAGCTTCACCTTCTGCACTTTGATTTTCACAGTTGATTGTTTTGGCTAAAATACGCGCACAAGTGGTTTTACCCACGCCTCTTGGACCACAGAATAAAAATGCTTGAGCCAAATGATTCGACTTGATCGCATTCTTTAAGGTAGTGGTAATGTGGCTTTGACCAACCACAGAATCAAACTGGGTAGGACGGTATTTTCGCGCCGAAACAATAAAATTTTCCATACTGCAAGTTACAATTTGAGGTCATAAAACCCAAATCGATTTAAGGGATTCGGAGGGTGGCGCTTACTGGAAAATGGTCAGTTGGATATCGGTTAGACCAGGTCTCAGAATGTGTGGCATGTTGCTCACAGCTAACTCCATTTTTCACGAAAATATAATCGATTTGACTGTTTTCTCTTTCCTCTTTGAAGGCATTGAATGAGTTTTTGGGGCCATAATGTCCATTTTTACTAATGCTTTCAGCATTTGTTAATCGGTCTGGATTCTTAGGGTCTACTAAGATTTGAATCGGTTCATCTTCTGGCTTGGCATTAAAATCTCCCAATAAAATGACAGGACTATTTTTAGCGATTTCTTTGATTTTAGTCAATACTAATTTGGCACTTTCTCTACGGGCTACTTTTCCCAAATGGTCAAAGTGGGTGTTGAATACATAAAACTTCTTTTTTGTTTTCAAGTCTTGAAAATGTCCCCAGGTAACAACACGTCGACAAGCCGCATCCCAACCAAAACCTACTTTATCACATGAATCTGATAACCAGAAAGTTTTTTGTTCCAAGACTTTAAATTTCTTGGTATTGTAAAACAAAGGAGAAAATTCACCCTCCTCTTTTCCATCGTCGCGGCCCCGTCCAAACCAAGTATAGCCAGGTAATCTTTCCGCAAAATCTTTGATTTGGTGAATAAATGCTTCCTGCATACCAATAATATCAGCTTGGTGATATTTGACTAATTCAGCGCAGTGATCCTTGCGATTTGACCATTGATTAATGCCATCTGACTTGGTATCCATTCGGATATTGAAAGTCATGGCTTTGATTTGTCCTATACTTGTCTGACTGAAAATTAAGAGTGTTATCAAAATGAGGGAAAGTCTTTTGAAAATGGCTTCTACTTGTGGCCAAACACGGTCATTTTTTCCATTTTTTACAATCAAATCAACACCTTCGGTGTATTGTTCGTAGCTGGGTTGGTTTTGTAACATTTTCATGTTGTCTTCAAAGGTTAAATGGTTTCGTTTTTCTAGCCGTTCAATGCGTTCTTCTAAAGGACAAACTACGGCAATTAATTGGTGTATATAGTCTGGTTTATTTTTATTCGTCAAAAGGGCTGCCTCATATAATTTAAAGGGTGCCGAACTGGGAACTTGTGCCCATTGCTGCAATGCTTCACGAACAGCTGGATGAATAATGTGGTTTAGAGCAGATAATAAATCCGGGTTGTTTTTAACTCGACTACGAATATAATCTCGGTTATAAGTGCCTTGATCATCAAAACTTTCTGGGCCAAAGGCACCCTTGATTTTTTGTTGAATAACAGGGTTAGTTGTCACTAATTGGTGGGCAACTTTATCTGCTTCAAAAACAGGAACGCCTAGACAAGCAAAAATCCGGCAAATGATTGATTTGCCGGATCCCATACCGCCTGTGATACCTATAAGAGGTCGAAGGCTTTTTTCCATGGATTTACTCTTCAGTTAAGCGAGAAGAAGCATCTTTTGAAATAGCTGATTTTTCAAAAACGACACGAACCCCTTTGCTAGAGTCAATCTCTACTACCAATGTTTTTTCACGAATAGAAACTACGGTTCCATGTACTCCTCCAATAGTTACTACTTTATCACCTGTTTTTAATTCATCAATGAATTTTTTCGCTTCTTTCGCCTTTTTTTGTTGTGGACGAATCATGAAAAAATAAAACACTACAAAGATTCCACCAAAAAGGAAGATTTGCATGATTTGAGGATTGTTAGCCATAATTGTTCGATTGTTAATTATTTTTTTCTATTAATTTCTACTTTGAATGCCACCATATTATCGGATGGCATGGTATTAGCGTAAGCAGTAACGGTTTTTTGAACTTTCCCTTCCTTGCCTTTGGAATCAAAACTAACTTTAATGAAGCCTTTTTTGCCAGGTTGAACTAATTCTTTGCTCCATTTGGGGGTTGTACAGCCGCAAGAAGCATTCACAGTTAAAATCTTTAAAGGCATATTTCCTTCATTTTTGAAATGAAAGGTATAGGATATGCTATCGCCTTCAGTGATTTTCCCTAGGTAAACTACGGGTTGATCAAATTTCATCACAGGATGCTTTTCAACCGAAGGTCTCAATTCCATAGGAATGGATTCTTCTGTTGAGTTTCTAGCCTCTTTCTGTTTGTTGGTACAGGATAAAAGACCTAAAAAGCACAAGGCAATGACGTATTTCATCTTAAGGCTTTGCTTTAATCTGACTCATCATTTTCTCTACATCCTCCAACAATTTTTCAGCTTTTACTTTGGTATCATTGACCACTTTTTTGCCTTCTGATTTCGCCAACGTTTCAGGTACTTCTTTACCTTCTACAATATCATTGATCAATTGTTTCAATTGCTCTCTGTATTTGTTTAGCTGAAAATACAATTTATTACGGGTGTTCTCACCTTTATCAGGGGCATATAAAATTCCAATAATTGCACCTGTGGCAGCTCCTACGACAAATGCCCAAAAGGATTTTGATGATCTACTCATATTATTTGCTAGCTATGTCGATTAATCCTCGACCTGATTTAGTAATTATTTTTTCGTGTATCAATCTCAAAGAAATTACATCAAGAATACCATTGATGAATTGCCCTGATTTGGGTGTAGAGTAATTTTTCGCTAATTCAATGTACTCGTTAATACTTACTTTAACGGGTATGCTGGAAAATTTAATCATTTCTGTCAAAGCCATTTTTAACAAAATAAAATCAGCCATGGCCAAACGATCAGATTCCCAATTTTTCGTTTGATCACCAATCCAAAGCACTAAATCTTTGTCGTTCTGAATGGTACTTTCAAACAACTCTTCAAAGAATAATTTATCATCTTCCCATTGAAGAGCTAAAGGTTGTAAGCTCAAATCTTCTAATGCATCTACCTTAAATGTTTTGGTCGACAAACTTTTTACTACATCTTTATTAAGATGCCAATTTAAATCTTTTTCTTCAAAATACTCGGTCATACTCGAGTGTTTTAGAATAAATGTTTTTAAAATATAGCGAATCATTTCGATGTCGTCTTCGAAACTTTTTCCAGCATTCGGAAGGTAGTCTACGAAAGTTTGATCCAAAAGAATAACTTCTAAAAACAATTTTTTGATGCGGTTCTCCTCGTCTTCAGACCATCCAATGTGCTGATCTTCAAAAGCTTGTTGCAAGGCTTTCCACTTAGGCATGATGGCCAAGATCTTGTTTTTGCTCAGTTGTGCTGTCTTGATGGGATTCTCTAATAAACGGCGGTTTTCATCCCAAACGGCAATATCCGATAGATGTTGTAAGTAAAAAAGGATTTTCAGGTATTGCTTGTAGATAGACTCTACTTCCTTAACCATGTCTTTTTTTAACTTCTCAGCAATTTTTTTGGTATTGTTTTGATAGGTTCGGTAAACCGACTTGGCCGCAGCTAAAGATTCAGGAGGTATACTTTCTTCCGTAGGTATTTCTTGAAAAAACTCGTTTAATTGTATCTCCGCTAATTTTTTTAGGCCTTCTAATCGAGGAGCTTGTTCCTCCTTTGCGACCATGAGTGATAAATCTGGCTGAAAAATGACAGCTAATTCGTCAAATGCCAATTGATATTGGGCACGTTCTTGCGTGTTGTAAGCATACAATTGCTGAAATGCTTTCACCCGAAGTAATCTTCTGTTTACCATCCGAAAATAAAGAGCGTTCTTGTTGTTTGAAACACAAAATTAAGGATTTTAATTGATAAAGATTCTATCTTTGTTAGAAGTAAATTAAGCATGGGCGCACTAAGTCACCTCAATAAATATTTTTGGAAGTATAAATGGCTGCTATTCTTAGGCATTGTCTTTACTTTTTGTTCCAATTTTTTTGGTGTCGTTCCTGCTCAATTAGTGCGATATGCCTTGGACTTGGTGACAGAGACCATTGATGTTTATTTTCTTTTCAAGCAATTCTCTCTTCAGGGTGCTTTTTACGAGGTTTTTGCTGCTACTTTATTTTTCTATGGTGGATTGATTATTTTGATGGCACTCATCAAAGGGGTCTTTTTATTCATGGTTCGCCAAACGCTCATTGTGATGTCAAGACATATCGAATACGATATGAAAAATGAAATTTATGAGCATTACCAAGCCCTGCCTTTATCATTTTATAGAAAGCAAAATACGGGTGATTTAATGGCTCGTATTTCAGAAGACGTTAGTAAGGTGCGCATGTATGTAGGGCCCAGCATGATGTACGGTCTTAACCTGATTTGCGTATTCGTATTGGTGATTTATTACATGTGGCATGTCAATCAAACTTTGATGTGGTACGTTTTATTACCTCTGCCCATACTTTCTGTGAGTATTTATTATGTCAATTCCCTTGTTTTGAGGAAATCGGAAGAAATTCAAGCAGGACTCTCGACCATTTCTACTTTTGCTCAAGAAGCTTTTTCTGGTATTCGTGTTTTGAAATCATTTGTACGTGAAAAGGAATCGGTTCAGGCTTTTGCAGAAGCCTCGGCTAACTACCGCAAGAAATCCCTGGACTTGGTCAAAGTGGATTCCTTGTTTACTCCTTTGATTTCCCTATTGGTAGGTTTTTCTACCCTGTTGGTGGTTTATGTGGGTTCGCAGGAAGTGATGGCTGGAAGAATCTCCATTGGTAATATCACCGAGTTTATCATGTATGTATTCATGTTGACTTGGCCAGTGACCGCCTTGGGGTGGACAAGTTCTCAAATTCAACGAGCCGCAGCTTCTCAGGGTAGAATCAATGAATTTTTACAAGTAAAATCAGAGCTATTGACAGGCAAACAAATCCGACAAAAAATTCAAGGTCGTTGGACATTTGAACATGTTGATTTTACTTATCCAGAAACCGAACGCCCCGTTTTGCGTGATATTCATTTGGAAATTGAGCCTGGTGAGTCAGTGGCTTTACTAGGAACTACGGGTTCAGGAAAGAGTACCATAGCGGCCTTGATGGCTCGTTTTTATGATCCTACCGCAGGTAAAATATTATTGGATGGGATAGAGCTGAAAGATTGGGACATGGAATTGGTTCGCTCTAACCTAGGATTTGTTCCTCAAGATGTATTTTTGTTTTCAACGAGTATAGCAGAGAACATTCGTTTTGGTCAAGCCGATTTAAGCCAAACAGATTTGGAACAAGCGGCTAAATATGCGGATGTCTATGAAAACATCATGGAATTTCCAGATCGCTTTGATACCGTTTTGGGTGAAAGGGGTGTGACCTTGTCGGGTGGACAAAAACAACGAGTTTCTTTAGCTAGAGCCTTGGCTAAAAATCTGGGTATGTTGGTATTGGATGATTGTTTATCAGCTGTTGACACCCACACAGAACATAAGATTTTAAATCATTTGAAACACATCATGGAGGGTAAAACTTGCGTGATTATATCACACCGTGTTTCATCCGCCAAATTGGCTAAACGAATATTTGTCTTGCATGAAGGGCGTATCGTAGAACAAGGAACTCACACTTCTTTAATGAAAAAGAAGGGTAGTTATTATGATTTGTACCAACAACAATTAAATCAAGAAAAGCAGAATTTAGAGCAGGTTACCACTCAATCGAATTAATTCAATCTCCGCTGTTTTGGCAGCAAATTTTGCTTCAATCAATCGAGTCTCGGCTGCTACCGCGTTTCTTTGTACCTCTCTTAGTTCATACGATGTTGCAATTCCAACTTTGAATCGATCAAATGCAATGTCTATATTTTGTTTTGCAATACCGTAATTCTCTGTTTCCAGGTTGATTAGGTTTAACGCATTTTCGTAATTGACATAGGCTTTTTCAATGTTGGAAACCAAGGTGTTTTTCAAGTCTGCAACTTGTAAGTCTGCGATTTCAGCATTGATTTTAGCATTTTGAATCCGACGTTTTTGGTTACTACCGTCAAATATATTGATGGAAGCACGAATACCGTAGTTCATCACATCACTACTACCTTTAGAAACACCAAAACCAGCTCCATTGTTAACTGTATTATAGTTATATCCTGCTAAAAGATCTATCACTGGTTGTTGTTGACTTTGTAGATTTTTAATATCCAAATCAGCTACTTTTTTATTTAATAAAGCAGTAATTAAATTAGGATTCTGCTGTAATGCTTGGGCTTTTAATTCTTCCAATTTCAGTTTTGGCAATAATTCAATGGTTGAAACCACATCAAAATCAACCATGTGATCTCTAACCAAAAGCGTATTGAAATTGATTTTAGTGCTTAAAAAAGATTGTTCTTGAGCTAATAAAAGAGCTTTGTCTTCATTGTAATCCACCTGCGCTGAATAAAAATCTACTTTGGAACCTTGTCCTACTTCAAAGCGATCTTTGGCCAATTTCAAACGGTCATTGGAAATCTCTAATCCTTTTCTGAAGTTATTGACACGTAAATCCTGACGGATGATGTCATAATAAGAAGAGCTGATTAAGGCTATTAAGTTCTCAATAGTCGCCTCAGTTTGTTTAGCTCCTAAGTTTTGTAATTCTTTAAAACGATCTCTCAGGATAAACATACCTTTTCCATCGTAAAGAGTCCAAACCATAGCAAGACCGGTATTGGATGAATTGGAATTAACCCCTGACTGAACTAAAGGAGCACGTATTCCTCCAAAAAACTCTTGATTTAAGCCAGATACGGTATAGTTTTTATTGAAATTACCTGTAATGGTTGGTAGAAATCCAGCATTACCTAAGGTGTTGTCATTTAATGCTTGTTTTTCTCTTTTCTTCGCTACTTGAATCGAATAGTGGTTTTGTAAACCTTGTTGAATCGCATCTTCTAAACTCAAGTTTTTTTGCGCTTGAGAAGGAAATATACTTACTGAAAATGCAACAAGTAGGCTAATGCTTAGGCCTGATATCTTCATATGGTAATCTATTTGGCATATATAATTAGCAAACATAATGATTTTGGAGCATTTTCCGATACACTTAGCATACAAGTACTCATAGCTATTTTGAGTTGTTTTTAGCTATTTTTGCTTTATGCCTACTTTAGAAATCTCACAAATCTACATTTATCCCATAAAATCTTTGGGTGCATTGTCACTTCAAGATGCCCAAGTTGAAATTCAAGGCTTGGCAGGTGACCGCCGATATATGTTAGTTGATGAGCAGGGAAAATTTATCACCCAACGCACTCGGCCAGATTTAACTCGATTTCAATTGAGCCTACAAGCTGATGGTTTTTTAGTCGAGGATAAGCATTCAGGTCAGAAAAAAACATTGAGCTCATCCATTGAATTGGGAGAAACTAAAATGGTAGAAATTTGGGAAGATCATGTAGAGGCCAGATTGGTCTTAGATGATTGGTCTGAATGGTTTAGTCAATTGTTACAAGAAAGGGTGTTTTTAGTGCGTTTGACGGATTCTTCACCTCGGTTCATTAAAGAAAAATATCAAACTCCTTTGTCCAAAGAAAGTTCTTTCGCAGATGCTTTACCTATTTTGCTTTGTTCAGAGGCCTCTTATGAAGCTTTAGAAGACGAATTGGGAGATAAGGTTGATCGTTTACGTTTTCGACCTAACATCATTGTGAGCGGATCAAATGCGTTTGAAGAAGATACATGGAAGCAAATTCAAGCGGGGAATGTTGAATTATTTGGGGCCAAACCTTGTGCTCGTTGTCAATTAGTGACAGTTCACCCTCAACAAGGCACGATTCAAAAGGAAGTGTTAACAGCACTAAGCCACATTAGGAAGATTGGTAATAAGGTATATTTTGGTCAGCAATTTGTACCTAACCTTCTTGGTAAAATAGCTGTAGGAGATCAAATCATGGTTCAAATTCAACAAGATGCGGTTTATTAAAATTGCCCATTTAGTCAGTTTAGATGTTGTTTTGGGAACAATGGCTTTTCAGGCATTTCTACATGAGATTTTTTTGAATGATATGCCTAGTTTTTCTGAGCAGCTATCTTTGGCTTGTGCTGTTTGGGGTATTTATTTAGTTGACCGAATAATAGATCGAAAGAAAGGAATGGTACAAGATGAGAGGCATATATTTCAATCTCAGCATGCTATCGCTATGAAGATAATCTTGGTTTTGTTGGGGCTAATGGGTGGAGTAAGTACGCTCTTTTTGGATCAACATTTGATTTACTTTGGTTTCGGCTTGGGTGCTATGATGTTGATATATTGGATATTATGGTTTTATGGATTCTTTAATCATCTGTCATCCAGTAAAGAAATCTTGACGGCTTTGATTTATACCATGGGAGTTGGGGCTAGTTCTTGGTATCGAATTTCTTGGTCGGTATGGACAGTCCTACTAGCGGTGATGTTGTTTCTTTTGGTATTCCAAAATTTGGGAATGTATAGTTTATGGGAATGGGAAGAAGTAGGACAGCTGAAATCTATACAGAGCTGGAAACGGATTTTATTAGGAGTCGAAGGGATTTTTTTGGTACTATTTGTAGGTATGTTGTTTTACTTCGACGAAAAAATCGCTTTTATGCCATTTGCCATTACATTTGCCATACAATGTTGGATTCATTATTTTTCAAAAAACAAGCTAGCCTCACGTACTTGGGGAGAACTAGCTTATTGTAGCCCTTTTCTGTATTTCGCCTATGAGTTTTTTTCAAAATAAGGACGCTTACAGCGCTTTAAAATTTCCGGAGTTTAGAGCCTTTATTGTGGGTAATACCTTATTCACCATGGCACTTTTGATGCAAGAGGTGATTGTGTCTTATGAAATCTATAAGATTACCCACAATCCCTTAGCCTTGGGTTTAATCGGACTAGCAGAAGTGATTCCTTATATTTCTTTGGCTCTTTTTGGGGGGCATTATGCCGATAATCGAGATAAGCGAAAGATCATGCAAATTTCCTTATCGATTATCATTTTAGGTTCATTTTTATTGCTTTATTCAAGCCTACAATTAGACGCACAAAGCCCTGATTTTCATATATATACCATTTATTTTGTCATATTTTTGATTGGTTTGGCTAAAGGTTTTTTCAGCCCTGCTGCCTCTTCATTAAATCCATTTTTGGTGCCCAAAGAGGTATTTGCTAATGCAGCGACTTGGAATAGTTCATTTTGGCAATTGGGAGCGATTTTGGGCCCTGGAATGGCTGGTTTTTTGTATGCCTATTTGGGTTTGGCAGGTTCATTAGAAACGGTTATTGTGTTTTTGTTGGGAGTGATGACTTGTTTGTTTTTTATTAAGAAAAGACCTGTTCCTCCCAAAGCTGTTACTCATGAGTCCATTTGGCATAGCTTAAAGGAGGGTATTGTGTATGTTTTTAAAACCAAGATTATCCTGTATGCCATTTCCTTGGATTTGTTTTCAGTCTTGTTTGGAGGGGTAATTGCTATTTTACCCATTTTTGCTGAAGATATCTTGAAAGTAGGAGCAGAGGGATTAGGTATTTTACGGGCAGCGCCTTCCATTGGAGCCCTATTATCCATGGGATGTATGATTTATTTTCCACCATTAGAGAAGGCATGGAGAAATTTATTGTTAGCTATTGCTGGATTTGGAATAGCCACCTTGGTGTTTGGTATATCAACCAATTTTTGGATATCCGTTGTGGCGCTATTTTTTACAGGTGCGTTTGATTCGGTGAGTGTGGTTATCCGACAAACCGTTTTACGATTTTATACACCGGATGAGATGCGAGGAAGGGTTTCTTCTGTGAATGGAATATTCGTAAGTTCTTCCAATGAACTAGGCGCCTTTGAATCAGGAGTCATGGCAAAATTGATGGGAACGGTACCATCTGTATTGCTTGGGGCAACAGCTACTTTGGTGATTGTAAGCTTAGTGGCTTTGAACTCGAAGGATTTACTGAAATTACAAGTGGCAAAAAAGGTTGACTCCGTTGATTAACTGATATGAGCTTCTTGAGCTAATCGTTCTTTTTCCTCGGCTTCTTCTTTGTCTTTTCTTGCTTTGATGTGTTCTGGCCAATGTTTTAGAACTTCAGCCATGTGTTTCTTACTTTCTTGGGCCCATTGAATATCTTCAATTTTACGGATAGGCTCTGCATTTTCTCCCAATAAAGCAGGCATGATTTTGAGGAAATAATCTTTTAGTTTCAAATCCCCTTTTTTGTTTTTTGAAATAACGACGCTTGCTTCACAATTGAAGAGGGAAACTAATCCATCCGAAGTATTACCTTCAGAGAAATAAAAATGGTCCAAATTGTGAATGTCAATGAATTCGCTGCCAATCAAACTAGAACCTTGGTAATGAAGGGTTTTCAGGGATTCTTCATTCACAACTACAAAAGAAATTCGCTGCTTTCCTGATTTTTCTGCAAAATAATCACCGATGGATTGGAAAAAATTACGCTTAGGTAACTGAATGACTCCAAGTCCAACCCAATGGGAGGGAAGTTCTGAACGAAGAAAAGATAATGATGCTGGAAGTGAATGATTCATAGGAATGGCAATTTGGAAACGAAATTAAGGAAAGATTGGATTATGTCAAACCTAAATTAAAGTCGGATTTTCGGCTTTGGCAATTCGAAAAATAAAGTAAAGGGCTGAAACCAAGCATGTATGGATTCAAAGCCCGACTTGTTGAGGGTATAGACTAAAAATTGCCCCTTTTTGCTGAAATCGATCAACTGAGCCTGTTTCAATAAATCCAAATGATGAGAAATACTAGGCTTTGTCATGTTAAATTGCTGAGCAATAGTTCCCGCATTTTGTGGGCCATGAGTCAAAAAGCGAAGTATTTCTCTTCTTGTCGGATCATTGATTGCTTTGAATACAATATCCATAATATCTTAAATAATTAAACAAATATTTAAATATAAAGGTAGTATTCCAAATTATCCGTGGAATTATCCTTTGTCTTCCTTACGATAAGCTTCAATTAATTTCACCTCACCATCTTTTCCAGGATAGAAATTTCCATGTTCCATACCTAAGACTCCGGTATATCCTTTCTTTCTTAAGTGCTTGAAAATATTGGCATGATTCACCTCACCAGTCGTAGGTTCTTTTCTTCCTGGATTATCTCCAATCTGTAAATAGGCAATCTCCTCCCAACATAAATCCATGTTAGCAATCATGTTACCTTCATTGCGCTGCATGTGATACATATCAAATAGGATTTTACAAGCAGGACTACCTACGGCTCTACAAATCATGTAGGATTGATCAGAATAGCGAAGGAATAAATCAGGATTATCACTTAATGGTTCTAATACCATGGTTAAGTTATGCGGTTCAAAAATCTCTGCTCCACGCTTAAGGTTGTCAATTACATGGCCTGTCTGAACTCCTAAAGGCAGTTTACGATTGAAGTTTCCAGGTACTACAGTCATCCATTTGGCATTGCAACGTTTGGCTGTTTCTACAGCTGTTTTGCAGGCTTTTACAAACATTTCGGTGGCCTCTTTTTTGCCTGTAGTCATGTGTTGAGTGTCAAAGAAGCCATCAAACTTCACTACAAAGACTCCCATGGTCATTCCTAATTTGGTGAGTGTCTCGCCAATTTTGGCTTGAAGCTCTGGACTTTTGCCCATCATGTCATTGTCTTCCAAAGCACGGAATCCCATTTCATGCATGAATTTTAATTGGTCTATCTCATCTGGACCAGCATGATTTTTGAACATACCGAAATGGGGTGCATATTTTAAGCTAAATGCAGGCTCGGCAGCCAAGCTGTGTAATTGACTTGATGAAGCAGCTAAAGTAGCTTGGCTACTAGTAACACCTGCTCCCAATAAGCTTCCGCCCATCATTTGGGCAAAGGAACGACGATCCATGTTTATTTCTTTTTTAAGGTAGTTAAATATTCGACTAGGTTGACTAAATCCGTGGTGCTCATAGCATCGGCTAATCCTTCTGGCATCATGGAATTAGGTAATTGTTTCACTGATTTTAAGGCGGAAGTTTTGAAGTTTTGTACCATTCCACCGGGCAATTTCATGATAATATCCGTTTCGTTTTTAGAACTGATGATACCTTGGTAAGTCTCCCCAGACTTGGTTAATATTTCATAGGTTTCATAACCAAAATTTATTCCAGCATTAGGGTGCATGATGGATACATACATGCCATCTTTGGATAATTTAGAGCCAATTTCCGTTAATTTTGGACCGAAGTCGATTCCTTCTTGATATACCTGATGGCACATAGAACATTGATCGACAAATACCTTTATTCCGGCTTGCGCATTTCCTTTTTGTCCTAAAAGGGTGTTCAAATCCAGATGTTTTGTTTTGGCATTTTGAGTGGTTCCACCTAAATAGGAATTAGCTTCCATACGAACAGCCTTTCTCCATGTTCTACTGACACCTTCAACCACGGAAGGAATAAATTCGGTGCTTACTTTTTTATTTTTTAAAATATCCAATACATAGTTTTCACCATTGGCAGAATTACCTAAACTTCGGGCAGCTTCTTTTCTAATGCTCATAGACAGGTTTTTCTGGTTCATGGCATCAAATAACAGAGATAAGGTACTTGGCTGACCAATCCAGCGAATGGATTCGATAATAGCTTTTTGTTGGTCTTCATTCCCTTTTTGAAAAGTTTGAGCCACCAAAGCAGCACCTCCATTTAATTTATAGAGGATTGACCTTGCTTTTCTACTTTGCTTGCCAGTCAAAACCATTTGCAATACTTTTTCTTTTTCCTCCGCTAACTCGTATTTCTCGACCAATTCTAAATATTCTACTTCGGAAGTTTTAGGTAATAAATCTCTCAATACTTTTTTGGCGTCGGCATTGGAAGCGATGAATGTTGGATTGATATGCCGTAATCCAATTAACTGAGACTCGGTTTGTCCTTGGAAATTTTTGGATATCAGATCAATTAACATACCTGATTTTTTATCACTTGGAATAAAATCTAGCGCTCTGAAATAACGAAGTTTTTGTGATAGAGTTTGATTGCTTTTTAATTCAGCAAAAATGTATGGAAGCGCATTTTCTGTTCTAGCTCTCCAAATAACATCTTGAAATGCTGCTGAAGACGAATTAACAGAAAGAGCTAAATAAGCATTTAATCGACTGTTCCAAAGTCCATCCGCACCGATACCTAGCGCTTCTAAGTACCAACGGTCTTGGCCATTGTGTTGCTGGGCTAATTGTGCCCACATAACATCTGCCTGTGGATCTTGAAAATGACGTAAAGCAATGGCTAATTCCCGACGAACCTGTGGGTTTTCATCCTTCACCCAAGATGTTGCAAGTTCTTTCCACTGAGCGAATGGAGTTCTTTTCGCCTGACGAATAGCCATCATGCGAATATCCGCTAATCCGTCATTTGCAGCTAATTGCAGGTATTTCTGTGCTTGTGTCGTTTTCATTAAAGCCCAGAAAGCACGTGCTTTCATGCGCGGATTTGCATTATTTTGATAAGATTTTTCCAAGGCAGATTCAGCAGATTTACCCCAATTCATTAATTTTTTAAATGCCAAATACCTTTGAGCCAAATTGGGGTTTTCTAATGCAAGAATAGCATTCTCCGGAGTATTCAAAGGCATTGACTTTACCTGGTATGCATGGCCTTTAGGAGCAACACGATAAATTCTACCTTTGGTTTGGTCGCCAGCTTGATGTCCACCAACGCCTGGGTCGTACCAGTCGGCAATGAATAAGGACCCATCGGGAGCAGCGGTTACATCTGCAGGTCTAAACCATTGGTCATTGATTCCTTCTACCAAAGGTAGGATACTAGCTTCATAGCCTGCACCTTGGGCTTTAACGGGATAGCTTCTTACTACATTAGGACCTGCATCGCAGTGAATCATTTGATTTTGAAAGGCCTTGGGCAATAAATTACCTTCATATAAAATCAATCCCGTAGGTGAGCCTGAGCCTGTTTGCAATAAATTAGGTACAACGCCTGGGTCATTCAAGTGCCAATGTCTTCTAGGGATTTCTGGTTCAATATTGGTACGATTGGCTGACCAACCCGCATCACTCATTTCGTCACGGTATCCATAGTTTCCATGTTCCATCACGAAATTGATTCTCACACCTTTATTTCCGTCATCATCATTGTCAGATTGCCATAAACCACCATAGGAATCAACGGCTACTTCATAATTGTTTCTGAAATTATGTCCAAGAACCTCTACCTGTGAACCATCTACATTACAACGGAAGGCCATGCCTTGCTTGTATTTTTTAGGCCCAATGGGGTCTCCATCTTGATCCAAGACAGCTTTTCCTTGCGCGTCTAATAATTGTCCTCCTTCATTTCCAAAGTTGAAATAGAGTTTTCCATCAGGACCAAATGTAAAGGCATGGGCGCCATGATCATGTTGCTCACCACCAATTCCTTGAAACATGACTTCCTTGCGATCCGCTTTCCCATCTCGATTATCGTCAAACATTCTCCAGATATACGGACTTTGAGAAACTATGACCATGGAATCCAGCACAGCTATACCAAGTGGAGCATTTAATTCTGGTGATTGATAAAATATTTTTCTTGAATCCGCTTTCCCATCACCATTCGTGTCTTCGAGAATTAACACTTTGTCGCCCTGAGGGTTTGTCGGGTTTCCGTTGATATTAGGACGGTAATTGTAAGCTTCTACGACCCAAACACGACCTTGTGCATCGACATCGATGTTAGTCGGGTTTTGAAGCATTGGTTCGGAAGCAAATAGGGTGATTTCTAGTTCAGGATGTATTTTTAACCCTTTTAAAGCATTTTCTGTTTGTCTTTTTTGCGATTCAGTTAATGAATCCAATAAAACTTGGCCCCAACGGGCAGATTGATTTTTGTAAAAAGAAGAGACAAATAAGAGGGCAAAAAGAGATAATGCCGTCAGAAAAATAGGTTTTTTAGAAGGAGTCCAATTCATAAGTATGTGTTTTTCCGTAGAATACCTATAAATTTCAATTAAAACCCTGTAAAATCCTAATGGACTTATCCTGATTTATGACTGTATTCCTAAAAAACGATTCATTTTTTTTCGGAATGCTAGATAGGCCAAAAAGGAATCCGCTGTAAATACGTGTTCCTTAAATAGTCTTTTCCAATCTGCTATGCCTAGTTTTTTGGGGGAATGTGCCGATGCTTTCCATAAATAATAAGATCTTTTCAGGAATGATTTTTCATTCTCTGTAATCCTGGTTAATAATAAATGGTATTCAAAAAGGATGGGTTGGATTAAATCTTGATATTTACCCTGAGTATATTCATTGATTTTGGAATACATGAATATACGGTTGTATATAAACGCAGCGGATTTATTGCTGTCCGTATAACTCATCCCGCCTTCGTTTTTCCGATAAATAGACATGATTTCGGGTAAATAAGCGATAGGACCTTCTTCTGCTAAAATGACATATAATGGGATATCGCCACTTTTTGAATGAAAAAACCATTCTGGAAGTGTTTTGACAAGTTTTTTTCTCATCATGACGCTGGCTGTGGCCATGAACCAAGCTTCTCGTTCTTTTAACAAATCCGTAGATTTAATCCAAGGTGCCTGATCTGCGGAATTGATTAGTGAAGGTTCTCTTCCTGTGCCATCTTCATAAATGATTTGGGCATTATGGAAACAAGCAGAGGCTTGTGGATGGCTATCCAAAAAATCTACTTGTTTTTGGAGTTTATCGGGAGAAGTCCAATAATCATCTCCTTCTATGTGAACGATGTATTCTCCTTGGCAATCAAAAAAACAATGTAAAAAATTCACTTTAGCGCCGACATTTTCAGGTCGGACATAGGCTTTTATTTTTTCAGGATAACGGTCTGCATAGGACTGAATAATGGAAGCCGTATTATCTGGGGAATGATCTTCTCCGATGATGATTTCAAAGTCAAAATCCGTTTTTTGTTGGAGGATGTTGTCTAAACAAGTCTGTATATAAGGTTCATGTTTATAAGTAATCAGACAAACGGAAACCTTGGGTTGTTTGGCCGTTTGAGGATTACCATAAAGATGATGATTCAAGTAGCTAAAATCCATTATTTTTCTTCTAAAATGGCATATCCTACACCGCTTTGACCAAAATGATTACCATTATAAAATAAAATGGTCTTTTCTTGATGACGAATTACTAAAGGATATTCAATCATTTCGTAATCCCAATCTTGCTCATTATCACTAACATCTATACCGGCTAAGTCATCTTGTCTTTTCCAATGAATTCCATCCGTTGATTCTGCATAATAGATTCGGTATGAGCGAGAACGATTAGTGCGATAGTCTGTACAAGCGCGTGCAGAAAACCACATTTTGTAAATGCCATTTTCAATTAGGACCGTAGGGCGAGAAATACCACCTTCTACTTCATCCCGGTAATCGATAGCCACTTGCCCTTTTCTGTCCCAGTTAATCCCATCGGTAGATTCTGCGTATTTAATGTGGTAACAAGGCTCCATTAAATTACCATCTGGAAGCCAATGAGTACAGTTTAAATACCAAACTTTGTATTTGCCTTGGTCATATAGAAAACAGGCAGAGCCATTGAAAAATGGTTCGGTGGCCGTTGTACTTATAATGGGGCCTTGAAATTTTTTGGTATAATGAATGCCATCCGTAGAGCTTGCCAAACCTAGTGCATTATGGTATGGAATGGTATTTCTAACGGTCCAACCAATGTAATAAAGCCATTTTTCTTCTCCGTTTTGAAGGAACCATGTGGGCATAATGCCACAATCATCAAAGGTTCCAGGAGCACCTAAAGTTAAAATGGGCTCAGGGTGAACATACAAGATGTTGGATAAATTATTGGAATCTAAGTCAATGAAGGAAGCTTGACAGCGTCCTTTGGAATCACGTGCCGAGTAATATAAACGGATTCGATCAGGGTAATTGGTGTCAGCACATACAACGTGTGCGTATTTTTTTTGATTCCATTCGGAAAGTCCGTCTGGACAAAAGAGTAAACCTTGTTTATTCCACCGCATAATTTTTCTTTGTTGTCCCGAATTTTCGGGACAACAAAGATACAAAGCTTTATCGGATAGTTGAAAAAGTCGTAGGGTGCATGTAGATAGATTCTACTTTGTCCACAATTTTTCCATTCTTTTCTGATTCATCACGTACTTTAATCCAATTAGGATCTTTTCTAAATTCGTCAAAAGAAGCTTTACCTGCTGCTTCACTATCATGAGCTAATAGATAGACCAAACGAGGCTGAACAGTAGGGTCTTTTTCGATGGTCTTAAAATAGGCAATGTTTGTCATACCATGTTTCTTGAACAATTTGGTGGTATGATTTCTAAAGCGAGCTAAAATATTGTCGATATTATTCGGCGTAGCAGTATAAGTTCTCAATTCAATGGCACGATCGACACTCTTGTGAGAAGGCTTAATTTTCGGGCTAAAATCAGTGGCCATCATGAAAGTACTTTCCACTTTAGCTACAATTTTACCAGATTCTTCGGATTTTCTAGCTACTTCTTTCCACTCGGGATCACGATTAAAACGTTTCCAAGAGCTGTCACGTTCTACTTGGTTAGGGTAGGACAAAATGTAGTAAAGTGCATTTTTCTCGTTGTTGTTGGGAATCCAATAACCTACGTTTGTCATACCATGTTTTTCGAAAATTTTAGTGGTATGGTTTGTAAAGCGTTGGATTAATGCATCTAATCTACCTGGATGGCAATAGTAAACGCGCATTTCATAATAACGGCTGTCTGGTTTTTTAGCAATCATCTGAAGAGAGATGAATAAGAATAGGAGAGTAAATAATTTTTTCATAGGTAATTATGGGGTAAAATGGTTGTAATGCGTTGGTAATTTTGTTAGAGGTCTTGTTTTTACTCATTAGCACTAACGAATAATTATTAATATTCGTTATCACTCAGTTGCATGTATGAGTATTCCATGGCACTCAGGAACTCAGGCACTCTGGCATTCTTGTTTGTCACTTAGATTTGTAATTCTGATTTGTAACTCTGATTTGTTACTCAGATTTGTCAACTCTTCAAGAGTTGACAAATCTAAATTCTGCAAATCCTACAAAACTTGTAAATCCTTTGGCAAAGGTATGATTTGAATCAAGTTTTTTATCCTGCTTTCTGATTATTTTAATCAAGTCCTTGATTTTTAGTTTCCTAGTCGGTTCGAAAGTATCTTGTGAATGACCATAAAAAGCATGTCAGGTTTAGCCGTTCGCCAATTAGGGATTTGTAAAGTACCTCCAAAATTGATGTAATAATCAATTTTATATTTATTCCATTCTTTCTCTATGAATTCAGGGAAACAAAGGCCGGCAATCCATCCATCCTCCACTTCCTCAAACCATTCTGCATAGTAATCATCCTCCCAAGAACCATGAAAATTAAATACATTCTCGCCGACAAGTATAAAATATTTAATACCTGCAGCTAGTAAATGGTCTATGACTCCACGTTTTAACAACATGATATCGTTGTGTAGGGTATCGTTCCATTCTCCCATCAATTCAATAATGGTAAATTGTGATTTGTAATCGGTGAATAGTATTTTGCAATACAGCGTTTCTGAATCGATTTCATCCCAAAGTGGATGAATATAATAGCTGTAAATCGTATGGGTGTATTCCGTGTTGGAATATGTTCTCCCATAAAATGGAGACTTCGGGTCATGGGAAGCATTGTATAAAGATTCCCATTGATAGGAAGGTTCAATTTCTTGCATATCACTCGAAATAACAAAAAAAGGCTTGCGAGAGCAAGCCTTTTTAAACAATCAACCTAATAATTAAAGTTTTCGTGCACTCTTGAAATTTCCAGAGAGGTCAAATTCAACTTTATACTTTTTATCTGCCAACGTAATGATAACTTCAATTTCATATGCAGCACCATCTTTGCTAACGGAAACAGCTTTAGTTAATGCCCAGCCAGCATAAGTTTTATCTAAATAAGAAATAGCTGTGGCAGGGATTTGATCTTTTGTAATTTCAGTAATGACAAAGTTGGCAGGGTTTGGATTGTCCTTAGGCCCTTTACCCGCATTGGCTATATAATTATAATCCTTATCAAACATGTAAGTCTGAGTAGTTCCTCCAACGCTTACAACTACATGATAGTGAATAGTTACATTATCTTTTTGTACTGAAACTGCATTTTTTAATGTCCAGCCAGCCGCATTTTTATTTAAATAATCAGTGATAGCTTGGGGCAAGGTAGTAATTTCTGTTTTGGTGATTTTGATATCATCTTTGCTTTCTTCCTCACTAGAAAGAATTTTTCCAGTGGTATCAATTTTTAAATCCCAAACTTTACCATCTTTTTCAGCATGTACATGGTAGGTAGCTACACCATTGGCATCCAAACGAAGGACAGCATTTTTGAATGTATACCCTGTAATGGCTGCCTGCACTGCAACTGGAAGTTCTGTTAAAGCCAATTTGCTAACAGCTGCCCCCATTCCTTTTCCGCCTTTTTCTCCTTTCTTACCTTCAATGGTTGAGATCATAGCTCCCGTTTCATCAAATAAAATGGAATAAACTTTGTCTGCAACCTTAATCTCTACGCGATATGTGACAGGAGTGCCAGTCGTCTTTTTGCCAGCATGGATAAATGTATAACCCGCATATTTATCTTTCAAATAAGTGGTTATAGCCGCAGGTAATTCAGTTTCAGTAATGCGTGTGAATGATTCTTTAATTTCTCCCGTTTTATCTAATACTACTTGTGATTCCGTATTACTTACCACAATGTTGGCACCATACAATGAATTACTTTGTAATACATAATAATCTACTTGGGCAGATGGATACGTGTTTGTAACGGTTGTTTTAACTGCAGCTGGAATTAAATTCTGACTAACAAAGCCAGTGGCATCCGATGTAGGATTCAAGGCATCTTCTTTTGAACAACTCGCTAGACCAACGCTAGCTACTAGGGCGAATGTAAGCAATGGATTTTTCATACGATTAAATTTTATTTTGAGAGTTAAACGGATTCTGATTTCGTTTTCGTATCAAAAATATAAGATGATTCGGTACGCTCATGCAACCAATCGACCAATGGGCGCATCTTGACTACCAATCATCACATTTAAATTAAATAATTATAGTACCTTGTATTGCAAAGTACTATATGTTTACTACATTTGTCCATCAATCAATAAACATATGAAAAAGAAGGTTGTTGTTCTATTAATACTTGCTGTACTTTTTGCCTCAGATTCCTTTGCTTTGGGATTTCCCCACCGTTTATTTCCTGCCAAAGTTTTAAAGAAGGCAGTAAGTTTAGTGATTCCTAAGGTTCAAAAATAATTTGTTGCATCTTTGACGTTTGGCAATTATCCTAAATTTTATCTTAAATTTGGATTGCTATATTTAACGTCAATCCCCATGATTTTATCGTTTATTGATTGGAATCCAGATCCAACGATTTTTGAACTATTTGGATTTCCAGTTCGTTGGTACGGACTATGTTTTGCCATGGCTTTTTTAGCCGGATTCCAAGTTCTAAGTTATATTTTCAAGAAAGAGGGTAGACCCACGGAGCAAGCCGATCAATTATTGATTTATGCCATGGTGGCTACTGTGATTGGAGCCAGAGTAGGGCATTATTTCTTTTATGAATTCCCTTTGTTACAAGCTGATCCGATTCGATTTTTCACTCAAATGATAATTCCTCCCTATTCTGGTTTGGCTTCTCACGGTGCAGGGATTGGTCTTTTTACCGCATTTTATTTGTATACCAAAAAATATCCAGGTCAATCTTATTTGTACGTGACTGACCGTGTTGTACCTACTGTAGCTTTGGGTGGATTTTTTATTCGAATGGGTAATTTGATGAATTCAGAGATTGTTGGAAAACCCACTGAATTACCCTGGGGATTCAAGTTTTACCGAGACACCGAGTTTAATTCCATGGGTAATGCGGAAGTTTTAGCGAGGCATCCATCCCAATTATACGAGGCACTTTCGTGTTTGATATTGTTTTTCATCATCATTTGGTTTTGGTCCAAGAAAAAGGAGAAAACTCAAGAAGGCCTCATCACCGGTTGGTTCATGATTACCTTGTTTGCCCTTCGTTTTTTATATGAATTTTTGAAAGAAAATCAGAGTGAATTTGAAAATTACATGACCCTAAACATGGGTCAAATCCTTTCGATTCCAGCCATGCTTTTTGGTGTAGCCGTTTTACTATATGCCAAAAAAAATCAGCATCAAAAGTAAAATAGTTCTTTATTCCTGTAGAAGCTGACTTAATTCCACTAAGTCAGCTTTTTTTAATGTAGCATGTATCGAGGCTCTGCCAATGGCCGGATCATTCCATTTTGGATATGAAAATTGATTCATTTTAAATCCATGATCAACTAAGATTTGAATGGTTTTCTCATTATCTGTACAAAAGGAAGGGTGACCTTTGGCCCAGTTGATCGAAGTCTCAGCTAATTGAGATTGAAAAAAGTTCACATTTTCATCTAGCTTTTCTTTTTGCTCTTTATATGCTTCATGGGCATGTAAACAAGCATAACAAAATGCTAAATTGGGAGGAGAGCTACCAATCCACAAAGGGTCTTTTTTTATTTCTTCAATCTGTTCTTTAGGCCCCAATATGATTCCTGCTGGAATTCCATAGGCTTTGGACAAGGAGGCTGTTTGTATAATCGTGGCCGAACTATTTATTTGAATATCCTGAACCCCGATTCGATGTGATTCATCGACTAATAAATATTGATAAGGAAGTAGGTTTTTCGTCCATTCAAAATCGAACAATTCAACGATGGGAGTTCTGATGCCGTCCGTTCCTAAGATCTTAACTTGTTCCGATAATGCCGCTTGAATCCAAGCTTCTCTGCTTCCATCAAATGGAGCATGTAAAAAAGTTGTGATAGCAGGATGGCTATGTGGTGCAAGGGTGTAACCAGCTTGAGGGAATTGTTTAAGTAAAAATTGCAAGGCAATTTGTCCTGCAGCAAATCCCGATGAGCAAAGTGCCGCTGCTTCATGCTTGAATTTTTTCGCCAAAGCATTTTCTAATTCATCCCAAACCGTAAATTGGATATTGTTTTTTCGGGAACTTCCCCAGTTTTGAGGGAATAATTCAATTCCTTTTTTTAGTTTTTCATTAAATAAAGGATGTTCTCCAATTCCCAAATAATTGGTTCCCCCTAACCATCGAAATGGCTTTCCATCCATATATATGATTCTGCCAGGAATGGAATCGGCAAAATGAGTAAAATTAGCCATGCTGAATTAATTTTGCTCCTGTTCCTCCTTCTTTGGCATAGATGACATGCCCAAAATCAATGCGAATTCCTTGTGAAATTTTATCCTCAACCAATAAACAACCATCCATATCGACATAGTCCAACAGTGGAAGTAATTGTGCAATGGCTGAGCAACCTATGGTAGATTCTGTCATGCAACCCACCATGATTTTTAAACCCATATTCCGACCTTGTTGTATCATGCGCAAAGCAGGAGTAATACCTCCGCATTTCATCAGTTTGATATTAATACCATGAAAATATTCAGCACATTGGGCCACATCAGATTCAGTTATGCAGCTTTCATCGGCAATAATCGGTAAAGCAGACTCTTTTTTTAAGCGTTTCATCCCTTCCCATTGATCTGCTTTTAGGGGCTGCTCAATGAATTCCACCCCCAATGCTTGTAGCTTTGGGGCAAATTCCAAGGTCTGTTCCACCGTCCAAGCCGTATTAGCATCCACTCGAAATACAGCATCTGTTTCCTTTCTTAAGGCTTTTATTATTTCAATATCCTGATTAGTACCGAGTTTGATTTTATACAAAGGAAAAGGCATTTCCTTCATTTTGGACACCATAACTTCAATGGTATCCATTCCTATTGTATAATCGGTAATGGGATTGTGAGAAATGTCCAAACCCCATAATTGGTATAAAGCTTTATCATGAGTTTTTCCCCATAAATCCCAATAGGCCACATCCAAAGCGCATAAAGCAAAAGGGTGATCGTCCAGCAAAGTTTTGGACATCATTTTCCAGAAATCATTGGGATGAGGAAGTATATCACTCGGTAATAAATTTCGAATGCTTTCCAATTGGGAAATCATTTTCTCCATGGTGACGCCATAATAGGGCGTTTCTGTAGCTTCTCCATACCCACTTTTTCCATGCCATGTTAGCTCAACAATGAGCGTAGGTTGCACATCCCTAGATTCATGCGTGATGGTGAAGGTGTGCTTCAAGGGCAGGTCAAAGGTATGTATGTGCAATTCCATGGCTACAAAGGAAAATAGATTAATTCTTCACTCGTATCATTCGCTTTTTGCCAAGCTAGAGCATCAGCATGCTGCCAATGGACTAAGTCGCCAGAACCATTATGTTTCAAGACCTGAGCTTGTTGCTTATTTGTCCATTGTATAGGAATCCAATGATCCAAATTGGCTAATGGGGCTGGAAGACCAGTAATTTTAACTTGAGGAAAAGGAGTTGTTTGATCTTGTAACCAAGATAAAAAATAAATGGAAAAACACACCAAGGTTGAGATGGGATTTCCTGGAAAGGCAAAAATTACTTTTCCATCTTCTCGACTACCTACCCAGAGTGGTTTGCCTGGCTTTTGGGCTATTTTATGGAATTTGGCTTCAAATCCTAAATCCTTTAAGATACCAGGAATATAATCTTTCTTACCTGCGGAAACGCCGCCAGATAGCAATAGGATATCGCTTGTTAACAAGCTGTTCTTTAATGCTTGATGAATTAAAGTAGGATCATCCGGTAAATGATGGTGTTTAGATGATATACCCAACTGCTGCAATGCCGATTGCATCATGATGGAATTAGAACTTCTAATTTGATGGTCTAAAGGTGTTTCTTCAATGGAAACCAATTCATCTCCTGTTGAAAATACATGTATTTCGCCCAGAGTTTCAACCCATAATTTGGAATAACCAACGCTGGCTGCTATGGCTATATGGTTGGCTTTTAATCGTGTACCTTTTTTTAAAATGACTTGTCCCTGAAGAATGTCGCTCCCTCTATGATGAATGAAATTCCCAATTTCTATATTTTGGTTTTTAGTAGAAACCCATTTTTCTCCTTCTTTTTCAAAAAAATCGAGGTCTTCTACTTTAATGACTGCTACCGCATTGATGGGAAGTGGTGAACCCGTCATGATTTCCCAAGCACCATTTGGGTTTTCTAGTTTTTTTTGAACTTCACCTGCAAAGGCAATTCCTTCCCATTTCCATTCTTGAATGTTCACATTTCCAATAGCTATGCCATCCATCATGACACGATCAAAAGGAGGGAAGTCGCGATCGGCCAATAAATCTTCCATTAAAATACCTCCTAAACAATCAATCAGAGGTACATAGGCTTTTTGCTTTGGAACAGGGATTTCTTGTAATATTTGAAAAGCTTCTAGGGGTGTCAACATATCTTTTTTGTGGGCTCAATCTATAAATTTCTAAAAAAATCGATGAAATGACTCAATAGATGTATTTTTGTTTTCAATAAGCATCATTATGGCCATCGAATTTTCACATTTAGACGCTCAAAATCAACCTGGAATGGTGGATGTAGGGGCTAAAAATAGTACGACTAGAGAAGCAAAAGCCCAATCTGTCGTTTATTTAGGAGCAGAGATCATCCAACATTTTGAAGCGGCTGGTTGGCAAAATAAAAAAGGAAGCATCTTGCAAACAGCCATCATCGCTGGAACCATGGCTGCCAAAAGAACGGGTGATTTAATTCCACTTTGTCATCCATTGGGCTTGGATGCTTGTTCTTTTGAGATGGATGTTCAATCAGAAGAAATTATTATAACCTGTACTTGTCGACTGCATGCCAAAACTGGCGTAGAAATGGAGGCAATGGTTGGAGCCAGTGTCGCCGCTTTAACCATTTACGATATGTGTAAATCAGTATCCAAAGGTTTGGTCATTCGAGAAACAAAATTATTGTCGAAGTCAGGCGGTAAATCAGACTTTCAAGCCTAGTATGTCTTCGCACCACATCATTCGAGATAAACAGGAACCCGCATTAATCATTGCGAATGGTGAGGCATGTTCTTTAGAATTGTTGGAGCAGCTACTTGAATGGTCTCCTACGGTCATTGTCTTAGATGGTGCTTTGGAGCGGGTGGTTGAATTAGGTATCAAAGTGGATGTTTGGCTTGGAGATTTTGACCGGTCTTTTATTTCAGGAAATAATTACGATGACTATCCTTTGAAGAAAATCCACACGCCGGATCAAAATAAGACGGATTTAGAAAAGGCCTTTGATTATTTATTGGAGGAAGGCTACCCCAGTGTTAATGTAGTTTGGGCTACTGGTAAACGTATGGATCATACGCTCAATAATTTTCATTCCATGGCTAAATATGGTCGAGAATTAAAAATCGTGATGATTGACGATTATTCGGTGAGTTATTTATTGCCCCCTGTTTTCGAAAAATGGTATCCCGAAGGAACTTCTATTTCTTTGATGCCGTTGGCGGAGGCTAAACAAATTTCCAGTTCAGGATTATTATATGAATTAGACCGTTTGGACCTATGTATAGGACAAAGAACGGGTTCTAGCAATGTGACTAAAGCGGATGGTATGGTTAAAATCAGCTATGAAAGTGGTCAATTGCTTTTGATGGAGTGTCACGACTAATCTTCCTTATTCGCATTTTTTGGGCGCATTTTATCTTCCGCAGGATTGTTGGCAGGTTGATAAAAAGTTGGGATTTCATTCCAATCTGGCATGTAGTTTTGAGCCACCCAATGTCCTGGGTAATTGTGTGGATATTTATAATCAGCCCCATAATTTAGCTCTTTCATGAGTTTGGTTGGGGCATTTCTTAAATGTAAGGGAACGGGTAAATTTCCAGTTTTTTCTACAAATGCTAAGGCTTCATTAATGGCCAAATAGGCTGAATTACTTTTGGGAGAATTAGCTAAATAAATAACGGTTTGCGAAAGGATAATGCGTGATTCTGGATTTCCGATGACACGAATGGAGTCAAAGCAAGCTTGGGCTAATAAAAGCGCATTCGGATTAGCTAATCCAATGTCCTCCGAGGCTAAAATAAGTAACCTTCGGCCAATAAATTCCAAAGATTCTCCTCCTTGAAGCATTCTAGCTAACCAGTATATAGCGGCATTGGCATCTGAACCACGAATGGATTTAATGAAGGCTGATATGATGTCGTAATGCTGCTCCCCATCTTTATCATATAAAGCCAGATTTTTCTGTAATCTTTCTGTCACTAAGGCATTGGTGATGGTCAATTCATTGGAATTAGCCGAACTAACCAATAATTCAAATAAATTATACAGCTTTCTTCCATCGCCTCCTGAAAAATGGTAAAGTGCATCGCTTTCTTGAAGTGTAATTTTTTTGCCTTTGAAAAGAGGGTCCACTTGAATCGCTTTTTCCAACATGTGAACCATATGGCTTTCAAGTAGAGGCTGAAGGACATATACTTGGCAGCGAGAAAGTAAAGCGGATATTACTTCGAAGGAAGGATTTTCGGTCGTGGCGCCTACGAGCGTTACGATACCTTTTTCTACGGCACCCAATAAAGAATCTTGTTGGGATTTAGAGAAACGGTGAATTTCATCAATGAAAAGAATGGGAGAATTGGCTTCAAACATCCTATTTTTTTTCGCCAGATCTAAAGTTTCGCGGACCTCTTTAACACCAGAAGATACCGCAGAAAGCGTATATATCGTTCTTTTTAAAGCTGTAGCTAATAATACAGCTAAAGTAGTTTTGCCAACACCCGGAGGCCCCCATAAGATACATGATGGTAAATGCCCAGCATCAATAGCCCTTCGAAGTGGACCTTGAGGGCCCATCAAATGTTCTTGTCCAATATAGTCCTCCAACAAAGAAGGACGCATTCGTTCGGCGAGGGGTTGCATAGAATTCGAAGTTACACTTTTTAAAAAATCCAGAGAAGGGCTTTTGGTGAATCAGGATAAATAATCTCAGAAAAGGATAAATATTTCATTTAGAATTCTAATTTTGAAAGATAAATAAATCTAAATAATTATGAATTCATCGCGTAGATCATTTTTACAGAAAGGAGCTATTGCTTTAGGAGCAGCAGCCTTCACTTCATCGACATGGGAGGCCCTAGCCAATGCCAAAGCCAAAAAAATAGTTGGGGTTCAATTGTACTCCATTCGGGAAGATATGAAAGTTGACCCTATGGGCACTTTAACAAAATTGGCTGAAATGGGCTACAAATATGTAGAGCATGCTAATTATGTTAACCGTAAGTTTTACGGCTGGTCGGCACAAGAATTTAGAAAAAGATTGGATGGTTTAGGCTTAAAAATGCCTAGTGGTCATACCGTGATGGGTAAACAACATTGGGATGAGTCGAAAAAAGAATTTACTGATTTGTGGAAATACACGGTAGAAGATGCTGCTGTTTGTGGTCAAGAGATTGTAATTAGTCCTTCATTGGATAAGTCAATCCGTACTTCATCTAGTTTATTCAAAACATACATGGATGTGTTTAATAAGTCGGGAGAGTTATGCCAAAAATCGGGAATGCGCTTTGGATACCACAACCATGATTTTGAATTTTCTGAGAAATTGGATGGGGTAACCTTGTTCGATTTAATCATGGAAAATACGGATTCTAAATTAGTAGCTCAACAGTTAGACATAGGTAATATGATTAACGGAGGGGGAGTTCCTGCGGAAATTTTGAAGAAATATCCAGGTCGTTTTGTCTCCATGCATGTGAAAGATGAGATTGCTGCTGCTCCAGGACATGGGGAGAAATATGAAAGTACCATTTTAGGTACGGGAATTATTTCTGTGTTGGATATGGTAAAATTGGGAGAAAAGAAAGGTGGAACCAAGCATTTCATCATTGAGCAAGAATCCTATCAAGGTAAAAAGCCAATTGATTGCGTAAGAGAAGATTTGGAAATCATGAAGAAATGGGGTTACGTTTCTTAGATAGCTAAGGCTAAAAGGATTAGAATTCTTGTTGCTATCATACGATTTGATTTTTTGTATATTGCACCCACTAAATTATCAAGGAAAGAGCTCAGCTCTTTCCTTTTGTTTGCTATAAAATAACCCAGATATGAAAGCATTTGTTACTTTACCTGCCTTATTACTCCTAGGTCCATTGGCTTTTTCACAAGCTTCACTGAAGCCTATTATCAATCAAAAAGCAAAAGCGATTGAATCGAAAACGATTTCCTGGAGAAGGGATTTTCATGAGCACCCAGAATTGGGAAATAATGAGATACGTACTGCGGGAATCATCGCCGCACATTTGAGATCCTTGGGGATAGAGGTACAAGAAAAGGTGGCTAAAACAGGAGTAGTGGGTATTTTGAAAGGAGCTAAGCCTGGACCTGTCGTGGCATTACGTGCTGACATGGATGGTCTACCGGTGACGGAACGAGGTGATTTACCTTTTAAGTCGACGGTCACTACTGAATACAATGGCCAGAAGACAGGTATCATGCATGCCTGTGGACATGATAGTCACATGGCTATTTTGATGTCTGTAGCCGAAATTTTAGCTTCAGAAAAAGCCAATTTAGCCGGAACAGTGAAATTTATATTTCAACCGGCAGAGGAGGGAGTTTATGGAGCTAGAGGAGAAAAAATTGTTTCAGGGGCAGAATTAATGGTTCAAGAAGGCGTTTTAGAAAATCCAAAAGTGGATGCTATTTTTGGCTTGCATATTATGGCGGAAGCAGCAGCTGGAACGATACAATACCGTCCGGGTGCCACCATGGCAGCGGTTGATGAATTGGATATTCAAGTGAAAGGAAAGCAAGCTCACGGAGCTTATCCATGGCAAGGAATTGATCCGATTGTCATCTCATCTCAAATCATCATGGGTTTACAAACCATTGTAAGTCGGAATGTGAATTTGCCAGAAGATCCAGCCATTGTAACAGTGGGAGCTATTCATAGTGGTATTCGCTATAATATTATTCCAGAAAGCGCGAGTATGATTGGAACGATTCGCACGTTTGGAACAGAGCAAAGAAAATTAGTTCACCAACGAATTACGGACATAGCCACTAACATTGCTAAGAGTGGAGGCGCGGTGGCAGATGTACACATTGGAACAGGCTATCCAGCTACCATCAATGATGTCAATTTAGTAGATAAAATGCTTCCTTCCCTTATAGAGTTGAATGGGCGTGATAAAGTGCTTTTAAAACCAGCTCACACGGGTGCAGAAGATTTTAGTTTTTTTCAAGAAAAAATCCCGGGATTCTTTTTCTTTTTGGGAGGAAGGCCTTTAGATAAATTGAACGTCCCTGTGGCAAGTCACCATACCCCTGATTTTCAGATAGATGAGTCTGGATTTCAGCTTGGAGTGAAAGCATTGAGCCATTTAGTTGTTGATTATTTTGAACAAGCCATGCCAGTGGCAAAAAAGAGTAAGAAATAAAAATAGGACTGTCCTTATAAAGACTAGGACGGTTTTAACTTGACAAGATTTAATTTTACTGAAAAAAAAGGAGATATGTCCCAAAATTATCAGCATGTATCCTACCTATGGGAGGATTCAAAAGCAGCGTCTTTATCTGGAAACGAGGTAGATTTATTTATTTACAGATCCAATATTCTTGGAGCAGATTTAAGAATTACAAACTACGGAGGTGGTAATACCTCGGTGAAAATAAAAGATAAAGATCCTTTAACAGGACAGGAGACAGAAGTGATGTGGATTAAAGGTTCTGGTGGAGACATTGGTACTTTAAAAAAATCAGGATGCGCGGCCTTGTATTTGGATCGTTTATTGAGTTTAGAGAATGTCTATCGTGGTTTAGAGCATGAAGATGAAATGGTGGAATTGTTTAACCATTGCATTTTTGATCTAGCTTCAAAAGCTCCTTCTATTGACACGCCCTTACATGGTTTTTTACCATTTAAACATATTGATCACTTGCATCCAGATGCGGCTATTGCGATAGCAGCAGCTAAGGACGGAAAGAAAATCACCGAGGAATTATTCGGAGGGCAGATAGGTTGGGTTGGCTGGCAGCGTCCGGGATTTGATTTAGGTTTACAATTGCGTGCTTGCTTGCAAGAGGCAGCGGCTAAAGGAATTCAATTGCGTGGTATCATGTTAGGTTCCCATGGATTATTTACTTGGGCTGATACATCGTATGATTGTTATTTGAACACGCTGGATGTCATAGAAAAGTGTGCTGAATATATTAAACAAAATGAAGGAAAAACAAGACCAGTATTTGGAGGTCCTAAAATAGCTTCATTAGAAACGGCTAAGCGTATTTCTCAAGCGAAGGCCATTGCTCCTGTCTTGAGAGGATTTTGTTCCTCTTATGTTCAGATGATTGGACATTTCTCGGACGATGAGCGAGTGCTTCAGTTTATCAATTCAAATGATTTGGATGTATTGGCTCCATTAGGAACCTCTTGTCCAGACCATTTCCTTCGTACCAAAATTTCTCCACTGGTTTTGAACTTGAAACCAGATCAAGATTTATCGGATGTGGATGGAATTAAGGCACAAATTCAACCATTGTTTGAGGCATATCGTGTTATGTATGCCGAATACCACGCTACTTGCGCTCGTCCTAACAGCCCAGCCATGCGTGATCCTAACCCGGTCGTTATTTTATACCCAGGTGTAGGTATGTTCACTTTTGCAAAAGATAAGCAAACAGCACGTGTAGCAGCAGAATTCTATACCAATGCCATCAATGTGATGCGTGGTGCAGAGGCTATTTCCAAATACACCTCATTACCTCGCCAAGAGGCATTTGATATTGAGTATTGGTTATTGGAAGAAGCAAAATTACAGCGTATGCCAAAACCAAAGAGCATGTCGGGCCGTGTTGCATTTGTGACAGGTTCAGCAGGAGGAATTGGTAAGGCTATTGCGAAGAAAATGGCTCAAGAAGGTGCTTGCGTAGTTATTAACGATGTGAATGCTGAGCGCATGGAGGAGGCCAAAAAGGAATTTACTTCTTTATTTGGTAAAGATTCCGTTTCTACGGTATTAGCGGATGTTACTAGTCAAGAATCCATCGAAAATGCCATGGGAGAAGCTTGTTTAGCCTTTGGTGGAGTGGATGTGATTGTGAACAATGCGGGTATCAGTATTTCAAAAGGTATTTTGGAGCATACTCAACAAGATTGGGATCGCTTATTTGATATTTTAGTAAAAGGCCAATTCTTGGTTAGTCAAGCAGCTGTGGCTATCATGCGCAAGCAAAATTTAGGAGGAGATATTGTGAATATCGTTTCTAAAAATGCATTTGTTGCAGGACCAAATAACGCAGGTTATGGTTCAGCTAAAGCAGCTCAGGCACATATGACACGTTTATTGGCTGCTGAATTAGGACCAGATCGCATTCGAGTAAATACCGTGAATCCAGATGCAGTGATTGCGGATTCTAATATTTGGGCCGGAGGTTGGGCAGAAGGACGTGCTAAGGCATATGGAATTAAGGTAGAAGAACTACCTGCTTTCTATGCGAAGCGTACTTTATTGAATCAATCTATTTTACCAGAAGATATTGCCAATGCATGTTATGCATTTGTTGGCGGATTGTTGCATAAATCTACCGGAAATGCATTGAATGTAGACGGAGGGGTAGCAGCAGGATTTTTACGTTAAATCGCAGAGAATTACATGTTTGTTGGAGAAAAATTACATGACCACAATGCGCTTCGTTTAGCTGCGCACGAAAGAAGATATGCTTTTATTCAATCGGAGGTAGCCATTCCATCTGATTTAATTACCAAATTGAAAGATTTTCAGATCGCGATTCCATCTTGGGCTTTGGGCACAGGTGGGACGCGATTTGGTCGTTTTTCAGGAGGGGGAGAGCCAAGGAATTTAGAAGAAAAAATTGCTGATGTAGGTTTATTGCATGCATTGAACCAGACTTCGGGAGCCATTTCCTTGCATATTCCATGGGATAGTACTACCAATCCTGCAGCGATTAAGGCCTTAGCAGCTCAGCATGGTTTAGCCTTTGACGCAGTTAATTCCAATACATTTCAAGATCAAGCGAATCAAGCCTTAAGCTATAAATTTGGTTCATTGCAACATGTGGATGCTGCGGTAAGAAAACAAGCCGTTCAGCATAATATTGAGGTAATCCAACAAGGCATTGAATTAGGCTCTAAATCTTTGACTGTTTGGTTATCCGATGGTTCTTGCTTCCCTGGCCAATTGAATTTCAGAAAGGCCTATGAACGTACTGTTGATAGTTTGAAAGAAATCTATGCAGCTTTGCCAAGCGATTGGAAGTTGTTTTTAGAATATAAAGCCTACGAACCTAATTTCTATTCCACTACGGTAGGAGATTGGGGCCAATCTTATTCTATGGTGAATAAATTGGGAGAAAAAGCATATACTTTGGTGGATTTAGGTCATCATTTGCCCAATGCTAATATCGAGCAAATTGTTTCATTATTGTTGATGGAAGGTAAATTGGGTGGTTTCCATTTCAATGATTCCAAATATGGGGATGATGATTTAACTGCTGGTTCGATTAAGCCATACCAGTTGTTTCTGATTTTCAATGAATTAGTGGATGGGATGGATGCGAAAGGAATGAATCATGCCCAAGATTTGGGATGGATGATTGATGCCTCTCACAATGTTAAAGATCCTTTAGAAGATTTATTGCAATCAGTAGAAGCCATTCAAATGGCTTATGCTCAAGCATTGTTGGTAGATCGCGCCGCCTTAGAAGCTGCACGAAATGCGAATGATGTGGTGGCATGTCAAGAGATTTTACAGACGGCTTTCCGTACTGATGTTCGTTCATTGGTGGCTCAAGCACGATTGGAATTGGGAGGAGCCTTGGATCCCTTGGCTTTATTCCGTGAATTAGGTATTAGAAATCAATTGATTCAACAAAGAGGAGCCAAAACCCAAGCTACGGGATTATAAGATGTCAGTGGTGGAGAAACTTCCCGTTATTGCGATTTTTGATATTGGCAAAACCAATAAGAAGCTATTCCTTTGGAATAAAAACTACCAGATTGTATTCGAGCAAAGTCAAAATTTTGCTGAGATTCCTGATGAAGATGGATTCATGGGGGAAGATTTGGCCGCGGTACAATCCTGGGTTTTAGCCTCATTTGCTGAAGTCCAACAAGATGCTCGATTCGATATTTTAGCCTTAAATTTTTCAGGGTATGGAGCTACTGTCGTATTTGTCAATGCCGAAGGAAAAGCTGTTTTGCCATTATATAATTATCTAAAGCCATTTCCAGCTGATTTAGCGAAAGCATTTTATGCTCGCTATGGAGGAGAATCAGAAGTTGCGCGTGCAACCGCATCTCCCATTTTGGGGAGTTTGAATTCTGGCATGATGGCTTATTGGATGGCTAAATCCAAAAATCAAACAAAAGAAATACGATGGGTATTACATTGGCCGAATTATTTGTCCAGTTTATTTACTCATCAATTTTATACCGAGTTAACCTCAGTGGGATGTCATACCCATTTGTGGGACTTTGATCATCAGCGTTATCATGATTGGGTTGAAAAAGAAGGATTAAGGCCTTTGTTGCCTGAAGCGGTTTTAGCCAATCAAACCTTTCCGATGAGCTCATCAAATTTACCTGTTGGTGTGGGTTTACACGATTCATCCTCGGCGTTGATTCCGTATTTGATGCAGTTTAAGGAACCGTTTTTGTTGCTTTCTACGGGTACTTGGTGTATTTCTATGCATCCTTTTAATGCTCAACCATTGACGCCAGTGGAGTTGAAAAACGATGTTTTGTCCTTTTTACAATACAATGGAAAGCCCGTTAAGGCTGCCCGATTATTTGCAGGGAATGAGCATGAAATTCAATTAAAAAGATTGCAAGCTCATTTTGGAGTAGATAAAAAAGCTCATTTAACGGTACCTTATTCCACCTATTTGAATGCAATATTGAGTAATCAAATAGAGAATAAAATGCCTTCCTTGAAAGAGGCTAATGCTGATTTTTTAGCTAATTCTGGTTTTGATGCTCGTGATTTGGGTGATTTTGATAATTTTGATCAAGCCTACCAACAGTTTATGGTAGATTTGGTTGTTCAGCAAATATATTCCTTACGTCTTTTGTTGGATTCTTCTCCAGTAGATCGAATTTTGGTCGATGGAGGGTTTAGTAAAAATGATATTTATATGCACTTATTGGCCTTTGCTTTCCCTGCTGTGGCCATTTATGGAGCAGAAGTAGCGCAAGCTAGTTCCTTGGGAGCTGCGCTTGCTATACATTCAACCTGGAATGATCAAGAAATACCCATTAATTTGGTGAGCCTAAAAAGATATGAAGCATGCGAGTAGCCTTATTTGTTCCTTGTTACATTGATCAATTTTATCCACAAGTAGCCGTTGCTAGTTTAGAATTATTGGAGAAATTGGGTTGTGAGGTTAGTGTACCAGCGAATCAAACTTGCTGTGGTCAACCTATGGCTAATTCGGGTTTTGCCCATATAACTTCAGGCTGTGATAGTAATTTTGCCACCAATTTTTCTGGTTTTGACTATATCGTAGGGCCCTCGGGTTCATGTGTATTGCATTTGAAAGAGCATCACCCTGATGCTAAAATCCGTTCATCTGTATTTGAAATTTGTGAATTTTTAGTGGACGTTTTGAAAGTAAAATCTCTTCCTTCCTATTTTCCACACAAAGTTGGTTTGCATCAAAGTTGCCATGGTCAACGAGGTTTGCGAATTTCATCCATGACAGAATTAAACGAAAAGCCCTTTTCTAAGTTAACATATCTATTGGATTTAGTAGAGGGTTGTGAGTGGAAATATCCAGAGCGACAAGATGAATGTTGTGGTTTCGGCGGAACATTTTGTGTGACCGAAGAAGCTGTTTCGGTAAAAATGGGTCAAGATCGAATACTGGAACATCAAGCCAATGAAGTGGAGTACATTGTTGGTGCCGATACGTCTTGTTTAATGCACATGGAAGGGATTCTGAAACGCTCAGTGTCCCCAGTAGGAGTGAAACATATTGTAGAAATATTGAATGCACATGCTTAGTCACGCGGAAGCTTCTGAAAAATTCATCGCCAATCAAGAAAGAACTGATTGGCATGATGATACCTTGTGGTTTGTCAGATCCAAACGTGATAAGGCCAGTAAATTATTGCCTGAATGGGAGGCATTGCGCGAGCAAGCATCGCAAATAAAGGAACATATGCTGAGTAATTTACCTCAGTATTTGTTGGAGTTTGAAGCAAATGCACAAGCCAATGGCGTTCAGGTTCATTGGGCCAAAGATGCACATGAACACAATGAGATAGTCTATTCCATCATTCAAAAACACGGAGATAAAGCTCTGGTAAAGAGCAAGTCGATGTTGACAGAGGAATGTCATTTGAATGCTTATTTGGAACAAAAAGGAATCGATGTTGTCGATACAGATTTGGGTGAGCGCATTGTTCAGTTTAGAAAAGAAGTACCTAGCCATATCGTTTTACCTGCCATTCACTTAAAAAAGGAAGATGTAGGTGAGACATTTCATCAGCATTTAGGAACACCTAAAGGCAACAAGGATCCTCAATTTTTGACAGAAGCTGCCAGAATTCACTTGAGAGAGAAGTTTTTAGGTGCTAAAGTAGCCATTACGGGTGTCAATTTTGCTGTAGCTGAAACAGGGGAATTTGTGGTATGTACCAATGAGGGGAATGCCGACATGGGAGCACATTTGTCTGATGTACACATTGCCTGTATGGGGATTGAAAAAATTATTCCGAAGCGACAAGACTTAGGCGTATTTCTTCGATTGTTGGCAAGAAGCGCCACAGGACAATTGATTACCACCTATTCCAGTCATTTTGCAAAACCAAGAGCTGGCCAAGAAATGCATATTGTATTGGTCGATAATGGTCGATCTAGGCAATTAGCACGTAATGAGTTTAGGAATTCCCTAAAGTGCATTCGTTGTGCGGCGTGTTTTAATACTTGTCCTGTATATCGTAGAAGCGGCGGACATAGTTATCACCAGCCAGTGGCGGGACCAATTGGCTCTATTTTAGCCCCCAATTTTGATAAAAAAGCAAATGTCGATTTACCATTTGCTAGTACTTTATGTGGAAGTTGTTCCAATGTTTGTCCAGTTAAAATCAATATCCATGAGCAATTGTGGTTTTGGCGACAAGATTTAATGAAGGAGGGATTGGCTCCGGCAGGTAAGGTGTTAGGAATGAAATTCATGGCCTGGATGATGTCCAGTCCTAAGGTTTTTAAATTGGCAGGGGGAATAGGAAGAAAAGTCATGACTTGGTTCCCATTTTTAGTGAATAATGGAATGAATCCTTGGTATAAGCAGAGGGAAATGCCTGAACCGCCTAAACAAAGTTTTCAGGAATGGTATAAATCGAATCGATCATGAGCAGTCGGGAAGAAATAATCAAGGCTTTGCAAGAAGTAAAAGTACCTGCAAAGGCATATCCGGGGGTATTCACAGCTCAGGTAAAGGGTGATGATACATTGGCGGACTTTCTACATTCTATGGTAGTAGTTAGTACTACGGTTATTCAAGTGAAAGAAGGAGCAGATGCCAGTCCAGCTTTGGATAAACATTTTCCTAACATGCAACGAGTTCGTTTAGATCCATTGGCTGATGGATTGAGCTTAGCGGATGTTGATGTCCTGGAAATAGATGGGGATTTTGGTGTGGCTGAAAATGGGGCTATTTGGTTGGATGATTCTAACTTGCCTCATCGGGTGGCGCCTTTTATTTGCCAGCATTTAGTGATTTACTTATCTCAAAAGAATCTTTTGCCCACTTTACAAGAAGCATATATCCGCTTGGGCGACAAACAAACCGGCTTTGGAGTCTTTTTATCGGGCCCATCTAAAACAGCAGACATCGAGCAATCATTGGTGATTGGAGCTCATGGCGCTAGGAGTTTGGTGGTGGTGTTGACCGAATGCTAAACGCTGGCAAGGTTCCGAACCTTGACAGCGTTGGGTTAAGACGGACATTCGAAGTAAAGGTCCTTCGGTCAACGATTTTATTTCTACATTATTTGATCAGTATTTTGATAATGACAAGTTTCCAGGTTTAGGAATCTCAAAACTCCTTTTCAAGAAATTGATAAATTTCTGCCTTCATTTCTATGGGTCAAAGGACAAGAATAAATATTGCATCCAATAGATAAATCCATGACAGTAAAGTCCAACAAAAAGCTTTTTTTTTTCTATCTTGTCCCAATAAGCTTATTTATCATATGAAAGTCTCTCGGAGAAAATTTATTGGGCAGTCCGCACTAGGATTTGCCGCATTTAGTATTGTTCCTCGCCATGTATTAGGTAAGGGTTATTTAGCCCCAAGTGATCAATTGACCAAGGCCATTGTAGGTACTGGTGGAATGGGTCGCGGACATATTCCTTATGCTGGCACTAGAGTAGTTGCGTTATGTGATGTGGACAAAAAGAATTTGCAATTAGGTTTAAATGAGGTAGAGAAAGGAGTTAAATCCTTCAGTGATTACCGCGAATTAATTCAATTGCCTGAAGTGGATATTGTTCACGTGGCTACACCCCCTCATTGGCATGGAATTATTGCTGCCGATGCAGCCAAAGCTGGTAAAGATGTTTGGTGTGAAAAGCCAATGACACGTACCATTGGAGAAGGTAAAAGATTGACAGAGGCGGTTCAACAACATGGCCGAATCTTCCGTTTAAATACCTGGTTCCGTTTTGAAGGCAACTTTTATGGAATGAATACCACCATCAAACCAATCAAGAAATTAGTTGATTCAGGTTTATTGGGATGGCCATTAAAAGTGACCATTTCTAGACATACGGGCTTTGATTGGAAATTCTATTGGGTAGGAAAAACAGGTTTGACTCAACAACCTGTACCGGCAGAATTGGATTATGATATGTGGTTAGGACCAGCTCCTTACAAGCCTTACAATGTACATCGTACGCACCAAACTTTCCGTGGTTATTGGGATTATGATGGTGGTGCATTAGGTGATATGGGTCAGCATTACATTGATCCTGTTCAATATTTATTGGGCAAAGATGATACTAGCCCTATTTACGTAGAAGTGGATGCTCCTGTACAGGATGCAGATGCTGTAGGGACCTTCCGTAGAATTACCTATACTTTTGCAGATGGATGTCAAATCGTTTTGGATGGAGAAGGAAGAGATGAAAATGTCGCCTACATTGAAGGTCCAAAAGGGAAAGTTTTCCGTGGATTTAAAACAGACATTCCAGATTTAGAGCGCAAATTGGCTGAATTTCCTGAACCTCCTGCACAGCAAACAGATTTTGTGGATGCCGTAAAAGGAAGAAAAACATTTGCTTTAAATGATCAAAATGGTCACCGTTCTTGTACCATTGTCAATATGGGTTTAATCGCTATGCGTTTGAATAGAAACCTAAAATTTGATCCAGTTAAACAAGAGTTTGTCGGAGATGAAGAGGCCAATCGTTTGATTGATCAACCAATGCGTGCACCATTTACTATGTAATAACAATGAAAAAATATACTACTTCAATACTTAATTTATTGCTGTTGGCTGCCCTTTCGCAAGGGACAGTCCTGGCACAAAAGCAGTCGTCACCTATTTCCGTGAAGACGGGAACCAATGAAGCGGATCGTGCGGCTCGTGTACAAGCGAATTTGAAAATCATCCAAGAGTCCAATGATGTAAATACTCAGGCCATCGCCATGTTGGCATTACAGCCCATTGCTCGTGGTGAATCCATTTCGGTGATTATCCCATTCTTGCAAAAAAACCATTTGGCTGGTCCTGCAGCTCGTTTATTGGTCAAATTGGCTCCATATGGTCAAGATCAAGTGGGAAAAGCTTTGTTAGGCGCTTTGCAAAATGGGAATGCGGCCTATCAAAAAGATATGATTCAAGCTTTGACCGACATTCAGTATAAAGCTGCAGGTGCTGCTATCGAATCTTTATATCCTTCAGCGGATCAACGTACCAATCAATTGATTTTAAAATCGATTGCTGCATTAGGTTCTCCCAATGCGAGTAAAATTTTAAAAGAACAAGCGGCTAAGGCCAATGGTGCTTATGAACCTACCCAAGCTTTGGAATCCTATTTAGCTTTTGTTAAAGCAGCTAAAGATGCCAATGGACTTAGTGTCTTGAATGTTGCATCTTGGCCTGCAGGATCTCAAATTAAGGTCAGTGATGTACTTTTATCCAAGTCAAAAACCCCTGTTGCTTATTTATTAGGGGCATTTGTGAAAACTGCCAATTTTGAAGTGGAAGCATATTTGGTTAAAAATTTAATAAAGTATGCCAAAGCTAGTGATGCTGCTCAAATAGCAGCAGCATTCTCCAAGTGGTCTGATGCAAAGAAAACTTCTTTTGTTCAGGCATCAGGAAATGCCAAAGTAGCTTGGGCATTACCTCAAGTGACTGCCGCTGAAACTTCTAAAAATGTAGGTTTAAGAACAGCTGCTTCTATAGCTCGTTTGAAAATTCAAGCTAATGCAGGCTTAGCCAAAGTTTGGGCTACAGCTGCTAATGGCGATGTAGATGGTATTGCCATAGGGGAAGTTGCCAGCAATTTAGCGGCAAATAGCTTTTTTGAGAAAAACTTGGCTTCGTATTCGCAGTTGAGCGCATCTCAACAAACCATTTTGTTGATTTATGCTTCTTACCGTCAATGGCCAGCGATCAAATCACATGTTTGGAATGCGGTACAGTCCAATGACGCTACTCGTGCTGCAGCTTATCAAGTATTATTCAGATGGGTTAGTCCTGCTGATTTTGATATTATAGCTCAAAAGCTTTCTAATGCAAGTTCAGAGAGTGAAGTTAAGCACTTACAAAGCTGTGTTACCCAGATCCAAAAAATGGATCCAAGTGTAGCTAGTAAAGTGAATGGCTATGCCGTGAAAGCGAAAAATCAATTAAACTGGATTCCATTCGTTTCAGAGGCAGAATCCTTGGTATGGTTGGGCGATTTAGTGAAAAAATCCAAGAATTTGGAAGCCATTAAAGCCTATGTAAAAAGTAATGGTAAGGCTACACAAAATGTTACTCAACAAATCTTACGTTACCGTAATGCCTTGGATTTAACCCAAGATATGGATACCCGTGCTTTGGTGTTTCGAGGTTTAGGTCGTTGCCCAAGTTTATCAGCAATGAGAACTTTGCAAATCGGATTACAAGAAGCCAATGCTCGTTCAGTAGCCGCTGATGGTTTAGCCAATTTATTTGTAGGAAATCCAGAATTACAAAGTCAGATGACGAAGGCTTGGGTCTTGGAAGCGATGCCTTTTGTCTCTTCAGCTGATTTACGTGCTTCCGCTCAGAAAGCTATTGATGCTTTAGGAAATAAAGTAGGATTTTATTCCATGTTCAATGGTAAAGATCTTTCTGGTTGGAAAGGACTTGTTGATAATCCTGTGAAACGTCGTGCTATGTCGGCGGACAGCTTAGCCATTAAGCAAGTGAAAGCAGATGAGAACATGCGTAAGGGATGGTATGCCAAAGATGATGAATTGCATTTTACAGGCCATGGCGATAATTTATGCTCAGTAAAGGATTACCAAGATTTTGAAATGTATGTAGATTGGAAAATCGAAAAAGATGGTGATGCGGGTATTTATTTACGTGGTGCTCCTCAAGTTCAAATCTGGGATATTGCTCGTGTCAATGTAGGAGCTAATGTAGGTTCAGGAGGATTGTATAACAACCAAATCAATGCAAAAAATCCATTGAAATTAGCGGATAATCCGGTAGAAGAATGGAATACATTTTACATCAAAATGGTGGGAGAGCGTGTAACCGTGTATTTGAATGGAGAATTAGTGGTAGACAATACTATTTTAGAAAACTATTGGGATCGTAAAATTCCAATCTTTGTAAAAGATGCTATTGAATTGCAAGCTCATGGTAATCACATTGTTTACCGTAATATCTATGTCAAAGAATTGGAACCTCAGCCATTGCAAACACTTTCAGAAGAAGAGAAAGCGCAAGGTTTTGACTTATTATTTGATGGTTCATCTTTGTTCAAATGGACTGGAAATACCACGGATTATGTGCCTGAAAACGGCAATTTGGTGATTTATCCAAAGCGTGGAGGAAAAGGTAATTTGTTCACAAAGAATGAATATGCCAACTTCCACTTTAAGTTTGATTTCCAATTAACTCCTGGTGCCAACAATGGCTTGGGTATTCGTGCTCCATTGACAGGAGATGCTGCTTATGTAGGCATGGAATTGCAAATTTTGGATAATACGGCGCCTGTTTATGCCAACTTACAACCTTACCAATACCATGGTTCTGTGTATGGAATCATTCCTGCCAAGAAAGGATTCTTAAAGCCTGTGGGCGAGTGGAATCAGCAGGAAGTTATTGCTGAAGGAAATCACATCAAAGTGATTTTGAATGGAGAAGTGATTTTGGATGGGGATATTGCGGAGGCTACTAAAGGTGGAACTCCCGACCATAAAGAACATCCAGGCTTGTTTAATCCAAAAGGACATATTGGATTTTTAGGTCACGGTAATGAATTAAAATTCCGAAACATTCGAGTAAAAGAGCTTGTTCCTGTAGAAACAAAATCAAAAAAACGTAAATAGAAATTCGTTTATATTTTAAACCAATCAACAATGGAGTCGATCGAATTACTGATTAATCGAAAAAAGGTGAAAGTGGAAGTAGATTCCAATACACCTTTGCTATGGGTTCTGAGGGATCATTTATCTCTAGTAGGAACCAAGTATGGTTGCGGTATTGCCCAATGTGGTGCTTGTACTGTATGGATTGATGGAGAACCGATGCGTTCTTGTGTTTTACCTGTTTCTGCGGTAGGTAAATCAGCAGTAACCACCATTGAAGGTTTAAATGAAAAAGCGGAGCACCCAGTTCAAGTAGCTTGGGATGAATTAGATGTACCTCAATGCGGCTATTGCCAAGCTGGTCAAATTATGACAGCCGCCGCTTTATTGAAGAAAAACCCGAAACCTAGCCATGATGATATCGTGGCAGGTATGTCGGAAAATATTTGTCGATGTGGTACCTACCACCGTATTCACAATGCCGTGAAACGTGCCTCTGAAATAGCTTCTGCATCCAACTCTTCTAAAAAGAAATAAAGATGAAAACGACGAGAAGATCATTTATTCAGAAAACAGCCCTACTTAGTGGAGTATTTTCATTAGGATTTGATTGGTTTGATTCTAAAGCTAATTCGGGCATCATCGAACAGATGAATCCTGTTTTGGATGCCAATCGATTCAATGCTTTTTTATCCATTGAAAATACAGGTAAAGTTATTTTGTATTCACCCAACCCAGAAATTGGACAAGGTATTAAAACGGCTTTTCCGATTGTCGTAGCCGAAGAGCTCGATGTCGATTGGAAACAAGTAGAAGTGCGTCAAGCGAATTTAGATACCCAATTATTCGAACGTCAATTGACAGGAGGTAGTGGGGCTCTGAAACATTCATGGGAGCGTTTGCGTAAGGCAGGAGCTACGGCTAGACAAATGCTACTTCAAGCGGCAGCCCAGCAATGGGGTGTTGATGCTAGTAGCTGTAAAACTTCTAAAGGTTTTGTTATTGGTCCTAATAAAGGTCAAAAATTAGCTTATGGTGCTTTGGTAGATGCAGCTTCTAAGCTGGCAGTTCCAACCGAGGTGACCTATAAAAGTCGGGCTGATTATCAATTGATAGGTAGTTTTGTTAAAGGAGTAGATAATTATAAAGTCCTGACTGGAAAACCACAATATGGTTTAGATACCCAGAAGTCGGGCATGGTGGTAGCTCAAATTGTTCGCCCACCGGCATTTGGTTCAACCTTAGTGTCTTTTGATGCTGCTGAGGTAAAAAAGATGCCAGGAATCATTGATGTGGTTTCTTTCAAAAATAAAGTGGCTGTCGTAGGAAAATCTACCTGGGAGGTCATGCAAGCTAGAAAAAAGCTTGTTTGCTCATATTCAGACACCAGTAATTTAGAAAGTGATAGCACACACCAGAAATGGTTTGATGAGGGGATGAAGACCGACAAAGCTAAGGTCGAGCGTAAAGATGGTGATTTTCATGCCGCCATAGCCAAAGCGGCTAAGGTGATTGAAGCCACTTACGAATGTCCATTCTTGTCGCATACCCCAATGGAGCCGATGAACTTCTTTGCGGATGTTAAACCAGGTTCTGTATTACTAGCTGGTCCAACACAAGTTCCACAATCTGCTCAAAAAGCTGTGGCGACTTTATTGGGCGTTCCTGAAAATACGGTTCAAGTGGAATTGACCAAAATGGGCGGTGGTTTTGGCCGTCGATTAAACAATGATTATGCTTTAGAAGCCGCAGAACTTTCCAGTATCATTAAAATGCCTGTTAAAGTGATGTGGACGCGCGAAGATGATATGACTGGAGGTATTTATCGTCCGGCAGTTAGATATCACTTTAAAGCGGGTTTAAATGAGAAAGGGGAGATGATTGCCTACTACTTACGTGGGGTAGGTTTGAATGCGGGTAATAGTACTCGTCAGGATAACTTCCCAGTGGGTGCCATTGATCATGTGTTGATTGAATCATTCAATTATAATTCAGCAATTACCACGGGACCTTGGCGTGCGCCAATTACCAACTTCTTGGCATCAGCTGAACAGTCGTTCTTAGATGAAGTGGCTGTGGCTGCAGGAAAAGACCCAATTCAAATGCGTTTAGACTGGTTACAAAAAGTAAAAACAAACCCAGTTGGAAAGATTACTTACGAACCAGATCGTTTCATTGAAGTGATTAAGCAAGTGGCTGAGAAGGCTAAATGGGGTAAGAAGGGTGCTAATGTTCATCAAGGATTTAGTGTTTATTTCTCTCATTTATCTTATGTAGCTCAAGTAGCGGAAGCCAAAATAGTGGATGGGGAGGCCAAGGTCACGCATGTCACTGCAGTTACTGATTGTGGAGAAGTAATTAACCGTTCGGGTGCTGAAAATCAAGTGATTGGAGGTATTATTGATGGATATGGTCACGCTATGTTCAGTAAGTTGAGTTTTGATAAAGGAGTTCCTCAGCAAAAGAATTTTGATACATATAAATTGATTCGAGGAAATGAAATTCCTACGGTAGAGGCTCATTTTGTAAATAACGGCATAGCTCCCACTGGTTTAGGTGAACCTGCTTTACCGCCAACCGGAGGAGCCGTTGCTAATGCGCTTTTTGCGGCAAACAAGAAACGATTGTATCGTCAACCTTTTGCAGGACCTGATAATGCAAATCTCTAAGGCCAATGGCCCGATTATTTGGTTAACTAATTTACGTGTCATTGCGACTCTCGCAGTGATTTTGATACACTCAGCAGCTAATTTGCTGCTGAGTTTTCATCGTGTTCCTGATATTTTATGGTGGAATGCCAATGTCTATAATGGCTGCATGCGTTTTGCTGTGCCCATTTTTGTGATGCTAACGGGTGCTTTGGTTCTTGGGAAAGAAGAGCCTTATGGCGCATTTGTTTCCAAGTCTTTTCAACGAATCGTTGTGCCCTTCTTATTTTGGAATATCTTTTTTGTGTATTTCAATTGGGCCGTAAGATTAAGGGGAAAAGCTTTCCAATCGGTAGAAGAATTGATTCGCTGGATAGGACAGCAATATTTTACAGGTGGCTCTTACCATTTTTGGTATGTGTACATGGTTATTGGACTTTATTTATTCATTCCCATCATCAGTACTTGGATTCGACAGGCTTCTGAAAGGCAGATACAGTATTTTTTGGGAATTTGGTTGTTGACTATACTGTTTAATAATTCCCATTTTCCAGTGCTTGATTCTCCTGTTCCATTGCCATATTTTACGGGATATTTGGGCTATTTAGTTTTGGGTTATTATTTGAGGCACCAAGAATTCAAAAATCTCAAGCAAATACGATTTTGGGCCATTGCTTTATTCCTTATCGGAACAGCATGGACATTGATAGGAACATATCAATTATCACTGCGGGATGGTAAGTTTTATGGATTGCTGTATGCCAATTTTTCTCCTTCTGTGATGCTTTCTACAGCTGGATTATTCTTGCTTTGTAAGTATTATCCATTTGAGATTCGTGTCTTAATTCCTTTGAGAGAATGGATTAGCTCCCATAGTTATGGCATTTATTTAGTCCATATTTTGGTTTTATTTTATATCGCTAAAATTGGAATACACTATAAATTGGTTCATCCAAGTTTAGGTATTCCCGTGACAGCCTTCAGCTGCTTATTTATATCAGGAGCGATAGTCTGGCTATTAAGAAAAATCCCAGGTGGTGCCAAGGTTTCGGGTTAATTACATACGAATGATGGATCCGTCTTGCATTTCAATGATGCGTTGGGTGCGGGATGCAAATTCATTGTCGTGTGTAACAATTAACAAAGATTGACCATAGTTTTCTGCCAATTCTTTGAAAATATCAAATACGATTTCACTGTTTTTTTTGTCCAAATTCCCTGTAGGCTCATCACCCATAATGATTAATGGGTCATTGATCAGCGCTCTAGCAATTGCCACGCGTTGTTTTTGTCCTCCAGATAATTGATTAGGCTTTTTTAGGGCCTCCTTCTCAATCCCTAAAATTTTCAATTTTTGATAGGCTCTTTCTTGGATTTCTTTGGGAGAATATTTGCCTAATTTTTGACCAGGCAGCATGACATTTTCAAGTACAGAAAATTCATTGAGCAAATAATGAAATTGAAATACAAAGCCAATCTTTTCATTTCGAACAATGGCTAATTCCCCTTCATCTTTTCCTTGCATAGATACGTCATCTATGATGAGATTACCCTCGTAATCGGTATCCATGGTGGAAAGAATGTACAATAAAGTAGATTTACCACATCCTGATTTACCTATCACCGAGACGAATTCCCCTTTGTTCAGACTAAATGAAATATTCTTTAGCACCGGTATAGTCACCGGATCATGAAAGCTTTTACTAATACCCTGCGCTTCTAAAATGATTTGGCTCATGCTACTTTCCTCTAATGATGATAACAGGGTCTATTTTACTAGCTTTCCTCGAAGGGAAATAGCCAGCTAGGTAAGTCGTAATGATAGCAAAAACAGTCCCAATCATATAGTATTTGGGATTGTAATTGATGGGATAGGTTTTAACGGTAGGCAGGGAATTGGTATTAAATGGAATTTGATCAATGATAGCAGATAAACCAAATCCGCCTAGTAGGCCTAAAAATCCACCAAAAACGCCAATGCTTAAGGCTATTAAAATGAAAATACGATTCACATCTTTTCCTGAAAATCCAATGGCTTTTAGGATAGCAATGGAATCCATTTTTTCATATATCATCATGTTCAGAATGTTGTAAATTCCAAAGCCAGCTACAATCAGTAAAGTAACTCCTACAGCATAGGAAATCAAACTTCTGACAGAACTACCTGTTTCAAATTGGGAGTTGGCCGTTTGTATATCAATAGCCTGAATTTCATATATCCTTTGATATTCTTTGGCCACATCAGGAGCCATGAGGATATCATTTAATTTGACTTGTAAGTCAGTAATGTAATTATTGGATTCTCCCAATAGTTTTTGGGTAGTGGAAATCGAAGCATAACTTTGTACATTATCAATATCTTGCAAACCCGATTGAAAAAAACCAACCACTTTTAAAGATAGACGTTCCCCTTTGCTGGAGGTGATTTGAACTACATCTCCCACTTGGGCTAACATTTTTTCGGCTGCCCCTTTGCCTAAAATAATGCTATTGGGAATGTTTTTAAGGTCCATGAAATTACCTTCAGTCACGTAATCATTGAAGAAAAATAATTTATTTTCTGCTTCTGGATCGATGCCATTGATAACTCCCGTAATTTCAATTACCCCCACATTGTAAAATACTTGAGCAGTTACTTTGGGTGCCACTCCAAGAACCCGTGAGTCCGACTTTAAATTTTTAATGATAGCGGCACTGTTTTGAATCTCAAGCCTTTCTGATTTAGGTTTGATAGACCGAATGAAATTGTACTGTTTGGTCTTTTTTGATTGTATGTCAATGGGTTGAAAATCAGAGGCTTTAATTTCCTTGTACAGTCTCACATGAGGTGTTCGGTTCAGTATAAGTCCATCCAATAAGTCATTTAAGCCTGACATAAAGCTTAAAAGTGTAATGAACATGGTGATACTGAAAGTTACGCCAATGGCGGCCACCAAAGTTTGTCTCCAACGGGCTAAAAGAAGAGAAACGGCAATATTTTGAATCAGTTTAAAATTCATTTGCCAGGCATTTTGATCTCATCCTGAGTACTTAAACCCTGAATGATTTCCACTTTTTTGAAATCTTTTAAACCTGTTTTTACCACTAGGGTATCACCTGTGGCTTTAATAACCATGCTGTCTTTAATCAGGTAATTTCTCGGAATTAATAAGGCTTTTTCTTTTTTGAACAGGATGATATTAGCTTCAAAAGTGACATTAGGAAACAAATTTGTTGGCTTTTGAGTGAAGTTAGCTTCGACTAAAAAAGTCTTGCTCCTTTCATTCATAATGGGGTAAATCTTGCTAACTGTAGCTTCAAAAACTTGTCCTTTATAGGCATCCAGCGTTAATAATACCGGTAAACCTTTTTTTACTTTGAAAATATCATCTTCATCCACTTGCATCTCCAAGATGAATTGGGATGGATTACCTAGGATGGCTAAGGGGGTTTGAGGACTGACAATCTCGCCCTTCAGTTTTAATAAATCATATACGATACCATTGACTTGACTTCTCAAGGTATAATCAGCACTTAATTGCTTAGAAATAGATAGATTTTTTTTGGATTGGTCGGCAGAGAATTGAATTTGACGCTTCAGGTCTTTCAGCTTTAAAATAGAGGACAAATAAGCTGTTTTAGAATTTTCGTAAGCTAATTCCCTTTGCTCCAATTCTACTTGAGTTCCAATTTGCTGTTTCCACAAGTTTCTTTGACGAAGCAATAAGGTAGAGTCGGTTCTCCATTTATTCTTCGCTAAATCAACAAATAACTGGGCATCATTGATTTTGCTTTGGTTCTTTGATGCATCAGCAAAATTCGCTGCTAAAGCGGCATTTTCTTGATTTAATTGCTGAGCTACATGGGAAATGGATAAGATGGGATCTCCAATTTTGACGCTGTCACCTTCCTGTACAAATATGCGCTCAACAATACCACTCACTGGCGCAAAGGCCTGATATTGATCTTGGCTTTTTAATAATCCAGAGGCATATACCGATTCGGAAATTGGCCCTTCACTCGGATGTGTAGTTTCGCTTTTATCCTTACAAGCAATAAGGCTAAGAATGAAAACTGATAGATATATCCATTTCATACTACAATTTACAAAATAGTTTGGGGCAAATACATGAGATTCATCATAAAAAAAGAGCTTAGATGACTAAGCTCTTTTCGTTTTTGGAAGATTAAATCGTCCTCATATCAATCACAAATCGGTACTTGACGTCGGATTTGATAATTCGTTCATAAGCTTCATTGATTTGATTCATGGGAATCAATTCTATGTCGGACAATATATTATGCTCGGCGCAGTAATTCAACATTTCTTGTGTCTCGGCTATTCCTCCGATGTTAGAACCAATGATACTTCTTCTTTTGGAAATTAAGCTAGCCGCTGCAATACGGTGGTCTTCAGGAGGAATTCCAACAATCAGCATTTTACCCTCCAATTTTAATAAATGAAGAAATGCGTTCATGTCATGATGCGCAGCTACTGTGTTAAGTATAAAGTCAAAATGATTACTAAGTTTTTTCATTTGTTCTTTATCGGTAGATAAAACAAAATGATGAGCTCCTAGTCTTTTGGCATCGGCCTCTTTGGAAGGGGAGGTGCTTAGCATGGTTACCTCGGCACCCATGGCAACGGCAAATTTTACGCCCATGTGACCAAGTCCTCCTAATCCTAAAACGGCTACTTTATGACCCTTACCAACCCCTGCAAATTTAAGCGGAGAATAGGTCGTGATTCCCGCACAAAGTAAAGGAGCCACTTGATCTAAATGATCAGTAAATGGAATATGTAAAGTGTATTTTTCATCGACTACAATGTTGGAAGAATAACCCCCGAAAGTCGGTGTTTTTCCATCTCTTTCAAATCCATTGTAGGTAGGAGTGAAATTGTTATCACAATATTGTTCTTGACCACCTTGACAAGATGGGCAAGTGCGGCAAGAGTCCACAAATACGCCCACACCAGCTGTTTGGCCCACTTTAAATTGAGTCACAGCCGAACCTACGGCTTTAACGATACCAACAATTTCGTGGCCAGGGACAATCGGATAAACGGAAGGCCCCCATTCTGAGCGTGCCATATGTATATCGGAGTGACAAACACCACAATATAAAATGTCAATAGAAACGTCGTGTGCGCCTAAATCTCTACGTTCAATTTGCATAGGAGCAATGGCTGAATCTTTATTGATTGCTCCGTAACTTTTTACTGGATTCATGGGAATGTATGTTTTAAAGGGGAATTTAGGTGTGTTTGTTTAACCTGCTTCGAGAATAAATGTTTTCATTCAGAAAATAAATGAAAGCTTTTGATAATCACGACAACTTAAAGGTCCACAAAACTAGATGAAAAAAATAGCATGTTTATCCTGATTTTTTACATCATTTTAGGATAGTATCCTTCTATTTTACTACAGGAAAAGCCACAATTCTTAATCTTGTAAATCCAAAAGGTATTAAAGTGATTTTTTCTGATTTTTCTTCTGCTGGTCCAAGGTAATCCCCATTTCGTGTGGTTACGGGTTGGTGTGCTACCCCGGCATTGCTTTTCCAATCAGGTAGTTTTTTGCCTTCCAACACGATTTCCATTGGGGCGCTTGCTTGATTCCAAAGGAAATCCTTCGGGAATGACTTCGTGATTAGGGATGCATGTTCCGTGGGCTTTTCCACAAACTTTTTCAAAACCGCATAATTCCAATCGCTTTTGGGTAAAATTTCAAAATACTCTCCTTCTTGCGGATGAACATTTTTTTGGAAGTCTTCTTGAATTTTAAGGGCAAAGATGAGTGCTCCGTATTCTACTGATCTGGAATTTTTACCCCAGTTTTGAGTTCGTATTTTAGCAGGAAATTGCAAGGTGATTTGATCTCCAGGATTCCATACACGATTGATTTTAGCTATTTTCCCTCCTTTTTCTCTTTGCAATTCCTGTCCATTAAGCCAAATTACTGCTTCTTCACACCAAGTTGGAATTCTAAATTCCAATGGGAATGATTGCTTTTTTTCGGGATTAATATTGAACTGGATTTGATTCTCAAAGGGATAATTGGTCTTTTCTTCAATCTGAACTTTGATTCCTGAAGACAAGGTTGTTATCAGTTTATTGGGTCCATATACCAATGCCGCAAAACCACCTTCGGGAGTTTTGTACCAGAGGTGCGACATGTATTTTGGCCATGCTTGGTGCATGTTAGCTGTACAACAGGTATATCCACTATATGGGCCGTAGACATTGTTCATGCCCCTCCAGAAAGGTAAAGAAAAACTATAAACTCCTTTTTTTACTTCTACTTGATTGGCCATTCCAAAGTACTGTTTACCATTGAAATCTTCTGTAATTTGGGCTGGTAAGGCATTGAATGTCATACGTTCTAGGGCATCCATGTATTCTGTATCACCCGTAATAGAAATGATTTGTTCCAGAGAAAACATTGTTTCCGTAGTCGCACATAATTCAGTTCCTTGTATGGGGTCGTTTCCATGCAAATCTTCATCTCCTGAAAACATACCATGTGGCAAGCCATGCAAGGTCATTAAATCTCGAAAGCCCGTTTTTAAGGATTGTAAATAGTAAGGATCTTTTTTCGACTGAGAATAAATGGCTGGCAGTTTGATTCCCATACCTACATTAACAGCATGGCGGTCCATCCAGCGCTGATCATTTTGTTGGTATGCAGCTTGAATAGCCCAATCTCTTTTCCCCAATAAATCAGTCCAATTGGTGGTTTGAGAATAGATTAAATCACCTAATTCCAATAAAAATGGATCTTTGGTTTGTCGGTATAGCCAATAAACCACCATGAGATTATCTCCACCTCTGGACTGTGCCCATTCGGTGTATTTGACAAGGGGAGTATTTTTTAAATTCTTCCATTGGAATTGAAAATACTTCGTCATGAATGGAATAACACGTGGGTCCTGACTGACTTGATAATACTGTTGCAATATTTTCAGCATGATCATACGCGGCCACCAATCCGCGGCTTGCTCACCAGTTTCGGCCATTTTGCCGGTTTCTTTCTCGTATTTACTGTAAGGACCAAAGAAGCCAGACGGACGCTGCTGAGACAAGGTCCAATTGACATAGTTCAATACTTTTTTAATCAAAACCGAATCACCACTCAAATAGGCTGCTGGTAAGGCACCATCCAACCAATAAGGTGTTTCTTCCCAATCATCGCCTTTGCCTCCTAACCAGCCATTATCTGTTTTAATCTTCTTGTGATTTTCATCCAAATGACCTGTGGAATTTTTAACCATGACATCCACTTGTTGTTTCAGCCATCCCGTCGGTTGAATTTGTCCCAAAGGAACCTCTTCATAGGCCAAAGGACTAAGACGTGATTTCTGAGCCATTATGGAATTTGGAAATCCACTTAATGCCAGTAGACTAGCGAATAACAGGAAGGTTTTCATCGTTCAAAGGTTTTGTAGGTCAATGCCATATTAGGGCTGTCGCAAATGATAACTTTTAGTCTTGGTAAATGCACGAATACCTTGGTGTGAAAGGGTTGCACCAAAGCCCGAATGTTTGCGGCCACTCCAAGGTAAAGCTGCACTTACTCGGTCGCAGCAATTCCAATATGCCGTTCCGGAATCCATTTGAGCTAAAATCTGATTAGCTCTACTTTCATTGGCACTGTAGACCGACGAGGTAAGTCCATAGGCTGTATCTTTCATCAGAGCTATCGCTTCTGCATCATCTTTTACTTTTTGTATACCAATTATAGGGCCAAATGATTCCTCTTTCATCACATCCATCTGGTGATTGACATTCACTAACACGGTTGGTTCAAAATAATAACCTGTGCCTGCCACGGCTTTCCCTCCTGTTAAAATGCTTGCTCCTAAATCGACAGCCTGCTTTACTTGTTGTTCCAGTACGGATATTTGTGCTTTTCTAGAAAGAGGCCCCAGATATACGCCATCTTCCGTAGGTGCACCCATTTTCCAAGATTTCACTTCTTTGACAAATTCCGCCACGTAAGCATCATAGACTTTTTCATGTACATAAATCCGTTCTACCGAACAGCAACTTTGTCCATTATTATAAAAAGCACCATCGGCGGTTCCTGCAGCAATTCCAGCGATGTCTTGAACGTCATCGGTAACATACAATGGATCTTTACCACCTAATTCGCATTGTACAGGGACCATTTTAGGGGCCACCTGCGTATATATTTTTTGGCCAGTTTGATACGAACCAGTGAAATAGTAACCGTTAAATGGCATATCTAATAAATGAGCACCTACCGAAGCGGCTCCAAGGGCGATTTGGAATACATTTTTAGGAACACCAGCTTGATGGAAATATTTCTCAATCGATAAACCAGTTAAACTTGCATATTCAGAAGGTTTATACATCACGGCATTACCAGCTAATAGAGCTGGAACAAAAACATTGGTGCCTACCAAATAAGGGTAATTCCAAGCCGATATATTGCAAATAACACCTAATGGTTCATAAACTATTTTTTCTTGCATGCCTGAGCCATCAGACATAATCTCTTCTTTTAAATAAGTAGAAGCATGGTCACAAAGCCATTGTATTCTTCCTCTGGCACCATTAATTTCATTTCGCGACTGTTGCAAAGGTTTGCCCACTTCAGAACTTAAAATAGCGGCTAATTCTTCTCGATTTTCCTCTAAAAGGGCAGCAAATTTCATAAGAATTTCAATTCGTTCAGCTAATGGTTTAGCTGACCAGCCAATTTGACCTTGTTGCAAAAGGGATAACTTTTGCCCTAAAGTAGTTGCATTATCTTCTGTTAATTCTTGAATTACTTGCTCGGTGGCGGGGTTAATAACTTGCATAATTTATCTTGAATGTATATTCGAGGCTAAAAATGATTGTTTGATGTTTTCGGAAAAAGGATTTTGTTCTTTTTCTTCCATACGCTCGGGATGCCATTGCACACAGAGCATAAAAGCTTGATTTTCTTTATTTTGGTATTCCAAGGCCTCGGGGCTTTGGCTATCTGTTGACCAAGCTGAAATAAATAGATTCTCGCCTAGTTGTTTAGGATCTATAGCCTGATGATGGGCGGAATTAACTTCACCAGTGCTTTTCTGACTAATAGCAGCTAAAAGACTTCCTTCGCTTACTTGAATTTGGTGTTTTCTGTCGGTATTACCTGCTTTTTTATGAATCAAATTGGCAGTTTCTCCTAAGTCTTGAATGAGTTTTCCTCCTTCAACTACTTGTACTAATTGCATACCCCGACAAATCCCCAACAAAGGTTTTTGATGGTTTTTGGCATGTAAATAGATGGAAGCTTCAAAATGATCTCTTTCCGTTTCGAATTCTTCTGGTTTATGTGGATACTCGGGAGTACCATGGTATAGTGCGGTATCGATATCACAACCACCACTAAGGACAAATCCATCACAAGATTCAAAATCAGAAAGGGTACTAAAGTTAGCTTTCAGTTCTACTAGTTCCACCTTTCCTGCATGAACCTCTGGGTCAAACCACCTAAGGTAATTTTGGAAATTGGTTGCACTAAAACTGATGCCCAAGCGGATTTTCATGGCTTATAAAGCTTCTAAATACAGGTTTTTGAAATCTTCTCGACTGACTGGTTTTGGGTTATTGGGATGAGCGAAGTCAGCAATAGCCAAATCAGCTAAAGTCTCTACATGTTCTTCTTTAACGCCTACTTCCCGCAATTTATGTGGGATACCGATGCGATTATTAAGATCAAATAAGTAATTCACAACACCTTCGCCATTTTCATCTTTGATTTCCAAGGTACGAGCAATGCGACGGAATTTTTCTTCAAATCCTGCTACATTAAATTTCATGCCATACGGCAGGTTGACAGCATTGGCCAAACCATGGTGAGTATCCAATAAAGAAGACATGGGATGTGCCAAGGAGTGAACCACACCTAGACCTTTTTGGAAGGCTACAGCCCCCATTAGAGAGGCAATGAGCATATTGCTTTTGGACTCGATATCTGGATTTTTGACTGCTTTTTCCATGGATTTAGCAATCAAGGAAATACCTTCTAGGGCAATTCCCTCACAAAGTGGGTGCGACATTTTTGCCACATAAGCTTCCAAATTATGCGTTAAAGCATCCATGCCTGTGGCAGCAGTTACTGCAGGTGGCAAATCCATGGTCAACATGGGGTCTGCAAAGATGGTTTTGGCTAACAATTTGGGTGAAAATAATATCTTTTTTTGATGGGTTACATCATCTGCAATGATGGCACTACGACCAACCTCAGAACCAGTACCAGCTGTGGTAGGAATCGTAATGAAATGAGGGACTTCGTTGGTAACATAGATATCTCCACCAATTAAATCATCGTATTTGAATAAATCTTCTCGGTGATTGACCCGCAATACCATCGCTCTAGCCACGTCCATGGCCGCTCCACCGCCGATACCTATGATGGAATCTCTTTGGTTAGCATCATAGGAATCTACACCTAAGTAAACGTCGGATTTTACTGGATTTTTATGAATTTGAGAAAAGACCTCGACCGAGATATTTTTCTTTTCAAGCGATTGAATGAAGGATTTGAAGAAATCCAAATTAGCCACTACGGGGTCAGTAACCACTAATGGCTTTTTGAGATCATTTTTTAGTAAATAATCGGCTACTTCGTTGATAGCACCCGCTCCAAAACGGATGGTCGTTGGGAAATTGTATTGTAAAATGGATGAAGACATGTGTTTAAAATATAGGCTTGATTAAATGATTTCAAAATATCGTTTGTATTCCCAGTCGGTCACAGATTTTAAGTGCTGTTGCCATTCCCAGGTTCTTGTCATGGTAAAGTGCTCCACAAATTCCTGTCCAAAAATCTCTTTAGCCACATCGGATTGTTGCATATTTTTAGTGGCATCAATTAATGTATGAGGAATACTGCCATGAGTATAATCTAAATAACCATTTCCTTTAGTGGGTTCTTGTAGATTTAATTCATGTTTAATGCCATAAAGTCCAGCACCTAAACATGCCGCAATCGCTAAATAAGGATTGACATCAGCTCCAATGACACGCGTTTCTATGCGGGCCGAGCTGGCTCCAGCACTTAATACACGTAAAGCTACAGTTCTGTTATCAAGTCCCCACGTTAGCGTGGTTGGTGCCCAAGCGCCTTCTACAAGCCTTTTATAGCTATTGATGGTTGGGGCAAACATGGGTAAAATATGTGGTAAACAATGTAGGATACCTGCCAAATAGTGTTTGGCCGTTTTACTTAAATGATATGGATCGTTGGCATCGTAAAATAAATTGGTCTTGCCATCTTTGTCCCAAAGACTTTGATGAACGTGACCACCACATCCTGGTAAATTTTCATCAATTTTAGCCATGAAAGTGGCCATAATTTGATGTTTATAAGCAATTTCCTTAACGGCAGTTTTAAATAAAACAGCTCTGTCAGCAGCTTCTAATGCACCCGAATGGGCAATGGCTGCTTCATAGGTACCTGGACCAGTTTCCGTGTGTAAACCCTCAATAGGAACATGGAAAGCTTTCAGATGTTCAAATAAATCATCGAAAAAAGGATTGTTCAGCGTTGTTCTCAACACCGAATAACCAAACATTCCCGGACTTAATGGTTTTAGGTTTTTATATTGTTTTTCTTGGGCAGAATCAGGTGTTTCTGCGAAATTAAACCACTCAAATTCTTGAGCAAAAATGGGAGTGAAATTTAATTCCTGGGCCTCAGAAATGATTTTTTTAAGTAATTGTCGAGGACAAACTGAAGAAGGAGTTCCATCTTGTTCAAGAAAATCTCCTAAAACAAAGGGCAGGTTATTTTCCCAAGGTATTTGTCGGAAAGTACTTAAATCTAGTTGAGCTGGAGTATCTGGAAAACCCGTATGCCAGCCGGTTTTTTTACCTTCGCTGTACAATACATCGGCCGCATCCCAGCCAAAAACCACATCACAGAAAGTAGTTCCTTTATCGAGTATGGATAAGAATTTTTCAGTGGAAATGTATTTTCCTCGCAAAATCCCATCGATATCCGTGAAAGCAATTTTAACTTTTGAGGTTGGATGGGCAGATAAAAAGTTTTTTAATTCGGTAGAGGTCATTTTCTAAATTGAAAATTAGGGTTTATGGGTCAATTTAGGGCCAAAAAATCGATATATGATACTAGTGCCTAGTAAAATCAGGAAATATATGCCCGCTTGAATGGGATTGTAATACATCATAGAGATCATGGATATGGCTGCAATGATCAGCGCAATCCAGGGGAAGTAAGGGAAAAAGGGTGTTTTGAATGGCCTTTCAAGTCCCGGTTCATTCCGTCTTAGCGCTAAAATGGATACCATGGAAATGAGGTAAAGTGTCAAGGCGCCAAACACGGAAATCGTGATGATTTCAGCAGTTTTACCCGTTATTAGAGCAAGGATTCCTAGCGACATATTAACGAGTAAAGCATTGGCAGGCGTTTGGAATTTGGAATGAACTCGACCTAGAAAAGGAGGGGCTGCTTTAACTTTGCCCAATTCATAGGTGGAGCGCCCTGCGGCTAATATGATGCCATTAAAAGAAGCTATGAGGCCGAATAAGCCCACAGAAATCAATAGGTGATACAAGAGGTTGCTGTCACCCACCACATGTTTTAATGCCAAAGGAAGGGGCGAGTCTGAAAGAGAGCCATCTGCTTGATAGACGATGGATTCCCAACCGTTGACTCCTATGGAACTAAAAAAGGTTAACATACAAAGAATCACCAGGGTCAAAATAGCAGAACCAAATCCGATTAATATGGTTTTTTGAGGATTGATAGCCTCTTCAGCCACATTGGCAACCCCTTCAATGCCCAGGAAAAACCAAATGGCAAAGGGAATGGCCGCAAAAAATCCTGACCAACCATGTGGCAAGGGGTTATTTTGAAGATGTTTTAATTCAAATTCAGGTAAAGTAATCCCAGCAAAAAGCAATAATTCTCCTACGGCAAGAATGGTGATGGTTAATTCAAAAATGGCTGCCGCTTTGACACCGTAGGCATTGAGTGCAGTAAATAATAAATAGGAGGCAATGGCTATACTTAAGATGGGTATTTGAGGGAAAAATAGATTAAAATAGGCCCCAATAGCAAAGGCGATGGCTGGAGGAGCGAAGATGAATTCAATGGTTTGAGCCATTCCAGCAACAAATCCCCAGGTAGGTCCTAATGCTCTTCCTGCGTAGTCAAACCCTCCACCTGCTTTGGGTATCGCACAAGCTAGTTCGGTATAAGAAAAGGTAAATGTGGTATATAATAGGATAATGAGTAGAGTCGCCAAGCCAAGACCTAGGGTGCCACCTTTTTCTAGCCCAAGATTCCATCCAAAATACATGCCGGAAATGACGTATCCGACACCAAGTCCCCACAGCATTAGCGGGCTTAAGGTTCTTTTTAATCCAGGTTCCTTTTCTGGGTTCATTTGATAGGTTTTAGAGGCAATAGGTAATCAGACTTTAAGTTAGAAAAATATGTCTAAAGCTCAAAATGCAATTTACTACTTGTGGGGATGTCGATTTATTCATTATCAATTTCTTGGACAATTTATCTGGAAGGAAAATCGTTTCACGCAGAAACGTTTAACGCTGGCAAGGTTCCAAACCTTGACAGCGTTGGCAGCGTGAAGCCATTTATTTCCTGAAAACCTGATCAATGTCTTAGAAAATGGGGGTCAAATCCTCGGTTTTTCATTTTTATCATAAGCTTAATTCTTTAGTATTGTAGCTTGAACTCAGTCCGTATGAAGAATAAAGTTTTTACCGATGCGCAAGCTGCATTGTTTGATGTTTCGAATGGTGCAACATTGATGTTTGGAGGATTTGGACTTGCCGGAATTCCAGAAAACGCCATTTCAGAATTAAGTAGAAAGGGAGTGAAGGGCTTGACTTGCATTTCGAATGAGGCAGGTGTAGATGATTTTGGTTTGGGGATTTTGTTGAAGAACAAACAAATAAAATGCATGATTTCCTCTTTTATTGGGGAAAATGAGCTGTTTGAAGAGCAACATTTATCGGGGGAATTAGAAGTAAAATTAGTCCCGCAAGGAACCTTAGCGGAACGCATTCGTGCAGCAGGGGCGGGTATTCCGGCATTTTTTACTCCTGCGGGAGTTGGGACAGAAGTAGCTCGGGGTAAAGAGGTACGAACTTTTCATGGGAAAGAATATTTGATGGAAGAGGCCTTATCAGCAGATTTTGCTTTGGTGAAAGCTTGGAGAGGGGATACAGAGGGGAATTTAATTTTTCATGGCACAGCTAGAAACTTTAATCCCATGATGGCACAAGCTGGAAAAATCACCATTGCAGAGGTCGAAGAATTAGTGCCAATGGGAGCATTGAATCCAGATGAGATACATGTGTCGGGTATTTATGTACAACGAATTTTTCAAGGACTTGCTTATCAAAAGAGAATTGAGCATCGTACAACAACGAAGGATTTAGCTCATTTATCAGCTTTAGACACTCAAAAAGAAATTATAGCCAAACGATTGGCATTAGAAATCAAAGATGGAGATTATGTCAATTTAGGTATTGGAATTCCTACTATGGTGGCTAATTATATCCCTCATGGTATGCGCGTAATTTTACAATCTGAAAATGGACTCTTAGGTATTGGCCCATTTCCTGAAGAGAACCATGTGGACCCAGAAATTATAAATGCTGGTAAACAAACCATATCCATGATTCCAGGGGCATCTTTCTTTAGTTCGGTAGATAGTTTTGCCATGATTCGAGGAGCACATATTGATGTAACCATTTTGGGAGGGATGGAAGTTTCTGAAAAGGGTGATCTGGCCAATTGGAAGATCCCTGGTAAACAGGTTAAAGGAATGGGTGGCGCTATGGATCTAGTAGCTTCTGCCCCTAATATCATTGTTGCTATGCTACATCAAAACAAGAATGGGCGATCTAAACTTTTGAAAGCCTGCGATTTGCCTTTGACAGGTAAGTCTTGTGTGAAGCGTATTGTAACCGATTTAGCTGTTGTTGATATTTTACCTGAGGGCGGTTTCTTGTTGGTTGAACGAGCGCCAGGAGTTAGCGTAGAGCAAATTATATCAGCTACTGAAGCCGACTTAGTCATTCGTGGGGAAGTAAAAGAGATGGATATTTAGTAAACACCATGCCTTAATTTAGTCGATTATTTATTTAAATAATTATTTAATTAAATAAATACTATAATATAATTCTTTTCTGATATATGAGAATGTCGAATATTTCCTCTTCAAAATGATGCGCCTGAGATTTCAATATTCTGATGGATGGTTCAGGTTAAATTCAAATACTCGATTCTCGCGGCTTTGGAATTTCGTATCAGATAGGGATACTCATTCATGGAATTTTAAAGGATGATCGTATGTTGGTCCATACAGACATCATCGTTTTTTTACCTAAGCTTAATTCTTCTTATTTTTGATTTTATCGTCTTAGAAGAGAAGTAGTTTATTTTAAATTATGTAAAATAAAGTTCAAATTATTTTAGCTACAATTTTTTAAGAACAATTAAATAATCAATTATAATTATATTTTTTAGTGAAATAGTTATAATTAAAAGTAGTTAATTTGAAATTGAGAACAAAAATTAGTTTAAAAGTTCTTGTATTTAAAATTTTTCGCTCTACTTTTGTCATAGGTCTTATTGACAGACTGTTCCGTGTTCTAAAAAAAATATTTAATCCGTTCCGTGTTCTATAATTTTTCATGATACTAAATCTCTCTTTTTTAGGATTGGTCGTTGCTCTTCTTCTCTACATTTATCGAGAGGGAAGAGCTTATGCTAAAATTCTTTTAGCTATTTTCTATTTCTTAACGAGTGTTTTTGGTATTGTTCATGATGTGACCAGCACACCACGTTCTGAGTTCATGATTTCCCTGTTTGCTGTCAATTTTAGCCCATTGTATTTCTTAATGGGTCCTGTGTTCTTTTTATTTGTCAAAGTAATTATTGGTCGAGAGCGTTTGGTTCAAAAGGACTGGTTGCATGTAGTTGTAGCTGCTCTGTTTTTTGTGAACATTTTGCCGCATTTATTCTCTTCATTTGATGAGAAGCTGATTTTAGCACATAAAATTGCTGAACATTCTGAGGCTCTGTATGATGCCAAATATCTGTTTATACCTACTTTTATACAGTCCATGATTCGCCCACTGTTTACTATTGGGTATTTTCTTTACACAGGATATTATTTATATCGTCGCTGTCGCATCAAAAATTACTTTGTAACTCACAAAGTCAGTATTCTTTGGATTGCCCTGATCATTATTTTGTACATCTTATTGAATACTGCCTCCTTTTTGGTATTCATGAATAATATAGAGCTTCAAAAATCGCAGCATAATTGGATGAGCCCTATGATGTTGCAAGTTTGCTATGATATTAAATATTGGGTTTATTCCTTGCAGAATTTGTCTATTTTATTCATTCCTTATGTATTGTTTAGTCCACAATACAAAAAGAAAAAACACAGCACAGGACGCTCACAGGGTGAATTAGTGATGTCTACTTTTGCTCCGCCAGTGAAACGAGCAGTTGTTTCAACAGCCTATGAAGTTCCATTTTTTCGTTTAGAGGAAATTGGTCATCAAATAGCTAAATATTGTGTGGATGAGCCTTATTTGAGAAGTAGATTTTCTTTATCTATGATTGCTGAGGATACAAAAATCCCTTATTATCAATTGTCTTATTACTTTAATAATCATTTGGGAGTTAGTTTCAATGATTGGAAAAATGAGTTACGCGTGAAGCATATTATTACCCTGATTCAATCGGGTAAGGCGCAACAGAATACATTGGAGGCCCTAGCGCATTCTTCTGGTTTTTTGTCAAGATCAAATTTCGTGAAAGCATTCAAGTACAATACAGGTAAAACCCCATCAGAGTATTTGAAAGATATGAAGAGCGGAATTTAAAATTGAGAACATCTTCAGTGCTGTTTTTTACATTCTGCTCAAAAATTATCAGTAACTTTAAAAAGTATTATTGCGGTTATTAATAAAGTGTTTTATTCATCAAGCCTATACCGAATTACATTAGATTAAGAATATAGGAAAGTCTTCATCTAGTGTGTTTGTGTTCTATTATTAAACTTATGCTTCAAAGAATTATTAAAATTCTTTTTCTACTTTGTTCTGAAAAAACTTCATTAAAAGGTAAATCTACCTTAGTGGCCTTTTTGGGCCTATTTTTATTTTCAAGTTCATTTGACTTAATTGCCCAGCGTAGCTTTTCTCCTGTTGCGGCATCTTATTCATCTTCTGCTGCCATTTTACCATTTTCTCAACAGGTGTTTGTTGAGCAGGCGGACAGTTTAGATTACTCTTTTGCCAGAAAAAGGGTGTTGAAAGCCAAAAATGGTGTTGATTTTCATTTAAGATCATTTTTTAATCAAGCTAATTACCGCGAGCAATTATTTAAATTCTTTCCTGGAAAGCGGAAGCAAATGGACGCTTCTTTTGACGAGAAGGCCATTGCTTTGAAAAATTTGGTTTTAGGTAATGGTTTGTATGTACCCATTCAATTTGTGAAATGGGAAAACATGCATGGTGCTATGGCAAGTTATAGTTCCATTGGTCCAGATGGTCGGCCACGTATTTACATGAATAAAGAATATTCGGAAGGTCAAGGTAATTTTTTATACCCTGATGCCACGGATACGCAGTTGATTTCCTTGTTATTTCAAGAATATGGGCACGCAATAGATGATTATTTAAATGGTTTAGATGACTCACCTGGTGATGAAGGGGATTTGTTTGCTGTGCGGGTATTGAAATTAGACGTAACCGAAAGGTACGTCGAAACTGTTTTGGTACGTAATGACCATAATAAAATCAAGGTTGAAGGGAAAGATATCTTTGTAGAAGATGCTGGGGTATATTTATTAGAGGCTTGGCCTGCTACTACGGCTTCTGGAGGAGGAACTACTTGGACCACTGGGTCGGCTAAATCTACCAATACACCTTTACGATTAGAAACCTCAACAATCTCTAGTGCATGGAATGTAGCTACAGGGTCTATTTCTGCCATATTTTGGAATGGAGGTACTTCCATATCAGGTACAGTTAATTATCAAATGACTGGAGCTACTCCTGCCAACTCAGTTTTGGGTTTTTTAACGGGTGGATCAGGTACCGCAGGTTATTTGTTGGAATTGCCCAATTCTACTACCACTTTAGCCGCAAGTACAGGCTATACCTTCGCAAATGGTTCCGAAGGTACAACAGTTCAAACATTTTCAGCTGCCATTGGTACTGGTTCTACTTTAATCTTATCAAATACCTCTAGAGGGGCAGGAGTAACAACAACTTTAACAGCGCAATCTAAAAATACAGGAGGAACGAATGTCAACGGAATTACCGCGACATTCAGTTCAACATCAGGAACAGCTTCTATAACTGGAACAAATCCAGGTACTACTGCAGGATCTGGTGGTAACACTGGTAAAGCTGCTGTGACTGTTTCTGATACCAAATCTGGAACAACTGTGTTTAATTGTGAATTGAAAAATGCAGTGGGTTGGTATGTGGTTGAAACGGCTTCATTAACAGTAACTCCAGGAACAGCATCTAAGTTAAATATTACAGGTACTGGGACCCAAACTGCAGGAACAAGTCAAACAATTACGATTACTGCTCATGATACCTATGGCAATACGGCAACGACCTATACGGGTGCTAAAAGTTTAACCTTTTCAGGAGCCAATAGTTCTCCAGGTCCAGTTACTGGACCGACGGCACAAAATAGTTCGGCGGTTGATATTGATTTTGGCTCAACTACCGCTGAGACTTTTACATCTGGTGTTGCTACTTCACTCTTAAAATTATATAATGCAGAAACGGCTGATATTGCCGTAACAGATGGTACTCTATCTTCAACGGGTGCAGATAATCTATCCATTGTGGTTAGTCCTTCAACCATGACTAAGTTGTCCACCAGTATTGCGACACCTCAAACGAATGGAATAGCTTTTACAGGTACGAATACGTTAACAGCTTTGGATGCCTATGGAAATACGGCCACCAGTTTCAATGCTTCCACCAATAATATTACGGTAAGCAATTCTTTAGGGGGTACAGTAAGTGGTTTAGGTTCAGGTGCCAATAACGTGCTGAATCAAGCGGGAGATTTTACAAGTGGAGTTGCTGATTTAACGGCTCTAGGGATGATTTATACTGGAACTAGTGGAACTGGAACATTTACGTTTACTCCTGCTTCTGGAACGGCTATAACCAGTGGGTCTGTTGTTGTGAATCCAGGTGCGGCTATTAAATTGGTGATTACAGGAACCGGAACTCAAACTGCGGGTAATAGTCAAAATATTACTCTAACTGCCTATGATGTAAGTGGTAATGTGGCTACTTCCTACACAGGCGACAAAACATTAACATTTTCTGGGGCAAATATTTCGAGCAATCCCGCCACGAATCCTACAGTAACGGATAAAAATGCCGCTGCCATCAATTTTGGAACAGGAACTGTAATTACTTTTACGAATGGGGTTGCCTCTTCAGTGCCAATGTCCTTATATAAAACAGAATCAGCTACCATATCGGTAACAGATGGTTCTATAAGTTCTACTGGCGGAGATAATTTGAGTGTTACGGTGAGTACCGCGGCTTTCAATAAATTGGTGGTTAGCTTGGCGAGTCCACAAACCAATGGCACAGCATTCACGGGAACCAATACTTTGACAGCTCAAGATGCTTATGGTAATACGGTGACCACTTTTGCGGCTAATTCAAATAATGTTACCGTAACGAGTAGTTTGACAGGAACGGTATCAGGCTTAGGATCAGGACTTAATCATATTTTAAACCAAGCTGGTGATTTTACTAGTGGTGTAGCGAATTTGACAAGTTTGGGTATGAAATTTACGGGGACATCAGGAGCAGGGACTTTTACTTTTACTCCAACTTCTGGTACAGCAGCTGTTAGTTCCAGTATTACGGTCAATCCGGGTGCTGCCACCAAATTGTCTATCGATGGTTCTACTAGTTTTACCGCAGGTGCTGGTCAAACGGTTGCCATTATTGCACAAGATGCCAGTGGAAATATAGCTTCATCATATACTGGGGCAAAAAATATTACTTTATCGGGGGCAGCTAACTCATCTAGTCCTTCTACTAGTCCAACTTTTGGAGGAACCAATTTTGGCTCACCTCATAATATCACATTTATTTCGGGTTCCGCTGCTGCTACTATGGTTTTATATAAAGCAGAAGTTGCCGCTATCAATGCCAGTGATGGAACTATCAACTCGAATACCGGTGGAACATTGAATGCCACAGTCACAGAAGCAGCGTTCAGTAAATTGGCAGTAAGTTTAACCAGTCCACAGATAAACGGGACCGCCTTCACAGGAACAAATACCCTGACGGCACAGGATGCCTATGGAAATACAGTAACAGGATTTGATGCCTCAACGAACAATGTAACGGTGACGAATTCCTTGGGAGGAACGGTGACAGGTTTAGGATCGGGAGCAAGTAATATATTGAATCAAGCTGGTGATTTTACGAGTGGAGTGGCTAATTTAACCACGGATGGTATTAC
>NZ_JAANOG010000008.1:165227-166914 GCF_019923745.1 Aquirufa aurantiipilula
ACAGGAACAGTCAGTGGATTAGGCAGTGGTGTCAACAATGTATTGAATCAAGCAGGAGATTTCACGAGTGGGGTAGCGAACTTAACGAGCTTAGGTTTGAAGTTCACGGGAACATCGGGTGCAGGAACATTTACTTTTACACCAGCTTCTGGAACAGCAGCGACTAGTTCGAGCGTAACGATCAATGCTGGAGCAGCGACTAAATTGGTCGTAACAGGAACTGGAACACAAACAGCTGGAGGAAGTCAAACAGTGACAGTAACGGCTCAAGATGCGAATGGCAATACAGCCACTACATATACAGGAGCCAAAAACATTACCTTCTCAGGCGCAGCCGCATCTCCAAGTCCGACAACAACACCAACGGTAGCAGCTACGACCTTTGGAACAGCCACAAGCTTGACCTTTACGGCGGGTGTGGCTTCAGGTTCTATGGTCTTATACAAAGCAGAATCTGCTACAGTCAATGCGACCGATGGTACCATCAATTCGAATACGGGAGGAACATTGAATGTTACCGTTAGTCCAGCTTCAGTTAATAAATTTGGTTTAAACTTAGCCGTAGCTCAAACCAATGCAGTGAATTGGACAGGAGTAAATACCTTAACTGCTCAAGATACTTATGGTAATACTGTTTCTAGTTTTGATGCAAGTGCTAATTCAGTAACAGTAACGAATAACTTAGGAGGTGTGGTTACTGGATTAGGCTCAGGTTCTACTAATGTGTTGAACCAAGCTGGTGATTTTACTAGTGGTGTGGCTAATTTAACTAGTTTAGGCATTAAATATACCGGTGTTACTGGTACAGGAACCTTTACCTTCACTTCTACCACAGGTGGAATTACGGGTAGTGATGTAGTTTTGATCAATGCTGGAGCTGCATCGAGATTGGTTATTACAGGAAATAATTCACAGACTGCTGGTGATTCACAATCCATTACCATTACAGCTAAAGATGGTAGTGGTAATACAGATATAAATTATTCTGGAAGCAAATCCTTAACATTCTCAGGAGCTGCTAGTTCAATCAGCCCTGTTACGGCCCCAACTGTATCTGATACCAATTTTGGTACAGCCACAAGTATTACATTTACCAATGGGGTAGGTACAGCAAATTTAAAACTTTATAAAGCAGAAAGTGCTTTAGTTTCTGCAACGGATGGAAGTATTTCATCAACAGGAGGAGATCGCTTGGGTATTACTGTGGGAGAGTCAACTTTTACCAAATTGGCGGTAAGTTTAACAAGTCCTCAAACCAATGGAACAGCCTTTACGGGTACAAATACTTTAACAGCGCAAGATGCTTATGGTAATGCAGTAACCAATTTTAGTGCCGTTTCAAATAATGTAACAGTTACTTCTTCATTAACGGGTGCTGTATCTGGATTTTCTGGAGGAAATGTCATGAGCTCCCTGGGTAGTTTTGTGGATGGTGTAGCTAATTTATCTAGTGTAATGATTTTCACAGGTACATCAGGTTCAGGAACATTTACCTTTACTCCAGCTACTGGAACAGCAGTAACTAGTTCAAGTGTAACCATTAATCCTGGAGCAGCGACAAAATTAGTGGTAACTGGAACAGGAACACAAACAGCAGGTGGCAGTCAAACAGTAACAGTTACCGCGAAAGATGCAAGTGGTAATACGGCTACTAGCTACACAGGAGCTAAAAATATTACATTCTCTG
>NZ_JAANOG010000062.1 GCF_019923745.1 Aquirufa aurantiipilula
CTGCTGGTACTGGTTTTGCCGTAACAGTAACCTTAACGGATGCCAATGGCAATCCAGTGAATGCTACATTAGATGGTACTGTCACCTTAACTCGTAAAACAGGTACAGGTACTTTAGGTGGTACTGTAACAGGAACTATGACTGCTGGAACAAGTGCCGTGACTATCTCCGGTGTAACTTATACCAAAGCGGAAACAGGTGTAGTCTTAACGGCTACGGGTTCTGTGGCGGGTAATGTCAATGGTAAAACAGGTG
>NZ_JAANOG010000063.1 GCF_019923745.1 Aquirufa aurantiipilula
AAGTACCTGTGATAGCCGAAGTAGTACCTGTAACCGTAGTTGAAGTTCCAGCCACGGTATGTGTGGTGAATACGACTGTTGCCACACCACTTGCATTGGTAGTCGAAGTAGCTGTAGCAAAACTACCGTTAGCATCAGACTTAGTCCAAGTAACGGTTTGTCCTGAAGTACTTACTGGGTTGTTGTTAGCATCCGCCAATTGAGCGGTGATGGTTACTGTAGCCCCAGCCACAGGAGATGAAGATGAAGA
>NZ_JAANOG010000064.1 GCF_019923745.1 Aquirufa aurantiipilula
GATTTTACGAGTGGAGTGGCTAATTTAACCACGGATGGTATTACTTATACCGGAGCTTCAGGAGCAGGAACCTTTACGTTTACCCCAGCATCTGGAACAGCAGTAACCAGTTCAAGTGTCACGATTAATCCAGGAGCAGCGACCAAATTAGTGGTAACAGGAACGGGCACTCAAACAGCTGGAGGAAGTCAAACAGTAACAATTACCGCGAAAGATGCGGATGGCAATACAGCCACTACATATACAGGAG
>NZ_JAANOG010000065.1 GCF_019923745.1 Aquirufa aurantiipilula
TGACCTGAAGATGAGTATTCCATGAAGGGTCCGTGTAGACGACACGGTCGATAGGCTACAGATGTAAAGGCAGTAATGTCAAAGTCGAGTAGTACTAATTACCCGAAAGCTTACTTTTATAAAAAAATGCAACGACTGTTTATTTTATCTCACAATATGGAAAAAGGCTAAAACCTTGCAAGATTTATGGAGCCGATAGGACGGGTGTTCACCTCTTCCCATCTCGAACAGAGAAGTTAAGCCCCGC
>NZ_JAANOG010000066.1 GCF_019923745.1 Aquirufa aurantiipilula
CAGTCGTATTCACCACACATACCGTGGCTGGAACTTCAACTACGGTTACAGGTACTACTTCGGCTATCACAGGTACTTCGTCTACCATTACTACAGTAGCTGGTACGGCTACTAAGTACTTAGTTACCTCTTCATCTTCATCTCCTGTGGCTGGCGCTACAGTAACCATCACCGCTCAATTGGCGGATGCTAACAACAACCCAGTAAGTACTTCTGGACAAACCGTTACTTGGACTAAGTCTGATG
>NZ_JAANOG010000067.1 GCF_019923745.1 Aquirufa aurantiipilula
ACAGATTACATTTGGTAAATTTATGTAAGTTTTAAAAGTTAATTTCTGCTCATTAGATGAGCAAAGTAATCCTTTCAAAAGGTAATTTGTCGCAAAATATCAGCTAAAACGAGCCCTACGCGACCACAACCTTAAAATAATAGACCCTTCTAATTCACTTTAGGAGGGTTTTTTATTGGCTTTTAAAACGAAGTGACCAAAACAGCTACCAAAATTAAGCTGAATTCATTATTTACTAGG
>NZ_JAANOG010000068.1 GCF_019923745.1 Aquirufa aurantiipilula
CCAATGCAAGTGGTGTGGCAACAGTCGTATTCACCACACATACCGTGGCTGGAACTTCAACTACGGTTACAGGTACTACTTCGGCTATCACAGGTACTTCGTCTACCATTACTACAGTAGCTGGTACTGCTAGTAAGTATTTAGTTACCTCTTCATCTTCATCTCCTGTGGCTGGCGCTACAGTAACCATCACCGCTCAATTGGCGGATGCTAACAACAACCCAGTAAGTACTTCTGGAC
>NZ_JAANOG010000069.1 GCF_019923745.1 Aquirufa aurantiipilula
AGCGGAACGTATTAATGGAATTCTAAAAGGTGAATTCTTAATAGTCAAGCCAAAAGATTTTAAACAAGCTAAAATAATGATTAAACAAGCTATAAAACATTACAATAACAAAAGACCTCACTTAGCTTTAGAATATAAAACTCCCAATCAAATACATTACAAAAAATCCTTGCCAGTTTTACCTGACAAGGACTATATTTACTAAAAAACTGTCAACCTATTTTAGGACGGGACA
>NZ_JAANOG010000070.1 GCF_019923745.1 Aquirufa aurantiipilula
CTGCTGGTACTGGTTTTGCCGTAACAGTAACCTTAACGGATGCCAATGGCAATCCAGTGAATGCTACATTAGATGGTACTGTCACCTTAACTCGTAAAACAGGTACAGGTACTTTAGGTGGTACTGTGACAGGAACTATGACTGCTGGAACAAGTGCCGTGACTATCTCCGGTGTAACTTATACCAAAGCGGAAACAGGTGTAGTCTTAACGGCTACGGGTTCTGTGGCGGG
>NZ_JAANOG010000009.1 GCF_019923745.1 Aquirufa aurantiipilula
GCGTTCATCCTGAGCCAGGATCAAACTCTCCATTGTAAATAATCTTTGGATGTTTGACTTTGCTCTTACTATTAAAATAAGAATTGTCATTATCCTTGTCTTGAATGCTATTTCTTCTCTTCATAACCATTTTAACTGGTTATGAACTTTTTCCTTTTATCAACACGTCAAAGAACTCTTTGTACTTCTCTCCTTAATTCCTTAAAAAATCTCAGGCAAAAAAAATTGAACTCTTAACAAGTTCGACTCTTTTTATTCCTTCTCTTTTTTAAGCCCTAAGGCCTCTGTACTTCGAACGACTGCCGTTGTAGTCGCTAAATCGGAGTGCAAAGATGTAGGTTTATTTTCCTTATTCCAAATCATTCCACAAAAAAAATTGAGATTTATTACTAATTCGCTGAATATCAAAGAGAAAATTTTTGAAAAAATTTAGTCTGCTTTCGTTATTTCATAACTTACCGTATTATTGCTCCCACAATAACCTAACCCTAATAATATACTTACATGAATCCACATGTCCAAAATGGAGATTTTACGCTCCGTGAACTGGAGATTATTTCACTAATCCAACAAGGAAATACCTCCCAGGAGATTGCCGAAGAACTTCACATCTCCGAATTCACCATCAAAAAACACCGAGAAAACATAGCTCGAAAGATTGGAAGCCATGGAAAAAAGGAATTCAGAAGATTCATTCGAAATTTTAAGGCTTGATCCTATTCGTGAAGAATCCCTCCCTCTAAAAAACAGAAATATTTCAAAAAATAGGAGAAAATAGGAGAACCGTAGGACATCATTCCCTACAAAGGACTTTTAAAAAACCAAGAGCTTTACATCAAGTTGGCCAAGCTTGGTGTATCCCGAAAAACCAGAAAAGAGTAGGGGCAATTATTTAGAATTTAACTGAATATGGAAAATTTGAAATCAAGTTTTGCATTGATGGCAGTTTGTTTTGCATTTGCAACTTTATCAAAATCTCCTCAGCAGAAATCAGGTAAAGTATGGCTGGCAATAACTCACGTAATGAGTGCAAGAGGCGCATCTGCAAATGCAACTACAGCTGTCGGAGCAATAGGTATCATGGATGCTGCAGCATGGGGATTTGCAGTTGGTTCTGTAGGTACTCCAGTTGCTGGCGCAGTTGCTGGGATTGCTGCTGGATTCTAATGATTATGGAGGGATTTATACCCTCCATGATTTTTTAAAAAATAAATTTTAAGAAAAAAATACTATAATTTCAAAATTGAAAAAAGTCAAGACCTTTAACAATTATAACTACTTCTGAAATGCGCGAAAAATCCTACTTTACTTGTGATAATTGCCACAATAAAATCTCCTTCTGGGAAACATTCAAAACTAATAAGAACAGTAAAACAATTTGTAATTTCTGTAATACTGAATTACATCCAATCAAAACAATTTCTTTCAATTGGTCTTTTTTTATTGGATTTATTTCAACTGTAATCCCTGCTGAAATTGTGTTAAAATACTATAATAGTGTTCCCATTGCTTTTTTTGTTGCATTATGCGGAGGGATATTATCAGTTTTAGGAATTGCATTTTATACATATAAATCTACGGAACTTAAAAGCTAACTCCATTAAATAAATTTAAGGATAAACATGACACTTCTTGAGTTTTAGTATTAAATGAGACGAGTGTAAAATCAGAAAATTGTTAACACTCCATTTTCTGCTATTTGACATGAAAATTAATACAATTAAAATGAGGTAATGAAAAAATATTTAATGAGCAAGTTCTTTAATTTATCTATTTCAATTTATATCGTCGGGTTTTTAACAGCTTTTTTCTTGAAAAACCATTTCATTGAATTAAAACCAAATTTGCTTTCTAATGACAACAAACTATTTTTAAATCTATCTCAATGGGAATTATTTTTATTAATCCTGAAAAATAATTCGTTAGTTTATTTTATTAATATTTCCGGGTTTCTAACCTTTGGCTTATTTACTGTTCTCAATACATTCTATAATGGATTTGTATTGGGCTATCTAATAACTACAATTAATCGAATTTTTCTTGATTCGGCTTTTTTTTACAAAAGAATAGCTCCTCATTCAATAGAAATAATAGGTATCATCATTTCTTCTACCTTAGGTTTTTATTTAACAAACTATGTTTTTAAAAATATATTTCTAAACAAAAAACCGAAATTCAATTTTAAACATTTCACTAGCTTATTCGTGCTTGGATTCATAATAATTTTAATCGCAGCATTTCTAGAATCATATGTTTCAGCTCACTAGGTTTTATACAATTTTTACTATTGCAATCTTGTCAATAATATTTTATGAAATTTCAGTATATGCAGGTATTTTGCAAGAGAACATTACTGGAAAATTTAATTCTTTTCAATCCTTTATTTTCCAAATAAATAACTTAACATCTGCAATATTTCCACTGTTGATTTACACATTTATATACATTACTACACAAATATTTTTTATATTTTTCAATATAGATAAAGAAAAAGCTTCCCTTTCAAAGATAATAAGTGTCGCTTTATTACCAGTAATAGTTTTCTCATTAGTTTACCTAGTAGTATTAATTCATTTTGTGAAAAATATTGATGGTCCAATGCCGCAAGAATTAAAAAACCTCAAATTAATATCTAGTTTTACTTTTAATGATTTCAAAAATATTGGATACCTATTTTGGGGACTATTTTATTTGATTTTAATTGTAGAAATAAAATCAAAGTTCGAGTTAAGTATTTTAAAGTCTCTAATAATTAATTTAACCCCAACTTCAATTGTGAGTATATTGATTCAAATTATATGAAATTTATTCATATTATTTGAATCAGGTGAACGCATTGAAATCAAAATCTTTAACTTTATCCCCCCAAAAACGGATACTTAAAATCCGTCGGAGAAGAGAATACTTCCTTAACTGTACGTGGGGAAACCCAACGAAGCAAATTCAAATAGGATCCGGCTTTATCATTCGTTCCCGAAGCACGTGCACCACCAAAAGGCTGTTGGCCCACTACCGCTCCTGTACATTTATCGTTTAAATATAAATTACCTGCCGCATTTTCTAAGGCTTTAGCCGCCTCAGACAAAGCATAAGTATCTTGAGAGAAAATGGCTCCTGTCAACGCATAAGCCGAGGTTTGATCCACCAAATGTAAAGTTGCAGCCCAATCTTGATCTGGATAAACATACACAGTCAATACCGGCCCAAAAATCTCCTCCTCCATGGTACGATAGTGGGGATTCGTTGTCAACAAAACTGTAGGTTCTACAAAATATCCTTTACTCGCATCAAAGCCTCCACCAGCAATGACTTCCACTTCCTTCGAATGTTTAGCTTCCTCTATATAAGAAGTAATCTTATCAAACGCTTTTTGATCAATGACCGCATTCACAAAATTCCCAAAATCCTCGGTCCCTCCTACTTTAATCTTAGCCAAATCAGCTTGCAGTTGACTTTTTACGGCAGGCCATAAACTGGCGGGCACATAAGCTCTTGAAGCTGCCGAACATTTTTGCCCTTGGTATTCAAAGGCGCCTCGGATTAATCCTGTTACCAATGCTTTCACATCAGCCGAGGCATGTGCTACCACAAAATCCTTCCCTCCTGTTTCTCCCACGATACGTGGATATGATTTATAGTTAGCGATATTGTTCCCAATATTCTGCCAAATGGTTTGAAAAACTTTGGTAGATCCCGTGAAGTGAATCCCCGCAAAATCACGATGTTTAAATACCACCTCCCCTGCTTCAGGACCATCAGCAAAAACCAAATTAATCACACCAGCTGGTAAACCTGCTTCTTCCAAAATTTGCATCAACAAGGCGGCAGAGTAAATCTGCTGAGGGGCCGGTTTCCAAACTACTGTATTCCCCATCATCGCTGGTGCTGCTGGTAAATTCCCAGCAATGGCCGTAAAATTGAAAGGGGTTAAGGCATATACAAATCCTTCTAATGGTCTATATTCCAATCGATTCCAAACACCAGGGGATGAAATCGGTTGGTCAGCATATATTTGAGTGGCATAATGAGCATTGAAGCGCAAGAAATCTACCCATTCACAGGCTGAATCAATCTCTGCCTGATAAGCATTTTTGGATTGCCCTAGCATGGTTCTGGCATTCAATTCCATGCGATATTTGTTCGCCGACAAATCAGCGGCTTTTAAAAAGATGGATACTCGTTCTTGCCAAGTCAATGCAGCCCAAGCCGCTCTGGCAGATAAAGCCGAATCTATTGCCTCCGCAATTTCTTTTTTCCCTCCTTCATAATAATAACCTAAAATATGCTGGTGATCGTGTGGACATGTCATGGCCACCTTCTTTGATCCTTGAACTGATTTTCCATGGATGCGCATGGAAACCTCCACTTGTTTATTACGTAATGTGTGAAGTGTATCTTGTAATAATTGGCGCTCAGAACTACCTACAGCATAAGAGTAGATGGGTTCATTGGTAGGTTGTGGTACCTTGAAAAATCCAGTTGACATATCCTTATATATAATGAAGTGTAAATTTTAAACAAAAGTACGGCATATTTCTCAAGGTTCAAATGAAAGATAAGGACTTAACCTTTGCCAAACCGCCTCATCCAATTGCTGTACTTTTTTTAAATCTTCCCAATTTTGAAATAGTCCATGTTGTTTACGATAATTCAAAATCAAATTGGCTTGTCGATAAGGCAAATAAGGATGCCTAAATTCTTTCCAATCTGACCTATTAATATATAGGTGTCGAAACACTCCTTTGCCGACATGAAACTGGGAACTATGTTCATTAATCCAAAGAGTATCCAAACCGTATACCTCCTTCAGTTGAGCTGTTCGATAAAAGCCCCCCAATTTATCCCGATAAGCTAAAATTCGTTTAGCAAAAGCTGGCCCTATACCTGGCAAGGCTATCCACGCTAAAGAATCTGCTTGGTTGATATCAATCTGCCAAACTTGCTTTTTGTCCCTTTTCAAATCCTTGGAAGAGAACGTGGATTTGTACGATTGATGGTCAACATAATAATAAGGAGACTTTCTCTTGGAATTAGTACGTAGGGGTTGATTTGACTTTTCCATCTCAATCAAAGTCTTGGTCCAATAAGTGGTTTGAGAAAAATTCGTCATTTGCTGTTGACTTTGGTATGCGATCCAACGGGAAAAGATATCGGCAAGTAATAAAAAAATAAATAAACTGAGTAGCCCCAGAATTTCGGAGCGCGTCATGCCCAGGGTAAAACGGAGGTAATAATGAACTTTATTTTTCCACATGTTTAGAACATCATAATGACAAGAATAGTATTTTTTTGTGGAGCCTTCTAGCTAAGCTATTGTTTATTAGAAAATTATCAGTAATTTTGCAGGCTATTTTAGGATTAAAGCCCTCTGGGCAAATCCGAAGAGTGGTTCCGAAACAACTTTTCTTTTCGTAGGGAAATGGTCAAGGGACACCACATCTTTTCATCTACGAGGCGTTCAGCTTGATTAATCTCTTCCAAAAGGAGGAGAATTTGTGCCCCTAGGGCCATTATTCACATTAATTAAAACGTATAAAGCCTTGAGTAACATCACTGCCACCGGAAGACACAGCTTTGCGAAAACGCAGAGTGTGATCAATTATCCAGATTTTCTGGATATCCAAATCCAATCCTTCCAAGATTTCTTCCAGCTAGAAACTGCAGCTGAAAATCGCACGGACGAGGGTTTATTTAAAGTATTTGCTGAAAATTTTCCAATCGCGGATTCGCGTGAAAATTTCGTTCTTTCATTCGTTGATTACTCAGTAGATCCGCCGAAATATTCGGTAGATGAGTGTATTGACCGTGGGTTAACGTATTCAGTGCCTTTAAAAGCCAAGTTGCGATTGATCTGTAATGACACAGACAACGAAGATTTCCAAACCATCGAACAAGAGGTTTTCTTGGGAAATATTCCTTACATGACAGAACGTGGATCCTTTGTGATCAACGGTGCTGAGCGTGTTATTGTATCGCAACTACACCGTTCACCGGGTGTATTCTTCGCACAATCGAAGCATACCAATGGTACGAAATTGTATTCGGCTCGTATTATTCCATTCAAGGGTTCTTGGATTGAATTTGCTACGGACGTAAACAATGTCATGTATGCCTACATTGACCGTAAGAAAAAGTTCCCTGTAACCGTTTTGCTTCGTGCGATCGGATACGGAAATGATAAAGACATCCTAGATTTATTCGGTTTAGCTGAAGAAATCAAAGTAGATAAAAAAATCATCAAAGGTATCGTTGGTCGTCGTTTGGCTGCAAGGGTTTTGAAAACTTGGCAGGAAGACTTCGTAGATGAGGATACAGGTGAGGTGGTTTCTATTGACCGTAATGAAATCTTGATTGAACGTGATACGGTGATTACAGAGAATGAAGTAGAGACGATTTTAGAATCAGGTTCTTCTACCGTTATTCTTCACAAAGATGATGTGAACGTTTCTGACTACAACATCATTTACAATACTTTACAAAAAGATACTTCCAACTCGGAAAAAGAGGCTGTTGAAGTTATTTATAAGCAATTACGTAACACGGATGCACCGGATGAGCAAACAGCTCGTGACATCATCCAAAACTTGTTCTTCTCAGACAAACGTTATGATTTAGGAGAAGTTGGTCGTTACCGTATTAATAAAAAGTTAGGCCACGACATCCCGATGGATGTGAAGGTATTGACGAAGGAAGATATCATTTCAATCGTGAAGTATTTGATCGGTTTGATCAACTCGCGCGCAGTTGTGGATGATATTGACCACTTATCTAACCGTCGTGTACGTACTGTAGGTGAGCAATTATATGCTCAGTTCGGTGTGGGTCTTGCTCGTATGGCTCGTACTATCAAAGAGCGTATGAACGTACGTGATAACGAAGATTTCAAGCCAGTTGATTTGATCAATGCTCGTACATTGTCTTCGGTGATTAATTCATTCTTTGGAACGAATCAGCTTTCTCAGTTTATGGATCAAACGAATCCATTGGCGGAGATTACACACAAAAGACGTATGTCGGCCCTAGGGCCAGGTGGTCTTTCTCGTGAAAGAGCTGGTTTTGAGGTTCGTGACGTTCACTACACGCACTACGGTCGTTTGTGTACGATTGAAACACCAGAGGGTCCAAACATTGGTTTGATTTCCTCACTTTGCGTTCATGCTAAAGTGAATTCCATGGGCTTTATTGAAACTCCATACCGTATTATTGACGGTGGTAAAGTGGATGTAAGTAGCCATGTACAATATTTGACTGCAGAGGAAGAAGATGGTAAGAACATTGTTCAAGCTAACGCTCCTATTGATATTAAGTCGGGTAAATTCTTATCTGATCGAGTGAAGGCTCGTTTTGAGGGTGACTTCCCATTGGTTAATCCATCGGAAGCACAGTATATGGACGTGGCACCTAACCAGATTGTTTCGGTGGCGGCTTCTATGATTCCTTTCTTGGAACATGATGATGCTAACCGTGCCTTGATGGGATCCAACATGCAACGTCAAGCGGTACCATTATTAAGACCAGAAGCTCCGATTGTAGGTACTGGTTTAGAGCACCGTGTAGCGATTGACTCAAGAACTTTGGTAGTTGCCGAAGGAGATGGAGTTATCGAGTACGTAGATGCCATGAAGATTGTGGTAAATTATGATCAAACGGAAGATGAAAAAGTCATCAGCTTTGATGGTTCTTCTAAGACGTATAAATTGATCAAGTTCCGTAGAACGAACCAGGATACTACCATCAACTTGAAGCCAATTGTTTTCAAAGGAGAGCGTGTTTCAAAAGGACAAGCACTTTGCGAAGGATATGCCACTCAAGGTGGAGAATTAGCTTTAGGACGTAACATGAAAGTGGCATTCATGCCATGGCAAGGTTACAACTTTGAGGATGCGATCGTAATCTCAGAGAAAGTTGTTCGTGATGATATCTTTACTTCCATCCATATTGAAGAGTTTGAATTAGAAGTTCGTGATACTAAACGTGGAGAAGAGGAATTAACTTCTGAAATCCCGAACGTATCGGAAGAGACTGTTCGTAACTTGGATGAAAACGGGGTTGTTCGCGTAGGATCTGATGTAAAAGAAGGAGATATTTTAATCGGTAAGATTACTCCAAAAGGAGAGTCTGATCCAACTCCAGAAGAAAAATTATTACGTGCCATCTTTGGTGACAAAGCCGGTGACGTGAAAGATGCTTCTAAGAAAGCACCTCCATCACTTAAAGGTGTGGTTATCGATACGAAATTGTTCTCTCGTCCTAAAAAGGATAAAGAAGAGCGTGAGAAGTCGAAAGCTGAGTTGAAAAAAGTGATGAAGCAATATGGTAAAGATTTGTTAGACATTCGTCGTATCATGATTGACAAGACTGTTGCCTTGTTGAACGGAAAGACGTCTAACGGAATCAAGCATAAATTCGGAACGGTGATTGTTGAGAAGGGTGTAAAATTCAGTGCGAAAAACATTGAAGAATTATTATTCCCTGACAAAAACTTATACCGTGATGAGAGCACATATGCTGTACCTGAAGAAGCCAATTTACTTTCTGATTTGATTGTAGAGGAAGCTACTGCTGATGCAGAATTAAATGCTCGTTTCTTACAGTTAATTAAGAACTACAACATTCGTCGTAATGAAATCGCTGGTCGATTCAAGCGTGAGCGTTTCGTGTTAGAAGTGGGTGATGAATTGCCTGCAGGTATCGTGAAATTAGCGAAGGTGTATGTAGCTAAGAAACGTAAGTTGAAAGTAGGAGATAAAATGGCGGGTCGTCACGGTAATAAGGGTGTTGTAGCTCGTATTGTACGTGAAGAAGATATGCCATTCTTGGAAGATGGAACACCAGTAGATATCGTATTGAATCCACTTGGGGTACCTTCTCGTATGAACTTAGGTCAGATTTACGAAACTGTATTAGGTTGGGCTGGACAAAAATTAGGTAAGCGTTATGCGACACCAATCTTTGACGGTGGAACTGAAGCAGAAGTAGCTGCTGAGTTAACTCTAGCTGGTTTACCAGATTGGGGCCGTACGTATTTATACAATGGTTTGACGGGTGATAAATTTGATCAACCAGTAACAGTAGGTATTATTTACATGCTGAAATTGGGCCACTTAGTGGATGATAAGATGCACGCTCGTTCGATTGGACCATACTCATTGATTACGCAACAACCATTGGGAGGTAAAGCTCAATTTGGAGGTCAGCGTTTTGGTGAGATGGAGGTATGGGCGCTTGAGGCCTTCGGAGCAGCGAATATCTTGCAAGAGATTTTGACTGTTAAATCCGATGACGTTATCGGCCGTGCTAAAGCATACGAAGCCATCGTAAAAGGTGAGAATATGCCAAAACCAAATATTCCAGAATCATTCAACGTATTGATTCATGAATTACGTGGTTTAGCATTAGAAATCACCCTAGAGTAAACATACATAGGGCTGGCAACGGCCCTTAACTAACATCATTTTCCAAAAAAATTAAACGAAAATGTCATTTAAAAAGACTAGAAAGCTGAATAGCGACTTCCAAAAGGTGACCATTTCATTGGCCTCACCTGAGTCGATCTTAGAAGGTTCAAATGGTGAAGTAACCCAACCGGAAACCATCAACTATAGAACATATAAGCCTGAGATGGGTGGATTGTTCTGTGAGAGAATCTTTGGACCTACCAAAGATTGGGAATGTCACTGTGGAAAATATAAGCGTATTCGTTACAAAGGCATCATTTGCGACCGCTGTGGTGTTGAGGTAACTGAGAAAAAAGTACGTCGTGAGCGTATGGGACACATTGAATTAGTGGTCCCAGTAGCGCATATTTGGTACTTCCGTAGCTTACCCAACAAAATTGGTTACATGCTCGGATTATCAACTAAGAAATTAGATCAAGTGATCTATTATGAACGATATGTGGTAGTTCAAGCCGGTATGTATGCTGAGGAAGGAAAGATAGGTTCTCAATACCTGGATTTCTTAACGGAAGATGAATACTTAGATATCTTGGATAAGTTGCCACGTGAGAACCAACATTTGCCGGATGAAGATCCACAGAAATTCATCGCTAAGATGGGTGCTGATGCATTGAACATGTTGTTGTCTCGTATCAACTTAGACGAATTATCAGCTGACTTGCGTCACTCGGCAGATACAGAATCTTCACAACAACGTAAAGCAGAAGCTTTGAAGCGTTTGAAGGTGGTAGAAGCTTTCCGTGAGTCGATTGGCCGTATTGATAACCGTCCAGAATGGATGATCATCAAAATGGTACCTGTAATTCCACCAGAATTACGTCCATTAGTTCCATTAGATGGAGGTCGTTTTGCGACTTCAGACTTGAACGATTTATACCGTCGTGTGATTATTCGTAATAATCGTTTGAAGCGTTTGATCGAGATCAAAGCTCCAGAGGTAATTTTACGTAATGAGAAGCGTATGTTGCAAGAGGCTGTTGACTCTTTGTTCGATAACTCTCGTAAAGTAAACGCAGTTCGTTCTGAAGGTAACCGTGCTTTGAAATCTCTTTCTGATATGTTGAAAGGAAAGCAAGGTCGTTTCCGTCAAAACTTATTAGGAAAGCGTGTTGACTACTCTGGTCGTTCGGTAATTGTGGTTGGACCAGAATTGAAAATGCATGAGTGTGGTCTTCCAAAAGACATGGCAGCTGAGCTTTTCAAACCGTTTGTTATCCGTAAGTTGATCGAGCGTGGTATCGTTAAAACAGTTAAATCTGCTAAGAAAATTGTGGATCGTAAAGATCCTGTCGTTTGGGATATTTTGGAAAATGTTATGAAAGGTCACCCGGTATTATTAAACCGTGCTCCTACATTGCACCGTTTGGGTATCCAAGCGTTCCAGCCTAAATTGATCGAAGGAAAAGCGATTCAATTACACCCATTGACTTGTACGGCATTCAACGCCGACTTTGACGGTGACCAGATGGCGGTTCACGTTCCACTAGGACATGAAGCGATTTTGGAAGCCTCTTTATTGATGTTGGCTTCACATAACATCCTTAACCCTGCCAACGGAGCACCAATCACGGTACCTTCTCAAGACATGGTTCTTGGATTGTATTATGTAACCAAAGGAAGAAAGTCGACTGAAACTCATAAAGTTGATGGTGAAGGCCGTCGCTTCTATGGTTTTGAAGAAGTGGTTATTGCTTTGAACGAAAAGAAATTATCGAAACATGCGAACATCGTGGTTAAAGCGAATGTACGTAAGGAAGATGGTTCTTTAGTAAGCGAAATGGTGGAGACTGTTGCAGGACGCGTATTGTTCAATCTTTGCGTACCGGAGCAAGTAGGTTACATCAATGAATTATTGACTAAAAAGAAATTGCAGCAGATCATTTCTCAAGTTCACAAAATTTGTGGAATGGCACGTACGGCTCAATTCTTGGATGATATCAAAGATTTAGGATTCCAGCAAGCCTTCCACGGCGGATTGTCGATGGGTATTGGTGATGTTCAGATTCCAGAGGAAAAAGCACATTTAGTGAAGAAGGCTCAGGAAGATGTACAAGCTGTTTGGGATAACTACTTAATGGGTTTAATCACAGATAACGAGCGTTACAATGCTGTTATTGACATCTGGACTAAAGTGAACTCGAAAATTACCGAGACATTAATGAAGCAGATGGAAGAGGACAACCAAGGATTCAATGCGATCTACATGATGATGCACTCTGGAGCCCGTGGTTCTCGTGAGCAAATTCGTCAGTTGGGTGGTATGCGTGGTTTGATGGCTAAGCCACAGAAGAACTTACAAGGTTCGGTTGGTGAGATCATCGAAAACCCTATCCTATCTAACTTTAAAGAAGGTCTAGACGTATTGGAGTACTTTATTTCAACACACGGTGCGCGTAAAGGTTTGGCAGATACTGCCTTGAAAACAGCCGATGCGGGTTATTTGACACGTCGTTTACATGACGTTGCTCAAGATGTGATTGTGAATGAAGAAGATTGCGGTACTTTGCGTGGTATTCAGGTGTTCCCATTGAAAGATAATGAGGAGATCATTGAGCCATTATCTGAGCGTATCTTAGGTCGTGTATCTGTACATGATGTATATGATCCTATCAGCAATGAGTTAATTGTAGCTTCTGGAGATGAAATCACTGAGATTGCAGCTAACAAAATTGATGAAACGGCGATTGAATCTGTTGAGATTCGTTCGGTATTAACTTGTGAAACTAGAAATGGTGTTTGTGCGAAATGTTACGGACGTAACTTAGCAACAGGCCACATGGTGGGTCAAGGAGAAGCTGTTGGTGTAATTGCATCACAGTCGATCGGTGAGCCAGGTACACAGTTGACATTACGTACATTCCACGTCGGTGGTACAGCACAAAACGTATCCTTAGATGCAAGTGTTAAAGCGAAGTTTGACGGTGTGATCAATTTTGAAGAAGTTCGTACGGTAAGTTCAACTGATTCAGAAGGAAATCCAGTAGAAATCGTAATGGGTCGTTCGGGTGAGGTTCAGATCATCAACCCTGCTAACAAGCAATTGTTGATTTCTAGCAACATTCCATACGGTTCCGTGATTCGTGTAAAAGATGGTCAAACCATTAAGAAAGGCGAAGAGATTTGTGCATGGGATCCGTACAATGCGGTTATTTTATCTGAAGCTGAAGGTAAGGTTGTGTTTGAAGCAATTGAAGAAAACAATACCTACAAAGAGGAAGCAGATGAGCAAACAGGATTACGCGAGAAGGTGATTATCGAATCTAAGGATAAGACAAAGAACCCTTCTGTATTGGTTGTAGCTAAAGGAAAAGAGGATTTGGTATATAACGTACCAGTAGGTGCTCGTTTGGCGATTGATGAAGGAGACAAAATCAAAGCTGGACAAATCATTGCGAAGATTCCACGTGCTGCGGGTAAAACTCGTGACATTACGGGAGGTCTTCCACGTGTAACAGAATTATTTGAAGCACGTAATCCATCTAACCCAGCGGTTGTTTCTGAGATTGACGGTGTTATTTCTTATGGTATCATCAAGCGTGGTAACCGTGAGATCATTGTTACTCCAAAAGAAGGAACAGAGCGTAAGTACTTGGTGCCATTGACTAAGTTTATCTTGGTACAAAACAATGACTTCGTACGTGCTGGAACGCCATTATCTGATGGAGCTATTACGCCTTCGGATATTTTATCAATCAAAGGACCAACAGCGGTACAAGAATACTTAGTAAATGAAATCCAAGATGTATACCGCTTACAAGGGGTAAAAATCAACGATAAGCATATTGAGTGTATCGTTCGTCAGATGATGCAGAAGGTTGAAATCTTGGATCCAGGTGATACTCAATTCTTACAGGGTCAAAACGTAGATCGTTTTGCCTTCCGTGAGGAGAATGACCAGATCATGGATAAGAAAGTGATCACAGAATCAGGTGATTCAGATAAGTACAAGCCAGGTATGATTATCTCTGCTCGTGCTTTACGTGATGAGAACTCCTCATTGAAGCGTAGAGATATGAAAGTGATGAAAGTACGTGATGCTCATGCAGCAGTATCTTCAGCAAATTTGCAAGGTATTACACAGGCATCTTTGGGTACTGAGTCATTCATCTCGGCAGCATCCTTCCAGGAAACCACGAAGGTGTTGTCTGAGGCATCGATTCGTGCAAAACAAGATACATTGGATGGCTTGAAGGAGAATGTAATAGTTGGACACTTGATTCCTGCGGGAACGGGAGTGCGCAGATACAAGGACTTCATTGTTACTCCAGTAGACGAGTTAAAGCAATTAGAAGCCAAAGTGGCAGCTAGCGAAGCAGAAGTTGCGGCAAAGGTTTCTGTTGAAAACTAGTCGAATTTAACTTGAATTAAAAGCCCTCTCAGGAAACTGAGGGGGCTTTTTTTATTATAAATGATTGCTTATATTAGAGTAAATAAACCACTAAAAACATGTCCACAATTCAATTAACCTTGCGTGAATTTCGCGTGGTGCAATTAGCTCAACAAGGCTGCAGTAATAAGGGAATTGCCAAACAATTGAATATTCAAGAATCAACGGTTAAAAGCCATCGAAAAAATATTATGAAAAAATTGGGCTTAAAAGGGAAAACTGAGTTTATACGGTATTTACTCAACAAATGATATAAAGTAGACCTACCGTTATTTCATTAACAAATTTTGTTTCATGGACATCTCATAGAAGTATTGTTTGTTATTCATTAGAAAATGGTAGTTCCCTTGTTCAACAATTTGTCCATTTTTCATCACCAAAATTTGGTCCGCTGAAACAATGGTAGAAAGTCGATGTGCAATAATTATTTTAAAAGGTAATTTCCTATAAAAATTATGCCCAAGATCCCACTAAAATACTACCAAAATACTACTTAGGTGGTATTGCCCAACTTACACCCAACTAATAAATTTACTTGAAGATTGGCCAATCTAGGAGAATCCTGAAAAACCTTAAACGAGTAGGGGAAATTTTTAAATTATAAAAAAATGAATTGTTTAGAATTAAAAAAAATAAATTTAATTGAATTGGACACTAATGAAATGTTGGAATCAGATGGAGGGTTTATTCCAATAATTATCTTAGGTTATACTGTTTTAACTGCAACCCAAACTGCAGCCGTATTTTTAACAGGAGTAGGTATAGGAGCTGCAGTAGCGGCATCACATCACCATTAAAAATAAATAATATGACTAATTTAAATAACTTAAACCAATATGATGTCTTAGAATTGGACAATGTTGAATTAGAAAAAACGGAAGGAGGTGCTGCTCCTTTAATATTAGTTGCTGGTGCCGTAGTGAGGGTTCTACTAGTTGGAGCACTCGTTGGATATGCAGTTTACAAAGCCGTAGATTGGTTAACTCATTAAATAACTTAAAATGGACTATTTGAAATTATTTTTTGAAAAATATGCTATCTGGACATTTTTAGCAGGGGTTTGTATTGGCGCTCTTGTAGCTCATAATCAATTACATGCTTAAATATTCAAGTTTAGAATTTGCAGAGCTCATAATCTCCTTTGAATTGGGGTTCGCAGATACAAGGACTTCATTGTTACTCCAGTAGACGAGTTAAAGCAATTAGAAGCAAAAGTGGCAGCTAGCGAAGCAGAAGTTGCGGCGAAGGTTTCGGTTGAAAACTCGTCTTCAACTATCTTGAATTAAGATCCCCTTCAGGAAACTGGAGGGGATTTTTTTATTATAAATGATTGATTATATTAGAATAAATAAACCACTAATAACATGTCCAACATTCAATTAACCATACGTGAATTTCGCGTATTGCAATTAGCTCAACAAGGCTGCAGTAATAAAGAAATTGCCCAACAATTGAATATTCAAGAATCAACCGTTAAGTGCCATCGAAGGAATATCATGAAAAAATTGGGCTTAAAAGGGAAGTCAGAATTTATAAGGTATTTAGTCAACAAATAATGTAAAGTAGACCTACCGTTATTTCATCAACAAATTTTGTTTCATGGACATTTCATAGAAGTATTGTTTGTTGTTCATAAGAAATTGGTAGTTCCCTTGTTCAACAATTTGTCCATTTTTCATCACCAAAATCTGGTCAGCTGAAACAATGGTAGAAAGTCGATGTGCAATAGTAATGATGGTTTTATTTTGTGCTAAATACTTAGTAAGTACATCTTGAATTAATCCTTCAGCTTGAGAATCCAAAGATGAAGTTGCTTCGTCCAATAACAAAATTTCTGGCTCTTTGTATAAAGCCCGTGCAATGGCTATACGCTGTTTTTGTCCCCCAGATAGCATTGCCCTGTTTTCCCCTAATTGTGTTTGATACCCATTGGGTAATTTTTCAACGAACTCAGAAATACCTAATTCTTGACAAAGTTGAACTACTCTTTTTATATCGGGGAAAGATTGCCCCAAGGCAATATTATCAATAATATTGCCAGAAAATAGGCTAATTTGTTGAGGAACAACTCCGATCAAATGCCTTAAACTTTGTTAATGAATTGAATCCAAGGAAAACCCTCCAATAAAAATCTTACCGGTACTTATTGCATAAAGATTTTGCAAAATTGCAAAAATAGTTGTCTTACCACTCCCACTTTCACCTACAATGGCTGTCATTTTATTCACTGGAAAAACAGCATCAAAATCTTTAAAAGATTAAAAACATTCTACTACAAAAAATTAGTTGTGATTATCTAAATAAATTGTTCATCCAAAAAAGAAAGGACTTAATATCTGCCCAATAAATCTAAAATTATTTTTTCTTCATCGTATTGATTTATGCATATCTCCTTAAACAATTTAATTGACTCTTTGAAAGATTTATCAGTAAGAAGTAATTTTATTTTTAACCAAATATCATTTTTAGAATCTTTATTAATGTCTCCCAATAGTCCAATATTTTTAAACTCAATCTTTTGTGCATTTCCAAATTGGTCTATTTCAAGAGGGTAAGCTATCATTGGAGTTGTTGTAGAAATACTTTCTTTTATTGAGTTAAGACCACCATGAGTAATAAAAATATCACATTCATGCAAAAGGGCTAATTGTGGAATAAACTTGAAGATATGCAAATATTTCAAATCAATTCCTGATAAATTAATATCTTGACCCCCGAGAGAAAATATTCCTACCATTCCAGGCTCTTGAGATAGAATAGAGTTTATTTTAATAATAAATGTTACTATACAATTTAGTCTATTAACATAAACTGACCCAAATGATATATAAATTATTATTTTCCCTGCGTTTTTTGCTTTGCAAATTATAGAGTTTAAATCTGGATAATCGGTTAATAATTGTTGATTTGAAGGAGTAACTAGTCCAAGATAATATTGAAATTCCTTTTTTCTTTTACTAAGCTCCAATTCAAATGGTGCTGTTATGAGCTCTGGGATATTTCTAAAACTGAGAAAAAGATAATTATCATATAAAGGATAATGATTTGTGCAGAAACCTTCACTTTTAATTCGGTATTTAATTTGTGAATTATCATCATATCCTAAATAAATAATCTTAGAAATAAAATTATTTTTGATTCTTCTAAATTTTCTTTCTAATTCTTCAAGGTAAATTTTTGTCCTATCTGTTAATTTAAGAGAACTGTCAATGTATGGAATTCCTTCATATTGATAGCATGATAACATTGTTTGAAGAAAACACACTTTGATACTATTTTCAAATAGATACTTGTAAGAAGGTATAAAATCAGTACTTAAATAAGCGTCTATAAAAACTAAATCAGGTTTAATTAAGGCTAAGGCTTGAATAAGTTCATTCTTTCTTTTTTCATAAACATCATCTTTGAGTTTATTTTTTAATCTAGTAAGATAAGGAATGGTTAAGCCTTGACTTTTTGCAATATCAACATCTAAATTTAGTCCGAATGGAATAGTGGAAGATATAAAAAAATCAAAACCCAAACTTGTGACATAGGCTTTTATATTTTCTGGACCGAAATAAATAACTTTAAAACCATTTTTACCTAATATTTCGCTTACACTATGGGCAGCTCGCAAATGGCCTAGTAATGGAGGAACTATAAATAATGCCTTTTTCATTCGTCAAATTGCAAATAAAACATAAACAATTGACACTGAAAACAAAAGAAATAAAGAGGTGATTGCAATATCAAAAATTGAATTTACCCCACCAAATTTCAATTCTATTCCAAATATAAAAATAGCCAATACTGTAAATATTAAATCAAGATATTTACATATCTCAGCATAATAACCATCATTTAGTTGTTCAATTTTAAAATCAGGTGCTAAAGATTTTATTTCATCACTAAATACTAATATTAAAAAAAACAACTTAATTATCTCATTAGTGATAAGTACATAAATAGCAAAATTGGTCGATGCTAAATAAATTTCGTTTGAAATATCTATATTTTGCCATCGAACTAGATACCAAGGAATTACAAATATTATACAAATAACTACAAATGAAACTAAGCAAGAGATACTTAACGTAAGTAAGCTACTAATTCTCGTAATTAATATTATAGAGTCATTAAGGACAGAAATAATCATTTCACTCCTTACTATTCCATTAACCCAAATGATGATAATATAATAAAACAATATTTTTAATGTTTTTGAAAACACTAACTCTTTCATGATGAAATAAACGTTTCAATTAATGCAGAAACAAACAATAAAAAAGTTGGTAAAATAAACTCTTCAATCCTTGGAAGATGCATCAAATAAAGTCTTGACTCAAATAAAATTCCTTTAAAGAAAAAATAACCTTTCAACCCTATACATCCAAATAAGCAATAGGCAAATATTTCAGTTGGAGCATGTGGTAAAACTTGATTTATGAAAATATTTGTAGCATTAATGTTTGTATTTTGTAACGTTTTATATAACAACCCAAGTGTAAATCCATTCCAAATAAAAACAAGGATAGTCATTAGACCACCAGTAAAAAATCCAATTATTGAAGTAAAAAATCCTACAATAAAGTTGTTGAAAAATATTTTTTTAAAGGTTGCTATATAATCAATTGGGCTAATATTTGTAAATATTTTAAGCAATAATGGCTTATCATTGTTTGATATTAATCCTAAGTAAAAGCCTACCACTCCAAGTAGAATACATAATATGCTTCTTCTAAAATTATATCTTCCCCACATTTTCTAATCGTTCTGTTAAATTTGGATAATTAATAGCCCATTTCTCTAACCCTCCTTGAGTGATTAAATTTAGTTTGATTAGGAATGCCTGATATTTATCACTACCCATAATTTTTGCAGCGTATAAATCTGCATCCTTTTCCAATTTTCTCTGTATTATTCCCAAGAATAATAATGATCCCCCCCCTAAAATAATACCAGCATAAATCCCAATAAATAAGTGCTTATACTCAAATAATCTTAAATAAGGGAACACAATAAAAGTTGATAAAACATAAATCGTGACATAAATTAAATTAGCTAAAAATAATTTGCGAAGATGATTTAATTCAGAATGCCCCACTTCGTGTAAAAGCAAACATTTCATCTCATCTTCAGATAATTCTCTTACCATTGGTTTCCCGACTAAAATTATTTTAAGAAAAGGAACCAAGCCAGTCGCATAAGCATTTAATATATCTTTATTAATTATCCTGACATTAATTTTCTTAGAAAGAACATTATCAATCCAATTTTGATATTCATTACCTACATGAAAATCTCTTTGATTTAATAAATAATAAACTGGATGAACTACATAATTGTAAGTAATAGGCACAGTGGCAAATACCACTGAAAAAATCACCCCAGAAAATAGCTCGCTGATATACCCAAATCTTAAATACAGTTCTAAAACAATATATAGAAATATTGTTAAAATTGAGAAACTAAAAATATCTGATTTCCAATCAATCTTTTTAATGAATAGAAATCCATTTCCTGATAATACACTAATAAAAATAAATACCAAATACTTAATAAGTATAAATATTCCACTTAAAAATAATGCCAACAATAGATTGCTAGTAGTTATATACATGATTTGGTGGGGTTTGAGTTTAACCTATGAAGAGATGGTAGGTTCTCTTCATAGGTGTAAATTTTAAAGGGCACCCGCGCCAGCTCCCACAATTCCACCAATAACTGCACCGGCAGGACCTCCAACGCAACCAATTTGTGCTCCTAACCATGCTCCAGCATAGGCTCCAGCCATTGCCCCAACATAACCACCTACTCCAGCTGCTCCGTTGATTACATGGTTATTTGAAGTAACATGAGAAGCGGCCCAAGAACCTAAATTTGCGTTTAATTCGCTACTAGTTTCCTTTATACCAACTACTGCAGAAATACATGTAATTATTCCAATAATGATTGTCTTATTTTTCATTGATTTAAAATTAAAAGGATTAAACACCTACTCTCTTTCAGGCTTTTCGGTTAGCGCCTTTGTCCATTGCAATGACATGTCAAAACTAGTTAATACAAAGGCCTTAAAAAATCCCACCTAGGTAGTAATTTGGTGGTATTTTAGTAGGAGATCAGTTAAGGATTGGGGCAATTTACCCCATCATCCATTCTCTCTTATGGAAATACATCTAAATAATCACTTATAAAAGATGACATGCTTCAAGCTCCTATATTATAATGATCCGAACAATCATCCATGGAAGTAAGCAACAATAAACCTGAAAAACATGGGAGAGTAAGTCATCAAAATATAGGCTATTAATCCTCCTAGAAAGAACCAGATGCTAAATTTCAGCTTCATCATTCAAAATAAATTTACTTGACAATATAATTAAGCCTTAAATCTAGAAGCCAGATGATACTCGAATATAGGCTACTTCTAACGAGCGTTTCAAAATGTTCAATATCCTATAGTATCTGCCATTCATAGGCTTTAGTGTATTTCGGATAATTGCATTAATAGCCCTTACTTATTAATCCAAACAAGTAAGATTTCTATCTTTCGAATTAAAAAATCCACCCAGTCGGGCAAAATTTCTATTTAAGTAATGAGTTAAGGCATTTATAAATTATCATACCAATAATTCCGCAAATAGCTAGTAAATAATAATTTGGCTTTTTTTTCATATGATTCGAAAAATTAACTTCCCTACCAATTTAATAAGCCCACTAACCCAAACGGCCGCTCAAACCATAGATAAATTCCATATAGAATGAAAGCCAAAGTGGCTATTCGAGATTCTTGAAAAAGGAGTGGATATCGACTTTGATCTATGAACATGCTTCCCAACAAATAGAGGCTTAGGATAATCAAGCCTACCAAAACATAACGAGTATCTACTACAAAATAGGTAAAGGGAATCCAATCCAAGGTTTTGATAAAATCCACCGTCGGTATGATGAGTGAAGCCAACACGAGGAATATATTGGCGTACCAAGACGTCCAACGAAAGGATAGTAAATTATTCATGGTCCTACATGTAGATATTTTGATTTGACTATTCAGAAGGATAAAAACTTTGTCCATTCAATCGCTTTCGCTCATACACCTTTGCCTTGTTCGATTTATTATCGATAATCATATATCCAGACTGGTGTAATATCGGATTAAATATATCCACACCTTGATATCGTTTATTGATTTTCAATATGGGAATTGGACTGGGGACGACCAATTTCTTGACAGGCGAAGTACTCGTAGAAAAAAACAGAAATATGGCTAGGTTGATCACGATCAAATCCAAGCTCCAAGAATTTAGCTTGCTCATTATATTTTCTTGGAAGACGCTTGATAATAACCTTTGAGATATCCATTTTTTATCTCTTTGAAATTAATGGCAATCAAAAACGCCAAACATACGAATGCTATAAATAGCAAACGGCCTGCAAATTCTTTCATAATTATTACTGGTTAGGTGACAGGATAACGGGCTTATTGTACCAAATCATGGAGAAAAAAGCCTCAGCAAAGATGGCTATTCCAAAAATAATGTTTCTTGCGAAAACGCAAGAAATAAATATTACCTCTAAAATATCAAGTTTGAATTCCATCGAATTAGCCCAATACTCCTTCTTTACTGCGCCACTATCAATTGATAATTCCCCAAATTAGTCCCCTGAAAAAGACGCTTATACACGCAATATTCCTAATATTTCTTTAAATTTAAGCTTGCTATTTTTATACTATGAAAAATCCAAATCCCGAAGAAAACCAGTTAAACATTGAATTGCCTGAAGAGATTGCAGAAGGCGCTTATGTGAATCTTGCCCTCATCGCTCACTCTCCCTCTGAATTTGTTATGGACTTTATTCGAATTTTACCTGGAATTCCAAAAGGAAAGGTGAAATCGCGAATCGTCATGACGCCCGATCATGCTCAACGTTTATTGATGGCGCTTCAGGAAAATATTCAACGCTATGAAGAGGCCTTTGGACCCATTGCCAAGGACTTAGATAACCCTGGTTTTCAATTTCCTATGAACTATAATGGCCCCATAGGCGAAGCGTAAACGTTTGCATTTTCATTTGATTAAAATAGGCCTAAATTTTTACGAATTCATAGGGTAAATACCCTTACTTTTCTACTTTAGAAAGGTATATTAACCATTTTTATATTAATGGCCATGCCCATTCTCAATCAAAAAATAATTAGCGAAGGTGCAATTAACACCAAGCTTGACTTACAATATCCCTCTCCAGAAGTATTTACTTATCCGGAGAAAATCCTGCAATTTGGAACAGGTGTCCTGTTGAGAGGTCTCTGTGACTACTTTGTGGATAAAGCCAATCGCAAAGGTGTCTTCAAAGGACGTGTCGTTTTAGTTAAATCTACTGCCAAGGGTGGTGCAGATGCCTTCGAAGCACAAGATGGTTTATACACACATTGTATCAACGGCATCGATGAAGGGAAAGAAGTGGAGGAATATTTAATTAATTCATCCATTTCCAGAACATTAACTGCCTCCAAAGAATGGGATTCCATTTTGGCCTGCGCAAGCAGTCCAGATATGCAAATCATCATCTCCAATACCACGGAAGTTGGCATACAATATGTCGCCAATGATGCCATCAGTGGTGGATGCCCAGCCTCTTTCCCCGCTAAATTAGTAGCATTTCTACATGCCCGTTGGCAACATTTCAGTGGAAGTAAAGAATCAGGGATGGTCATCATCCCCACGGAATTGATCATCAACAATGGAGATGTATTGAAGGATATTGTATTAAAATTAGCCCATGATCATCAGTTACCGGCCGACTTCATTCAATGGCTTCATACTGCCAATCATTTTTGCAATTCCTTGGTAGACCGTATCGTACCTGGTGCACCAGATCCTGCAACTAAAGCCGCCATTTGTGAACAATTAGGATATGAAGACTCCTTGGTCATTATTTCAGAAGTTTATCGCTTATGGGCCATTCAAGGAAGTTCAGAAGTTAAGAAAATATTGAGTTTTGCATCCGTTGATTCAGGTGTGGTGATTGCTGAAGACATTGAAATTTATCGTGAGTTGAAACTCCGTTTATTGAACGGAACTCATACCCTCATGTGCGGTATGTCCTATTTATTAGGTTTCCGTCTAGTCAAAGATGTTATGAGCAATTCGTATTTGAGCAAATTGGTGATGAACCTGATGCTGACCGAATTAGCCCACTCCATTCCATATAAAATGGATTTCAAAATTGCCGATCGCTTTGGTCGTTCGGTTTTGGACCGCTTTAAAAACCCGTTCATCAACCATAAATTGATTGATATCACGGTTCAGTACACCACCAAAATGAGAATGCGTAACATTCCTCTATTGGTGAATTATTACCAGATTTTCGGAAAAGCCCCTGAGCTATTTGCCATGGGTTTTGCGGCTTATTTACAGTTCATGCATGCCGTGAAAGTAGAAGATGGCAAATATTTTGGGGAATGTAATGGAGAATTCTACCCCATTCAATGCGACTATGCCGCTTATTTTTATGAGGCTTGGAAAGATTTAAACTTAACAACATTATTGGCTGATGAGAAGCTTTGGGGGCATGATTTAAGTGCTTTGCCAGGCTTTGAAGATGCGGTGAAGAAATACCTTTAATAGGGATTAGGGATTAGGGATTAGGGATTAGGGATTAGGGATTAGGGATTAGGGATTAGGGATTAGGGATTAGGGATTAGGGATTAGGGATTAGGGATTAGGGAAAAAGCAGACTTGAATTTGCATCTACTCGAAATCTACAAATAATATCCTTTCATTTTTTACATTCTTCATTCTACATTCTACATTAATTAAAACACGATGAAGGCTTTTTTAAACGAAGATTTTTTATTGCAGTCGGGCACCGCTCAGACTTTATACCATCAATATGCGGCTCAAATGCCCATCATTGATTACCATAATCATTTAGTACCACAACAAATTGCGGAAGACAAGCAATTCGATAATATTACTCAAATTTGGCTCTATGGCGACCATTATAAATGGAGAGCGATGCGGGCTCATGGGGTAAATGAACGTTTCATCACAGGCGATGCAAGTGATGAAGAAAAATTCATGAAATGGGCTGAAACAGTTCCATATACCATGCGTAATCCTTTGTACCATTGGACTCATTTGGAATTGCAGCGCTATTTTGGCGTTACAGAAGTACTAAATGCAGAATCTGGAAAACGTATTTATGATCATTGCTCTGCATTATTGCGCAGCAAAGAATACTCAGTTCGGAATTTGTTGAGAAAAATGAATGTCAAAGCACTTTGTACAACAGACGATCCTATCGACAATTTGGCATATCACCAAGCAATTGCAGCCAGTGGTTTTGAGATCAAAGTATTACCTACTTTCCGTCCAGATAAAGCCATGGCAGTTGATGATGAATTAACTTTCATTGAATATGTTAATGCTTTAAGTGAAGTAACTGGCAAACAAATCAATCAACTACAAGATTTTAAAGATGCCATTCAAGAGCGTCATGATTTCTTCCATTCAGTAGGTTGCCGATTAAGTGACCATGGTTTGGAACATATCTATGCAGAAGATTATACAGAAGAAGAAATTGAGCTTATTTTCACTCGACTACATTCAGGTAAAACCATCAACAAAAAAGAAAAATGGCAGTTCAAATCAGCCATGTTAGTATTTTTTGCTCATTTAGATCATGCCAAAGGATGGACACAACAATTCCATTTAGGTGCTTTGAGAAATAATAATAATCGACTATTGAGTAGTTTAGGGCCGGATACGGGTTTTGATTCTATCGGAGATTTTGAACAAGCGAAGTCATTGTCGAAATTTTTAAATACCCTAGACACTACCAATCAATTAGCAAAGACGATTCTATATAACTTGAATCCAAGAGACAATGAATTGTTTGCTACCATGACTGGAAATTTTCAAGATGGAACAATTGTTGGAAAGATTCAATTTGGCTCAGGATGGTGGTTTTTGGATCAAAAAGACGGCATGGAAAAGCAAATCAATGCCTTGTCGAATATGGGAATGTTAAGTCATTTTGTTGGTATGTTAACTGATTCCCGCAGTTTCTTATCTTTTCCAAGACATGAGTATTTTAGAAGAATCCTTTGTAATTTGATTGGTCAAGATGTGGAAAATGGCGAATTGCCAGCAGATATGGAATGGTTAGGGAAATTGGTAAAAGACATCTCGTATACCAATGCTTCCCAATTTTTTAATTTTGAATAAAGCATGAAAAAAGTAGTTACGTTTGGAGAAATCATGGGGCGACTAAGTCCTCCAGGTTATGGGAGAATAGTACAGGCACAATCACTCAATTTGACTTTTGGAGGAGGAGAAGCCAATGTTTCTGCCGCTTTGGCTCATTTAGGGATTCCAGCAGCCCATGTGACAAAATTTCCAGATCATGAAATGGGTCATGCTGCTACCGCTTATTTTAGAAAAGTAGGGGTAGATATGCAGTATGTCCAATATGGTGGAAATCGTTTAGGCTTATATTTCACGGAATTTGGAGCTGCCATGCGCCCCAGCAAAGTAGTTTATGATCGATCAGATTCTTCTTTTGCTCATTTAGATCCGAAAGAATTCAATTGGAAAGAAATATTAAAAGATGCTCAATGGTTTCATTGGACAGGCATTAGCCCAGCTATTTCTGAATCAGCGGCTCAGGCTTGTAAAGAGGCTATTAAAACGGCTAATGACTTAGGAATTACCGTTTCTGCTGATGTCAATTACCGAAAAAACCTATGGCAATATGGCAAATCTGTACAAGAGGTCATGCCAGATTTAATTGCAGGATGTGATATCATTGTTTGTGGAAAAGGAGATGCTGAAGATATTCTAAACATAGTTTCAGATGGCAGTACCAAAAGCGGCTGGGAATCTGTTTGTAAGCAAATCATGGCTAAATTTCCTAAAATTAAAAAAATCATCAATACCAAAAGGGGTCAAATTTCTGCATCTCAAAACACCTTGTCGGCCACATCCTTCAATGGCAAACAAGTGCTGAAGTCAGAAACTGTAGAAATTAGCCAAATAGTAGATAGAATTGGCGGAGGAGATGCTTTTATGGCTGGATACATCTATGGGAATTTAATTCTGAAAGATGAGGCTCAGTCATTATCTTTTGCAGTAGCGGCATCCGCATTAAAACATACAATCGAGGGGGATATTAATTTAGCCAACTTAGATGAAATAGAAACCGTCATGAAGGGAGACCTGACAGGACGCTTAAAACGATAATCATGGCAAGAAATTCTTCCGAAGTTGTATATCAACGCATTCAAGAGACACCCATCGTCCCATTATTTTTCAATGCTGATTTAACCGTCGCTACTAGTGTATTAAAAGCGTGTTATGATGGAGGAATACGCGTTTTTGAATTTACCAATCGTGGTAAAGAGGCTCCTTATATTTTTGCGAAAGCAATGGAGTATGTGGAGAAGGAATGTCCTGATTTGGTCTTAGGAATTGGAACAATTTATGATGCCAAACAAGCCAATGAATTCATTCAAATGGGGGCCGATTTTATGTTGCAACCTTTCATTACAGAAGCTGTTGGTGAGGTTTGTGGAAAGTATGATATTCCTTGGATGCCTGGGGCTATGACCCTGACTGAAATCCGACAAGCGGAAATTTGGGGCGCCAAAATTGTTAAAATATTCCCTGGTAATGTGGTGGGTCCTGCCTTCGTGAAAGCCTTAAAAGGCCCTATGCCCAATACCCAAATTATGGTAACTGGTGGAGTTGAGCCTAATAAGGAGAGTTTAAGTACTTGGTTTAAAGCTGGTGCTTCCGCAGTGGGAATGGGTTCACAATTATTTCCAGCTGATTTAATTGCTAAAAAAGATTATCAAGCGATAGAACAAACAATTGCCCAATTAATAACAACTTACCGGGAACTGTAACCCAAACAAAACCTCAACCTTATGGAAATTGGAAAATACCGTTGGAAAATTTGCGCATTACTTTTCTTTGCCACAACCATCAACTACCTAGACAGGCAAGTGATTGGTTTATTAAAACCAGTTTTAGAAGATCAATTTAATTGGACTGAAACAGATTATTCCAACATTGTCATTACCTTCCAGGCTGCCTACGCCATTAGTTTGTTAGGTTTTGGTGGGATCATCGATAGAATCGGAACCAAATTAGGATATTCCATTTCCATCGTAGTTTGGAGTATTGCAGCCATGTTACATGCCTTGGCAACTGGCACGTTAAGTTTCGCATTTATGCGCGGATTATTAGGCTTGGGTGAAGCAGGAAACTTTCCTGCAGCAATTAAGACTGTAGCTGAATGGTTTCCAAAAAATGAAAGAGCCTTAGCCACAGGTATTTTTAATTCAGGTGCCAATATTGGTGCTGTAGCTGCACCCATTTTAGTGCCTTGGATCTTAGGAGTATATGGTTGGGAAATGGCCTTTATTGCTACAGGTGCCATTGGCTTTATTTGGTTGATTTTCTGGTGGTTATATTATGAAGTACCTTCCAAACACAAGGAATTATCTCAAGCGGAATTTGAATACATCCATGCCGACAAAGAAGAAAAAGATGAGAACCAAGAACCCGTTAAATGGGCTAAATTATTTGGCTTCCGCCAAACTTGGGCTTTTTTCTTTGGTAAAATGCTGACCGATCCAATTTGGTGGTTTTTCCTTTTCTGGTTACCCTCTTATTTCTCTGAGCGCTTCCAATTGGATTTGAAAAAACCAAGCTTGGAATTGATTATCGTATATACTGCCACGACTGTAGGTAGTATTGGTGGAGGTTGGTTATCAGGTAAATTAATTAACCTAGGTTGGCCCTCTTTCCGTGCTAGAAAAATCACTATGTTGGGTTTTGCTTTGGCAGTTGTGCCCATCATGTTGGCACGCTATTGTGATAATATTTGGCAAGCTGTAGCTTTGATTTCATTGGCAGCTGCATCTCACCAAGCATGGAGTGCCAATATATATTCTATCGCAACGGATATGTTCCCTAAGAAAGCTGTTAGCTCTGTCATTGGAATTGGCGGTATGGCAGGTTCAGTAGGAGGTATTTTCTTCCCAATGATCGTAGGATCTTTATTGGATAAATATAAGCTTTTAGGCAATATCAACGATGGCTATAATATCATCTTCCTACTTTGTGGAAGTGCTTACGTCTTGGCTTGGTTGATTATCTATTCCTTGGCTCCAAAATTAGAGACAGCGAAAATAGATTAAATAAATTCGTGATTTTTGAAAAAGGCGTGTTGAGCAATCGACACGCTTTTTTTATTTCCAAGAATGAAATAAGTCGACCAATTCTTGTGCTATGACATCTTTGGATTTCAGACTAAAAGCATGTCGCTCTCCCGATTTCTGAAAGACTTGAACTTGATTAGTATCCAAACCAAAACCCGCTCCTGGGTCTTTTAAAGAATTCAACACAATGGCATCCAGATTTTTTCTATTCAATTTATCTAGAGCATGAACTTCTTCATTTTCTGTTTCCAAAGCAAAGCCAATCAGTTTTTGATGGCTTCTTTTTTGCGTACCCAAAGTGGCTAAAATATCCGTGGTTTTTTCTAAACCAATTTCTAAGGTATTTTCTTTTTTCTTGATTTTTTCACTAGAAACTTGTGCAGGTCGATAGTCAGCCACTGCAGCGGCCATAATGGTCCAATCTGACTCTGGAAATTCTCGAAGACAAGCCTCTTCCATTTCTTTGGCAGAAACTACTGGAATCCAATGAATCCCAGAAAATGTAGGTTTCAAGGCCATAGGTCCAGCTATGACCGTTACGTTTGCTCCTTGTAAATAAAAGGCCTCTGCTATTGAAATTCCCATTTTGCCAGAAGAATGATTGGAAATATAACGAACTGGATCAATCGCTTCCTGGGTTGGACCGGCGCTAATTAACACATTTTTACCTTGCCATTTTCCCCCTCTCCCAATTTTATCAACCAAGTCCAAAAGTATTTCTTCTGGTTCCGCCATACGACCTTCTCCATGTAAGCCACTGGCCAAAAAGCCTGTATTCACAGATAAAATATGATTGCCAAAGGATTGTAACTTACTAAGATTCTGTTGAGTAGATGGATGCTTAAACATATCTTCATCCATAGCTGGGGCTATAAAGATAGGACAACGAGCCGATAGATAGGTGGCTATAACGATGTTATCACATAAGCCATTGGCCATTTTACTTAGGGTATTGCAGGTGGCAGGAGCTATGACAAAAGCGTCTGCCCAAAGGCCTAGTTCTACATGATTATTCCAAACATGGTTTTCATGGAAATCTATCCATACGGGATGATTTGAAAAGGTTGAAAGAACCAAGGGTGATACGAAATCTTTGGCGGATTGGGTCATAACCACACGCACTTCTGCTCCATTTTTTTTCAATAAACGAACCAAAAGTATGGCTTTATAGGCGGCAATACTGGCACTAATTCCTACAATGATTTTTTTACCCTGTAACATAGCATTGGAAAAGGTCGGCAAGTAACGAAATTTGCTCAAAATAAGGTAATTTTAGAGCCAAATTCGGCCATGAAGATATTTGAAACAAAACAAACTCTACAAAATTTCATCGATGAAAATCGGTCGAAAAACGCAATTATCGGATTTGTTCCAACCATGGGAGCTTTGCATGAAGGGCATTTATCCCTGATAGAAAAGTCGAAGGAACAATGTGCCATTACGGTTTGTAGCATATTCATAAATCCCACGCAATTCAACGATCCAAAGGATTTTGAAAAGTATCCCAAAACAATCAAAGAAGATCTAGAAAAGTTAGAATTAGCTGGCTGTGAGGCGGTCTTTCTTCCTTCTGTAGAAGAAATGTACCCAGAAGGAATGCTACAATTACCTCATTATCCATTAGGTAGATTAGAAGAACTTTGGGAGGGAGCGCATCGACCAGGACATTTTCAAGGAGTTTGTGTGGTTGTACATCGCCTACTCGAAGCAGTTCGTCCAGATTTATTGTTTATGGGTGCTAAAGATTACCAACAGGTGGCCGTCATTCGACATTTATTGGATCATTATACATTTGAACCGAATATAACATTAATCGCATGTGAAACCATTCGTGAAACAAGTGGATTGGCCATGAGTAGTAGAAATGTTCGACTTAGCTCGGAACAAAGAATTCAAGCCTTAGCCATTTATCAAGGATTTGGTAAAATTCAAAAGGCTTTACAAGAAAAAACAATTCGTAGTACAGAAATATTAGAGCAAGAATTTGTTCAACAATTATTGGATGCTGGCTTTGAATCCGTGGATTATATTGCATTTGCGGACCCAAAAAGTTTAGAACCCATTACAGATCTCTCTCAAACATTTGTAGTATTAGTGGCCGCTTTTATAGGCGGGGTTCGACTAATCGACAACCAATTATTCCCTCATGAGCTATTTAAAAGAGTTTAAAAAAATCACTACACAGAGTTTACAAATCATGAAAAAGCAAGGAGAAAAAATCTCTATGCTGACCTGTTATGATTTTTCCATGGCAAGATTATTGGATCAATCAGGTGTTGATGTTTTGTTGGTAGGTGATAGTGCCAGTAATGTAATGGCAGGACACGAAACAACTCTTCCTATCACTTTGGATCAAATGATTTACCATGCACAATGTGTGGTTAGAGGAACCCAACGAGCCTTGGTCATTGTGGATTTGCCTTTTGGGTCCTACCAGTCCAATAGTGAGATTGCGCTATCCTCTGCCATTCGAATAATGAAAGAAACAGGGGCACACGCTATCAAGCTGGAGGGGGGACAAGAGGTCATTGAGAGTATTAAAAAAATCGTAAAAGCCGGGATTCCCGTTATGGGACATTTGGGTTTGACACCACAAAGTATCTATCAATTTGGATCTTATGGCGTTAGGGCCAAGGAGGAAGAAGAGGCTAATCTCTTACTAGAGGAAGCAAAGATGTTAGAGACAGCGGGTTGTTTTGGAGTAGTATTGGAAAAAATTCCTGCCGATTTAGCCAAACAAGTGAGTGAAAGACTTCAAGTCCCTACTATTGGGATTGGAGCTGGGAATCATTGCGATGGGCAAGTTTTGGTTATGCACGATATGCTGGGTATCAATACAGAGTTTAAACCTAGGTTTTTACGTCGATATTTGAACTTAGGGGAATTGATACCCCAAGCCGTTAAAAACTATGTTGCCGATGTAAAAAGTCAAGACTTTCCCAACGAAGAAGAATCTTATTAAACGAGAAGGTTGGAGGTATTAGGAAATACGACCGTTGGTTTAAACGTTTTTGCTGCTTCAAAGTCCATTAGGGCATAAGAAATGACAATAACAATATCCCCAACTACGGCTTTTCTTGCGGCAGGACCGTTTAAGCAAATGATACCTGATCCTCGTTCTCCTTTGATTAAATAGGTTTCAATTCGTTCGCCATTATTGACATTGACTACTTGAATTTTTTCGTGTTCCAACATGTTGGCCGCATCCATTAAGTCTGCATCCATGGTTAGACTTCCTACGTAATCAATGTTGGCTTCTGTGACTGTGGCGCGATGCACCTTTGATTTTAATATTTGTATTTGATACACAATGTTGGTTTTTGAGAGTGCACAAATTTACGAAAAAGAAATATTTAACTTTGTTAACAAATCAAATGAATGATGGTACTTTGCTTGGATTTTGGTAATTCTCAGTTAAAATATGCCTTTTTAGATAATGATCAACTAGTCATATCCGGCTTTTTGAATGAGGCCAAATTCTCCTGTATTTATCCCATTTGCCAAAATTACCCGATTGACTCCATCCTTCTTAGTTCGGTCATTGATGTCCCTACAGATTTAATTCATGCTCTACAAGAAATTGCCCCATTTCATCAGCTAAGTGTTAACTCAAGAACAGAAGTAAATTATCAAGAATATGATAAATCGAGTTTAGGTGTAGACCGACTAGCCATAGCCGAGGGTGCTCAAATTTTATATTCTGGCAGAAATCATTTGAGTATTTGTCTAGGAACCTGCATTACTTATAATTGGGTTGAAAATGGTTATTTTAAAGGAGGAGCAATAAGTCCTGGACTCCTGCTGCGAACAAAGTCCATGCATGATTATACGGCCCATTTACCTGTTATCACTCCACAAAGAGACTTCCCTTTGTTTGGACAATCTACTTCAAGTAATTTATTGGCAGGAACCATGTATGGCACGCTTTTGGAGGTTCAAGGCTATATAACGGAATTGAGAAAACAGGATCCAAGTGTTATAGTCTTATTATGTGGTGGAGATGCTCCATACTTTATTTCCAAATTAAGTGGCTGGGATGTACACTTAGAAGCAGATTTAATTTGGAAGGGTTTAGGTGCTTTGGCGAGGTTAAATTAACAACGCTGTCAAGGTTTTAAACCTTGACAGCGTTAGGCAAAACTAACCATTTTTTTCTCTTCAATTCACCACAAAACTGATATGTTTTTCACATTATCAATAAGCTTATTTTAACAAATAAATACCAAGAATTAGATTGGTAAAATGGAATTTTAAGGCCAATTTTACCAACGCTGTCAAGGTTTTAAACCTTGACAGCGTTAAGAAATCTCTATTCAAAATTTAACCATTGCTTAACGCCCACCTAACATAATCCTCTGGCAATCAACGTAGTTTTGAAACAAGAAAAACTACGCAACATGAGCGTTAACTACCAACCCACTTACAAAACCATCGTTATTTCCGATCTGCATTTAGGAAGTAAAGGTGCTAAAGCCAAAGAGGTCAACGAATTTCTAAAAGCTTATTCCTGCCATCAACTCATTCTAAATGGAGATATCATCGATGGATGGCAATTAAAAAAGGGAGGCGAATGGAAAAAAAAGCACACGGGATTCTTTCGAGCCGTACTAAAAATGATGGATCGATGGGATACTGAAGTGATATATCTGCGGGGGAATCACGATGATTTTCTGGACCAAATCATTCCTTTAAAAATTGGCAAGCAGTTCTCCATCCGAAGAGATTATACCTTAAAATCCTTTGGGAAGAAATATTTTATCACCCATGGCGACATATTTGACAGTATTACAAGTCAAATGAAATGGTTAGCCTATTTAGGTGATATCGGTTATACCTTTTTATTATGGGTCAACAAATGGTACAACTACCATCGTGAAAGACAAGGTAAACCCTACTATTCACTTTCCCAAACCATCAAACAAAAGGTAAAAGCCGCTGTCAATTTTATCTCTGATTTCGAAGAAAAACTAGTGGAACTAGCCATGGCTCAAGAGGCGGATGGTATCATTTGCGGTCATATTCATAAAGCTGAAATCAAACAAATCAATGGGATTTCTTATATGAACTCAGGAGATTGGGTAGAATCATTAACTGCTTTGGTTGAAACACATCAAGGAGAATGGCAAATTCTTCACTACCCTAATTTTGATTTAAAATCTGAATTAAAAGAAATTTTAAGCGATCAAATGACCCTCTAATATGGGAAAGTTTATATTTACCGTTCAAGGAGAAGGAAGAGGCCATTTGACCCAGGCCATTTCCCTTAGTCAAATAGCACAAGAAGCTGGCCATGAAGTGATTGGCTATGCTGTGGGCTCTACCAATAACCGAAAAATACCTAGCTTCTTTACTGATTATATCGGGGACAAACCACTGTTGCAATACGATAGCCCTTCACTTTGTTATGGAAATGGCAAGGCTGTCCAAGTAGGGAAAACAGCTTTACAAGTCATTTCCAAATTTAAAACCTATTGGAAAAGTGCTTCGGAGTTGGGAAAATTCATTGAGCAGAATAAACCTGATGGAATCATTAATTTTTATGAATCGATCACCGGCCTTCACCAATGGAGAACCGGCGCTACCATTCCTTGCATATCCATAGGCCATCAATATCTATTGTTAAATAAACATTTTCAGACTATTCCTGAAAAGAAATTAGATCAGTTCTTTCTAAATCTAAATACCCAAATCACAGCCATTGGATCAAAGAAAAAGTTGGGTCTTTCCTTTTTGCCCTTGGAAAATGATACACAAAGAAACATCGATGTGATTCCTCCTCTATTGAGAAAAGAGGTAAAAGAACTGAAAGCTATATCGGGTAAAAATTGGTTAGCTTATTTGACCCACTTTCGGTTAGCTGAAGATATCATGGCCTGGTCAAAACTTAATCCAGATATTCAATTAGACTGTTTTTGGGATCATCCCATCCGCAAAGAGATATACCACTATTCTGATAATTTGACATTTCATCCCATCAATGCGGAACTGTATTTAGAAAAAATGTCGCACTGTGCAGGCTTAATTTCTACGGCTGGATTTGAGTCCATTGCAGAAGCCATGTATTTGGCAAAACCTACCATGATGGTTCCTGTGCCTAACCATATTGAACAAATGATCAATGCCTTTGATGCTTCTCAGTCTGGGGCAGGTTTGGCTGCTAATTCATTTGATTTAACTCTTTTTAAAGACTATCAGAAGGAACATCAAACAGATTATTCGACCTATCAACAATGGATTCAAGAATCCTCCCGCTTAATGGATATGCATTTACGAGAGCTCATTCAACCAAATCCTAAGAAAAAGAGTTCTTGGAACTCGCTATTCGCCAAGCGAATCCATTGGACTTTCCCAAAAAATAATGGGGGATTGTCATTTCCAAAAGCCTAAATCTCTTTACCGGCAAGTTTAATCTTTGGAATTTATGTGAGAAAACTTAGCTATTGGGTTTCTATTTTAGGAACTTTAAGCTTCTGTAATACGCGCACATGATCAAACCTTGGATTTATCTTTTCATTGCTTCCATTTTTGAGACAGGCTGGACTTTCTCGTTGAAGTACATGAATTTTGGAAGATTGAAAGATGCATTTCAACAACATCCTTTCATTTCAAAAGAATTTGGCATTGAGTTTTTTCCTCTTTTGGGATATATTTTTTTTGGTGTAGCCAATATTTATTGTTTATCAGTCGCATTTAAAGATATCCCTACAGCTACTGCTTTGGCCGTTTGGACAGCATGTTCTCTCATATTAGTCAAGCTGTTTGATGTCTTTTATTATAAAACACCGACCAACCTTGCCGAAGTATTTTTTATGAGTTTGATTGTAGTAGGAATCATTGGTTTAAAAAAATTTGCAGCAAGTTAACTTGATAAATCACATTCATAAAATGCATCATTTTTACATATTTTCTTAACTGAATCAAGCACTGTAAGGACATATAAAATCTAGAATAATGAAGGCTGGAGTGCAGAATGTGCCTTTGGAGACATTATCTACAAGCCAACAAATCAGATATCTTTACATCAACGTTGGATGATGTCATTCATGTGATCAATGGAATTGGTGGCAAAGGCATGACGACAAGTCCCGGATTTACAGCAGAATACATTCAAAAACTATACTAAACCTTCCATGAAAAAAGTCATTTCTTCCCTTTTAATTTTCTTAGTCACATTAACTGCTTTTGGGCAAAATTCTAAAAAAAATTATCCTAAGAATATCATATTTTTAATTGGGGATGGGATGGGTGTCAGCCAAATTTATGCTGGACTAACTGCTAATAAAGGTCATCTAGCTTTAGAAAGAATACGTAACATTGGATTTCATAAAAATCAAGCTTCTGATAATTACGTAACGGATTCTGCGGCAGGAGCAACGGCTTTTTCAACAGGCAAAAAAACATATAATGGGGCCATTGGTGTAGATGCTACACAAACTCCACAAATAACGCTGTTGGAATTGGCCGAAAAAAAAGGGCTTGCAACGGGTTTGGTAAGTACTGCGGATATCACAGATGCTACACCAGCGGCATTTATTGCCCACCAAATCAAGCGTAATATGCATGATGAAATTGCCAAAGATTTCTTAAAAACGGATGTCGATATAGTAGTGGGAGGAGGAAGAAAAAGCTTTGACCAAAGAAAAGATGGACAAAATATTTTGGATTCATTGAAAGCAAAAAAATACCAAATTGTGGAATCTTTAGCCGAAATGAATGGGATTAAGCAAGGTAAATTTGTCTACTTATATGCTCCAGGAGACCCGATTAAATTCAGTGAAGGAAGAGGTGAAGTCTTGTTGGACGCCGCAAAAAAATCAATGGAACTACTTTCTAAGAACCCAAAAGGATTTTTTGTGATGATAGAGGGTGGACAAATTGATTGGGGTGGACATGCTAATGATGCAAATTATGCCGTTACTGAAATGGTTGATTTCAATAAAAGTATAGCCGCTGCATTGGATTTTGCCGAAAAAGACAAAGAAACGCTAGTGGTCATTACCGCCGATCACGAAACAGGTGGCATGGCATTATTGGGAGGAGATATGTCAACAGGAGAAGTAAAAGCCTCTTTTATTACGAAAGGACATACTGGCCAAATGGTTCCAGTTTTTGCTTTTGGACCCGGTTCTGAAGCTTTTCAAGGAATTTATCAGAATACGGCCATTTTCGATAAAATGAAAGCCGCTCTTAGGCTATCTCAAAAATAGATGGTAAACTTTTCATGTGAATTAATAAAGCCCATTGCTTCATAAAAAGCATGGGCTTCTTTTCTTCGTTTATTCGAGGTTACTTCAATCGATTTCACGTCCTTGTGTTTCAGTTCATTTTTAAATGCCTCAATCAATTTCCTTCCTAGACCTTGCCCTTGATAAGTGGCTGTAACCATTAATTCTTGAATCTCATAGACCATGCCTTCATGGTGCAATAGGTTTTGACCAATAACACTCAAAAAACCGACAACTTGATTTTCGTGATTTTCAACAACCCAGACATGGGTATGTTCATGCCCTACATACTCCCTCCAAATTTTAGCAAAAATATGAGGATCAGAGTTTCTGTTTTCTAACTCATTAACGAGTTCTAAAACTGCTTTTTCATCGTCTAATTGACCGAGTCTAATATTAAAATGTAAAGACATTTTATTGGTTTGGGACATGGCAAATTTATTAAATGCAACAAGGTATAAAATATGTTTAAACTTCTCAAACTATACCTCTTTACCAAGAAACTGATACAATAAGCCCAATTCCCAATCGTTCAGTCTGCGCCCAGCCACGCAACGCTGGCAAGGTTCCAAACCTTGACAGCGTTAAAATGCGCAGGCATAAAACAAGAAATGCCGAAAGGAATCCTTCCGGCATTTTCTGAATTACACCAATATAAAATCTTAGTAATCCGTGTTTTGTGGATCCCAGTTTGTCCAGCCTTCTGTCCAATCCGTAGTTCCAAAAGCACCAATATTAGTATTAGCTTCAAATCCAGCTGGCAAGCTAACTCCCGCTCCCAATAATTTGGAAGTAGTCGTCAATGCTAAACTTGGCTTTCCTTGCAAACGATTATATCCCGCAGTTAAACCTAAAGTCTCCGAAGCAACTCCAAACTGATTTTTGCGAGTAGCATCTTTTAACATCGTTTCATCTCCAGTAACGATTGGCTTTAACATACCCGTTACCACTAAACCAGCAAGTATATTTTTACCTGTTACAAAATTATTTTGTGCTGCAGTTCCTTCTAATTCCAAACCACCCTTAGCTACCCAACCTCCAACAAATAAACTGTTGATCACTGATATAGCTGAATTACGACGAATACGCATGGCTGAACGGTATTTTTTATCCACAGTTCCATCTGCAATAAATGCACTTACGTTGGCAAACTTCGCACTCGTCTGTGGCGTAGCTTCTGAACCTGCCGCATCATTATCCGATTCAAATGCATTACTATCCGAACATGAACATTGGTCTGCTACTTGTGGGTCACGGATCGACAAAGCAAATTGAACATTACCACTGTAACCCCAATCCGTATCAAAATCATCATCCAAATTTCTATAGGATACCAAGTGTTTCGCATTTACATTTCCTCCAAACCACTCATAAGCATCATCACCATTGTAAGAAACCTGTACATAATCAATTTCAGTACCTGAACCCACTCCGCCTAATGTTAATCCGTTGATTTCCTTATCCGTCTCAAATGCAATACCCGCAAACTCAATACGTACATATTTCAATACTCCTGAATTATCCGAATCATTAGAACCTCCAAAAGTGGAAACGTTCTCTCCCTCAATAGTTGCTGGAGTTTTATTTACGCGGGCATTACCCAACATAATTAATCCACCCCAATCACCATAATTTCTAGAACCTTTAGCCTGTGCTGAAGTAAATACTATTGGTTTAGCAGCCGTTCCCCTAGCGATTAATTTTCCACCTGGCTTAACAATTAAAGTCCCTTTCGTGATTTTATCTCCTAAAATGATAGTTCCAGGCTCTACGGTCAACGTGGCTCCAGACTCTACATAGACGAATCCCTTTAACAAATATTTTTCAGACTCCTTCCAAGTAGTGTTGGCAGTGATTTTTCCTGAAACCTCCACTACCGTACGATTAGATGGCGCAGGTACTGTAATTTCTACTTCTGAATCGTTTTTTGTACAGGCCGACAAACCTACAGCAGCCGTAAGCAAACAAGCGAAAATGACACGTAATTGTTGCATGAATTTGTTTATTTATATGTTTTTAACTGTTACTACTTATCATTTTTCTGTAGGCGCGCACTAAAACTTCATTGTAATTCCCATGGTAAAATAACTTCCACGGTGATACTCTTGGTATACACCATCCTTGTCAGAAATTTCACCATCTCGGTTCGTGTCCTGCACTAAAGAAAACTTCTGGTTTAATAAATCTTGTACCGCTAATTTGAAATCAATCTTTTTGGTTAATGCCTTCGTGATATTAATATCCACCACATTTCTAGGCATTTCATAGATATCAGCCGACAACTGGCTATCTCCAATCACAAAGATTCTTTTACCAATCACATTGTATAAAATATTGGCCTGCCATCCTTTGTCTGCATTTTCATAAAAAATACCTGCATTAATTAAATAAGGAGATTGTCCCTGAAGATTACGGTTCAACATGTTGTCGGACTGACCTGCACGCACATTACTACTAATCAAAGCTGCATTGAATAAAGCCACCCAGTTAGGTGCAATTTGCTTTCTGATTTCCAATTCTAGCCCAGTACTAGTTGCTTCCGTAGCATTGTCAACCGTAAAAGCGACTGTACTACCATTGTAAAACACTTTGGATTCAATTGGATTTAAGAATTTCTTATAAAATACCGCCAATGAAATCAATTCAGATTTCGATGGATACAATTCATATCGTAAATCAAAATTGTTAATCGTCGCATTCAATAATTTAGGCTTGTCTGCTCTTGGAATAAAACCTGTACGTGTAACATCATATACGAAGTCATAATACGTAAATGGAGCTAATTCACGAAACTCAGGACGGTTTACCGTAGAACTATAAGCAAAACGCAATAAGTTTTTAGTGGTGAAATTATAAGCCAAATTCAAAGATGGAAGTGGGCTAAATACGGGATTGGTTACCTTAATGGCTGCTCCAGAACCCCTTTCCTTACTTTGCAATTCTTGATTGTTATACTCTCCTCTCAAACCAATCGTAGCATTTAATTTATCTCCAACTGGCAAATACAATTGCACATAAGCTGCACCAAAAGTATTTTGGGCCGTGTACTTATCTTCAAAATTGGTTCCTACTCCGTAATAAATAGAGTTACCTCCTAAATTGTTTGGATTGAAGAAATTTGTAGGATCTTGTTTCAACAAAGAGTTATCGGATGACAATCGGTTAGGATTCGTGATTCCATACCAACGATTGGAGAATGCACGCTCTTTGTATTCTGTATATATTCCAGCACGGAATGTAGTTCTTAATTTCTCGTCCTCGTTCTCCTTAAGAATATGATCAAAATCGGCTCTAGTGGTATAAATAAACTCTTCTACATGTGAAAATGAACGAGCTGACTGCTGTAGGGTGGGACTATCTGATTGTTGTAAATCAAAAGTAAAAACTCCTGTAGAATTTCTCTCCCTACTTCTTGTATATCTTCTATAATCAGGCTCAGTTCTAAACGTATAACCTAACCCTGTTACCCACTTCAACTTACTTACAGATGACAATTCATGTGTACCGCTAAACTGACCTGAATAAATGGAACGCTGCTCATAACGGAAAGAAGCATTGTTTAAATCTACGTTCTCATTGTATCCATTACGAAAAACAGTTTCCTTGATTCCAATTTGATTGAACAAGTTTCTAAACTCTAACTTATTATTTGGATTCAAAATCAAAGCCCAGTTCGACATCATTCCAATACGAACGTTTTGAGACAAAGATTGATCTTGATAATACTTCTCCGTATCTCCTAAGTAAGTAAATCTTCTTTGCTGCATTTGAAAGGACTGATTGGTATTCGAATAATTCACATACGAAAAGTTCGTAAGCTCTTTATCCCCCAAAAACCAACGGTGAGCAAAATTTAAATTCCCTCTAAAATCAGGTAATACGTTTTTATCTTCTACATTGTAAAAGGCTGGCAAATTTCTAAAATGTGAAATTACGGCCTCAGTATTTCCAGCTGTAGCAATGCTATTTCTTGAAGGGAAACCAGACGGCAACTGACGTCCACCATCATCAAAACCTAACCAATCTGTCTTTCCTCCTACATAGGACATGGCTTTTTGAGCCGTTGTCCCAGAACGGTAACTAGTAGAAAAACTAGCAGAAAATGTATTTCCATCTGGAACGGTCTTCGTGTAAATCTTGATAGCTCCTCCACCCAAATCTCCAGGCAAATCAGAAGATGCCGATTTAAAAATCAACATACGATCAATAATCGAACTTGGAATTAAGTCGAATGAGAAAGCTTTTGAATCCACTTCAGTCGAAGGAGTAATGATATCATTCACCAATACTGTATTGTAACGCTCATTTAAACCTCTCACCACCACAAATCTCTCATCAAAAATGGAAACTCCTGGAATTCTACGAACCACAGCAGAAGCATCTCTATCTTGAGTCTTTTGAATCTGCTGTCCTGATATACCAACAGCAATTTGTTGTAACTGCCTCGTCTCTGTCAATACAGCAACTTCCGAAGTAGTTATTTTTTGAGCTTTAACAACAACGTTGGCCAAAGTCTTATTATCTTCTAATAAAGAAACTGTAACAATGGATTCTTTACCTGACTCAACGCGAACATTTGGAATTTGCTGAGATTGATAACCTACTGAACTTACAATCAATTTATAGATTCCAGCTGGAACATTAGCTAATTCAAAATTACCTTCAATACCGGTACTAGCTCCAACAGTTAACCCTTCTAAACGAATGGTTGCTCCAATAACTGGCTCCTTAGATACAGGATCTGAAATAGTCCCTTTAATCTTCCCTACTTGGCCAAAAGTATGACCAAACGACGCCAATGACACAAAAACGATTAATAAACTTCTAAATAATTGGTGTGTATTCATTTGTATTTATATTGATTACGGTACAAAATTACCTGCAATCAATAGCCTCACGGTTAACACGCTATTATCTATATGTTTCCTGAATGTTAAATAATTCAAGAAAAATTTAACCATTTCGTAACATTGAAATAAAAATTGAACTATTTAAAGAAATATAATTTTTTTAAGAGGAATATTCTTAAAAAAGTGAAATTTTATGTCTAATTAATTTGGAGTTAACATGAAAAGTCTAGTTTTGAGCAAACAAACGGAAAACTTCCGCCTAAGATTTTATTAATCAAGCATTTATCAATTATCAACATTATGAAAAATTTCATCACAAAAAACGCTTTAGCCGCTTTCGTCGTAGCCGCTATCTTGTCTGTCTCTTCTGCACATGCCGCAGAATTCGCTCTTCCTGTCAACATTGATCAAGTAGGTAAAATGAAATTCCTTGTTAGCTCGGATATCTCTTCCCCCTTGTTCGTGGTCATTTATGATGAAGACAATAACCAGATTACCCGCGAGTCACTTAGCTCTAAGAAATTATTCAATTTCTCAAACCTAAATGATGGTCGTTATAAAATGGTTATTCTAGATTCTCGTAAAAACGTTATCAAATCCAAGACTTTCAATATCTTAACTGAAACGAAAAGAGATTTGGTGGCAATCCAGTAAGCGATTAAACCCATCACAAAAAAGGCGCTATGGCGCCTTTTTTTTTGCCCTAAAAAATACCGTCCCAAAAAATAAGTTAGAATACCAAGCCCCTGCTCAAAAATTCGTAATTTTAATCTCTATTTTTTCCCATCAATTAATTTTCCCTTATGGATTATTTGGCTGGCTTGAATGAGCCCCAACGACAAGCTGTTTTACATACTGAAGGCCCTTTAATGATTATCGCTGGAGCTGGCTCCGGCAAAACTCGCGTACTTACCTACCGAACAGCTCATCTCATTCAACAAGGCATTGATCCATTCCAGATTTTACTCCTAACATTTACCAATAAAGCCGCTGGCGAAATGCGCCATCGTATCGAATCCGTCATCGGAAAGGAGGCAAAAAACATATGGATGGGAACTTTCCACTCCGTATTTGCCAAAATCCTTCGTTTTGAAGGAGAAAAATTGGGCTATACCTCCAATTTTTCCATTTATGATACCGATGATTCCAAGTCATTACTTCGTGCCATCATCAAAGAACAAAACCTAGATGATAAAGTATACAAGGTCAATTTAGTGTTAAACCGAATTTCTGGTGCCAAAAACAGATTAATTAGTCCAGAACAATACTTAAACAGCGCGATTCTTGGGGAAGAAGACCGCATGGCTCGCATTCCCAAAATGGGTGAAATCTACCGAACATATTGCATTCGTTGCTTTCAAGCAAATGCCATGGACTTTGATGATTTATTATACCAAACCAATATTCTTTTTAGAGACCATTTGGACGTACTGAACAAATACCAACACAAATTCAAGCACGTAATGGTGGATGAGTTTCAAGATACCAACGTCTCTCAATACTTATTAACCAAAAAGCTGGCCGCTGTACACCGCAATATTTGTGTAGTAGGAGATGATGCCCAAAGTATTTATGCTTTCCGTGGAGCAGATATCCAAAACATTTTGAATTTTGAAAGAGATTATGCTGATCTAACAACCATCAAATTGGAACAGAATTACCGCTCTACCAAAAACATTGTAGCTGTAGCGAACTCCATCATCTCTAGAAATAAAAACCAGCTCGAAAAAAACGTTTATACTTCCAATGAGGTAGGCGACCAAATAGAAATTATTCGTGCTGGCAGTGACAATGAAGAAGGAAGAATGATTGCCTCCACCATCTTCGAAACCAAACAAAAAGAAGGTTTACACTGGTCAGATTTTGCCATTTTATACCGTACCAATGCCCAATCTCGTTCGTTTGAGGAATCATTACGTCGACTAAATATCAAATACCGCATCGTTGGGGGTTTATCTTTCTACCAAAGAAAAGAAATCAAAGATGTCCTTGGCTACCTTCGTTTTGTAGTTAATCAAAATGATGAAGAGGCATTCAAACGTATTATCAACCTCCCAAAAAGAGGTATAGGAGATACCACCATTGCCAAAATTGCAGTTACAGCAGCAGAAAATAATTGCTCAATTTGGGATGTTATTTCCAACATTCAAACCTTCCAAGGTGCTAGAGGCACAGCCGCCATTGAAAATTTTGCTGATCTCATCAAGTCATTCAAATTAATGGCTGAAGTAGAGCAAAAAGATGCTTACGAAATTGCCAACCATGTAGCTAAAGCTTCAGGACTTTTGCGTGAACTCTATGAAGATAAAACAGTAGAGGGTCTAGCTCGCTACCAAAACTTACAAGAATTATTAAACGCGATCAAACAGTTTGTGGATGACCCAGAAAATGAAGATAAATCACTGGCAACATTTTTACAGTCTGTCTCTTTATTAACCAATGCCGATACACAAGAAGACCCCAATGACCGCGATAAAGTAACCTTAATGACAGTTCACTCTGCCAAAGGACTAGAATTTAAGCACGTGTTTTTGGTAGGATTGGAAGAAGATTTGTTCCCAAGCCAAATGATGCTGCAAAGTCAAGCCGATCTGGAAGAGGAACGTCGTCTCTTTTATGTTGCAGTCACCCGTGCCGAAAAGAAATTGATGATTTCTTATGCGGAATCCCGCTACCAATTTGGCCGATTAAAATCCTGTGAACCAAGTCGTTTCCTAGATGAAATTGATAGTGCCTATTTAAAAATGGCCAAGACTCCAGGTAAAAAGGAAGTGCAAGCTTTTAGACCCGTACAAAAAACGGGTTTTGTGTCCAGCTCCACCAGTCCATCTGCTGCTCAACTTATCCAAAAACCAAAACAAAATACCAATTACCAACACGTAGCTTCCAGCAATTTTGTGCCTACTGATCCTTTAAAATTAGAAGCAGGCCAGCAAGTGGAGCATCAGAAATTTGGTTTTGGTTTAATCAAAAAAATAGAAGTCAATGGCGCTGAAAGAAAAGCCGTGATTGATTTCGAAAAAGGAGTAGGAGAAAAAACCTTACTTCTGAGTTTCGCCAAATTAATGGTGAAAGCTTAATTATTTCTTAGGTGTAAAATATACATGTACGGGGCCTGGAGAACTTGCCACTTCGGAAATAGTATAAAATCCATCTGACAGATGGGAAAATGCTAGGGCCTCACCTTGAGGTTCTAATTTGCTAGGTACTATTTTAGGAGGCCGTTTTAAGGCATCTCCCAAGCTCTCATGTTTGCCTTTTTTCCAATAATATACCTCTAAATAATTCCGAATAATCACTTCTTGGTTGTTGCTAGCCACATCTCCAGCCGTAATGTTATACAGTTGTTTCAAAATGGCTAAGTCAGAGCTGGGTTCTGAAAAATTCAATTTTCTAACAAAATCTGCCTCCACCACTTTAGTTTCTTTAAAGCTGCTAGCTTTAATCCTAAACAAGCTCTTTCGATCGTCTTGTTTACTCACCAAATACATATCCCCATTCAACTGATCCACCAATAGACACTCCATATCTTTGGATCCATCTGGTAATTTAAATTCCAATTTCTCCACTTTTTTGATAATTCTAGTAACCATATCAGATCCTCGAATATCAAACTCCTTAAACCGATAAATGAAATAGGTACCGAACTCCTGTTTATTGTCGCCCGTGTCGGCCACATACACATATGACTCTTGGGGGCTTTTATACCAATAAGCCAAATCCTCCCAATCACGGTTTTGTACTCCTTGAAGTAAAAACTCTACCTTCCCTGTTCCGTATCGGTCAATCAAAAAGATACGATTCAAATCTTGAGAATCATTCACCACCCAGAAAAGTTCAGGATTCAGTCGACTAGCCACCATACCGGAAGCTTCATCAATTTCAATATTTTCCAAAACCCCTTCATCGATTGTCGCCGAGAAATTGGTTTTAGCCATTTGAGCATCGATGATATAGAGCGATTGGCAAGCCCAGACAATCAAGGCTAGAATTCCTAAACGAAACCAGTGAGCAATTTTCACTTTCGTTTGTAATAATATAAATGAACTGGTGTACTCCCTTTTTCAGAAATGGTATAATACCCTCCTCCATCAGCAGCAAAGGTGATGCCCTCCCCTTGATATTCGGTTGGGTTACCTACATAAGGCACTGTTTTATGTGCCCTAGCTAAAGCTTCTGGGATCGTTTCGTTGGCTTTTCTCTTCCAATAATAGCACTCTATGTAATTCTTGATTAAAATCTCTGTGTTATCAGGAGAAACATCACCTGAAGTAATGTAATACGCTGTCACAATTTGGCCTACCGTAGAAAACGGTACCGATACATTTAATTCCTGCACAAACTCGGCCTTTACATTGGCTTGATTAGTAAAACTTCCTGCCGGTATCTTGTATAATCGTTTTTTTGTTTCTCTTTTTGATATAATAAAAACGTCCTTGGTCTTTTGATCAACCAACAAACATTCCATATCCCGAGAACCATCAGGCAACGTAAAGGTTAATTTCTGAACACCCGTAATCGTGGCATTATTAATGGACGAAACATTGGGTTCATTAAACCAATAAATCGCATAAGAAGCCTGGTTGGAGCTATTATCACCAAAGTCGGCAATGTATATAACGGCACTTCCATTACTATCTGAAATCAAGGCAATGTCTTCCCAATCTCTATTTTCCGCTCCTTGAATGACAAATTGTTTCATTCCCTTCCCAAAAGTATCAATCAAAAACAATCGATTGCTATCTCCTGAGTCATTGTGCGCCCACAAGAAACCTTCATTTTTTTTACTTGAAACAATGCCTGAAGCCTCATCTAATTCAGGATTTTCAATAATGCCACGATCTACTCCATCTTCATAGCTAGACTCCGTAGTACCCGGATCAGGCGTAGGTGCAGGTCCAGGACAGGCTGTGAGCAAAAAGCTTAATGATAGTAAAAAAAGAAAACGTTTATACGAACTATACAGTTTTTTCATCAGATTCAGTGGGCAATGGAGCGGCATTCAAGCTAACCTTGATTTTTTTAATTCGTCGGGTATCCACCGACTGTATTTTAAAGACAAAAGGTTCACATACAATTTCTTCACCAGCATGTGGGATACGAGAAAATAACTCGATACACAAACCTGCCAAGGTTTCGCTTTCTCCTTTTACTTTTTCAAAAATAGACACATCTACATCAAAAACACGACAAAAATCATTCAAAGAAATTTTCGCTTCAAACAAATAAGTATATTCATCTAGTTTTTTGTAGTCTAATTCCTCTTCATCAAACTCATCATTGATGTCCCCAACAATCTCCTCGATGATATCTTCCATGGTCACCAAACCTTCCGTTTCTCCATACTCGTTCACCACAATGGCCATGTGCACCCTTTTTTCCTGAAAATCGTAGAGCAAATCATCAATTTTCTTGTTTTCTGGAACAAAGAAGGGTTGATGTAGTAATGACAACCAATCAAATTTTTCATCTTGATCGATATGTTCTAATAAATCCTTGATGTATAGAATCCCCTCAATCTTATCAATGGTTTCGGCGTACACAGGAACGCGAGAATACCCATTTTTATTGATTTTATCCATCAATTCATGGAAATCCATCTCGGTATCAAAAGCCACAATATCCCTTCTAGCCTTCATAACACCTTTCACGGAAGTATTCCCAAAATTTAGAATTCCACGCAAAATATCTTTCTCTCTTTCTGTCGTATTCTCATCCGTCGTTATTTCCAAAGCCTGATTCAACTCGTGGGTGGTCAAATAATAGGACTTCTTCTCTATTCGATTTTCAATCAAATTGGAAATCCCCAATAGTACCCTGGAAAGAGGTTTGAATACAAAGGTGAAAAAATCAATCAGAGGAGCGGTATATCGAGCAAAAATCAAATTGTTTTGTTGTGCCCAAACTTTAGGAATCAATTCTCCAAAAAAGGCAATAATAAAAGTCACACCAAACAATAAGAATAGGGTGACTATCAGGCTATTAACTGACTCTTCTCCAATCAACAATTGAGTGAGGTAATTGGCCAAGGTAATGAAAATGATATTGACAAAATTGATAGCAATTAAAAGAGTGGCAAGTAGAAGCTGCGGTTGATCGAGTAGTCTACTAAGTGTCTTTTCACTCTTGGTAACACTTTCTTTAAGTGCTATTCTTTGCTCGGCATTTAAAGAAAAGAAGGCTACTTCTGAACCTGAAAGCAAGGCAGAAAGCAATATCAACGTTAATAATATAAGGCTTATAAAGATAACGGAGGGCGCGCTGATGTTGGGTTCAAAAGCAATCAATAAGATATTCGAAAAGGGATCGGCCTCCATAGGGTAAAACTAAATTTATGCAAATTTATAAAAAAGGGAATAGTTTTTTTATCTATTCCCTTCTAGTCCAGAATATTAAAATGGAAGATCATCGTCTCCGGAATCAGATTCTTGGGCAAAACTCGGAGAAGGCGAAGCAGATTTATCGGCAGTTGGCAAAGCTTCTGGTCGAGGTCTAGCTTCTGGAGCATCATTCGCTGGACGATCATTTCGACCTCCAATCAAGTTGATGGATGTCGCCCTAATTCGGTATCCACGCACGGTAGCCCCATTTTTATCTTGCCATTCTTCGGAACGAATTTTTCCTTCAATGTACACCTGATTCCCTTTTCGCAAATATTGTTCTGCGATATTGGCCAAATTATCCCACAGTTCTACGCGATGCCATTCTGTTTGCTCCACGCGCTGCCCATCCTTTCCTGGATAAGATTCAGACGTGGCAATATTGATATTGGCCACTTTAATTCCACTGGGTAAGGCCCTAACTTCTGGGTCTCCGCCCAAATTGCCTAGTAAAATAACTTTGTTTACTCCTGCCATAATGTGTTTGTTTTAAATGATTATCGGCAAACCCTTTGCCAAAACAAAATTATCGTGGCATTGAATCATTAAAAATCTCCAGATGCAAATTATCAGTTATCAGATTCAAAAGCAAGACCGATTTTCCTAGCTTTTCAAAGTCCTCTGGCCCTATCCATTGAAAATCTTCCACATGGCTAATATCAAGATTATCAGGAACTTGGACATGCCAAGCTTTGCAATGGATTTTTTGATGACTCAATAGATGTATTTTGGGCGACTTCAATGGTTGAATGACTGCATCGTGAAGGAATTTTGGTAAAATCTTATCCAATTCCACTAAGCTTTCAAGCTCTTCTTCTTGTGAAGATTCTAATAAATAAAACTCCCATAAACCCGACCAAATATCCTTTCCCTTTCTTTCTCGAACAAGCATCTTATTCCCTTGTTCCAAGATAAAGTAATTAAAATATCGATTCCTTTGTTTAGCTTTCTTTTGCTTCACGGGAAAATCCTGAATACGCTTCTGCTGAAATGCTATACAAGTCAGGCTCAATGGACAGCTTGCACACAAAGGTGCTGGGCTACATTGCAACGAGCCAAAATCCATAATGGCTTGATTAAATTCAGCAGGTTGGTCCTTCGGGATTAATTCCAATGCCACATCGGTAAATTCTTTTCTGGCAGAACTATGTAGAATATCCGTTTCAATGCCAAAATAGCGGGCCAATATTCGAAAGACATTTCCATCTACAACTGGTTTAGCTTCTCCAAAGGCAAATGATGCTATAGCTGCTGCTGTATATGGACCCACACCGGGTAATTGAATCAATGCCTCATAGGTAGAGGGGAATTGTCCTTGGTATTCAGAAACAACCAACTTGGCTGTTTTATGTAAATTTCTAGCTCGGGAATAATAACCTAATCCTTGCCAATGACGAAAAAGAACGGATTCATCTGCATGAGCAAGGGACTCAATGGTCGGAAAAACCTCGAGTAGTTTCAGGTAATAGGGTAATCCCTGCGCTACGCGGGTTTGTTGCAATACGACCTCTGACAACCAAATTGCATATGGATCACGGGTTTGTCGCCAAGGCAACTCGCGAGCATGTTGACGATACCAGGTTAATAGACCTTCTGTAAAAGGGTGATGATTTGTAGATTGCATGGGATGATTCAAAGATACGAAGAAAGAAGGGAGCTATTTGACATGCATTTGCTAAAAAAATCAATTAAATCATTGACAACCATTTCTATTCTTCGAGAAAAACATTACTTTTGTGTCCCTTTTAAAGAAAGGGAAAGCGATTAGAACAAAATTGATAATTTAAAGCATTAATTACCGTGACCAAGGCAGATGTAATTGCTGAAATTTCCAGCAAAACAGGGATTGACAAAAAAGATGTTTCTGAAACGTTAGAAAAGTTTTTCGAAGTTGTAAAAGATAATTTATCCAAACAAGAGAACATTTATGTTCGTGGTTTTGGAAGTTTTATCAACAAAAAGAGAGCTAAAAAGATTGCTAGAAATATTTCAAAAAACACGGCAATTACTATTGACGAGCACTATGTACCTAGCTTCAAGCCAGCTAAAGTGTTCATTGAACAAGTTAAAACGAGCACTGACCCTGCTAAATAAGGTATAATACCTCAGGTCTAGAAAGATGAAGAAATCCTATGTGATCATTCTTGTTATTGGCCTTGGGTTAACTGCCCTCATATTTCAATTACCCAAGGGAAATGTGAGTAATACAACGAGTAATGCTCCTGCTGGAGGAGCCAATCGCGATGCGAAAGGCGATGAGCACCAGGATGAACATACAGAAGAAAGCGCGACAAAATCAGAAGAAACGCATGCTGCACCCTTGACGAAAGCTCAACAAGCCGCAGTTGCAAAATTAAAATCTGAATTTAGTCAAGCAAAAACAGAGGTTTCACAATCCAGTGTGTTGGATAAATTAATCAACACATTTGTGGGAGCTAATCACTACGACAGTGCTGCTTATTATGCAGGACAATTCGCTGATCAGCACCCTGCCTTGAATAACCTCTTGCGTGCGGGCCAATTGTATTTTGAAGCCCAAACTTATGCTCTGAACCCTACTAAGGGTAAAGCCATGGGAGAGAAAGCACGTGTATATTTTGAACAAGTATTATCGAAAGATCCGTCAAACCTCTTGGTTAAAACGAATTTGGCGATGACTTACGTGGATACACCCACCCCGATGAAAGGAATCACCTTATTGAGGGAAGTGATTGAACAAGAGCCGACATTCGTGCCAGCTTTATTTAACCTAGGGATTTTATCCATTAAATCGAATCAATTTGGCAAAGGCCAGGAACGATTCACACAGATATTGAAGCTGGAACCAACGAATTACAAAGCCGCCTTAAACCTCGGTTTTTGCTTGGCCCAGTTAGATAAATTAGATGAGGCAAAGAAAGTGCTTCGGATGGTCCTTGACAAGAGCAAAGACCCTGAAGAAACCAAAGCTGCCCAAGAGTTGCTCGCAGAAATGCAAAAACATTGAGGTTGAAAATCAACTTCTTACATTATTCAAAATTTAAACGCTAAAAGGTATGCCTTGCGGAAAGAAAAGAAAACGTCATAAGATTTCAACACACAAAAGAAAGAAACGTCTTCGTAAGAATCGTCACAAGAAGAAATAGTTAGTATAATTACCTCCTTTTGGTAGTGTAATTAGGTAACCCAAAAACAGACCATCCAAAATGGCCTGTTTTTGGTGTTTGTTATATATATTAGCGTAGGGATAAGTCTGTCCCGTCTAACATTCTTCTCGTAATATATTGTGAGTAATGAATTAATCATTAATTCTACCCCCAAAGGGGATAGAATTGCCCTTTTGCAAGACAAAAGGATTGTAGAATATCACATTGAACAGTCGGAACCTCAATTCTCCGTAGGTGATATCTATCTTGGTACTGTCAAAAAATTAGTCTCTGGTCTTAACGCTGCCTTCATTGATATTGGTTATGAAAAGGATGCTTTCCTTCATTACCATGACTTAGGTCCTAACTTGAACTCATTGCAGAAATTCTCGCGTGATGTCATGAACAAAAAGGGCAAAAACATCAAGTTAGAGAACTTCAAAATAGAAGAGGAAATTGATAAATTAGGTAAAATCGATAAGGTTTTAACCCGCAATCAACTCGTCTTAGTGCAGGTAGTCAAAGAACCTATTTCCACCAAAGGCCCTCGTCTTTCTTGTGATATTTCCATAGCAGGAAGATTTTTGGTATTAGTTCCTTTCTCTAATGGCGTGAATATTTCTAAGAAAATTACGTCCAAAGCTGAAAGAAGCCGATTGATGAAATTGATGTCATCCATCAAACCAAAAAATTTCGGGGTTATCGTTCGTACAGTAGCGGAAGGTAAAGCCGTAGAAGAAATGGAACGCGACCTGCGTGATTCTATTTCTAAATGGGAAGATGGTATTGCCAAATTAGTTGATGCTAAACCTAGAGACCGTGTCATTGGTGAAATGAGCCGTGCCACCTCTATGTTACGTGATTTACTGAACAACGATTTTGACAATGTCATCGTAGATAACCAGGATTTGTACAATGAAGCCAAAGGTTATGTACATCAAGTAGCTCCAGAAAAAGAAAAGATTGTCAAATTACATACGGGTAAAACCAAATTATTTGAACAAGTGGGTATCGAGAAGCAATTGAAAATGCTTTTTGGAAGATCTGTTTCTTTGCCTGCTGGTGGTTATTTAATCATCGAACACACGGAAGCTTTACACGTGATCGACGTGAATTCGGGAAATAAATCCAATTCAGAAGACGATCAAGAGGCTACTGCTTTAAGTGTTAATCGAGAAGCAGCTAAGGAAATTGCGCGTCAATTACGCCTTCGTGATATGGGTGGTATCATCGTGATCGATTTCATCGACATGAAAAAAGCGGATAACCGTAAGTTGATTCAGGACATCATGCGTGATGAAATGAGAACGGACCGTTCAAAATACACCATCCTACCGCTGACCAAATTCGGTCTGATGCAAATCACCCGTCAGCGTGTTCGTCCGGAAATGAATGTGGCTACACATGAAACCTGTCCTAGTTGTGGAGGTACCGGTACCATTACTGCTAGTATTGCCGTTTCGGAGATCATTGCGCAGCATGTGGAACATTTGGTTACCAAACAAAATGAGAAAAAACTCACTTTATTGGTTCATCCCTTCTTAAGTGCTTACTTTACCAAAGGATTTCCTTCTATACGAATGAAATGGTTCATGACGTTTAAGTCTTGGATCCACATTACAGAAGATTCTTCCCTAGGTATTACTGACTTTAAGTTTTTGAACCATAATGGAGATGAGATCGAGATATCGTCTTAGATCATACTTGCTACTTGTAGGTTTTCTTTCACTATCGTTTCTGAGTGCAGGACAATGGTGGAAGAAAACCGAAGAAGCAGAAAAAGAGCGTTCCAAAGGGATGCTTTTATTAACTTCCGAAGTTCAGATTGAAGCAACGAATGCCATCAATCAAATGTACAACTTCAAATTCCCAGAAGCCGAAAGGGAATTCAATTACCTCAAAGTCAAACATCCAGATCATCCACTGCCCGACTTCCTATTAGGACTGGTACAATGGTGGAAAATAGTGCCCAATACCCAAAATGAGGTATATGATGACCGCCTTTTGGAATACATGGATCGTAGTATTTCTAAAGCAGAGAAAATTTGGGATGAAACCGAAAACCCAGAAGCTGCCTTCTTTATGGCTGCAGCCTATGGCTTCAAAGGACGCTTACATTCTGAACGCAAGCACTGGGCACGCGCCACGCTTGCCGCTAAAAGTGCGTTAAAATACTTAGAATATTCCCGTGAATTTGCTGATTTCAGTCCTGAATTGATGTTTGGCGATGGCTTGTACAACTATTACTACCATTTTATCAAGCAAAACTTTAAATTATTACGTCCTGTACTTTGGCTTTTTCCCAAAGCCAATAAGCAACAAGGCATAGAACAATTAGAAAAAGTAAGCTACCAAGCCTTTTATACACGTACGGAAGCCCGCTATTTCCTTTTGCAAATTTATGCCATGGAAAACATGTCGGAAAAGAGTTATGAGCTTGCCAAATACACGCACCAGAATTACCCCGACAATCCTTTCTTCGAGAGATATCATGCTCGTTCAGCATTCATGTTAGGGAAATTGGATGAAGCCATGGAGGTTTCTAAAAGTATTCTGAACAAAATAGATAACCATCAAGTAGGCTATGAAGGCGTCTCAGGACGTTATGCCTCCTATATTCTAGGATATTACCAATTATATATTTTCAGAAATTCTGCTGAAGCTAAAATCTATTTCAAAAAATGCATGGATTTCTCCATTCAAACTGCTTCCTTAGAGTCAGGATATTATTGGGCCTCTGTTCTAGGCCTAGCTCGTATTGCCTATCAAGAAGGAGATTATGATACGGCCGTAGACCATTGTAAAGAAGTAATGGATAAAGCCGATAAAAAAACGAGTCAATATACCGAAGCGAAAAAATTGCTTTCTGAAGCTAAAAAAGCAAGAAGAAAGAAGAAATAGAGAATTTAACAATTACTTAACATTGGCTTGATGGGTAAACCGTACTTTTGCGATCATATTTGCACCAATATACCTTAAATAATACTTTATGTTTGGGTTAGATCCTACCTTATTCTTCCTACTATTTTTCTGCTTATTCGCAGCCTGTGCCTTTGAATTCGTTAATGGATTCCATGATACAGCCAACGCAGTAGCGACCGTTATCTACACCCATTCATTGAAACCCACACAAGCAGTAGTTTGGTCTGGATTCATGAATTTTGTAGGTCTTTTGACCGGTGGTGTGGGAGTTACCATGAGTATCATTGGCCTATTACCGACCGAACTCCTCATTGATACCAACGTGTATCATTCCATGGCCATGGCACTTTCCCTACTATTTTCAGCCATTTTATGGAATTTAGGTACTTGGTACTTTGGTATTCCTGCCTCTAGTTCGCATACCTTAATTGGTTCTATCATAGGAATTGGAGTAGGTCATGCTATTTTGCCAGAAAATCAAACAAACGTTAGTGCCGTGAACTGGGATAAAGCTCAAGAAATAGGACAAGCCTTATTGCTTTCGCCTCTATTTGGTTTTGCCTTGGCCATCGTTTTGATGTACATCTTAAAAAAGACCATCAAAAATAAAGAAATCTTTAAAGAGCCTAAAAAGAATTCCCCTCCTCCACTTTGGATTCGTGCTATTCTAATTACAACGTGCACTTTGGTATCTTTTTTCCACGGACGTAATGACGGCCAAAAAGGTATTGGTCTAGTAATGGTCATTTTGATTGCCTTTTTACCTGGCTATTTTGCCATCAATTCAACCTTAGATTTGAATCGTCTACAAAAAGATTTAACTCAAGTAGAAATCATTTCAGCTAAAATCGATACCACCACTCTTTCTGTCAAAGAACAAGAAAGTTTCCGTACCGTAATTAGTTCTTCTAAAGCTTTACACGAACTACTTTTAACTAAAAACATTCAGACCAGTAACTTATCGACTAAGCAAAAGTTTGACATTAGAAAAGCGGCATTGAATATTAACAAGCATGCCAAAAAATTGATTGAAAGTGAATCTGTTGCTCTTTCTGAAGCAGATAAAAAAGCATTCAAAAAAGCTACAGCAGGTGATAAAGCTGCTTTTTTCGCCTTTGGCGCTACATCGGGAACGGGTATAGCCGCGGTGACTGATTTCGCTCCGAACTGGGTGATGTGGATGGTGGCTCTTTCCTTAGGCCTAGGCACTATGGTCGGTTGGAAACGAATCGTGGTAACCATTGGTGAGAAAATTGGAAAGCACCATTTAACCTATGCACAAGGAGCCTCTGCTGAGCTAATTGCCTCGGTAACCATTGGACTAGCCACGGCTTATAAATGGCCAGTAAGTACCACGCACGTATTGAGCTCTGGTATCGCAGGAACCATGGTAGCTTCTAAAGGTATCAAAAATCTTCAAGGCGGAACCGTCAAAAATATTGTCATGGCTTGGGTATTAACTCTCCCAGTAACCATCGTATTGGCGGCAGGTTTGTTCGTCTTTTTCCGTTGGATTACGGGATAAAAGCTTGTAATTTTGAGGGAAGCTAAATGCTTCCCTTTTTTTTATACACCAATATAATACATGAAACAGTTAAGCCTAAGCCTAAAGCTTGTGCTTATGTTTTGCGTACTGAGCGCAAAAGCACAATCCCCCAGGCAATACTACCATATTTCAAATGGCTGGACTGACCTAAACATATCCGGTAAAATAGCAGGCAAATTCAGTTGGCAATTAGAAAACCAACATAGAAGACAAGACCAACAAGGAGATTATAATCCGAATACCACGACAGGCAATCCTTACCATAATTTAAACCAGCACATTTTCAGGCCCTACATTCATTATCAAATGAGTCCTGCTGTGCGCTTCTCTTTGATGCCTTTAGGATGGATAGGAAGCAATCGATTTAGTAATGGTGAACCGTCGGCATTTTTCTCAGAATTACGCATAGCACCTCAAGTTATATTAACCCAGCAGCTTAACCGTTTACGCATTGATCATCGCTTTCGCTATGAATTCCGTTGGTTAGGCGTCAACCAACCCGTGGATGATAAAAGCTTTGTTTATGGAGGAGATTTTTCAACTAGCACCTACAGAAAAAGATTTCGCTACCAAATTAAGGCCAGTATGCCATTGGGAAAAGCCAAAATGGAAGATAAAACTTGGTATGTTCAAGCCTACAATGAGTTGATGATTAACATGGGGGAACAAGTTCCTAACCTGAATATATTTGATCAAAACCGCGTATTACTAGGTGTAGGTTACCGAATTAACTCCAATTTGTCGGTAGAAATGGGCTATATGCAACAAAGCATTTTCCGTTTTAACAATGCTGCTAAAAATAATGTGGATATCAACAACATCCTTCAAGTAAATCTAGCGATATCGAATTTCGAAACATTCTTTTAAACAAGGCATTTACGTATCTTTGCACTTTGAAAAAGAAATGAAAGCCGATATCATCAAAAATTACTTTCCTGAACTGACATCCAAACAATTGGAGCAATTTGAAATGCTCTACCCTTTGTATCAAGAATGGAATGAAAAAATCAACGTTATCTCCCGAAAGGATATCGACAATCTGATGCTACATCATGTGCTTCATTCCTTGGGAATAGCTAAAATCATTAATTTCCGACCAGGAACTGAAATCTTAGACGTAGGAACAGGCGGAGGTTTTCCAGGTATCCCATTGGCCATTTTATTCCCTCAATGTACTTTTACTTTAGTAGATAGCATTGGTAAAAAAATCAAAGTGGTGGAAGGAGTCGCGGCTTCTCTTGGTTTAGAGAATGTCACCGCTTTACATACCAGGGCAGAAGATTTGGATCAAGACTTTGAATTTGTAGTTAGTAGAGCCGTTACACGCATTACACCATTCTATTATTGGGTCAAAAATAAAATCAGTCCAAACCATTTTCATACCCAAAGAAATGGCATTCTATGTTTAAAAGGAGGAGATTTAACAGAAGAATTGGCTGAATTTGGTAAAAAACATAAGATATTTGAGTTGGGGGAAATCTTCAACGAAGAATTTTTTGAGACTAAAAAAGTGGTTTACGTCCCTATGTAAATAGCGTTATTTCCTTATATTGAATTTTTAATCTGTTTGAATGCCCCATATTTCAGTTGCTCTTTGTACCTATAACGGCGAAAAATACCTCCCATATCAACTGGAAAGTATAGCTTCACAGACTCAAGCCATCCATGAGCTCGTTGTTTTTGACGATGGATCTAGCGACAAAAGCATCGAAATTCTAGAAGTATTCAAAGAAAAAGTCCCATTTCAAGTACGCATTCATCAGAATGAAATGAATGTGGGAAGTAGTAAAAACTTTGAATTGTGTGTGCAAGCATGCACAGGAGATATCATCTTCTTTAGTGACCAAGATGACTTATGGTTACCTCACAAAGTAGAAACTTTAGTTCGATATTTCGAACAATATCCAGATAAAGATGCGGTTTTTTCCAATGCGATCATGATTGACCGAGCAGGAAAACCAACAGGTAAAACAAGCTTTGAACAAATTGAATTTATAGAGCCATTGCAAGATGCTTGGAAGGCAGGTAATTCCTTTGACATATTATTAAAAGGTTATGTGGTCACAGGGGCTACATTGGCCATTCGTTCTCAAGTAAAAAAGGAAGTTTTTCCTACTCCTCACATCATTCCTGAGCTCATTCATGATGGTTGGATAGCCTTGTTTTTGTCAATGACGAATCGAATCGCTTTTGTGAAAGAGCCATTGATACAATACCGAGAACATGACAGTCAGCAAGTAGGCCTTAAAAGTGAAAAAAAAGCCGTCTCGCTTATGGACCGACTAAAGCGTTCAAGAACAGCTAAATTAGCTCAGATTGAAAAGAAAGCTACAGATTCCACAGCCCTATACAATTATCTAAAAGCCAGTGGTAAAGCAGGCGACAATGCCTTAAATAAAGTGGCCAGCCGAATGCAACATTACCAAATGCGGGCTAACCTAGCCAATAACCGATTACTAAGAATTTGGCCTGTTTTGAAAGGAGTATTGCAAGGAGGTTATAAATTGCATGACGGAGGCAAGTGGTGGCATCCCGTCTTAGGTGATATCATTGAATAACATGCAAACATTGGTGGGAATCGTTATTCCTATTTACAAAGAAGTTATTTCGGCCCTGGAACAAAAATCTTTGCTCCAGTGTAAAAAAATATTAGGCCACTACCCCATTCATTTCGTGCTACCTGAAGGACTTAATGCCCCTTATGTACATGAGCATTTTCCAGAAGCTAATTTGGTCTATTTCCCTCCAGCCTTTTTTACTAGTACCAAAACCTATAACCACTTATTAATTGACCCCGCTTTTTACGAGCGCTTTATCCAGCATGAGTTTATTCTGATTTACCAATTAGACGCTTATGTTTTCCAAGATGATTTGGTCGCCTGGTGCCAAAAAGGTTATGATTATATAGGTGCCCCTAAATTAAAAAAGAAGCATTGGGATAATAAAGATGCTTTCCAATGGCCCCTGATAGAGCCTATTATGATGAATGGGGGCCTATCTTTACGAAAAGTGGCCCCCATTATCAAATTTTTAAACTGGTATCATCGGCTATTTGGCACTTGGCCTGCCAATGAAGATTCCCTTTTTTCTGTCTACCATAAAAGAGCTTTTCCGCTTCGTTTCTTACTCAAATTACCTACTTGGAAAGAGGCTTTGGCTTTTGCATTTGAACAGAATCCACAAATAAGTCTTCATCTCAATGCAGGAAAATTACCCTTTGGCTGCCATGCTTGGGAAAAGTACAATCCTAGCTTTTGGGAACCATTTATGGAAGATTTAAAATCCTAGAAATTCTTCTTCGCTAAATAATCGCGACTGATTTTTAAGCTTTCAAAAGGATCGCGCTTACTTACGTCTTGCTCGACGAACCAGTATTTCAAACCTGCCGCTTTTCTAGCAGCGAAGATGCGATCAAAATCAATGGTTCCATTTCCAACCTCAGTAAATACCTTGGTTCCTGCTTCCATATCTTTCACGTGCCACAGTGGGAAACGACCTGGGTGTTTCTCAAAATAAGCAACTGGATCGACGCCTGCACGACCAAACCAATATAAATCAGCTTCCATTTTCACTAAATCAGCTGAAGTATTTTGTAAAATATAATCATAAGGAACAAAATCTGCCGACTTCACAAATTCAAAATCGTGGTTGTGGTAGGCAAATTGGATACCAGCCGATTTAGTGGCTTCACCCGAACTGGTTAACAAGCTAGGTAGTGCCTTGTAATGATCTGCACTACGCTCATTCGGAAATAAGAATGCACATACCATGAACTCTGCACCTACGTGGTGTAAATCTTCAACGGCTTTTTGCCATCCGTCTGACAAAGTTCCTTTGGATTTGATTGCAACACCAGATGTATGGTGAGAGCTAACTACTTTCAGGCCTACACGATCCAAGATGGTTTTAAATTCATGGGCAGTTTTGCCAAAGAAAGTACCATTGTAGCCATAAATTTCTAGGTTTTTATATCCTAGGCCAGCCAATTTCTCCAATGACCCTTCAAGGTCTTTGGCTACTGCGTCACGAACAGTATATATTTGTACACCCAAAGGTCCTAAATAGGGGTTAACAGCAAGGCTGGAGTGGGCATATAGGCCCGAAACTCCTAAGGCTAAGCCTTTTAAAAATATTCTTCTTTCCATTGTATTAATATGATAAAATAGATATCCACGAATTTAACTATTCGTAGAAATAAATGAAATGAATTAGGAGAATAAGTTTTAAACAGGAGGGAAATGAAAGAATTTACAAGCATCAAAATATCAATAGCTTCTGGCGGCTGATGAAATTATATACAGCTGAAGGATACATTATTAGAAACTTACACGAGTTGAGGCTTACAGTATAACTAAGCCCCCACCAAAACATGGTTACTTAAGAAGTCACGCAAAGGTCTTACTTGGCGACGGGAAATGGAGATATTTACATCATTGTTTAACTTGATCACTTTAGCTATTTTCAAATCAACTGAAGAAATATAGGTAGGATTAACTAATGCGGATTTAGATGGACGAATGAATCCATAATCTTGCAATAACATTTCAAAGAATTTCAAAGTCCGACAAGAAAGAACTTTGCGACCATCTTTCAGGAATATATTGGAATAATTTCCTTCACCACGGATAAACAAAATACAGCTTGGGCAAACTTTGAAGGTTCCTAAATTTATTAACAACTTCTCGTCGCTAGAAACAGGCTTAACGTTTTTCATAAATTGAGTAGATTAAACTGACACAGGTAACTAATACGATGTAAAGCTACCCAATGTTCTTAAATAAAAATCCATAATTCACGTTATTTGTGTTATTAACGCTTTTAATTAATATTAAGACCTATTTCATTTAACAATTTAGCCCCATTTGACAATCTGTTCAAACACAAATCGTGAAAAATTTGATTAAAACCTAATTTATCCCAAGGATAAAATAAGCCCAAATACGAATTTATAGCTTATGCAAATTGAGAAAATCATTACCTTTAAGAAAAAAATACATCATGAAATATAGACGTTTTGGCAAAACAGATTGGCAAATAAGTGAAGTTGGCTATGGCATGTGGGGCCTAGCAGGTTGGACAGGATCCGACGATAATGAGGTTCAAAAATCTCTAGAATTATCCGTAGAATTAGGCTGTAATTTCTTCGACACAGCTTGGGGTTATGGGGAAGGATTATCCGAACAAATTTTGGGTGCATTATTAAAAAAGCATGCCGACAAACAATTGTATGCTGCCACTAAAATTCCACCTAAAAATTTTATTTGGCCATCTAAATCGCATTTTGAATTAAAGGATTGTTTCCCCGCTCAGCACATCATTGAATACACAGAAAAAAGTCTGAAAAATTTAGGTGTGGAACAGATCGATTTGCAGCAATTCCACGTTTGGGAAGATGCTTGGGCGGACAATGATGATTGGAAAGAGGCGGTTCAAAAATTAAGTCAAGAGGGTAAAGTAAAGCACTGGGGAATTTCTGTCAACCGATGGGAACCTAATAATTGCCTGAAGTCACTTGAAACAAATTTATTCTCTTCCGTGCAAGTGATATATAATATCTTTGACCAAAACCCTGAAGATCAATTGTTTCCGCTTTGTCAAAAATTAGACATTGGAATCATCGCCCGAGTACCATTGGATGAGGGAAGTTTAACAGGACTATTGGATTATAACACCACTTTCCCTGCAGACGACTGGCGCTCCACTTATTTCGTTCCAGAAAACTTAACGTCCAGTGTGGATCACGCGAATGCGTTAAAGCCCTTGGTTCCAGAGAATATGGATATGCCTGAAATGGCCTTACGGTTCATCTTATCGAATCCAGATGTGGGAACGATAATTCCAGGCATGAGAAAAATCAAGCACGTGAAAAGTAACATTGGCACTTCGGACGGACAAGGTTTAGCTCCAAGTTTGTTGGAAGAACTTAAAAAACACCGCTGGGAAAGACAGCCTACCGAATGGTCCCAATAGATTGATCAAAAAGCTCTTTTAATTGAGCTTCTTCCCGGAATCCCGATGTTTTTTGGAGTAATTTCCCACCTTGGAAAACCAAAAAGCTCGGGATTTCGTCTATTCCAAAAGATTGTAAAATAGCTTGATTACCATCAGCCTCTACTTTTAGGACAGTTACCTTGCCTGAATAATCTTGAGTTAGTTTATCTACCGTAGGCATCATTTTTAAACATGGGGCACACCATTTGGCATAAAAATCTACGACCACCGCTTTTTCACTTTGAACCTTTTTAGTAAAATCTGCTAAATCCCAACCTTTGTCGTGTACCACATTAGGTACCCCCTCCAAGGGTTTTAATTTCGTTGTCCATTTCAAATATCCGCCTTTCAATTCCGTCACTTGAAATCCTTCTTTCCGCATTAATTCCGCAGCTTGAGCTGAGCGACCTCCAGAAAGACAATATATCAATACCGGCTTATCTTTAGACAATTTCTTGATTTGCTCCGCAAAATCGGCAGAACGAAAATCGATATTCATCGCCTTGGGTAAGTGGCCTCCGCCAAATTCTCCAGAAGTTCGCACATCCAATAAAATGGCAGAAGGATTTTCTTGAATCTTTTTTTCAAAGACCTCGACCTCAGCAGCCTGGGCATAAGTCTGCCAAGAAAAAAGAAGAAAAAATGCGAGAAGAGAAGAAAAAAAGAATTTAGCTTTCATTATTATTTGATTAATTATCAGCGATTTAAGCAGCTGACTTTCGGTAAATCAGTGATTTTATCTAAAAAATACGTTATTTTGCAGGGCAATTTAATCAATTACAACGTAATCCATTTATTCACAATAATAATTATACGATGAGTGCAATACAGTACGTTCACGCAAGACAAATTTTAGATTCACGTGGAAATCCCACAATCGAGGTAGACATCAAAACAGAAGATGGTGCTTTCGGTCGTGCAGCCGTTCCTTCTGGAGCCTCTACAGGTATCCATGAGGCAGTGGAATTACGCGATGAAGACAAATCTGTTTATGTAGGAAAAGGCGTTTTAAAAGCCGTAGAAAACGTAAACACAACTATCGCAGAGGAATTATGGGGCCTAGAGGTATCTGAGCAGAACATGATCGACCGTTTGATGATCGAATTAGACGGTACACATAACAAAGGAAAATTAGGAGCAAATGCTATTTTAGGTGTTTCTATGGCCGTTGCTAAAGCAGCAGCACAAGAAGCTGGTCTTCCACTTTACCGTTATATCGGTGGAGTAAATGCGAATACGCTTCCAGTACCTATGATGAACATCTTAAATGGTGGTTCTCATGCTGACAATAGCATCGACTTCCAAGAGTTCATGGTAATGCCAGCTAAAGCAGAAAGCTTCTCTCATGCATTACGTATGGGTACAGAGGTATTCCACGCTTTAAAAGGAGTTTTGAAAAGCAAAGGATATTCAACTAACGTAGGTGATGAAGGTGGTTTTGCTCCCAACATCAAGTCAAACGAAGAGGCTATCGAAATCGTTTTGCAATCCATTGAAAAAGCAGGTTACAAACCAGGCGAAGAAATTTTCATTGCAATGGATGCTGCTTCTTCTGAATTCTTTGATGAGAAAACAGGATTGTATACTTTCAAAAAATCGGATGGCAAGCAATTGAACAATATGGAAATGGCTGCTTACTGGCAGACTTGGGTGAACAAATACCCAATCATTTCAATTGAAGATGGTATGGCTGAAGATGATTGGGCAGGTTGGGCTGAGCAAACTAAATTGATTGGTTCTAAGTGTCAATTAGTTGGTGACGATTTATTCGTTACAAATGTGAAGCGTTTACAACAAGGTATTGAGCAAGGTGTAGCTAATGCTGTTTTAGTGAAAGTAAACCAAATTGGTTCATTGACTGAAACGATTGACACAGTTAACTTAGCTAAACGTAATTCTTACAAAAACATCATGTCACACCGTTCAGGAGAGACAGAAGATGCCACCATCGCTGACTTGGCTGTAGCATTAAATACAGGTCAAATCAAAACTGGTTCAGCTTCACGTTCTGACCGTATGGCTAAATACAACCAATTACTTCGTATTGAGGAAGAATTAGGTGCTAACGCATATTTCCCAGGTTTGAATTTCTAAGATCATGGATCGCGTTAAAGGGCTTTTTCTTGGAAAATATCGCTTCTATGTAATCTCTACTAGTATCATGCTGGTTTGGATGTTCTTTTTAGATACCAATGACCTTCGGGTACAATATCGACTTTGGAACGAACTTAGAGTGATGAAGAATGAGAAAGCATTTTACCAACAAAAATTAAAAGAACTGGAAAAAGAACGCCGAATGGTGGTTGGAAATCCTGCTTTGTTGGAAAAATATGCGCGAGAAAAGTACCTAATGAAACGACCCAATGAAGATATTTTTGTCATCGTAGATGAGGAAAATAAACCCTTGGAACCCTAACAAAAAAGCTCCCATCAAATGGGAGCTTTTTTTATGTCCTTACCAAAAGGAATTGCCTGGTATTCTTTGAATTTGATTATCAATTTCTTGGACAATAATACTGAAATCTCAATCGTTTTCCACAACGCTGTCAAGGTTTGGAACCTTGCCAGCGTTAGGAAATTAAAACTTCAAATCCTTACTGGAAATCGTTGATTTCTCCGCAGCATTTCCTTTCCAAACACTCCAGGGTTCAGTTCTTTGTTTCATCACCGTAGCACCCATACTAACAAAGGTGCCTTCACCAATGACAGAGCTATCGCGGATGGTGGCATTAACCCCAAAGAAACAATAGTCGTTTACTTGGCAATTACCAGAAAGAACTATTTGCGAAGTAAAAAATACGTGGTTCCCTATTCGACTATGATGACCGATGTGATTACCCGACCACAAGACACAGTTGTTACCAATCTGTACATAGGGTTGAATGGTATTATCTTCCAAAATAAAACAGTTTTCCCCAATTTTATCCGTCAAAACGGTCGCATGTGAACTGATATAGGAAATGTATTTGTAACCTTTCTCCAAACCTTGTTCATACACCCTTGCCCGAACCTGATTCATGCCAGCTGCTGTCATTGGTGCAAAAAACAAATATTCCGAGGGTGAAAATTGCTGTTCTACCGTTTCAAACGGGACTAAAGGTAATCCATGAAACTCTGGTTCCTTGATGTATTGTTCCTCCACCGTAAACCCAGCCACCTCATGTTCACTATCGTTCTGTAAATAATATAAAGCTAATTCTGCTGACTGCGTATTTCCAAAAATGATAACCTTTCCCATATATTCAATCGATCCAATGATATAAACAAAAACGTAACGGTAATAGAATTTTTTTAAAATAAAGCTACACCTGTCATTTCTTTAGGTTGCTCTACCCCCATTAATTTTAAGATGGTAGGCGCAATATCTCCAAGTTTACCATTTGACAATGTCGGATGATCCTGGTTATCTACTAAAATACATGGTACTAAATTAGTGGAGTGGGCAGTATTTGGTGACCCATCTTCATTCATCATCACATCTGCATTTCCGTGGTCAGCAATGATGATGAAACTATATCCATGAGCTAAACCTGCTTTCACAACAGCTTCCGCACATTGATCAACGGTTTCTACGGCTTTAACTACCGCTGAAAAAACTCCCGTATGACCTACCATATCAGGATTAGCAAAATTCAAACAGACAAAATCCACCTCCTCTTTTTCCAGCTCTGGAATCAATGCATCACGCAAATCAGCAGCAGACATTTCAGGCTGTAAATCATAAGTAGCCACTTTAGGTGAATTTCTTAAGATATTTGTTTGACCCACAAACGGCGTCTCACGACCTCCTGAAAAGAAGAAAGTTACGTGTGGATACTTTTCTGTTTCTGCGATACGAATCTGCTTTTTACCTGCACCTTCTAATACTTCACCCAGGGTCATCGGTAGGTTAGAATCATTGAAAATAACATGTACGTTGTTGAACTCTTTGTCGTACTCCGTCATAGTCAGATAATACAAATTCATGCGATGCATATTTTCCTCATGAAAATCTTTCTGCGTCAAAGCTTGGGTGATTTCACGTCCACGGTCCGTGCGGAAATTGAAACATATAACCACATCCCCTTCCGCTACTTTTGCCAAAGGAGTGCCATGGGCATCTGTCGCAATGATCGGCTTGATGAATTCATCCGTTACGTCAGCTGCATAACTATCCTTAATGGACTGAATGACATCTTGTGTTAAATGACCTTCTGCATTCACCATGGCATGATATGCCAAAGCTACGCGCTCCCAACGATTGTCACGGTCCATCGCAAAATAACGACCAGTCACCGAAGCAACATGAGCCCCTGTTTTATCACAATGTTGAACTAAATCAGTTATAAACTTTAAGCCTGATTTAGGATCAGTATCTCGTCCATCCGTAAATGCATGCACAAAAACTTGGGGCAATTGTGCCTCTTGTGCAGTACTCAACAATGATTTTAAATGATCTATGTGAGCATGTACACCTCCATCGGAAACAAGACCCATGAAGTGAACTGCTTTACCTTCTTTTTTGGCATAATCAAAGGCCTTGGCTAATTCAGGTTCCTGACCTAGCGTATTTTCTGTTACTGCTTTATTAATCCTAACTAAGTTCTGGTAGACTATACGACCAGCACCTAAATTCATATGACCTACTTCTGAATTTCCCATTTGACCTTCAGGAAGGCCAACAGCTAAACCAGAGGCCTCTAATTTAGAATGAGGGTATTGGGAATATAAGGATTTAACAAAGGGGATATTGGCTGCATCTATGGCAGAAACTTTTGGGTTGGTGGCAATTCCCCAACCATCTAATATCATCAGTACAACTTTCTTATTCACGGTATTTGATTTATTTCCTATAAAATTAGCCAAAATCAGGGAAAAAATTGGTTATTTCTCCTCTAGAACTTTTGATAAATGAACAATATCCGCTACTTCGACTGCGCTTTTGTCATAACCTAATAAAGTCACAGCAATCATCGCCTGTCCAAGCTCCTTCATTGTACAAACCATATTGGGTGCAGCCCAACGCAAAAATGGGTACATCCAATTGATGTATTTATAAAACGGTAAAGCATGTTGCAAACCTGGAGTAGGATGAATCATACCTGGTCGAAAAGCAAATGCAGCTTTAAACTTCAATTTTGCAAGGTCATTTTCTGTCTTACCTTTAACCCTTGCCCACATCAAATTTCCCTTTTCTGTGGAATCTGTACTTTTACCCGAAACATAAACAAAAGTCAGTTGAGGGTTATTTTTTTCCAGGGATTTGGCAAAGCCCAAAGTTAAATCGTAAGTTAATTTAGTATACTCTGCTTCGTTTTTACCGATGGAAGTTACACCCAAGCAAAAATAACAGGCATCATAGCCTTTTACTAGCTCTTCTAGCTCTTCCGTTTGATAAAAATCCGTCAAAATAATCTCCTTTAATTTGGGATGAGATTTACCTGAAGGTCGCCGACTAATGACCAATACTTCTTCCACATATGGTGAAAGTAAACATTCGTGCATGACACCTTCCCCCACCATACCGGTAACCCCTGTTACGATTACTTTGATTTTTGAATTTTTCATGGTAGAATTGAATTATGATAATTTGAGTTTAAATTTAAATGAACACATGAACAATCGTCGCGAATTTTTACAACAATCTGGACTTTTAGCTGCTGGTTCAGCACTAACAGGTTCTTCAGCTACTCCATCTATGAACTTCATCCACCACGTGTTGTTTTGGGCTAAAAATCCAAACAACGAGGCCGAAAAAACCCAACTATTTAAAGCCTTAAAAGCTCTTGGAGGCCTTCCTATGATTCAGACTGCCCATGTAGGCAAACCCATCATTACGGAATTCGACAAACCTGTTACTGAGGGAAGTTATACTTTTTCAGTGGTATTGACTTTTGCTGATGCCGAAAAAGAAAAAGAATATTTATACCACCCTCTGCACAAGAAGTTCATCGATGACAACAAGCATCTGTGGGGGAAGGTTCAAGTAATCGACTCGCAAGCCATATAATTTGACAAAAAACCTATTTTAACTATGAATAATAATCGAAGAGATTTTCTCAAACTAAGTGGATTAGCCGCCTTAGGCGGATCTGCCAAATGGGAAATCAAAGACTTGGCTACCAGCATGCAGGTAGAACAAGGAAAACAAGTTTTTAATATGTCGGGCTATGCAGCCCCTAAAATTGAAACAGTCCGCATTGGATTTATTGGATTAGGAAACCGTGGTTCTGGTGCAATCACCCGAGTTAATCGCATCGATGGAGTAAAGACCATCGCCGTGTGTGATATCAGAAAAGAAAAGACGGATGCAGCCCTCAATGCTCTTGGTAAAATGGGAATTCAGCCCATTGTTTATACTGAAAAAGAGGAAGCCTGGAAAGCCATGTGCGACCGTCCAGATATCGATTTGATCTACATTGCTACTCCGTGGCATTTACATACTCCAATGGCCGTATATGCCATGAAACAAGGGAAACATGTGGCCGTGGAAGTTCCGGCAGCAACTACCTTAGAAGAATGCTGGCAATTGGTTGAAACATCCGAAAAAACCAAAAAGCATTGCATGATGTTGGAAAACTGTTGCTATGACTTTTTTGAACTATTGACGCTCAACATGGCACGTCAAGGATATTTTGGAGAAATCATACATGCTGAGGGCGCATATTTACATGATTTATTAGATCATAATTTCACACAAAGCACCTATTATCAAAGCTGGCGATTGAAAGAAAATTTACGCAATGGTAATTTGTATCCTACGCATGGATTAGGACCTATTTGTCAATTATTGGATATCAATCGAGGTGATCAAATGGATTATTTGGTATCTACTTCGACCAATGATTTCTCCATGCACCCACGTGCTGTGGAATTGGCAGCCAAAGATCCTTTCTATCAACAATTCACGAACAAGAGTTTCCGTGGAAATATGAATACCACCACCATCCGTACAGTAAAAGGTAAAACAATGATGGTGCAACATGACGTCTCTACTCCTCGCCCATATTCACGTATTCACTTATTGAGTGGTACTAAAGGTATGGCTGTCAAATATCCTGATACCAAAATTTCAGATCATCATCACAATTGGATTTCGGCAGCTGAAATGGCTGAATTAGAGAAAAAATATGCTCCACCGATTGTCGCTAAGATTGGTGAATTAGCTAAGCAAATTGGAGGACATGGAGGAATGGACTTTATGATGGATTGGCGCTTAATTGACTGCTTACGCAATGGATTACCATTGGATCAAAACGTCTACGATGCTGCTGCTTGGAGTTCGATTGGGCCATTGAGTGAGATTTCCGTTAAAAACAGATCTCGTTCTATGAACGTCCCTGATTTTACTCGTGGAAGTTGGAAAGCCAATGCCCCTGTGGATATTACATTAGCTCAAGGGGGAACTACAGGAGTAAAGGCTCAGAAATAAGCCTTTATTTTTTCTTTTTACCCCAAAACTTCTTGCCTCCTTTTTTAGGACCAGAAAAATTACGCCCCTTATCGCCGGCCTTTTGTAAGGCTGGCTCATAAGCGGGACCAGCTCCAAATTCTTCCGGAATAGGAGATTTAGTAACTTCTTTTTCTAGAAGTTTCTCAATATTGGCAAACTTACGTTGTTCAGCAGGACTGATCAACGTATAAGCTGTACCTTGACTTTCTGCACGTGCAGTACGACCAATGCGATGTATGTAATCTTCTCCATCGTTGGGAACATCATAATTGATAACCAATTCGATTTCATCGATATCAATACCCCGACTTAAAATATCGGTAGCCACTAAAATAGTTGTCTTTTTGTTTCTAAAATCTTGTAAAACCTGCTCACGAACATCTTGTTCCAAATCCGAGTGAATTTCTTCTACTTTAAATTTGGCCCTTTTCAGATCTGTGGTTAAGGTTTTGACATTTTGTTTTCTGGAACAAAAAATGATCACCCGACTGTAGTCTTTCAAACGAAGCAAATGCTTGATTAAAGGAGATTTTTGTTCCTCGAAAACCACAAAAGCCTCTTGAACAATTTGCTCGGGTGGTTTAGATACGGCTATGTTAATTTCAACTGGATTCTTCAATAATTTCCTGGCCAACTCCCGCATTTTATGCGGCATGGTGGCAGAGAACAATAAGTTTTGTCGCTCTGGATTTAAAAAGGAGGTGATTTTGATTAAATCATCTTGAAAGCCCATATCCAGCATGCGGTCTGCTTCATCCAACACTAAATATTTTACCTCTTTGAGATTGACATAACCCATATTTAGGTGGGCAATCATTCTGCCCGGTGTACAAACAACAATGTCACAACCACTAGTTAAGGCTGTTTTTTCAGTGGTAAAAGATTGTCCATCCCCTCCTCCATATACGGCAATGCAAGAAACATTGGTAAAATATCCTAGACCTTCCATATTGTCCGCGATTTGAATGGCCAATTCACGAGTAGGGACAATAATCAAAGCATTGATTTGATTTTCAGCATGTGGTTCTGTGATGATTTTATTCACAATAGGCAGCAAAAATGCCGCCGTTTTACCAGTACCAGTTTGTGCTGAAGCAATAATATCTCTCCCCTCTAAAATCGGCTTTATCACTTGCGATTGTACGGGAGTAGCGGTCTTGTAGCCCATGGAATCAATTCCTGCTAAAAGGCTGTCGGCCAGACCTAATTCTTTAAAAGTCAAAATAGTTTGATTAAAATGATACCTCTTCCTACGATGGAATTGGAAAGACAAATTTACGCCTTATATCTCACATTTCTTTCTATTTAAGAATGGATACCCTACAGCCTAGGCTTTGACTTGTCTCTTGGCTAAGAAGTACATTCCAAGCCCAGAAAAAACTAATAAAACTAAACTTACTCCATCTTGCCAAGAAAATGATTCCGGGTGATGTAGCAAATATTCCCAACTCTTAGCTTGTGTGCCAGTCCAGACAGCTAATGCCGTTCTTGGTAACATTCCAATCATCCCTGCCAAACAAAAATCTAGGAAACTGACTCCCAAAAAAGACATCATGGCATTGGTAATGGCAAAGGGAAAGATAGGTGACAGTCGGGCTAGAAATACCCAAGAGAAAGATTGAGCCTGAACATTGGACAAAAATTGTGCCCCTTGTTTGGTCCGCTTTATCCAACGAATCATGGCTTGACCTTTCCAAAGTTTTGCCATACCAAAACCCAACATAGAGGCTAGGCTATACGCAACAATCAATGGCCAAATGCCTTGAAAACCCCATATATATCCAACAAAAAGGGCCAGGAAAGTAGTAGGACAAAGTGCTAAACCCATCACAAAAACAGTAGCAATCCAAAAAAACACTTGTTGGCTAAAACTTAAGTTTAAGAAAAAGCTCGGATTAGAAACGGCCAAATAGCCCAAAGCTAGGCTCGAAATAAAAGGAAGTAAACCCATCCACAGCAGGTAAGCAATTTCAAAAAAGAGTTTTTTCCGGAAGCGCATGTGGAAAGAGATAGAACAACAAATATAGGGGAATTTCATAATCCAGCCTATTTGCCTACCTTTGCAAGGCTGTTTACCCAGAAAGAAAGCCCATGGAAATTGCCATCGTTAAATACAATGCAGGGAATGTTGCCTCCGTGATGTACGCACTCGATCGAATCGGGGTGCCGTATACATGGACAGACGATGAGGCCATTCTACGCCAAGCCGATAAAGTGATCTTTCCGGGTGTAGGCGAAGCAAGCACTGCCATGGCCCATTTGAAAGAAAAAGGGCTAGACTTGATTATCCCTCAGTTAAAGCAACCCGTTTTAGCTACCTGCATTGGTATGCAATTATTATGTAAGCATTCAGAGGAAAATGATACTACTTGCATGGGTGTATTTGATGTGGAAGTGAAACGCTTTCAATCAAATGATTTAAAAATTCCGCATGTAGGATGGAATTCCATTCATGCCAACCAAGATAATCCCTTGATGGAAGGCTTAAAAAAAGAAGAGTTTGTCTATTTTGTTCACTCTTTTTATGTTCCTGTGAATCCTTTGACTACAGCAGTTTGTGACTATGTTCAGCCTTTTTCTGCGATGCTTCATCAGGACAATTTCTATGCAGCTCAATTCCACGCAGAAATTAGTGGTATGGCAGGTCAACGAATTATTGAAAATTTTCTCGCTTTATAAATGATGTTCCAACTAATTCCAGCTATCGATTTAATAGGAGGACAATGTGTTCGCTTGACCCAGGGTGATTATGCCCAGAAAAAGGTATACCATTCCGACCCATTGGAAATAGCCAAAGAGTTTGAAGGAGCGGGAATCCAACGATTGCATTTAGTTGATTTAGACGGAGCCAAAGCCAAAAAAATTGTCAACGCACATGTGTTGGAGCGAATTGCCAATGGAACCAATTTACATATTGATTTTGGAGGAGGAGTTCAATCCGACGAGATGATTGATATCGCCTTTTCTGCTGGTGCCCAACAAATTACTGCAGGCAGTATTGCTGTTAGGCAACCTGAATTAGTGAGGAATTGGTTAAAAAAATATGGCCCTGATAAAATCATTTTAGGAGCTGATGCCCACAACGAGCAAATTGCCGTGTCGGGTTGGCAGGAAAATTCGAACATATCCATTTACGATTTCTTGAAAGACTACTGTGCAGCAGGTGTGAAATATGTGATTTCTACCGATGTGGCCAAAGATGGTCTTTTACAAGGCCCGAGTTTTGATTTATATGAAAAAATTCAAGCACAAGAGCCTGAATTGCAGCTTATTGCAAGTGGAGGGGTGGCTTGTTTAGATGATTTATACCGACTGCGCGACATGAATATTTTTGGCGTGATTGTTGGAAAAGCCTTTTATGAAGGACGAATTAGTTTAGCGGAATTAGCCACCTTTGCCAAAGAATCTGCATGTTAACCAAAAGAATCATTCCTTGCTTGGACATTAAAGATGGTAGGACTGTAAAGGGAACCAACTTTGTGGATTTACGTGATGCGGGAGATCCCGTGGAACTGGGTGCTTTATATGCACAAGAAGGAGCAGATGAATTGGTTTTTTTGGATATTACGGCTACGGTTGATGACCGAAAAACCTTAGTTAATTTGGTTCGGGAAGTTGCTAGACATGTCAATATCCCATTTACAGTAGGCGGTGGAATATCCTCCATTCAAGATGTTTCAGCCTTATTAAATGCGGGTGCTGATAAAGTTTCCATCAATTCATCAGCGGTTCGAAATCCCAAATTAATAGATGAATTAGCCTTACAATTTGGCTCACAATGCATTATTGTCGCCATTGATACCCGCTGGGTAGATGGAAAAGATTGGGTGCATACACATGGAGGAAGAAAAATAACCGAGATTCAAACTATTCCATGGGCCAAAGAAGTAGAAAATAGAGGGGCAGGAGAAATTTTATTGACCAGTATGGATGCGGATGGCACCAAAGCTGGATTTGCCAATGTACTTACCTCGACTATTTCCTCCAATTCTTCCATACCTATCATTGCCTCTGGCGGAGCAGGTAGCATGGAGCATTTTTATGAAGTTTTCACCGAAGGAAAAGCTGATGCTGGCTTAGCAGCTAGTATTTTTCACTTCAAAGAAATAGCTATTTTAGATTTAAAGAATTACCTAGCCAGCAAAGGAATTCCAATGCGTATTTAATAAATTCACAAGAATTTTTGATAAGATGAACTCAAGCCCCGATTTTTCTAAAGGATTACTACCTGCTGTTATTCAGGATGCCTCCACCTTGCAAGTATTAATGCTTGGATACATGAACGAGGAAGCCTATTTCAAAACACAGGCAGAGAATATTGTTACTTTTTATTCCCGTTCAAAAGAGCGCTTATGGACAAAAGGAGAAACTTCAGGTAATTTCTTTCATGTCAAAAACATCTTATTGGATTGTGACCAAGATACCTTATTAATCCAAGTGGATCCAGTAGGACCGGCTTGCCATACGGGTGCAGATACCTGTTTTAACACCTCCAATCAAGATAATGCGGCTTGGCTGGATTATTTAAAACACATCATTCGTTCTAGAAAAGGCGCATCGGCTGACACTTCTTATACAGCTTCATTGTTCCAAAAAGGCACGAATAAAGTGGCCCAAAAAGTAGGGGAAGAAGCAGTGGAATTAGTGATTGAAGCCATGTCGAATAATGATGAATTATTCAAAGGAGAAGCCGCCGATTTAGTTTTTCACTTATTGGTATTGCTAGAAGATCGAGGTATAGGTTTAGAAGAAATTGTCAAATTGTTACAACAAAGACACGCGAAATAACATGATTGGATTCATCATTCGTTACATCATCATTGCAGGAGTGATTTTAATCATTCCCCGCTATCTAAAAGGTATTGTGGTGGATGGATTCACCACGGCACTTTTAGTTGCTTTGGTCATGGGATTCTTAAACTCCTTTGTTAAGCCATTTTTGCACATCATCAGTTTCCCCATTACTTTCATGACACTCGGTTTATTTTCCCTTGTCATCAATGTAGCCATCGTGTATCTAACTGAATTATACGTTCCTGGATTTCAAGTAAGCGGATTTGTAGCTCCACTAATATTTAGCTTTTTAGTCAGTTTCTCAAGTACCGTGGTGGGTTGGTTTACCAAATAATCAAGGTAAACCATTTTGAAAAGTGATTTCCGTAGCCAATCCAATGGCGCTGAATCGGAAAGCCATGCAATAGGCTTGTGAAGGATTCGTGATTTTATCACAATGTGGCCCTTTTTCCAAGAAATAAACATAATATTCTTGATTTCGATCTGCCAGCTGTTGGATGTCAGGTTTCCCTAAGATATCCTCAATGTCGTTGGAGCTCACACCTTTTAAATTCTCCTTATGGGATTTTAGCCAAGCTATTTGTGAGGCTCTATTTCCTTCACAGCCCGCTTCATCTTGAACAAATTTTTCTACATCAAAACCCGTTAAATCGGGCTGTTTGGTACAGGATGTTAAAAGCCCAAGCAGCAAGAAAACGCAATAAAATCGGAATGATGAAGACATAGGGCTTAATTTGAAAAACCAAAAATACAGAAAGGATTCCCTACGAGAAAGCTATAGGGAATAAATTCATGGATTTAGGCAAATTGTTGGTAAATTCAACTCAAATTCATGTGATGCGCGTACTACTTTGTCCTGATAAATTTAAAGATTCCCTCTCTGCGGCAGAAGTCTGTCAGGCTTTAGCTCAAGGGATTAAAAATTCCCATCCTGAGGCCATCATTCAGTCCTTACCATTGGCCGATGGCGGTGAAGGTACCTTAGATGTTATTCGAGAAATTTTTGGAGGAGAATGGGTGAAGGTTTTGGTCAAAGACCCCCTTTTTCGAACTATTGAAGCCCCTTATTTATGGGTGAAAGATAGTTCACATGCATTCATTGAAATGTCAAGAGCCTCAGGGATAGAATTACTCAAAAAAGAAGAGCGAAATCCAGGGATAACGAGCACTTTTGGCACAGGGGAGCTTATCCTACACGCCTTGAAACATGGTGCAAAACGAATCACCTTAACCGTTGGAGGTTCAGCGACCAATGATGCCGGAATGGGTATGGCAGCTGCCCTAGGCTTTCAATTTTTAGATGTAAATGGGAAAGAATTAGCTCCTATTGGCGAGAATTTGATTCGTATACATCAGATTATCCCAAGTCCAATAATCGAACAAATAAAGCAGATTCAGTTTCAAGTGGCCACCGATGTCCGCCATGTTCTATACGGTCCACAGGGGGCGGCTCATGTATTTGCCAAACAAAAAGGAGCGGACGAAAAGATGATTAGCCAATTGGATAAAGGGTTAATTCAAATGGCTAGTTTTTATCCTAATACAGAAATTGCTCAATGCCCTGGAGCTGGCGCTGCAGGTGGATTAGGCGCTGGAGCCATGTTCTTCCTACAAGCAAGTATACATCTAGCCTCCTCATGGATACTTGATTTAGTTTCATTTGACCAACATGCTGCCAAGGCTGATGTTATCATCAGTGGGGAGGGGAAAATCGATGTGCAATCGTGGGGAGGAAAATTAATCTCCACAGTCATTCAACGCAGTCAAGCAATTCAAAAACCCATCATACTGGTTTGTGGAGGATTACAAGATGAAAACAACATACCAGAATCCATGCGTCATATCCCAGTCTATCCCATTTTAGTCCCTCCCATACGTCTAGAAGAGGCCATGACAAAAGCTTCAACTCATTTGGTTCGAATTGCTGAAAACTTGAAACTATAATTGAACTAAGCGCTGTGCCGCTTCGAGTAAGACCTCATCAGATTTGGCAAAACAAAAGCGTAAAATCGTATCTCCCGGAACATTTTCATAAAATACGGAAATGGGAATGGAGGCTACTTTGATTTCTTTGGTCAGTCTTTCAGCTAAATCCACATCCTTTTCATTACTAATTTCTCGATAATCCATGCATTGGAAAAAACTTCCATGGCTAGGTAATAATTTCCATTTACTCCCTTGAAATGCTGAAGCAAACAAATCCCTTTTTCTTTGGTAAAAATCTGAAAGACCTAAATAATGAGCTGGTTCTTTTAGGTAGTCCGACAAAGCATATTGCAAAGGAGTAGCACTAGAAAAGGTCACCCATTGATGTAACTTTTGAAACTCCTTGGTCAGGTATTCTGGTGCTAAACAATATCCAATCTTCCAGCCAGTAATGTGATAGGTCTTTCCAAATGAGCCACACACAAAACTGCGTTTGCGTAACTCTGGGTGAAGTAATACAGAGTAATGTTTTTTGCCGTCAAAAACAATGTGTTCATACACCTCATCTGAAATAATCAGGATGTTGGTTCCTTTCACTATTTTGGCCAATGCCTCTAAATCATTTTCAGTCCAAATAGATCCTGTGGGATTATGTGGACTATTCACCATGATAGCACGAGTCTTGGGAGAAATAGTGCGTGCGAGTTCTTCCCAGTCAATTTGAAAGCCATTTTGGGCATCCATAGATAAATGAATGGGAATACCTCCAGCCAATCGAACAGCAGGATCATAGGCATCATAACTTGGATCAAACATGATCACCTCATCTCCTGGAAACACACAACAATGAATGGCGCAAAACAAGGCTTCGGTAGCCCCTGAAACAACGGTAACTTCTTTATGAGCATCGATATCAATGCCATAGAAAAGATTGGTTTTATCGGCAATGCTTTGTTTAAAAACGGGCACACCCGACATGGGCGCATACTGGTTATGGCCTTTGGAATAAAAGGCCAACAAAGCCTGAAGTTCTTCTGAACAATCAAATCCTGGAAAACCTTGAGATAAATTTAAGGCGCCATGCTCGCTAGCCAAGGCCGACATTTTCGTAAAAATAGTGGTTTGAACTTGCGCTTGTTTGGAAGGAAAGCTAATCATATTAATCCATCAAAGGTTCACCATCCAACCATACTTGTTGGACTTTTAAATCATCACTCATATGTATCAGGCAGGCTTTTTTCCCTACTTCAACTGTCCCCAAATCCTGTTCTAAATTAGCGACTTGAGCAGGATAAAGCGTCGCCATACGAATAGCTTCTTCCACATCCATTCCCACTTGATACACACAATTCTGTATGGCCTGTTCCATGGTTAAAGCAGAACCTGATAAAGTACCCGCTTCATTGGAAAATTTACCATCTTTTTTATCAAATAAATAAGGGCCTGAAACATCATGGGTTACTGCATCAGTAATCAAAAATAAGCGTTGTTTTTTCAATTCCTTAGCCAGTTTAACTGATCGGAAATCACAGTGTAAACCATCCACAATGATACTTGTCCAGGCCTCGCTTGAAAAACTTGCACCCACTAAACCTAGGGCACGGCTTTGCCATTGAGACATGGCATTAAATAAATGCGTAATCCGATTTGCTCCTTTGGATAAGGCATGATTCGCTTGATCAATCGTCGCATCCGAATGCCCTAATGAAACCATAATAGGACTTTGAATGATATAGTCCAAAGCCTCCTCAGAAAACATTTCAGGCGCAATGGTCATATAAATAGGCAAATCCCCTGCCCTTTGTACAATTTCTTGAATATAGGCAACACTTGGGCATTGAACAAACTCCTCTTTGTGTGCACCCTTACGAATGGGATTAAAAAATGGACCTTCCAAATGCAAACCAATCAGTCCTTTGCCCCCTTTGGCCATATAGGCTTGACAAGAGTCAATCGCCCTCCACATGGTTTCTTTAGGGGAACAATTCAACGTAATCTGAAAATGGGTAGTCCCCGTTTTATGATGTTCTTCAAAGGTTTTGGCAATAGAAGCTTCGGTGGGATGATTGGAAAACAAAAGTTCACCCCCACCATATACTTGTAAATCAATGAAACCAGCACAGATAAATCCGCTTCCTTGCAGATCTCCTTCTACTGATTTAATTTCTTGAATACGGCCTTGATGAACATGAATTTGTTGATCTACTAACCATTCATGCCCCGTAAATACACGCTTTGCTAAAATAACCATGGACTTTATTTAATAACCTGCGGCTTGTCCATCTTTTCTAGACTCAGACGCGCCAAAATACACTTTTCTAATGGGATCCCAACGAATGGCTTGGTAACCTCCGTAGATTCCATTCATAAAACCTACTTGGTGACCTTTTTGCAATAACTCACGTATAACCTCATAAGGATATCCGCTTTCCAAGGTGATGGTTCCTCCAGTTAATTCCATTGCTTCACCAGTGGGTTCAGATGACCCTTCGTGGTTTAATCGGGGTGCATCTCCTGCTTCTTGGATATTCATACCAAAGTCGACCACATTCATCACAATTTGCACATGTCCCATAGGTTGAAAAGCGCCGCCCATGACACCAAAACTTAAGAACGGTTGTCCGTCTTTGGTAACGAAAGCGGGAATAATTGTATGGAATGGACGTTTTCCTGGTGCGAAAGTATTGTTTTCTCCCTCATTCAAACTATACATTTCTCCACGGTCTTGAAACATAAAACCTAAACCATCGGGCATCATCCCTGAACCAAAACCTCGGTAATTACTTTGAATCAAAGAAACCATGTTACCATCTTTATCGGCAATGGTCAAATAGATGGTATCACCATCTTTTAAGGCAGGATTACCTGCATCATAATGTCTTGCAGCGCGGTTTGCTTGAATCAATTTTCTGCGCTCAGCTGCATAGGATTTCGAAATCAAATTAGCCACAGGAATTTTAGCAAATTCTGGGTCTGCATAGTATTTGGCCCGGTCTTCAAATACCAGTTTCTTAGCTTCGGTAAATAAATGAATATGCTCTGCACTACCATGCTTGATTTTGGAAAAATCATAACCTTCCAAAATATTCAACATTTGTAAGGCCGCAATACCTTGTCCGTTCGGTGGCAATTCCCAAACATCATATCCACGATAATTCACGGATACGGGGTCTATCCAAGTAGAGGTGTGCGTAGCTAAATCTTCATAGCTCAAGAAACCACCATTTTTCTTCATAAAGGCATCCATGGTTCTGGCCATATCACCTTTGTAAAAAGCATCACGACCTTCTTTTCCAATTCTTTCTAAGGTATTGGCTAAGTTTGGGTTTTTGAAAACATCGCCAACCACAGGGGCTTTTCCATTGGGATAGTAATGTTGAGCGACATTAGGAAAGCGTCCATAGTTTGCTTCTACACGCTGTAAGGCTGAAGCAAATTCCCCATGAACAGGAAAACCATTTCTAGCATATGAAACCGCATTTTCCAATACTTTAGACATAGGCATAGAACCAAATTTTTTATGTAGCTCAAACCAGGCATCCACGCAACCCGGAACACTTACTGGCAAAGGACCTACACTGGGAATGTGTTTCAAGCCCCGCTTTTTTAATTCGGCTAAGGTCAAAGATTTAGGTGATCTACCTGAACCATTCAAACCATATAGTTTTTTTGTTTTGGCATCCCAAACGATGGCAAATAAGTCGCCACCAATTCCATTTACATGAGGCTCAACAACCCCTTCCATCGCATTGGCGGCAATGGCGGCATCAATGGCGTTTCCGCCAGCTTTCAATACATCCAAAGCCGCTTGGGTGGATAATGGATGAGAAGTGGCTGCCATACCATTTTGTGCGATTACTTCTGAACGAGTCGCCCATAATTTCCCATAGGGTCTGTCTTGCGCAATTAGGCTTAAGGGGAATAAAAGGAATAAGAGTAGTTTTTTCATGATGAAAGCGTGTTAAGACTTTCAATTTAATGAGATTAATTTGATTATTTATGCGGGTGTATCAAGCCTTAACGCTGTCAAGGTTTAAAACCTTGACAGCGTTGCGTTTTAACGATTGAAATTTCAAAAATATTGTCCAAGAAATTGATATTAAATAAGACAAAATAGGTCGTTACTTAATCTTCAATTAAAGCAACAAAAAGCCCTCGGACAATGTCCGAGGGCTTTCTATTAATCCCCAAAATATATGTTCAATTGAGTACTATGCTGTTTTACGAATTTTCTGTTTGATTCTTTCCGACAAATAATACATGCACGGTACGATGATCAAGGTTAAGGCCGTGGAGAAAGTTAGACCAAAAATAATAGTCCAAGCTAAAATTCCCCAGAATACGGCTGAATCGGATCCAAAGAAAATATGTGGATTCAATTCGGTAAACATGGCGGCAAAGTCGATACTCAAACCTAGTGCCAATGGAATCAATCCCAAAACAGCTGCAGAAGCTGTTAGCAATACAGGTGTTAAACGAATTCCGCCACCTTCAATGATAGCTTCTTTTAAATCATAGCCTCGTTTGAATCTTAATTCTTCGATAAATTCAATCAAAAGAATACCATTTTTCACAACGATACCGGCTAATGCAATTACACCTACTCCCGACATCAATACGGAGAATGTCATACCAAAAGCTAAGAAACCTAAAATAACCCCAACCAAGGAAAGTAAAATGGTAGCGAAAATAATGATTGGTTTCACGGCTGAGTTAAACTGAGTTACCAAGATTAGGTAAATCAAAATCAAAGCCGAAATAAAGGCAATTCCTAAGAATGCACCTGTTTCTTGTTGCTGCTCTTGTTCTCCACCCATCTTAATTTTGTAGCCCTGAGGTAATTCCATGGTTTCAAATAAACCATTCAATTCTGCCACAATCTCATTGGCATTATAGCCTTCAATCACATCCGACCCTAGGGTTACAACACGCTCTTGGTTTTTACGATTGATCTGACTGAAAGATGACGCATAACGAATATCGGCCACAGAGCTTAAAGGTACTTGGCGCAACATACCTCCCGAATTCATATCACGATAAGTGATATTCATAGAAAGTAATTTTTCAATTTGGTTTCTAGAATTCCCTTTCAAACGTAATTGAATAGGATATTCATCCTTAACATCGCGGTATTTAGAAATTTCAACACCAAATAATGCCCCACGAATAGCCATGGCCACTTGTGCTGAAGAAATTCCTTCTCTACTAGCTTTTTCACGATTCACATCCACGATAATTTCAGGTTTGTTCGTCACCAAGTCCGATTTTAACTCTTGGATACCTTGAACACCCGCTTTTTGTATCGCATTCAGTACTTTTTTCTCTAAATCCAATAATACGCCAAAGTCATCCCCCGAAATCTCAATGGAAATAGGCTTACCTGTTGGAGGGCCATTTCTTTCACGTTCAATCGCCATTTCCACTCCTGGGATAGGATTTGTTTTGAATGAGTTTTGAAGTTTGGTCAATAAATCTTGTGTCGACAAGCCCCCACGCATTTGAACTTTCTCAAACGCAATCGTCACTTTACTTTTATGAGGAGTTGCGCTACGATCTGGATTCATGGGATCTCCCGCATTTTTACCCACATTGGAAATAACGGAATTGACAATTTTCATCGCTTGTTCTTTCTTCAAGAAAGTAAATACGCGACCTTCGATCACCTTAGTCATGGAATCTGTCACCACAGCATCTGTACCAATAGGCATTTTGGCATAGATATACACGTAATCTGGATCACCTGAAGGGAAGAAAATCACCTTTGGTTTTACGATTCCAAATAATACGAACGAGAATACCAACAGAGCAAAAGAAGCCAATACTGCATACACAGGTCTGCGTCCTTCGAGTACCCAAGAGATTACTCGACGGTAGGCATTTTTGAAAGCGGGTAAGGTTTTATCTTGAAAAGGTACAATCCATTTCGGTGTTACGACAAAGTGGTTGAACACATAAATGATAACTGCAAATAAGAAGAAATTTCCGAATCCAAAATGACCCAATTGGAAGCCTAAAACATATCCACCAAAAGTAAGACTCAATAAGATGAATACTGTCTTGCGGATATCTGAGAATTTAGGATTCTTCACATCATTCACCTCTTCATCATGACGCTTCATGAATGACATTGCAAAAACTGGATTCATGACATAAGCCACAAACAAGGAAGCAAACAAGGTAATAATTAAGGTGATGGGTAAGAATTTCATGAATTCACCAACAATTCCTGGCCAGAATAATAAAGGCAAGAATGGGGAAATGGTGGTCAAGGTTCCTGATAATACCGGCACAAAAACCTCTGAAGCGGCCAATTTAACCGCCTCCACAATGCTCAATTTCTTGAAATTATTAAATAAACGGTGAGCATTTTCGATCACCACAATGGCATCATCCACCACAATACCTAAGCTCAACAAAAAGGCGAATAACACAATGGTATTCAAAGTGAAATCAAAGCCTGGCATGAACAAGAAAGTCAATAAGGCGGATAATGGTACAGATAATCCAACAAAGGCTGCATCACGCACACCCATGAAGAACATCAATACAATTACCACGAAAACGAAACCTAAGATTACTGTATTTATCAAATCCGCAATATCACCACGGGTTCTTTCCGACTGATCTGCGGTAATTGAAACGGTTAATCCACTAGGAAAACGAGTTTCTTTATAGTCTTCAATTGTTGTTTCAATACGGTCAGCAGCATCAATTAAGTTTGCTCCTGCACGTTTAATGACGTTCAAGGTTATAACCGATTTGTTATTTAAGCGAGCAAAATCTTGCTTCTCTTCAAAGCTATCTTGTACATCAGCTACGTCTTTTAAACGTACGACTGCTCCAGTACTTGAACGAATGATGATATTGGACAACTGCTCCATGCTTTTGAACTCACCAGTCACACGCAAAGCACGTCTCACGCCATTAACAGGAAGCTCTCCTCCTGAAATATTCACGTTTTCACCTTGTACTACTGATTGAATATCGTAGAAAGTCAAACCATAACTCTGCATTTTCGCTAAATCCAAATTGATTTGAATCTCACGTTTCAATGCGCCAATGATATCTACACGATTAATTTCAGGCATTCCCTCAATCTCATCTTGTAAATCTTCCGCGTATTTTTTCAGTTTATCCAATGGATAATCTCCTGCAATGTTGATGTTCATGATAGGAAACTCCGAAAAGTTTACCTCAACTACGGATGGTTGTCTAGTTAAATCTTTAGGCAAATCCGCAATGGACTTATCCACGGCATCTTGTACACGCTGTTTCGCTACTGGAACCGTAACATCCGTATTGAACTCGACGATGATTACTGAAACATCTTGTAGGGCATTGGATTTTACACTTTTAACCCCAGTGACTGCTTTTAATTGCTTCTCAATGGGCTTGTTAATTACATTTTCAATGTCCGTAGGAGTTGTACCCGCATAAACTGTTTGTACCACCATTTGTGGAACAACGATATCAGGGAATTGCTCTTTTGGCAATTGCTTGTAAATACCCATACCTGCCACAAAAATGATGAAGGTAAAGATGTAAATGGTCGTACGATTATGCCCTAACCATTCTATCATATTATAGATTAGTCCTTTTCCTTCGGGCAGTTGCTCGTTTTTTATATTTTTTTCCATGTTGTGGATTCTTTCAGATTAGAATGAAATGGCTTGACCGTCAACTAAATCTTGGTAACCTTGCGTAATGATTTGATCACCTGCTTTGATACCCGAAGTTATTTCAGCTTGACCATTGTAAGATAGACCAATCGACACCTGACGTGCGCGAGCAACTTTCTTGCCAGCTTCACCAACTGCTACGTAAATCAAATTTCCTTTTTCAGTTTTTTGGATTAGGTTTTCATCCAATACAATGGCATTTGCTTTAGAGACATCATTGATGTTGATCACGGCCAATTGATTTGGTTTTAACTCATTTCCAACATTGGGAATACGTGCTTCAATATCAAAGGTACGCGACAATGGATTCACCAATTGAGAAACCAAGGTAATACGGGCTTTTACTTCTTTGTTGATATCTGGAAATTTAATCACAATTGGGTCGCCCACTTTCACAGAACCTACATACGTATCCGAAATTTTAGCAGCTACTTTCAAATTGCCTAAATTCACGATTTGAACAATTGGCAAACCTGGAGAAGCCATTTCTCCTGCTTTTTGACGCACAATTTCAATGGTTCCAGAAATAGGAGCAATGACTTTTGACATGGCTAACTGAGCTTGTAAAGTAACCAAGCGTTTCTCCAAAGATTCCTTATTTGACTTAGCGCTCAAATACTGCACTTCAGTTCCAATCTGCTGATCCCATAAAGACTTTTGCTTGTCGAAAAGTATCTTAGCTAATGCCAATTGGTGTTTAACCTCTTCCATGGATTCCTTCAAAATATTGTTATCCAAGGTGGCAATTAATTGCCCTTTTTTGATGGCTTGGCCAGCTACTACAGGCAAAGTTAAGATAGCTCCTGCAGTTTGAGGACTTACTAAAACGGTATTTTCAGCCAATACAGAACCTTGTGCTTCCACAAAGTGATTGAATGTTTGAGCTTGAATTGGGCTTACACCTACGGCCACTACTTTTTCAGCAGCTTTAGGACTTTCCTTGCCAATCTCTTTTTCGATGCTAGCGATTTTAGCACTAATTTCTTGAGCTTGCTTCTTCAAATCTGCTAACTCTTGTTTTTTGTCAACTGACTCGGAGCATGATGCTACCATTAATATGGCGGCTACTAAAATGGTAAGATTTTTCATATGATAATTTGTTAAAATCGTGTTATTCTGAATATAATGTACCGTTGGCCTTTTCTAATTCTACTTTAGCAATCAAGGCATTATAAAGGGAAGTAAAATAGTTGGCTTGAGATTCTTTGATGGATGTTTCAGCATTCAATACTTCAAGGTTTGAACCTACACCTTGTTGGTATTTTACGCGAGTCACGCGAGATATTTCATTCGCTAAATCCAAATTTGCCTTTTGCTCTTTCAAGGATTCCAATGAATTTTTCAAGGTAATCAACGATTGGCTACGTTGTAAATCAATGGATGACTTCACTAAATCATAGCTTTGGCGAACTTTTTGAAGGTTATTTTGCGACTGAATGGTTTTGTATTTCTTTGAGAAACCATCAAAAATGGGGATCTGTAGTGTAAAACCTAATGTAGAATTATCAAACCATGATTGACTAACTAAATCACTAAATGTTTTGCGACCATTGGTAAAACCATAATTCAAATTGAACAACAATCGAGGCAAATAACCTGCTTTTTGGCTACGAACATCTAATTCAGCCAATCCTTCTTGGGTTTTAAGGATGGAATATTCAATACGACTTCCATAGTTAAATGGCATGTTTTCATCGATTGAATTAAACTTTAAATCCACTTGCTCTAAGGTTAGCGACAAACGAATGGGCTCTTCCATTGGATATCCCATTTGGAACTTCAATAAAGAATATCCCAAATCTTGAATACGAATTACATTATCCAATTCCGTTTTCAGGTTATTAGATTGTACTTCCAAACGTTGTACGTCGATTTTCTCTACAAAACCTTGCTTGTTAAGAGCTCTAGTCTCTTTCAATAAAGAATCCAAACGACCTACATTGGCTTGTAAAATCTGCAGACGCTTTTCGTTAACAAGAATGCCATAATAAGCTTTCATGACACCTTCGGCAACTTGTTGTTTGGTTTGAACCAAGGTCTTGGTCGACAGTTCTTTATATACTTCAGAAGCTTTTAGGCCTAGTAAGTATGTACCATCGAAAACCAATTGGCTTAAGCCTACATTGGCCATAGCTGAATTCTTAACGCCAAATTCTGCCGCGATAATTTCACCTTCTGCTGCGTTTGGATTGAATGTTTTAGCAGGGATAAACATTCGTTGAATGATTAAGTTATTGGTATATGTAACCCCAGCATTCACTTGAGGTAAACCGATAGCTTTAATTTCATTAATTTTTGCACTTGCATTCTGCAAATCCAATTGACTGTTTTTCACTTGCACATGGTGGATGATAGCATAATCTACAGCCTCTTTGAGACTGAAACTTTGAGCCATCCCCGTCAATGACAAGAAACAAAATAGCCCGATAAAATTGAGTTGTTGGCGAATCATGTTAGTTGTTATTTTGGTAAGATAAGTAGAGAGAAAGACCTTTTTCTGTGAGAATACCCCGCATAAAGTGATCCAATAAAATTTGTTGTGTATCAAAAAAAGAAAGTTTACTATGCGTATAAAAGTTAGGGTCGAAAGATAAATCCACTTCTCCCATGCGCAATCGTGCGATTAGTTCGATTTCAATCTCGGGGCGGAAATACCCTTGTTCAATCCCAGTTTTCAAATCCACTTTGAGAGAATTCATGATGCAATCCTCTTTATACTTTGTAAATAAGTCGTATGCCTTGGGAAAGTATTTCTTTACTTCAAACATCAAGCGAGGATTCATTTCAGACAAAGTGGTCTTCATGATTTCCAAGGATTGTAAGGTTTTATGAATGACATCCTTGGAGCTTTTACTTAACTCTTCCCATTTACATTGATCATTTTGAATAAATGATTCTAGCACCTGGTATACCATGGCATCCTTGTCAGGAAAATGTTGATAAATCGTTTTTTTAGAAATGCCCAATTCTGTAGCAATCGTATCCATCGTTACGGATCTAACCCCGTATCGGAAGTACAATTCTGTCCCCTTTTCAAGTATTCTACATTTCATGCTCTTTCTTTTATTTAAAATCAAGAGCACAAAACTAAGGAAACTTTTAAGTACTACAAAGTTTTTTGTATTATTTTTAGATTATCGGTTTGGAGAAATGATGAGTGGCAGGAAGATTACCGACCAAAATCATCCTGTAAACGAACGATATCAGATTCATCCGAAGGATGGGCCAAATCGGTATGTTGCCAAATCTCTGCCACTAAACCCCAATGTTCCAATCCAATCAATCGGTGTCTTTGTCCGGTGGGTAATTCAATGACATCTTTTTCTTGATAGATACCATGGTCACCTTGTTCATCGGTAGATGAAATGGCTACACCAATGGGTCCATGGACAACCGTCCAAATTTCTGCCCGACGGAAGTGGTACTGCCAAGATAGTCTTTGGTGGGGGGCAACGACTAAAAATTTAGGGCTGAGTTTCTGGGTAATTTGAATATCATCTAGGCTCAATTGGGGAAAATATTGAGCTACAAACTTGGCCACTTGGCTTTCATCCAGGACAAAAAATCCACCCCAAGGTCGACTAAAGTCTTGGTCTACGATCCGATATCCGGCTTCTTCAATATAGGATTGAACTTCTTGTAATACCGCTAATTTGGGAAGATTAGAATCGAATTTCATAGGAAAAATTTTGGTCAGCAAAAATAAAAAAAGGACGGGGAAATACCCGTCCTTTCATCATTAACTTATAAAAAACTTATTATAATGTCCAGCCAGCGCGATACTCTCTTCTTACGAATTGATTAGCTGCTTCGAAATTAGTAATGCGCATGTTGGTGGCATCCCAATTCAATTTTTGACGTCCAATATAATTGGCAGTTCTTCCTTCTCCTTCACGAAGCATGTAGGAACGAATTGCTAAGTTACCCATCAAAACAGATTCAGTAAATGGACCAGCATAGTCGAAAGGCGAGCTCACTTCCATTTTGCCAAAACCTGCTTTACATGCCTCTACCCACTGGGTATTGTGACCACCATCACCACCTGCTACGCGAGGTAATTTAGCTTTAGGAAGTTCCTCTGCAGGCACTTGCTTGCCATTTTTGTATACTTTAGGATACATACCATAGGTACCGCAAGTCATGATTCCTTTAGAACCAATTAAGATTACCCCATTACTTCCATCTGGATCACCAATGGTATCAGTCGATGGAATGCCTTCTGGATGAGGGGCACGTAAGCCCCCATCATACCACGTTAAAGTTACTGGAGATGGATTGCGCTTAGTAGCCGCATAATGCAAGGTCACCATAGAGGATGGAGGACATCCTTCTGGAATCCACTCAGGAACCCAATCATTCAAGAATACCGATCCTACGGAACATTCTACATCAATGGCATCACGGATACCCAATACTTTAAATGGAGGATCTAATAAGTGGCAACCCATATCTCCTAAGGCACCAGTACCATAATCCCACCAACCTCTCCATTTAAATGGCAATAAGGCTGGATTATATTCGCGGTATTTAGCCGGTCCTAACCATAAATCCCAATCCAATTCTTTAGGCACTTCAAAACCTGCGCTTGGGTATTTGATTCCTTGTGGCCAAACGGGACGGTTCGTCCAAACTTGTACGGAGTGAACTTTACCAATCACGCCACCATCAAACCATTCGATCATGGTTCTAACACCATCGCCAGAAGAGCCTTGATTTCCCATTTGGGTAACCACTTGCATTTCACGTGCTTTTTCAGCGATTACACGAGCCTCATAAATGTCATGAGCCAAAGGCTTCTGAACATATACGTGCTTCTTACGACGCATGGCTTCCATGGCGATTGTGGCGTGTGTATGATCAGGAGTCGATACGATTACGGCATCCACATTGTTCCCTTCCTTATCTAGGGCAGCACGGAAATCACGATAAAAATTTGCTTTAGGTAAATCTTTCTTAATTCTAGCAACCTGACGGTCATCTACATCCACCACTGCGACGATGTTTTCAGCCCCTTTGTTGTAGGAGTTCATGATATCACTATATCCTTTTCCTCCTCCACCAATACCCATGATGTTCAATTTATCGGATGGTGCTTGATATCCTTTTCCAAGTACATGGCGTGGGACAATGTAAAACGAGGCAGCTGCGACTGAGGCATTTTTAATAAAATCTCGCCTAGAATGATTACTCATAGTATTTGCTAGTTTTAAAGGTTGTTAATTATCAAAGATTTGTCAACGTTGACAACGTTGACAAATCTACATTTAGCCTAGTAAAATTGTCAAAAAAACTTCAAATGGCAAATCTATTTCTTGATATTTTACCAATTCCACCACATTAATCAATTGTATGATATGTACCTAAAATTCTTAGGCACAAAAAAAGGGGCTTGCTTTCGCAAACCCCTTCAAGCAAACCTTAATTTACTTATTCAGCTTTCTTGGATTTTTTCTCCAATTTTTTGATCGCTTGAGCACGCTCAGCACCTTCCATCTGCTCTTTCAAGGCAGATAAAGCACCGATATCACCCATGGTAGATTTTTCAGCTGTTACTGTTGTCTTTTCTGAAGACTTAGCGGCTGCCTTTTTCTTTTCAGGCTTAGCAGCTGCTGCTGTTTCCTCTGCAGTTGGAGCAGTGAAAGTACGTGTGTGAGAAAGAATAATCTTACGATCGTCTTTTTGGAATTCAGTTACGATGAAATCCAATGCCTCACCCACTTCCGCTACTGACTCATCTGCTTTGGTCAATTGCTTCAAAGGAGATAAACCTTCAATACCGTATGGCAATTCTAACACAGCCATTTTATCATTTTTAGAGATGATAGTAGCTTTGTGAGAAGAACCTACTGTGAATACACTTTCAAATGTATCCCAAGGGTTTTCTTCTAATTGTTTGTGACCAAGAGCCAAACGACGGTTATCTGCATCTAATTCGATTACGATAACATCTAATGAATCTCCAACCTTCACAAACTCCGATGGATGCTTAATTTTCTTAGTCCAAGATAAATCAGATACGTGAACAAGGCCATCGATACCTTCTTCTAACTCAAGGAATAAACCAAAGTTAGTTAAGTTACGAACAGTTCCTTTGTGCTTAGTACCTACAGCATATTTAGATAATAAATCAGTCTTAGTCCAAGGATCTTCAGTCAATTGCTTGATACCTAAAGACATCTTGCGCTCAGCACGATCCAATGTTAACACTACTGCTTCCATTTCATCGCCTACTTTCAAGAAATCTTGTGGATTACGTAAGTGTTGAGACCATGACATTTCTGACACGTGGATTAAACCTTCAACACCTGGCAATACTTCTAAGAAAGCACCGTAATCTGCTACGTTAACAATCTTACCTTTAACTTTAGAACCAACTTCAACATCAGCAGCTAATGCTTCCCAAGGATGAGCTTGTAATTGCTTCATTCCTAAAGAAATACGCTTCTTGTTCTCGTCGAAATCTAAAACTACAACTTGAATCTTCTGATCTAATTTCAACACCTCTTGTGGGTGGTTGATACGACCCCATGAGATATCTGTAATGTGCAATAAACCATCTACACCACCTAAGTCGATAAACACACCGAAATTAGTCATGTTTTTGATCACACCTTCTAATACTTGACCCTTATCTAAGTTGTTCAAGATTAATTGACGTTGCTCCTCAAGATCTTTTTCGATCAATACTTTGTGAGAAACAACTACGTTGTCGTTTGTATGGTTAATCTTAACCACTTTAACCTCCATGTTCTTTCCAACAAAAATGTCGAAATCACGGATAGGCTTAACATCAATTTGAGAACCTGGCAAGAAAGCCTCGATTCCAAAAATATCTACGATCAAACCACCTTTGGTACGACGCTTTACGAAACCATTGATGATGGTATCTTCTTCTAAAGCACGCTCAATGTTGATCCAAGCTCCCATCACTTTCGCAAGCTTACGAGAAAGAATCAATTGGCCATTTGAATCTTCTTGGTTTTCAATATATACTTCAACTTCGTCACCTGCCTTCAAATCCGGCATATCACGAAACTCAGAAGCAGATACCAAACCGTCAGATTTGAATCCAATGTTAACAATAACTTCACGGTCTGTTTTGCTCACCACGATACCTTTCACCACTTCCTTCTCAGTAACCGAATTCAAAGTAGCCTCAATGGCTGCTTCCATTTGTTTCTTTTGCTCAGCAGAATAATTACCACCGAAACCTTTACCATCGACCTGATCCCAGTCGAAATCTTTTTGTTTATTAGACATAATTTTTGCCCTAGGTACATCAACATGCTGGGCTAACATGCTGAAATTTAGATTAATAATTAATTTTTAAACGGGGTGCAAAGATAAATAAAATAATTTCAATTTCAACTGAATTCCTTAAATTAGAAGTCTCAAGACCATGACAACATGAAAAAAATCGCCATTTGGCTGCCAATTGCCTTCCTTTGTATTCAAAATTTATCTATTTCTTTATTCGCAAAACCTATTAAAGGCCCTATGTCCCTTACATCCCAACCGTTCGGCAAAACACAAGCCGGAGAAGCTGTTACCCTGTATACCTTAAAAAACAAATCTGGCATGGAAGTTCAGATCATGAATTATGGAGGTATAATCACCAAAATATTATGTCCAGATAAAAACAATAAATTGGAAGATGTTGTCCTAGGTTATGAAACTCTTCAAGAATATGAAAAAGGTTCTCCATATTTTGGAGCTATTATCGGAAGATATGGAAATAGAATTGCCAAAGGTAAGTTCAGTCTAGACGGCAAAAATTATGAATTATTTACCCAAAACATGGGAAATCACCTACATGGTGGTAAAGTAGGCTTTGACAAAGTTGTTTGGAAAGTAGTAGCCGCTGAAGGTGACGACAAAGGTTCCAAATTAGTCTTATCATACCTTTCAAAAGACGGTGAAGAAGGTTACCCTGGAAACTTACAAGTTCAAGTAACCTATACGTTGAGCCCAGCCAATGAATTGGGAATAGAGTACAAGGCTACCACGGATAAGGCAACTGTTCTGAACTTAAGTAATCATACTTATTTTAATTTATCAGGAAATGCCAAAAGAGATATTACGGGCCATCAAGTTCAGTTGAATGCTACCAAATTGGTCGCAGTAGATGAAACCCTAATCCCAACGGGTGAACTAGTCGATGTAAAAGGTGGTGCTTTTGATTTTTTACAGCCCCATCTGATTTCAGAACGAGTAGATGCAGATGATATTCAGATCAAACGAGGTGGAGGATATGACCACTGTGTAGTATTTGATAAAGCTCCTGGGGTATTTGCCAAGGTGGGAAAAGTAACAGATCCTGTTTCAGGCAGAAGTGTAGAATTATCCACATCAGAACCAGCCACACAATTTTACACTGGTAACTTTTTGAATGGAACTTACACAGGTAAATATGGTGTCAACTACACCAAAAGAATGGGCTTTTGTTTAGAAACTGAGCATTTCCCAGATTCACCGAATCACCCTAGTTTCCCTAGCACGGTCTTACGCCCTGGGCAAACTTATGCAAGCAAAACAGTTTATCAGTTTTCTCATAAATAAGACATACTATTTATCGAATCTCATTCGTTAGCTTAACGCTGTCAAGGTTCTAAACCTTGCCAGCGTTGCTTTTTTTAGCCTCTTCCCAATACACATCCATCTCAGCCAGGGTCATTTCCGATAGGCTTTTTCCTGCTTCTTTTGCTTTCTTTTCCAAATACTGGAAACGATAAATAAACTTACGATTCGTACGCTCTACAGCTGTTTCGGGATTGATATCAATGAACCTAGCAAAATTGACCAAACTGAATATCAAATCCCCCAATTCTCCTTCGGCTTCCTCTCTCTGACTTGAAGACAAATCCTTCCCCACAAATATTTCTTTAAACTCCCCTAATTCTTCTTCCACTTTAGCCCAAACCTGCTCTTTTTCCTCCCAATCAAAACCTGCACCTCTGGCTTTTTCCTGAATCCGCATGGCTTTAACTAAGGCAGGCAAAGACCCCGGAACACCAGACAAAACGGACTCATTTCCTTCTTTTAATTTTAGTGCCTCCCAATTCGCTTTCACTTCCTCTTCCGTATCTGCTTTGGCATCACCATAAATATGCGGATGCCTAGAAATCAATTTTTCAGCAATACTATCTAACACATCTTTGACATCAAAAGCCTGACTTTCTGAACCTATTTTACTGTAAAAAACCAAGTGAAGGAACAAATCACCAATCTCCTTCTTCACCTCCATTGAATCCCCATCCAAGATTGCATCAGACAATTCATAGGTTTCTTCAATGGTCAAATGCCGTAAAGTATCCATGGTCTGCTTCTTATCCCAAGGGCACTTCTCCCTTAAATCATCCATGATGCATAATAACCGATCAAACGCCTCCGCAGCTTCTGGATATCTCATATTATTGTTGTTTGTAAGCATTATTTTCAATATTTATTCCAATCAATCCCCAGATATATCTCCCCTTAGACATTCTAATATTATCAATTACTTGATGTAAAAAATGCAATTAATTTGCTGAAAAAAACGTTGTAAGCCTAACGCTGTCAAGGTTTAGAACCTTGACAGCGTTAGGAAAAAAATCATTATTTCAACCCATATACTCTTACATAATCTATCAACATCTTGGACGGGAAAATCGAGTCATCCACTCCTTTTTGTCCTCCCCAATTACCGCCAACGGCAATGTTTAACAACAAATGCTGCTTTTTATCAAAAGGCCAATCCTCCCATCCTACTCGGGTGTTTTGAAAGGTAAAATATTCCTTCCCATCAATAAGTGCTTTTATGTACTCCGGTGTCCAATCGATACGATATACATGAAAAACCTGATCAAAATCTGGCACCTGGGTAATTCCAGCTTTCTGTGTATTAATCACATGATTAAAGGATTTAGTATGTACCGTAGAATGAACAACCCCCGGATCATATCCCACATGTTCCATAATATCAATCTCTCCATTGTCTGGCCAATAGGCTTGACCATATTCGGATTGGCTAGCCAAGGTCCAAATCGCAGGCCAATTTCCTCGACCAGCTGGTAATTTAGCTCGAACTTCTATTCGACCAAATAAAAAATCTTTTTTGCCCTTCGTAACCAGTCTTGCTGAAGTATAACTTTTACCCTCAAAACTCTCCTTTTTAGCCTCTATTGTCAATATCCCATTCTCAACATGAGCATTGTCCAAATCTGCTTTGGTATAATATTGAAGTTCATTATTCCCCCAACCAGATCCCCCAACATCATAGGACCAAATTTTATCATCAGGTAATCCCGCCTGATTAAACTCGTCTGCCCAAACGGGATTCTCAGTAAAACTATATTCCTTAGACGGGACAGGTGCTATGTTTTGAATATTCAATGGCTCAGGTGCCACTGTGGCCTGCTTACAAGCCAAAAAGATGACTAAGACTAATCCTAAGATTATGGAAATTCGTTTTTTCATTATCCACTATTTTACATTGAAATTAAGGAGAATCAGCTCAAAATACCTAATTTGAACATCGATTTTATCTGCCTGCCCATGGACTTCAAATTAACTTCATCTTATCAGCCAACCGGCGACCAGCCCACAGCCATTCAACAACTTGTGGAAGGAGTTAACAAAAATGAAGCCGCCCAAACGCTTTTAGGAGTGACAGGCTCAGGTAAAACTTTTACGATTGCCAATGTCATTCAACAAATCAATAGGCCGACGCTCATTCTAAGTCATAATAAAACCCTAGCCGCTCAATTGTACGGAGAGTTCAAATCCTTCTTTCCTGAAAATGCGGTGGAATATTTTATCTCCTATTACGACTATTACCAGCCCGAAGCTTTTATCCCAACCACGGGCACTTATATTGAAAAAGACCTTTCCATCAATCAAGAAATAGAAAAGCTTCGACTAGCCACTACTTCATCCCTGATGTCAGGAAGAAGAGATATCATCGTCATTGCTTCCGTATCCTGTATTTATGGTATGGGAAATCCCGATGAATACCGAAATTCGATTTTAAGAATCGGAGTAGGTGAAACCATTTCCAGAAATCAATTCCTTTTCCGCCTTGTTGAGATTTTATATGCCCGTACCGAAGGGGAATTTTTACGAGGTACCTTTCGCGTCAAGGGTGATACCGTGGATATCTTTTTGGCCTATGCTGACTTTGGCTATCGCTTCATCTTTTTTGGTGATGAAATCGAAGAAATCCACCGAATAGACCCTTGGACTGGAAAGAAAATATCTTCTGAAAAAATGGTCGCGGTATTTCCTGCGAATTTATTTGTAACTGGTAGAGAAACCTTAAATCAAGCTATTTCTTTTATACAAGCCGACTTAGTTGCTCAAATCAAACATTTTGAATCAGAGGGTAGGCTGTTAGAAGCAGAGCGTATCAAACAAAGGACAGAATTTGATCTGGAAATGATGCGAGAGCTGGGCTATTGTTCGGGTATTGAAAATTATTCTAGGTATTTTGATCAAAGAAAAGCGGGTCAAAGGCCCTTCTGCCTATTGGACTTTTTTCCTGATGATTTCCTGATGGTAGTGGATGAAAGTCATGCTACGATGCCCCAAATCAGAGCCATGTGGGGTGGCGACCGATCTCGTAAGGAATCTTTAGTGGAATATGGTTTTAGATTACCTTCTGCCATGGATAACCGTCCGCTGACTTTTCAAGAGTTTGAAGACATCATTGGTCAAACGATTTTTGTATCCGCCACGCCATCTGACTATGAATTACGCAGATCTGAAGGGGTAGTTGTAGAGCAAATCATCCGCCCGACAGGACTTTTGGATCCAAAAATTGAGGTTCGTCCAACCAAAAATCAAATTGATGATTTGTTGGATGAAATATATGATCGTGTCAAAAAAAAGGAAAGGGTTCTAATTACTACTTTGACCAAAAGAATGGCAGAAGAACTTTCCAAATACCTGGATCGTGTTGGGGTGAAAGGTCGCTACATCCACTCAGAAATCAAGTCCTTAGAGCGAGTTGAAATATTACGGGAACTCAGGCTGGGAGTATTTGATGTGTTAGTGGGCGTTAACCTACTTCGTGAGGGTCTTGACCTACCCGAAGTATCTTTAGTGGCCATCATGGATGCAGACAAAGAAGGCTTCTTACGTGATATCCGCTCCCTAATTCAAACCATTGGGCGTGCCGCTAGAAATGAAAACGGAAAGGTGTTGATGTATGCCGATCGGATTACTGGTTCCATGGAAAAGGCGATTTCCGAGACCAATCGCAGGAGAGCCATTCAGATGGAATATAATGAAGCACATGGTATCACTCCAAAAACCATTTGGCGCAGTCATGATGAGATTTTGGAACAAACATCCATTGCCGACCGTATGGCTAAACCGAATAAAAACTACTTAATTCAACCAGAGGAAAAACTGGCAGCAGCAGATCCTTTGTTGGCTTATATGTCAAAAGGCGACTTGGTTAAGCAAAGAGACAGCATCCGAAAAGAAATGGAGAAGGCCGCCAAAGAAATGGACTTCCCATTGGCAGCTAAATTTAGAGATGAGCTTTTAGCTGTAGAAAAGCTGATTTCAGACAAATAAGATTCGATACCGTTGGTCAAAAAAAAATGCCCGAATCTCTTCGGGCATTTTCCGTAAAAATCGATGATTACTCTTCAATGAAAGGATAATCTTCTTGCACATATACATCTTTATATGCCTCCTCTTTAGAAGGGAATGGAGAATTTTCAGCAAACTCAACTGACTCTTGCACTTGAATTTTAATCTTCGCGTCAATCTCGTCCAATTCTGCTTGAGTTAAGATATTATTTTCTAAAATGGTCATCTTAACTTGCTCAATAGGATCACGCTCCTTGTAAGCTTCAACTTCTTCTTTAGAACGATATTTTTGTGGATCTGACATAGAGTGACCACGGTAACGGTAAGTTCTAAATTCCAAGAAAGTAGGTCCTTCTCCGGCACGAGCTCTGGCCGCAGCACGAGAAACCGCCTCATGAACAGCCTCTACATCCATGGCATCCACCGGCTCAGATGGCATATCGTATGCCTCTCCAATGGTATATAAATCAGTCACGTTAGATGTTCTAGCCACTGAAGTACCCATGGCATAGCCATTATTTTCTACAACAAAAATCACTGGTATTTTCCAGGTCATCGCTATGTTGAAAGTCTCATGTAAAGCTCCTTGACGAACCGCACCGTCCCCAAAATAGCAAATAGCTAAGTTTCCTGTTTTATTATATTTCTCCGCAAATCCCAATCCAGCACCCAAAGGAATCTGAGCACCCACAATTCCGTGTCCACCCACAAATCCTACACTCTTATCAAAAATGTGCATGGATCCACCTTTACCTTTAGAGGCCCCCGTAATTTTACCGTATAATTCAGCCATAATTGCATTGGGTGAAGTCCCTAATGCCAATGGAATACCGTGATCACGGTAAGCTGTAATGTACTTATCTCCTTCTTTTAAAGCAGATTTTGAACCAGAAGAACAAGCTTCCTGTCCAATATACAAGTGGCAAAAGCCTTTGATTTTTTGCATTCCATACAATTGACCGCACTTTTCTTCAAACTTACGTTGCAATTGCATCGACTCATACCAATAACGGTAGGTCTCTTTCGAATACTTAGGAGCTTTTGTTTCTTTCTTTGCCATGATATTATTCAAAAATTCATTTGCTTAATCGAATGGGGAAATACCCACCGACCGAATCAGCTACGAAATTAAAACAAAAGCATTAAGCTGCCAAAAAATGAATGGATTTAGCCAAAATCAATCCGTAAAATCCATGATTATTCGTTATTTTTACGATTCAAGCCTTATTTCTAAGCCCGCATGTACCTTAAATCATTACAGGTCAAACAATTTAAGTCCTATGCGGAGGCTCAATTTGATTTTATCTCCAACATCAATTGCATCGTAGGTGAAAATGGCATTGGAAAAACCAATCTCCTGGATGCCATTCATTTTCTTTCCATGACCAAAAGCGCTCGGGGTGTTGGTGATCCTTTATGCATTCAGCATGGGGAGGACTATTTTATGATTCAAGGAAATTTTGTTTACCAAAAACAAGATGCCTCCAAGCTCCCTGCTAGTGAAACCCAAATTACTTGTGCCTACCAACGTGGTCAGAAAAAAAGCTTTCTGCGTGACCAAAAAGCCTACCCTAGACTGGCTGATCATATCGGGAATTTCCCTGTGGTACTTATGGATCCTTATGATACGGATTTAATTCGGGAGGGAAGTGAAGAGCGAAGAAGGTTTTTTGATGGCATGATGGCTCAAATGGACCGGGCATTTTTAGATAATTTATTGCGCTATAACCGTATCGTCCAACAAAGAAATACCCTTTTAAAACATTTTGCTGAGCGTGGTACAGTCGATCGAATACTGCTAGATAGCTACCATGAACCAATGGTTCAATTAGGTGAAACTATTGCTTCAGCCCGTGTGGAATTTCTGAAAAAATATTTACCTAATTTTCAGACTCATTATGCCAAATTATCCGATGATCGGGAACAGGTAAATATCAACATAGAAAGCACCTTTCCGCTAGGGGAATTGGATGCCACTTTAAGAAATGCTGAGGCACAAGATTTAGCGGCTCAAAGGAGCACCTTAGGTATTCACCGAGATGATTTCAGCTTTGAAATCAATGGCTTTCCATTGAAAAAGTTTGGTTCACAAGGTCAACAAAAAAGCTTTGTTGTGGCGCTAAAACTAGCTCAGTTTGATACCTTGGCACAAGCACGTCCTAGAAAACCACTCCTATTATTGGATGATATTTTTGATAAACTAGATGATCGACGAATCCAACGATTGGTACAAATGATGGCAGAAGATCATTTTGGACAAGTATTCATTACGGATGCTCGCCCAGAGCGGACGAAATCATTATTAAAAAACCTGAAGGGGGAAATTAAGTATTTGGCCTTATAAGAAAAGCCCTTCGTATAAAGTATCCGCAAAAGCCTTCTCTGAATTCTCTTGCTCCATTTTTTCCATTTGCTCTTTCGAATAACCTATCCCAAGGTTCAAGTATTGCTCCAACTGTTCCGCTATTTGAATTGGGGATTGAGCATCCACCACTAAACCTAAATGCATGCTTTGAATCAATTTCCCCAGCAGGCCATAATGGGTCCCCAACACCACTTTTTTTGAAATACTTGCCCGAACTAAAACAGAACTCATGCCCACATGATTTTGGTATAACATCAAGACCAAATCAGCCGATTCAAAGCACAATTGAATGTCTTTGCCTTTAATTTCTTGAAAGATAGAAATAACTTCCAGGTCTGGAAATTGTTGAATTAGCTTTTCCAAATGAGTTTGATATCCAGGGCTAATCGCTCCTGCCACCAATAAACAAATTTGACTTAGCTCTTCTGAGGTTAAATGCTGCGTGGACTGTAAAAATGCTTCAATCCCTTTTCTGGGGTCAAGGTAGCCAAAAATTAAACAGACTTTTTTGTTGCTAGGAATATGCCAATGCTCCCGAAAGGCCTTTAGCTCTTCGGCACTTACCTCATAGGCTCTTACTGGATCCGAAATGCGCATGACTTGGGTTTTCCCCAACAATGGACGAATATGTTTAACGGCCTTATGGTCTAAACTAAATAATACTTTCATGGAGGTGCGATATGTCGACAAACGCAGCATACATTTTTTCATGAAAGCACTTTTCCAAGAAGCTTTACGGTAATAAAAATTAGGTCTAAAATAAATTCCTCCCAATTGGAAATGGGCTTTCTTCCCGAATAACATCCCCAATTGGAAATAATCAAAATACATCAATAATCCATGGCTAGCTTCCCAGGCCTCGCTAATTTCCACATATAAATTCCATTCAGCTATGGAGCGTTTGTAAATGGACTGCCCATGAAGATGTTGAATGGTCAGGGTATCCAAGGCATGAAAATGTATGTTATTCCCTAAATCAAAGCCCCATGTTTGACGGTTTTTTTTAAAACTTTGGATAAAGCTTTCAGGAACAATCAGTAATAATTCTACCTCAGGCTTATGACTAAACTGATGAATCAAATAAGCCAAATAATCTGTATGATGACCATCATCAATGGAATCAAAAACGCTTAATCGATAAGTTGGGGAGGTCGACATAAGGTATCAAAATTAACAATAAAATGCGTAATTTTGTATTTATTCTGTTCCAGTGTTAGTTCGCCCTCATACCGTTTATTTCCTTTCCCTATTCTTCTTTTTCTTTGTGATAAATCATTCATGGAGCCAAAGAATGGATGGATTTTTGTTTGATAAATTACCTCAAGATTATCAATTATATCCAAGGGATAAACAAAACAATGGTTTGATTTCCATTGCTGGTTCATCTGACTCCAATCAGTGGACATCTATTTCCTTCATTTTAACTAGAAATTCAACCCGGTATTCATACCGCAAATTGCCCCTTTCCTTTCAGCAAGGTCGTGGTTTCTTTAAAACAGAGCTTAACATCAAAGCCGAATTGGCCGAATATGACCTTCAAGTATTTGCTATTAACCAACTTGATTCAGTCCTGATAGTCAGTCGAAAAAACATCGTATCTGGAGATGTCTTTTTAGTCAGTGGGCAGTCGAATTCCTACAATGGAAAAGAAAATACCAAGGTGTATAAGGGAGAATTTGCGCGGAGTTTTGGGAAATATCCCGAATATACCAATGTCCAAAATTACAATCCTGCTGATACACTATGGTCCATTTCCAATAGTCCGGCCGACGTAGGTTTATGGGCTTCTCAAATCCAGAAATATATCATTGAAGAACATAAAATTCCTGTTTGTATCATCAATGGAGGGTCAGGAGGCTCTTCCATGGAATATAATTTAGCTCGAGGAACAGATAAAGCCGACTTAACACAGTCGAGCGGCCGTTTATACTACAAAGTCATGAAAGCTGGTTTATTGAATGCGGCTAGGGCTTTTATATACCGACAAGGAGAAAATGATTCCAATGGAAATGCCCTAGGCTGGCTTGAAAATTTCCGAAAACATGTAGACTTATTAAAAAAAGAATATCCGAGTATTCAAAAAATATACTTGCCACAAATCAATATCGTGGATGGCGATTATGCGATGCAGGGAGTATTAAGAAATGACCAAAGAAGAATACTGCAAGAAGGTTCATTTATTCAAGGATTTGCTACCGTAGGTACCCGAGGATATGATGGTATTCACTATACACCGGAGGGTTATTTTCAGAGCGCTTTGGAAATGTACCGGTTAATCGACCGGGATTTTTATAGCAAAAAAATAAATACTGCCTTTGAAAGCCCTAATTTAACTCGCGCCTATTATGGTTCCACGGATAAAAAATTGATTGTATTGGAGTTTGATCAAAATCAGGAAATGGTGGTGCAACAAGACACCACACTACCAAGTAAGCTAGGCCAAAACATCCTAAGAACCATCAAAGAGAATTTCTTCTTGACGGGTATATCCCTTTCCCAACTAAAATTTGATGAAATAAAATCTGTTAAGGCATATGGAAATAATGTGGTTTTACGCCTAGATAGGGCCCCTTTGGAAGACGTAATTTCCTATCTCCCAACCTATTTTCCCAAGGAAGTATTCAATCAGTTTCCTGGACCATTTTTGAAAAATAAGGGAGGTATGCGTGCCTTTAGTTTTGAAAATATTAAAATAGGGAGCCCTCAGCTATTTGATACTTTGGCTAGTGTACATACCTTTCATCGTATTCCCCAAGATTACCAATTATTTCCTCGAGATAGTAAAACTAATTGGGGAGAAATTGTGGTAAAAGGTAATGAACGAAGCGGAAATTTTATCGGTATTTCAGCCTTATTAAGCAGCAAAGATGGAGTCCGAAAATACCAATATTCTGCTTTGGTATATCAAAAAAATACGGCTGAATGGGCCTTTAACATACCCATAAAAGCAGAAAAGACGAATCATACCCTAGACATTTACTTATTGAAATCACCAACAGATTCAGTAAAAATAGCTTCAAGAACGCATCTAGTTTCAGGAGATGTATTCCTTGTCAATGGAGGGATTAATGCAAGTGCCTCTTTTAATGAAACGGAAACGGATGAGTTTTTAAGGACTTTCGGGAAAAATTCACTCCTAAATAATCGGGAAGACTACGCTCTATCGGATACACTATGGTCGGTATCCAATTCCTTAGGCTATGCGAATAATGTAGGTTCATTTGCCTATTCCTTACAAAAAAAGTTAGCTGAAACACTCCAAATCCCCATAGCTCTGATCAATGGCAGCGACCATCATTCAACTACTGAACATTTACTAAAACCAGCCATGGATCCATATTTGCTTCAAACAAATTATGGAAAAATGCGCTATCGAATTGAAAAAGCTGGGGTAAAGAACCGATTAAAGTCCTATATCTTTCGCCATGGAGAAATTGACGCAGATAAAATAGCACAACCGACCATTTCATCCATCAACCAATTAATCCATGATTTACAGGCAGATTTTCCTGCTATCGAGAAAATGATTTTTTGTCAAAATGACATTGGCGATCATCCTAGCGAAAGTGCTGCCATCTTGCGCGAATTTCAAAGAACTATAGGGGAAGACCATGCTGATATTATACCATTTAGTACCTTGGGTACCAGTGGATTCACCGGATCAACCTATACCAAAGAAGGCTATGTGAATAATGGTTTGGAAATAGCCCAAATTCTGGGTCAGCAGCTCTATAAAATTGGGAATGTAGAAGTTGAAACTATCGCTCCAAATTTAAAAAAGGTCTTTCAATCGAATTCAAATCCAAAAAATTTGACGCTTGTTTTTGAAGAGGGACAAAACATTCAATATCCTAGTTCCTTCACACACCCCTCAGGAAAGGTTCTGGATATCAATGAATTTATCAGCATTGATAATTTTACATTTCAAATTCAAAAAGCAACAGCTAAACAGCATAAAATTGCGTTAGAGCTCGTTTCAAATAAAAAAAGAAATACCATTTCGTATTTACCTTCCTTTGTAACAAACAACTATTACTTCTACCCTTATTTAGGGCCCTATTTACAAAACTCCAAAGGAAAAAATGCCTTTTCTTTTTATCAGGTGAAGGTTCAAAAGGCAATGGATAGCGTCAACATTCAAGTAAAAGAAAAAAAATGGGATGGTATTTCCATTCAATGGGAGAAGTTGCCAACGGCTCAATCTTATCAATTATTACGCAAAAAGAAAGGAGATGCTGAATTCCAATTCATGGCTCAGTATCCTGCATCCACAACCTCTTTTAGAGAAATTCCAAAAGCACTCAATACGACCTACCAATACCAAATAATTGCATTAAATGATTCGACAGAATCAGATCCATCAACCATTAGTATCAGCTTGCCGGATTCATTAAAAGGCATAGTTCTATCACAGTTGAAACAAGATAAAGAGATCATTCCAATAGGCTGGACTAAGGCAGTAGATGCTAACAAATATGTCTTATCTAGACAAGCACCTGGAGAAGCATTCAAGGTCGTTTTTCAAGGCATAGGCGAAAAATATGAAGATAAAGACGTCGTGCCCGGACTCAGTTATGTATATCGATTGCAATATTTTACCGAAGAAGGAATTTCTCAAAATAGTTATTTAAAAGCTCGGACAGAAATAACCTTGGGTGTGGAACCAGATCATTCAAGCAAGCTTCAAATTTTCCCAAACCCAAGTAAAAACAACATCACTTTAGCGTTCGGTGAATCCATTTCTGGAAAGGTTTCATTGATTAATATGAGTGGTATGCGCTTGGAGCAGTGGGAAATAACTCAACAAGAATCCTTTGGTATATCTTTAGCCAAGTACCCAGAAGGCATTTATTTTATTCAAGTTAAAACGGAACAATGGCCATCGGTCTTACTACATAAGGTGATTCGAATCACCGAATAGAGGCATAAAAAAAGGGGCTCAACTGAGCCCCTTTTCCTTTACTTTCCATTTGAATTACAAATTACGTTTCTTCAATTCACTCACAGCAAAATCAGCAGCGCGAGCAGTTAAAGCCATGTAAGTTAATGATGGATTCACACATGAAGCAGAAGCCATAGCTGCTCCGTCTGTAACAAATACGTTTTTCACGTTATGTACTTGATTGTGCTTATTTAATACAGATGTTTTAGGATCACGACCCATGCGTGCTGTACCCATTTCGTGAATACCTAAACCAATGTGCGTATTTGTATTATTGTAGGCGTTGATATTTTTGAAACCAGCTGCTTCTAACATTTCAGCGGCATCATTCATCATATCTTGACGCATTCTAATTTCATTTTCACCAAATTCTGCTTCAAATTCTAACACTGGTAATCCCCATTTATCTTTTTGACTTTGGCTTAAGACAAAACGGTTATTTGGATTAGGGAGAATTTCTCCGAAACCACCAAAACCAATAGACCATGTACCTGGTTGAGTTAAGCTCTCTTTGAATTCAGCTCCGAAACCATCCATGTTGGTTCCACGTCCCCAGCCTGCACGGCTAGCACCTCCTTGGTAACCGAAACCACGGATATAACTACGCTTGTCATTACCCCAGTTACGGAAACGAGGAATGTATAAACCATTGGGACGATTACCATACATATAATCATCATTGAAACCTTCAATTTGAGCTGAAGCACCTACTCCTAGATGGTGGTCCATGATGTTACGACCCAACTGATCACTATCGTTTCCTAGACCATTACTAAAGCGGCTCGACTTAGAATTCATCAAAATGGACGTGGAACCGATTGCTCCTGCATTCACAAAAATGATTTTAGCAAAGTATTCAGTAACAGCCATGGTGTTTTGATCAATCACACGAACACCTTTAGCTTTTTGCGTAGCCTCATCATAAATAATTTCTGAAACGATGGCATTATGAATCATGGTCAAACGCTTCGTGCGCATAGCGGCAGGTAAAGTTGCTGACAATGAACTGAAATATCCACCATAAGGACATCCACGCATACACTTGTTACGGTATTGGCATGCACCTCTACCCAAGGCTGTATGATGAGCACCAGGCTGAGTTAGATGAGCGACACGACCAATGGTAATCGGGCGGCCTAATTTCTTGTTCACCTGATTTTTAAAATGCTCTTCTGGAGCAGTCATGGCCATAGCTGGTAAAAACTCAGAATCTGGTAAAACATCCAAACCTTCTCTTTGACCAGAAATACCAGCAAATTTCTCTACATAAGAATACCATGGAGCTAAATCTTCATAGCGGATTGGCCAATCAGTTCCAATTCCATCTTTAGCGTTAGCTTCAAAATCTTCTTTATTCCAACGATAGGATTGACGACCCCAAAGTAAGGACTTACCACCAGTGTGGTAGGCACGAATCCAATCAAATCCCCCTTTTTTCTCGATGTATGGGTTTTGTTTATCGTTTTCAAACAAATAACGATGCTCCTCATTGGGTGTATAACCAGTACGCATACCTGCCCAATACTCTTCGGCAGCCATGTTGGTTGGGCGACCACGGTGAGGGAAATCCCAAGGGTCTTTCAAGGCTGTCTCATATCCTTCTACGTGTTTAATTTCACGACCACGCTCTAAAACAGCTACTTTTAATCCTTTTTCAGTTAATTCTTTGGCAGCCCAGCCACCTGATATACCGGAACCTACGACAATGGCGTCAAAGGTTTGGCTTTTTATTGCATCTATGTTAAGATTCATGTGAGTAATGATAAATGGTCAAATTAATATTGATATGCCTTTTGGCCTGGCTTCAATTTGGTAGGTTCAAATTTACCTGGAACGGTTACATATTCGAAAGAAGATGTAATTCCTTTTTCAGAAGTAAAATATCCCAATAGGGTTAACTCCTTAATTAGTCGCCAAAAAGGTACTCCTGTATTTCCTTCCAATGTTTCTTTGTCAACATTGTCTCCCACTTTTTGCAATCTAACACGGTAGGAATTCATCAATTCCTTGGTATTGCTTTCCAACAATTTCAACATGGCTACTTGACCACTGGCATTTTGACTTAAGAACCCTGCTTTATCTAAATCAGATACTCCTTTTAAGAAGCTTCTTTGCTCAGGTAATTTGTAACAATCGTTCAACATTAATTCAATAAATGCGGGAACACCGGCTTCAATAGCTCCGGGAGTAGACGTTTTAGGAATGATATGTTCTGCTACGGCAGCTACGATTTTCCTTTGCGTATCCGACAAGCTAAAAGTATCAGCCAAAGCTGTCTTGCCACTGTGTTTCGCTTCCATAGCCATCAATGTTGGAGCTGTGATAGCTCCCCCTAACATCAAAGCTATTTGGGAGATGGCATCTCTTCTTGTAAGCATAATTTTATGGGTTAATAAGTTCTTGATAGATTCCGTTTACTCAATCAAATTGATAAGAAAACAAATTTAATCAGAATATTGATTTTTCAAGAATAAATACAAAAAAAAGGGCCTGAATAAATTCAGGCCTCTTTATAAATAATTAAATCAACGAATGCACTCAAGGAATAAATTCCCTATTCATTTTATCAATTAGTTGAATAGGTTTAGAGGTGATTTTTGGGCAATTTCACCAACGCTGTCAAGGTTTAAAACCTTGACAGCGTTAGGCAAAAAAACCATTTTTTAATACCCTGGATTCTGTTTCAAATAACCTGTTAAGTTAGATGCACCGTCAATCGCAGTTTGAGGAATAGGGAATAAACGCATGTTTTTATCCGTATTACTTTTCTCTGTCCATGAATCTTCGTATTTACCGAAACGGATTAAATCCGTTCTACGTTGATTCTCCCAATAGAATTCAAATCCACGCTCACGTAATAAAGTATTCAAATCAATACTAGTTAATGCAGCAGCTGGTTTAGTACGAGCTGCACGAACTGCATTGACATCTACTAAAGCACCTGCGGCATCTGATTTACGTAATTTAGCTTCAGCACGCATCAAATAAGCATCCGCTAAACGAATGATAACGATATCTGCCTCACCAAAGTTACGTCCAGAAGAAGACTTCTTCGAGAACTCATATTTCTCTACACGGTATCCTGTGCTGTAATCACTACCTGCGGTAGTGAAATTCACAGCTTCTGTATGAATCACTAAAGGATATGGCGCTTTACCACGTGTATTGTACAATGGACCCACTTTGAATTTACCATCTGGACATTTAACAAATGCACCACTTTGGTAAACTAAACCATATTGTTGACCTCTTAATATACCGCGGTCAATGTTGTATGAATTACCATCAACACATTCCACATTTGGGTCTACATTTTTCTTGTAAAAACGTGGATCTGCATCAGCAGGATCAACACTTCCGTAAGCACTTACCCATGAACGATAAAAGTCTGGTGTAATAGCAGGACCGTCAGTACCATTGGCTGCTGGATAAGCTGGCAATGGACGTTGATCATTAGCTAAAGAGAAATAAGACATACGGTTATGTCCATTTAGTTCAGCACGTTGGTCAATCGCAAAAATCAACTCTTTGTTCGTATGGTTATCATTTCCGAAAATCGCGAAATAATCAGCTGATAACGCATATTGACCAGAACTGATAATCTTTCCTGTATACTCGATTACTTTATCCATATCAGTTGCTGAATGGTTCAAAGTAGCTCCATAAGGATCACGGTATGCAGCAGCATTCAAGTGCAATTTGGCCAATAGTCCCCATACTGCACCTTTCGTAATACGACCTGGACCTGTAGTAGTTTCTACAATTGGTTCAATAGCCAATAACTCCGCACGAATGTATTCTACCGCTTTATCTGTTCTTAAAATAGTCGATACATCTCCTAAATCTTCTTTTTGGAAAGCAATACCGAATAAATCCAACATCAATAAATTATAGAAAGCACGCATTCCACGAGCCTCTGCTATGTATAGATTTGCTGATGGATCTTTGTTAACTTTTAAAGAATTGATAGCTGTTACGGAACGAGAAATACCTTGTAAAATCAAGTTCCAAGTATTTCTAACGTTCGGGTCAGTACTCGTCGTTTGGTGACGGTGCAAAGACAAATAGATACCATTATCACCCCAGTCAGTACCTCCACGATATGGTAGGATAGCCTCATCTGTAGAAATTTCAGTTAAAGCGAATAAGTTGGTATGTTGGTAAATACTAGGCAATAAAGCATATGCAGGAGCTAAAATTCCATCTGCCGCCTGTTTGTCAGTTACGGTAGTGGCATTGTACTCATCTAAAATGATCTCATTCAAATTGGTACAGCTATAAAAAGCCATCATACCAAAAAGAACTATGGTTATTTTTCCTATCTTTTTCATTTTTGTTTAACGATTAAAATGTAAGATTTAAGCCGAAGATGACAGATTTAGCTTTTGGATAGCTCAAATAGTCAATTCCATAAGATAATACTCCGTTCATAGAACTATCCTTATTAACTTCTGGATCAAATCCATCGTAATTGGTTGCAATCCATAAGTTTTGTCCAGTTACTGATAAGCGTAAAGAAGATACCCACTTACTAATACCTAACTTTTGTGTATCAAATGTATAACCCAAGGTAGCGTTGTTCAAACGTAAGAATCCTCCGTCTTTCAAGAAACGCGTTGACACAGGAGCCGCATTACTGTTTGACTCTTTCGAATCAGCATAAGCAGCTGGAGTGGTGTTGGAGTTTTTAGCGATTTTCAACTTGTAGAAAGAAGAGTTAGCTGTATTGTCATAGATTTTGTTACCTGCCACTCCATTGAATTGCAATGATAAGTCAAATCCTTTGTAAGCTAAATTACCAAAGAAGTTGTACTGTGTAGTTGGCAATGCCGTTCCAGCAGCGATACGGTCTTTATCAGTAACGATACCGTCACCATCTACGTCACGGTAAACACTCATACCTTTATCATCAAATCCAGTAAATTCTTTCAAGAAGAAGGTTCCGATAGGCTGACCATTGATATAACCGTTGATTGTAGCTGAAGTTAAACCAGAACCAGATGCAGAACCTGATGGGATAACTGTGTAAGGAGAACCAACTACTTCATTTTTAATCAAAGTTAAGTTACCTCCTAAGCTATATTTCCAGCCAGTTTCTGTAGTTCCTTTGTATTCCAAATCCAATTCTAAACCACTGTTATTGATTTTCATATCTTTCACATTAGCCCAAACAGAAGAAGCTGGTTGAACTGGGTCAGATGGAATAACCTCTAATAACATGTTGTTGGAAATCTTATTGAAATAATCAATCGATCCAGAGAATGATCCATTACCGAAAGCAAAATCTAAACCTATGTTACTTTGCGTTGAAACCTCCCACTGTATATCTGGGTTAGCTAAACGAGAATAAGTAATTCCTGAAGGGAAAGTAGAAGTAGCATCCAAAGGATAAGAAGTAGTACCAGAAATTGTTGAAGTAAACAATGGCTGAGTAATCTTCGAAGGAATCTCTTGGTTACCTGTTTGTCCCCAACCTGCACGTAATTTCAAGTTGCTGATATTAGTATTTTTCAAGAATGCTTCTTCAGAAATTCTCCATCCTAAAGAGAAGGAAGGGAAAATACCGTATTTATTATTAGCACCAAATTTAGATGAACCATCAGCACGAACGGTTGCCGTAGCTAAATACTTATCTTTATATTGGTAGTTAAAACGTCCAAAATAGGATTGTAGCTCATTAATGAAGGCTGAACCACCTGGCTTGTTTGTTGCCATGGTTAATTCTTGACCTACGCCAGGATTGTAGATTGGGTCAATAGGCAAATCCGCTGGGAATTTATTAATACTCCAGTTACGGTATTGAACCTTTATTTTTTGATATGAATGACCTACCAAAGCAGAGAAATTATGATCTCCTTGGTCGTAAGTATAAGTCAAATAGTTTTCAATCAAACGGTTAGTATTACTTGCCAAATAAGAATCTAAACGACCATCTTGTTTTGGAATGTTACTACCCAATGATTCTACGTCACGAGTTGATGTAGAGTTATCCAAACCAAAATTCAAACGATATACCAAACCTTTCACAATCTTCAATGAAGGAGAAATGCTAGCGATAGTACGGTTGATGGTGGTGATATCTTTGAACAAAGTTAATCCCAACAATGGGTTAGAAGCCGTTGCATAACGAGCCAATGAACCATCTGCTGCATAAGCAGGAAGAGTTGGGTTATTTGAAATCGCAGTTCCTAATAATCCTTCTACTGATGGACGCTCATTGTTGGTGTTTGTAACGTTCAAATTAGCATCCACGACCAAACGATCATCCCAGAATTTCTGAGTCACATTGATACGGCCAGTATAACGATCTAATTGATTATTTTTCAAAATACCTTGTTGAGCTTGTGCTCCAAAAGAGGCATAGTAAGAAAGTTTATTAGCACCTCCACCTAAACTCAAGTTATAGTTTTGAGTCAAAGCTTGACGAGTAATTTCTTTTTGCCAATCTGTATTTCCACCAAAGTCTTCCAAATTACCTCCATTTGCTACTACTTGCTTACGGAATTCAGATGCAGACAAAACTGGTAATGCACGAGCAATACTTGAAACAGCTAAACTAGAACTGAAATTTAAGGTTGAAACACCTGCTTTACCTTTTTTAGTTGTGATTAAAACCACACCATTAGCTCCACGTGCACCATAAATAGCTGTAGCAGAAGCATCTTTTAATACGTCGATAGTTTCAATATCTTGAGGATTCAAGAAGTTTAATGGATTACCGCCACCTGTACTTGAATTATCTAAAGCTAAACCATCAATCACAAACAAAGGAGTACTACCCGTACGAATACCTCCCGGTCCACGGATGGTGATACCTTGATTACCTCCTGGTTCTCCAGTGGCTGATGTAACATTTACACCCGCTACCTTACCTTGTAATAATTGCTCTGGTGAGTTGATAATACCTTTGTTGAAAGCTGCACTTTGAACTGATTTAACAGATCCAGTAACGTCGCGTTTGTTTTGAGTACCATAACCTACCACAACTACTTGTGCTAAGTCAGCTGAATTAGCCACCATGGCAATTTCTAATGATGATCTAGAACCAACAGTAACTTCTTGAGTAGCGTAACCTAGATAACGAAGTACCAATACCGAATTGTCATTAGGAACAGAAATGGTAAATGCACCATTTACATCTGTACTAACGCCCTTGGTTGTACCCTTAAGAATTACGTTTCCGCCGATGAGTGCCTCTTTAGTAGTGGCATCAATCAATCGACCTTTAATTTGTTTACCCGCTTGTGCGTTCACATCGAATGCCCCAAGCATGAATATGCTAGCCACGAAAAATAGTACTATACGAGTACTTGCATTTCGTAACAACGCACACCATAATGGATCGTGTAATTGTTTTTTCATGAATTGATTTTTTGAAATGGTAATTTTTGGGTTTAAAAATTTTTGAAATTTACCGATTATTAATTGTAATATCTTCACAATATTTTACGCAAACGTTTGCAATTGAGGCCATTTGGCTATTACAATCCCCTAAAAGTAGGTCGCTTCGTACAATAGTCCAGAAATTTGATGTTAAGGTATTGTTAATTTACCTCTAGGAACGCAGGGATGATTCCCGTATGATTAACTTAGGGTCCAATGAAATAGTAGTAGGATCCAATTTTTGATCTTTTTTGGACAAAAACAATTTAGCAGCTTCTTCCCCAATTCTTCTACTCTGCCTTGAAACCGAACTCAAAGGAGGATGTCCAAAAGAGGCTAAAGGAATATCATCAAACCCTACAATGGCCACATCTTGCGGAACCGAAATTCCCATTTCCCTCAATACAAACATGGCAGCTATGCATACTTCGTCATTTACCCCAAAAATAGCATCAGGTTTATGTTTGGATTGCATCAAGTTTCTGGTAGCTTGAATGGCACTCTCAGCAGAGAAATGCACATATTGAATTAAGTCATCCTCAACTTGTCGACCATTGGCAACCAGACAATCTTGAAAACCTAAGAAACGCTGCTGTGAAACACTAATACCAGAGGGTCCATGCAAATGAGCAATTCGTTGACATCCCATATCGATTAAATGTTGTGTCGCTAAGTATGCTCCTCGATAATCATCTGTTACTACTCGATCAGATGCCACCCCGTGATTAGGGCGATCAATGAAAATAACTGGTAATGAACGCTGTATAACACGATCTATATGTTCCCCCAATTGTTGGTCATAGCTTTCCTGAGCCATGGAAATAAATAGTCCATCCACTCGGTTGGCAAGCAAACGATCTATGTATTCTTTCTCAATAGTATGGGATTCATTACTCACACAAATATTCAGCAAATAGCCCGATGTCAATAGAATCTCTTCCATTCCTTCCAATATCGACGACTCATGGTAGTGGGTAATCGAGGGCAGAATAAGTCCAAGAGTCATGGAACAATTATTCAACAAACTGAGTGAAAGCGTATTTTTTTGATAACCAACCTTCAAGGCATATTCCTGTATGGTTTTACGGGTTTCAATATTGATAGCAGGATGGTCGTTTAATGCGCGCGAAATTGTGGACGGCGCACATTTAAACTTTTTCGCTATATCCTTTATAGAAACAGAGTTATTCAATATATCAGTATATTGGTAATTAACTCAAATATATAATTTTTTTGTGTGAAAAATCGTTTTCAAGCCTAAAGGCTGTCAAGGTTTGAAACCTTGCCAGCCTTAGGAGCTCAACACATTTCAGATTAGGATTTTCAAGGCAATATGGTTAATTTCATATTTTCTAAACCTTTTGTTATATGACTGCTTCGAATCCCGAATTCGATAATAATAAGATTCCTGTAAAGAAACTTTGGCAAGTAATCATCGCCTCCTCCGTTGGAACCGTCATAGAATGGTATGATTTCTATATTTTTGGTAGCCTTTCAGCCATCATTTCCCTTTCTTTCTTTCCTAAAGATGACCCTACAGCCGCTTTTATATCTACACTAGCTGCCTTTGGTGCGGGTTTTGTAGCTCGGCCATTTGGTGGAATTATCTTTGGACGCTTAGGCGACAGAATTGGTCGAAAATATACCTTTTTATTAACTCTCATTTTAATGGGGGGATCTACCTTTGCCATCGCATTCATTCCAAGTTATTCTGACATTGGCCTAGTTGCCCCAGCCATCCTACTTTTACTTCGTATTATTCAAGGTCTTGCTCTAGGTGGAGAATATGGAGGTGCCGCTACCTATGTGGCCGAATATGCCCCAGATGCACATCGTGGAAAATACACTGCTTACATCCAAACTACAGCTACTTTAGGATTTTTTGTATCCATCATCGTTATTTTGATCTGTCAGAAAATCATGGGAGATGCAGAATTCAAATCCTGGGGCTGGCGAGTACCTTTTGCTCTTTCTGGCATTCTTGTCATTGTGTCTTATTTCATTCGTAGAAATATGCATGAATCTCCACTTTTTGCCCGATTAAAAAAGGAAGGTCGACTTTCTGAAAATCCTTTACGTGAAGCATTTGCAAGCAAATCCAACCGTCGCTTGATGCTCATTGCCATGTTTGGGGCCATTGTTGGGCAAGGTGTCGTTTGGCATACAGGCCAATTCTACGCACAAATATTCATCAATAAAATCTTGATGGTGGACTTTACTACCACCAACTTGATTATTGCTGCATCTTTGGTAGTAGGGACTCCGCTGTTTGTTGTATTCGGTAGTCTATCCGATCGTATTGGAAGGAAAAAAATCATGTTGGGTGGTATGGCACTAGCTGCCATTTTATACTATCCCTTATTCGCTTGGATGTCGGACATCGTTGGACAAGAGGGCACTTTAATCGATGGTGCTTATCATTTAACCACAACCGGTACGGTCAAATTAGCCTTTATCTGTATTCTTTTAGTCACTTTTGCGGCCATGGCATATGGACCAATAGCCGCATTTTTAGTAGAACTATTCCCAACTAAAATTCGCTATACTTCATTATCCATCCCTTACCATTTTGCCAACGGAGTATTTGGAGGTTGCGCTCCCTTTGTGGCCACTTGGCTAGGCGCAGTGACGCACTCGAATTTTTCGGGTATTTTTTATCCCATTACCTTGGCCGCTTTAACCGTTATCATTGGGATTATTTATTTGCCAGAAACAAAAGGAAGAGCTATAATGGACTAAAGTCATGAACAAAATCATACAAGAAGCCATCCAGCATGAAGCCCAGTTAGCTACCAGAAGACACTTTTTAAGTAGCCTAGGTACAGGACTAGGGTCCTTGGCCCTAGGTAGCTTTTTGACGAATTGTAGTTCAGATTCAGGTGCCTCATTTGCCTCCCCATTATCAGCCAAAAGCTCCCCTAAACTAGGCAAAGCCAAATCGGTGATTTTTTTACACATGGCGGGAGCTCCTTCCCAACTGGAATTATTTGACTACAAACCAAGCTTAGCCAAATTCGATGGAAAAGAATGTCCACCAGAATTATTAGCAGGTAAAAAATTCGCTTTCATACGAGGTGTACCCAATTTATTAGGACCCAAAGCCCATTTTGAACAAAGAGGACAAGCAGGGCATTGGATTTCGGATTACCTTCCCCATTTAGCCAGCCAAGCTGATCGAGTGAGTTTTTTGAAAGGAATGCATACCGATCAGTTTAACCATGCTCCGGCACAGCTTCTGATGCATACAGGATCTGCTCGCCTCGGTAGGCCCAGCATGGGTTCATGGGTAAGCTATGGTTTAGGTTCTGAAAATCAAAATTTACCAGGCTTCGTGGTTTTAGCCTCTGGAGGCAAAAATCCCGATGCAGGTAAATCGGCTTGGGGAAGTGGATTTTTACCTTCCATTTACCAAGGTGTGCAATGCCGATCAGAAGGCGAACCCATCCTATTTATACAAAATCCTGCGGGTATCAATTCCGACATTCGTAAAGCCAGTATTGAAACCATTAACCAAATCAATCAAGAAACTTACCAGGAATTTGGTGACCCAGAAACTGTAGCAAGAATAGCCCAATATGAAATGGCTTATAAAATGCAAAGCTCGGTACCTGAGGTGATGGACATCAACAAAGAGCCTGCCTATATCCATGAAATGTATGGGACAGAGCCTGGAAAAGAATCCTTTGCAAACAATTGCCTTTTGGCTAGAAAACTAGTAGAACAGGGTGTGCGCTTTGTGCAGCTTTTCGACTGGGGCTGGGATACGCACGGTACGGGATTGGACGGTTCAGTAGATTATGGTTTACATCAAAAATGTAGGCAAGTTGATAAGGCTGCGACTGCTCTTTTACTGGATTTGGAACAACGAGGTTTATTGGATGAAACATTAGTAGTTTGGGGAGGAGAGTTTGGTCGTACACCCATGCAAGAAAATAGAGAAGGTAAAAAGTTGGCTTACTTTGGTCGAGACCATCATACGGAAGCCTTTACCATGTGGTTAGCTGGTGGTGGTATTAAACCTGGCGTATCTTATGGTGAAACAGACGACCTAGGTTATTCAACTATTTCAGGTAAAACCTCCGTATATGATTTACAGGCTACCATTCTTCAATGTTTGGGATTCAATCATGAAGAATTTACCTATCCATTCCAAGGAAGAAATTTCCGACTAACCGACGTTTTTGGCAAAGTAATTGATCCTATTTTGGCATGAAAAACCTGATCATCATTTCCATTTTGGGTTTGGCTGGCTTTTTTGTAGGAAAGCAGTTTTGGGAAAAAGAGTCGCGTATCGACTACAACACACAAGTCAAACCCATCCTAAATAAAAACTGCATCAGTTGCCATGGTGGTGTCAAGAAACAAGGAGGATTCAGTCTCTTATTTCGAGAAGAAGCTTTAGGAAAAACCAAATTCAATGCCGCGGCCATTGTTCCAGGTCATCCTGAAAAATCAAGCTTTATTCAACGATTGAGCTTGGAGGATCCAGAAGAAAAAATGCCCTATAAAAGGCCTCCATTATCCCAACAAGAAATTGAAATTTTGAGTCAGTGGGTCAAAGAGGGCGCTGAATGGGGAGAACACTGGGCCTACCAACCCCTAAAAAAGCCAGCGGTACCTTACAGCTCTTGGTGGAAACAAGCACTTTCATGGGTAGGAATAGAAGCTGGCTGGGAAGAAAATGAAATCGATCATTTTGTTGGGGCAAAACAAGCCGAGATGGGATTAAGTCATCAATCTCAAGCAGAAAAAGCCGACTTATTAAGACGTTTGAGTTTAGATTTGACGGGGCTAAGTCCAACAGAAGATGAATATCAAGCATTTGAAGCAGATAATTCAAAAGACGCTTATGAAAGAAAAGTAGATGAATTATTGAAATCCCCTCGATTTGGAGAAAAATGGGCCAGTATGTGGATGGATTTGGCTAGATATGCCGATACTAAAGGATATGAGAAAGATGACAAACGAAGTATTTGGCGATACCGTGATTATGTGATTGAATCCTTTAACCAGAATAAGGCTTATGATCAATTTATTACGGAGCAATTAGCCGGTGATTTATTACCCAATCCAAAAGAAAGCCAATACATCGCTACGGCTTTTCATCGGAATACAGCCAATAACGATGAAGGGGGAACAGAAGATGAGGAATTTAGAGTTGCTGCTATTTTAGATCGGGTCAATACCACCTGGGAAACATTACAAGGAACCAGTTTTTCATGCGTTCAATGTCATTCTCATCCCTATGATCCCATTCGCCATGAAGAATATTACCGCTATATGGCTTACTTCAACAATACCCGAGATGAGGATGTACCGGATGAATCTCCCTATTACCGGCATTTTAAATCATCTGATCAAAAGCGCGTAGATTCTTTACTTCATTTTATAAAAAGCAGCTATCCCAAAGAACATCAAACTTGGAAACAGACCATCCAATTTGTGGAACCCAAAATACATCCACACTGGGCCGATGAGTTTATCAATGGAGCATTACAAGATAATAAGTATTTGGCCGTTCGACCAGGTGGATCTGTTCGATTTAAGGCTGTTCCCATGAATGAAAAAACGGAGATACTCATTGCTTATAAAAATACCAATGATGCCCCTACACAATTGGTCATTCGACAAGGCTCTTTGCAAGGTAAGATTGTCACTCAAATAAAACTAGATACTACTTTATCCGAAAAAGAAGGCCTTAAAAAAGGGAATTGGGCACATGGATGGACATATGCCTTTTATAGTATTCCGGCCATGAAGGGAAAACAAGATCTCTATTGGTCATTTAGTAATAAAACATGTAAGCCCGACCAAAATACTGCCGTGATAGGATATTGGATGTTATTACCCAAACCTCCAGAGGCATTAAAAAATACCTCCTTCCTAGCTTTGGCCAAACAATTAATTAGCACTCAACCAGAAGGAACGACTCCGGTTTTATTAGAAAATCCAGCAGAATACAAAAGGAACACCCCCATTTTTGAAAGAGGGAGTTGGCTCGCCCCGGGTAAGTCTGTAGAACGGGCTATTCCTAACTTGTTTGGCAAGCAATACAATAAGCCTGTTCGGAATAGATTGGAATTAGCTCAATGGATGAGCAGTCCACAAAATCCACTCACTGCGCGCGTGGCAGTCAATCGTTTCTGGGAACAACTTTTTGGAACGGGTTTGGTTGAAACTTTAGAAGACCTTGGAAGTCAAGGACTTTCGCCAAGTCATCAAGAATTATTGGACTTTTTAGCTTACCAATTCCAATTTACCTTTCAATATAAGCCAAAAGAGTTTTTGAAATATATCGTGATGTCGGCAACCTACCAGCAAAGTTCCGAGTTCACTAATGAATCCAAAGAAAAGGATCCAAACAATCGGTATTTAAGTCATGGTCCAAGAATCCGATTAAGCCCAGAACAGCTTCGCGATCAGGCATTACTTTGGTCAGGATTATTATCTCCAAAAATAGGAGGACCTAGCGTAATGCCAGAGCAACCGGAAGGAATATGGAATGCACCTTACAGCGGAATGAAATGGACGAAAAGCGATGGAGAAGACCAGTGGCGACGCTCATTATATACCTATTGGCGAAGGAGCAGCCCTTACCCAACTCAGGTTACATTTGATGCAGGAACTCGTGATATTTGTTTATCGAGAAGAATTAGAACAAACACACCCATGCAAGCACTCAATGCCTTAAATGATCCTGTATTTATGGAATGTGCCTTATTCTTTGCGCGTAAATTTCCGAAGGAAAACGAAGAGAAATTTATAGAAAAGGCATTTTATCAGCTATTTGGTAAAGAAATTAGTTCGGCAAAAAAGAAACACTTGATGAGTTTTTACCAACAAGTACTTCCTATCTACGAGAAGGACAATCAGAAGTGCCGAGAATTTTTACATCTTTGTCCGGATAATACAATGCCACAAGAGGCCCCTATTCTAATAGCCCGGACCCTTGTCAGCAATGTCTTATTTAACCTAGATGAAAGTATCAATAAACCGTAATACTACATAACCTCTTAAAATACCTATGAACAAGTCTATTCAACGCAGAGATTTTTTAAAAACTAGCTCCGTTTTAGTTGGCGGAAGCCTCTTATCAACCTCACACACTATGAAAAAAATTGCCCCAAAACCTGGCGAAATCGTTATAGGTCACAACAATTATAAGTTCAAAGTTATTCCTAACTGGGGTATCTTGGATGCTGGTAAAAACCCAGTTAACGACTGCCATGAAATGGTGGAAGATGCTAAAGGTCGTTTGTTTTTATTAACTAACGAGACCAAAAACAATGTCTTGATTTATGATAAATCAGGTAAGTTATTAGACTCATGGGGACATACCTACCCAGGTGCTCATGGATTGACCATTTTAAACGAAGGTGGCGAACAGTTTTTATTAATCTGTGATAATACGCGCCATCAGGTTATCAAGACAGATTTAAAAGGAAAGGAAATTTTCAAAATCGAATACCCTAAAGAAACAGGTGTATATGATCATCCACATCAATTTGTTCCTACTGAAACAGCCGTGAATCCTAAGAATGGGGATATTTATGTGGCCGATGGATATGGGGCAAACTATATCATTCAATACGATGCCAAAGGAAAGTATATCCGTCATTTTGGCGGTAAGACAAATGATTACGATGATAACCTATTCAATTGCTGTCACGGTATTATCGTTGACACACGTGATCCTAAAAATTGGACTCTTCTAGTAACAGATCGTGTCAACAATAGCTTTAAACGCTTCACATTGGATGGTAAATTCATCACGCGCTATCACCTACCAGGTTCATTCGTTTGTCGGCCAAACTTACATGGGGATCATATCGTGGCTGCCACTTTCCGCAGTGGAGATGGAAATTGGCCGGGCTCTGGGTATATTCAAATCTTAGATAAAGACATGAAAGTCGTTTCTACACCTGGAGGATCTGAACCAATTTACAAAAATGGCATATTACAAAAACAGCATAAAGATGATGAAAACAAAGTCTTCATTCATCCACATGATGTATATGCCGATTCTGATGATAATATATATGTAGCACAGTGGGCTTCTCAAAAAACCTACCCTATTAAATTGGAACGTATCGGTTAATATGATTCTTTTGGACACGGAGGTAATTCCTGATTGGATACTATTTTTTGGCCATTTTCATCCCATGTTGGTGCATCTACCTATCGGTATGCTCCTCATGGGAATGATTTTATATGTGTTTTCCAAGAAAGAAGAAGTTCAAAGGCAAACTTCCATAGCCCCTATTTTATGGACAACTGGAATCATGGCACTCATCTCTTGCGCTATGGGCTGGTGTTTGTCCTTAGCTGGGGAATATGAAGGGGATACTTTAAAAATTCACCAATGGCTAGGAATTTGCCTAGCCCTTTGCTCCCTGGCGCTGGCTTATATGACACAACATTGGTCCCAGGATGCTTTCATGTCACGGTTTTTCAAACCGGGATTACTATTGGCTTTTATCTTAGTGATGTGGACGGGGCATTTGGGGGGCAACTTAACCCATGGTTCCGATTATTTAACTAATTACCTGCCACAACCTTGGAGAGGATGGCTAGGTATTGCGCCAAGGGAACAAGCGACTGAAGAAAAAGGCATACAACCTATACGCATTAAAAATTTACAAGAGGCACTTATCTTTCAAGATTTAATTCAACCTACTTTAAAACAAAAATGTTGGTCTTGCCATAATGCTGAAAAACAAAAAGGCAAATTACGCATGGACAGCCCAGAGTATCTCATGAAAGGTGGTGCAAATGGAGAAATTATCCAAGCAGGAAATCCAGCAGAAAGTGATTTGATTAAACGCGTACTTTTAGATCCTTCTCATGAAGACCACATGCCTCCAAAAGGCAAAGTGTATTTAACAGAAGATGAGATTGTACTACTGCAATGGTGGGTCAAAGAAGGAGCGCATTTCAACAAAAAGATTATTAACATTCCTTATGATGCCCGAATCAAATCTATTTTAGCAAAATATACCCAAGTAGGAAATCAGCAAGAAGCCTACATCTCTCCTGTTTTAAAAGAAAACATTCCTGCTGCCACTGATGCAGATATTGAAAAACTCAGAAAACACCACTTATTAGTCATTGCTTTAAGTAAGGAGAAATCATTCCTGGAAGTCAATGCCATTAATGCCAAACAGATTGGGGACAAAGAACTACAAGATTTGGATGGCATTAAGGAACAATTGGTTTCTTTAAAATTAGGAGGGACAAATATTAGTGATGCCTTATTGCAACAGATCAGTAGTTACCCCAGGTTGGTTCATCTACAAATAGATCACACCAAAATTAGTCGTCAAGGACTTTCCTACCTCAGCTCTTTGAAGCACTTAGAAACCTTGAACTTGGTAGCTAATGCCATTGATGATCAAGCAGTATTGGAGCTTGCTAAACTACCTACTTTGAGAAAAGTTTATCTCTGGCAGAGTAAAGTAAGTGACCAAGGGATCAAAATGCTTCAAAAGAAAATGCCCAAGCTAATTATTGACCAAGGTTGGAAGGGAAAGTGGCCATTAGATACCCTAAATATCCCTATCAAAAAACCAGAATAAGGGCACATATATTTGCATCTTTCCACCTTAACTAGTTGCCAATTTTACCTATAAATCAGACCAAATTGATCCATTTTATTCACAAAATTTGATTGATTTACCCAAAAATAGCTTGGATTTCATAGGAAAATAAGCTCTTTATGGGCCAAATTCGGCTAAAATTGTGTTGAGTCAGACTTCATTTCAAGGACCTCTAACTCAAATTCTGTTTCCATATTTAAATTTGACCAATTTTTGAGATTTGTCCAAAAATTGAACTTTTCTAAGATTCTCAAAATTCACAATTTTTCGTCATTTTTTAAAATCTGCCTACGGAGCTTCTCAAGCATTTCATTTGTTCAAAATTTTAAATTGAGTACAAATGTCGATTCAGATTATTTCTACAACAAAAATGAAATTATTACTTTTGTTTGAATTATAATCTCAAAGGCAATTTGAAAAATCTTTGAGAGGTGGTATCCTGTTCCTAAATTATATATGAAAAAATCTACTCCTTGGCTGCAAAGTCTTTGTGATGTACCGACCATATCTGGTAAGGGAATTCATACCCATTCAAAAACGTTTCCGACTTCTGTTAATTCTTCCCTGGGCTAATCCACTGGGCTGATTATCAATTTTAAAAAATTGGATTAGAAAATTCGTGTTCTTAAAAATTATATGAAAGTATTTCACACTACTTATTTCAACACATTGAAACAGTTCCCATCATTGCTATCAATCTTGGTAATCATTGCTGCACTATTGTCTTCCTCTATAGAAGCCAGAGGCTTGGAAACAAATACTGCATTAGATTATCCAAAAGTAATTCCTTCTCCAGAGTTGTCGATGAACTTCCATGCTCCCCTTCACACGAATGCAGGTTGGGAAGTTATCTTCTTTGATCAAACTCCTGGAAAGCCAAAAAGCCCAGAAGAATTACGAATCATTCAGGCGAACAAAGAGGTAAACAAGTTTTTACTTCAACTCTTTCAAAAATCGAATTACCAAGATTTATTATTTTCATATTTCCCTGGAAACCGTACAAAATCAGATTTAGTATTCACACAAAAAGTAGAGGAATTACGTAACCTTGTTTTTAATAAAGGATTTAATGTCCCAGTACAGTTACTAAATTGGTCGGTTATCAACGGAGCCATGGCTGCCTATGCCAACCACGGCCCAACAGGCAAACCTATCATTTATTTCAATGAGGAATATGTATCGGGTCAAGCCCCTTTCTATTATCCAGAAGCAAATGATCGTCAGATGGTGGGCCTATTATTGCAAGAGTATGGACATGCTATTGACTTTTATTTAAATGGGGAAATTGATTCTCCGGGTGATGAGGGAGCCTTATTTGCAGCCCAAGAAATGGGGTATACATTAGCCCCTGAGGAAATCAATGGAGCCAAATTACGAAACGATAGCAACCATATACTTGTTTATGGAAAGACCTTACAGATTGAAGAGGCTGCCTTGGTAACACAAACCATTTGGCCAGCAACTATTTCATCAAATAAAGTAACCATTAATGGAGCAAAAATATCAGGTAGTAACTTTCGATTCGAAACTGTGTGTACAGGTGGTGGTTCAAACTGTAACTTTTCAGGTACTACTGGTGGAGGGTCTAATACCGTTGTAAACTTTACATATTTAACAACGGGAGGAACAACAACCGCACCAGTAGGCGGTGTCATGTCCTGGAGAGATCAAAGTGGTAGCCCTAACTCCGTATTTTTCGATCAATATAGTTCAGGTAGCACCACTTCTGGTGCAGGTTATGTAGTAGTTTTATTAGTTAACGCAACGACCAATGCTTATACTTCAACATCACAAATTAGTGGTAATAGTGGGCCTGTTGGTACAACATTGGACAACTTTGCCGTTACAAATACTCCAACAACAGGTAATTCAACCATCACGGCAAGTCCATCTACTGGAGTAGTTGCCAATAATACCACAACATCCACATTAACCATTACAGCCAAAAATTCTAGTAATGCAGCCATAGTAGGTGCTACAGTAACCATCAGTCAATTTTCTGATTCAGGTTTGCTTGTTCCAACAACTAAATCAACCATCAGCCCAGCAAGTGCAACAACAGATGCTTCAGGTATTGCCACTTTTACTGTGACAAGCACGGTGGCCCCACAAACCATTTATTACCGTGCTACCGTCATTGCATCCGGATTTGAAACCATTTTATCCAATAATGCAAGTGTTGGATATGTAGTTGGTCCGGTAGCCAAACTACAAGTCTTAATGCCCGGTGAAACCGCCGATCCAGGAACTGCAACAGGTAAAACAGGTACTCCAACGGATCAAGTGGCAGGATCCAATACAACGGTAACAGTCAATGCAGTGGATGCATGGTGGAATAAGGTAACATCATCAACTCCAACTGTTGCCATCACCACCAGCGATGCTAATGATACGCATCCATCCAATGCTGCATTAACAGCAGGAACAGGGACATTCACTGTTTCTTTCCGTACAGCTGGAAACCAAACGGTTACTGCAACTGACCAAGCTGCCACATTAACTGCAAATACAGGAACAAGTACATTGGTTACAGCAGGAACGGCAACTAAATTACAGGTATTAATGCCCGGTGAAACAGCCGCTCCAGGAACTGCAACAGGTAAAACAGGTACACCTACAGCCCAAACTGCTGGTAGCTCGTTCAACTTCACGGTAAATTCAGTAGATGCCTATTGGAATTTCGTCAATACTTCCACTGCTACAATTGGTATTACTTCATCCGATGCTACTGCCACCCTTCCAGGAAACTCAGCATTGGTTGCAGGTACTAAGCAGTTTGCTTTAACATTTAAAACTGTCGGAAATCAAACTGTGACGGCCACTGATCAAGCAGCTACATTAACTGCCAATACAGGTGCAAGTACGGTGGTAAATGCGGGAGCGGCATCAAAATACATTGTAACCTCCTCGGCATATTCTCCCGTTTCAGGTAGTACTGTCACTATTTCAGCACAGTTAGCCGATGCAAACAATAACCCAGTAAGTACTTCTGGACAAACCGTTACTTGGACCAAATCAAATGCCAACGGAAGTTTTGCCTCTGCCACTTCTACCACCAATGGAAGCGGTATCGCAACGGTAGTATTTACCACACATACTGTAGCATCTACATCAACTACAATAACGGCCACGACCTCTGCTATCACAGGTACATCACCTACGATAACCACGACATTGAGTACTCCAAACGCTGCCGCATCTACATTAACACCTACTTCGGCTAGTATCACAGCGAATGGTTCTTCTACACAAGTTTTAACCGTTACAGCCAAAGATGGTAGTAGCAACAATATTGGTTCAGGTGGATCTACAGTTACCATCACTAAATTATCTGGTACTGGAACAATAAGTTCAGTTACCGATGTTGGGAATGGTACTTACACCGCTACAGTTACATCACCAACCGCCACAGGTTCTGGTGTCTTTGTAGCCACCTTAGGTGGAGCAGAAGTGAGAAATGGTACTGGATCTCAAACGCAATCTACCATTTCCTATGTTGCAGGTGCGGCGACAAAATACATCGTTACTTCTTCTTCTTCCTCTCCAACAGCAGGTGGAACAGTAACCATCACCGCTCAATTGGCGGATGCTAACAACAACCCAGTAAGTACTTCTGGACAAACCGTTACTTGGACTAAGTCTGATGCTAATGGTAGTTTTGCTACAGCTACTTCGACTACCAATG